>NZ_CAJRAY010000077.1:0-87822 GCF_907165215.1 Thermobacillus xylanilyticus | reverse complement strand
AAAAAAAAAAAAAATTGAGCCAAACGGCTCCTGTATCCCCTAACCTGTAACGCAAGCAAACGCACACCTACCCAACCCGTCACCCCGGTCCCGCCGCAGCCTACACCGCAATCCCCAGCTGCCGCAGAAACGTGCTCCACCGCCCCGCATACCGCGCGAACGTCGCCTCCACCTCCGCGCGGATCGCCTCCCGGTGGCGCACCGTGCCCATGGCGTCGTGCATGCGGTACTCCGTCAGCGGCTCCCCGAGATAGTGGAAAGGAAACCCCGCCAGCATCGCCCGATACCAGAAATCGAGATCATGCGTGAACGGCAGCCCTTCATCGAAACCGCCCAGCCGCTCGAACAACTCCTTGCGCATCATGACCGTGCAGCCGTTCACCGGATTGCCGTCCACGAAAGCCCGGTAAAACAGATCCGGCCGGTCTCCCACCAGCAGCACATGCGGATTCGTCACGCGGCCTTCGCCGTCGATGACCGCGAACGCCGTATGGCCGATCCACGCGCCGGCCGCCTCCATCGCCGCCATCTGGCGGGCGATTTTCTCCGGCCGGAACCGGTCGTCCGAGCTGAGCCACGCGACATACCGGCCGGAGGCGAGCCGGAAGCCCGCGTTGAGCGCGCTGGCCGTGCCGCCGTTCGCCTTGCCGATGTAGTGGACGCGGTCCAGGTAAGGTGCGAGCAGCTCGGCACATGACGTCGACCCGTCGTCGACGACGATGACCTCGACCGACGGATGCGTCTGCGCCAGCGCGCTCTCCACCGCCTCCGCCACATACGGATCATTGTAAAAAGGAATCACGATCGTTGCATCCGCCATAATCAACCCTCCTCACACCGGCAGCCCGTCAACCCGTCGGCAGCCCGCCCGACCGACGCCCTTTACACCGTCAACCCATTCAACCGCCGTCGGACCGCATAAACCAGGCGACGCTTCCCGCGTCATCGTCCAGCGTATCGGCCACCGACAGCGCGAACGGAATCTCCGGCCGCCAGCCGAGCGCGCGCAAAGCCGACGCATCCGCAGGCGGCGGCGACGGCGCATCCGAATCGCCGATCGACCATTCGACGCGGAAACCCGCCGCCCGCTCGTACGCCGCCGCCACTTCGCCGAGCGTCCGCTGCCGGCCCGACGCGATCGGATAGACGCCGCCGGGCTCGCCGCGCTCGAGCAGCAGCGCATACGCCTTCACCGCGTCCCGGACATCGACGTAATCGCGCCGCTCCACCAGGCTGCTCAGCGGGAAGGGCGCCGGGTCCGGCGCGCCGACCAGACGGGCCCGCCGCAGTGCGCGGATATGCGCGGCGATCAGCGCCGGCAGCCCCATGGACGGTCCGGGGCCGATCAGATTGGCCGGCTCGGCGACGATCGCCGCCGTCCCGTACAGATGATGCCAGCTGCGGACGACCGCGGTCAGCAGCGTCTTGCTCAGACTGTACGGGTGGGGCGGCCGGGGCGCCCCGCCATCCGCAGGCCAATCGAAGCGCAGCATCGAGCCGGCGGCCGCGAACCGAAAGTCCCCGCCCTTCTCACGCCGCGCCGCCTCGAGCAGATAGACGGCCGCCATCACGTTGGCTTCCATATACCTTGCCGGCTCGCGCCAGGACGGTCCGGCGGAACTGAGGCCCGCCAGGTGCAGAATCCAGTCCGGCCGGACCCGGGCGATCAAGCGCTCAACCTCATGCCGGTCCGTCAGCTCGCACCCTTCCGCCGCGGCTCCCACGTGCCGCAGCACCGCCGCACGCGGATCGTCCGTCGTCCGAAGCACGCCGACCACATCGAACCCCTGCCTGGCGAAATACCGGCAGGCGTGCAGGCCGCAGAAGCCGCCCGCTCCCGTCACGAGCAGCCGGATGCCGACCATGCCGGTCACCCTTCCCGCATCCAGTCGGCCAGCTCCGCCAGCATCTCCGGATAATCGGGCGGCATATAATCGAAGTCCGTCCGCTCCCGAACCAGCGTCCGGTCGATGCGCGGCTCATCCGAAGGCCGGATCGTCACATCGTCCCGGCCGAACGCCTCGCGGAACATGCCGAGCAGTTCCAGCTTGCTGACGATGCGCGGCGCCGTCAGATGCACGAGCCCGCCGATCTCCGGACGGCCGGCGGCATATTCCACCGCCCGCGCCAGTTCAAGCGTCGTGACACCGTTCCACAGCACCCGGGCATAGCCGTTCACCGTCCCTTTCTGCTGCAGGAACCAGCGTAGCAGTCCGATCCCATCCGGGCGGATCTCCGGCCCGATGATCGACGTGCGGATCGTCAGATGCCGCGGATCGTGCACCTCGCCGAGCGCCTTCGTCCGCGCGTACGCCGACACCCCGTCCGGCCGGTCGGACTCCCGGTACCCGCCCCGATCGCCGAGGAAAACGCAATCCGAACTGATGTGGATGAGCCGGCCGCCCGCCGCCTCCGCCGCCCGCGCCAGCCAGTGCGGCAGCAGCCCGTTCACGAGATACGCTTCTTTCGGCCGGCGCTCCGCATCCTGATTGAGCACCCCGACGCAATTGATCACAAGATCGGGACCGACCCGCCCGATCGTCTCCGCGGCGGCGTCGAGGTCCGTCGCATCGAGCTTTAGCTCCCCGATTCCTCCGGAAAGCCTCCGCACCGTGTACCACACATCAGCGCCCGTCTTCCGGAAATACCGGACCATCATATGCCCGGCCATGCCGTTGCCGCCGATGACAAGCACTTTCATGAGAGGAACCCTCCCCGGATCAGCATCGCGCGAATCTCGTCCTTCGTCATGAGCGAATCGGCCGAACTGAAACTTTGGAACTGCACCTTCGGATAGCCCGCATACCGCTCCGCCAGCCCGGGAATCGCGAGCGGCGGCAGGATGACCAGATACTCCCGGTCGTAGACGACCGTGCTCTGGCTCTCGA
Organism: Thermobacillus xylanilyticus; assembly: GCF_907165215.1. Taxonomy (GTDB): domain Bacteria; phylum Bacillota; class Bacilli; order Paenibacillales; family Paenibacillaceae; genus Thermobacillus; species Thermobacillus xylanilyticus. Next base: position 84,934 of record NZ_CAJRAY010000077.1, on the reverse strand, counting down.
ACTCCGTGAGCAGAATCTCGTCGATCTTCTCGCCCGGCCGGACGCCCGTCTCCACGATCGGCACCCGCCGTCCATACGCCTCCATCAGCACCTCCGCCAGATCGACGATCCGGCAGGTCGGCATCATCATGACGAAAATCTCGCCCCCGACGCTTTCCGCCGACGCCTTGAACAGCAGCCGGATCGCATCCTCCAGCGTCAGGAAGAACCGCGTCATGCGCCGATCCGTAATCCGGACCTCCTGCTTCTCCATGATCTGCTGCCGGAACAGATGAATGACGCTGCCGTTCGTGCCGAGCACGTTGCCGCCCCGGACACAGACGAACGTCGTGCCGCTGCGCAGCAGATTCGCGTACACGATCAGCTTTTCGCCGATCGCCTTCGTCATGCCGTAGAAATTCGACGGATTCGCCGCCTTGTCGGTGGAAATGTAGATGACCCGCCTCACCTTGTTCGCGATCGCCGCCTCGATGACATGCTGCGTGCCGAGCACGTTCGTCTTGAGCGCCTCGTACGGCTGCTCCTCGCAGACCGGCACATGCTTCAGCGCGGCCAGGTGGAACACGTAATCGACGCCGGCGCAGGCGGCAACCAGCGCTTCCCGATCCCGGATATCGCCGATGCGGAACGTCAGGCGCCGGTCCTCAAACTCGCGGCTCATCGCCACCTGCGCCGCTTCGCTGCGGGAGAAGACGATGATTTCCGCCGGGTCCTGGGGAAGCAGCTGGCGCACCAGCTCGTGTCCCCACGAACCGGTGCCGCCCGTCACGAGGATGCGCGCATTAGTGAACACCCCATTTCCCTCCCAGCAAAAATTTGACCACGATATCCGACACATTGTCCGCATCGTATCCTTCCGGCACCTTCCAGCGGGGCGGCAGCGACGTCATCGCCGTGACGGCTTCCGCAATCCGTTCCGCCGCCACGCCGCACACGACATTGCTGCCGCAGTCCACCGTCTCCGGCCGCTCCGTCGTGTCCCGGATCGTCACCGTCGGCACATGGAACAGGCAGCATTCCTCCTGCACCGTGCCGCTGTCCGTGATCGCGCAGAACGCCGACTGCTCGAGCCTTGCGAAGTCGAAGAACCCGAACGGCTCATGGAACTCGACCAGCGGATGGCGCTGAATCGCCGCCCCGCCGGACTCGATCCGGTGGCGGGTGCGCGGGTGCACGCTGCAGATGAGCCGCTTGCCCGTCCGTTCCGCCGTCCGGTTCAGCCCTTCCACGATCGAGGCGAGCCGCTCGGGCACGTCGACGTTTTCCGCCCGGTGCGCCGTCACGATGATGTATTCGCCGGGCGTGAGGGCCAGCCGGTCGAGCACATCGCTCGCCCGGATGCGGTCTCCCTGATGGAGAATGACTTCGCGGATCGGGTTGCCCGAGATGACGATCCGTTCGCTCGGGAATCCCTCGCGCAGCAGATTCTGCTTGCTGTACGGCGTGTACGGCATGTTGATCGTCGACACCGCGTCGATGACCCGCCTGTTTTTCTCCTCGGGCACCTTCAGATCGTAGCAGCGATTGCCCGCCTCCATGTGCACGACCGGAATGCCCATCCGCTCGGCCAGCACCGCGCACAGCGCGCTGTTCGTATCGCCGAGCACGAGGACGACATCCGGCTTCTCCTGCGCCAGAATGCGGCCCGTCTCGCGGAACATCTTGCCGAGCTGCCCGCCGACGGAATAGTCATTCGCCGCCGCGGGCAGCGCGTAGTCCGGCTTCCGCACCCCGAGTTCCGTGAAGAAAATATCGCTCAGCCGCGGATCGAAATTTTGTCCCGTATGCACGAGCACATGCCGATCCGCCAGCCGGTCCAGCTTCTCGATGATCAGGCTGAGCCGGATGATCTCCGGCCGCGTGCCGAGAATCGTCGCGACGCGCAATTCGCCCACCTGCCTTCCTGGATGAAATCGACGCCTGTCCGGGACCTGCCCCGCCAACGCCAAACCCTCGCATGCTCCTGTAGCGTGGCATCCGCGTTACAGCTCACGCGGCAATGCTCTGCTCGACCCTGTAACGCGGTATCCACGTTACAACTCACGCAGACACGTCCCGCTCGACCCTGTAACGCGGTATTCACGTTACAACTCACGCAGACACGTCCCGCTCGACCCTGTAACGCGGTATCCGCGTTACAGCTCACGCAGCAATGCCCTGCTCGACCCTGTAACGCGGTATCCACGTTACAACTCACGCAGACACGTCCCGCTCGACCCTGTAACGCGGTATCCACGTTACAACTCACGCAGACACGTCCCGCTCAACCCTGTAGCGTGGTATCCACGTTACAACTCACGCAGCGACGTCCCGCTCGATCCTGTAGCGTGGTATCCGCGTTACAACTCACGCAGCGACGTCCCGCTCGCCCCTGTAACGCGGTATTCGCGTTACAGCCTCCCGGGCAACGAAACCGTCAACTTCTGCTGCGCCGCCTCTGCCTGCGGCTCCTTCCCGACCGCCGTCCGCGCCTTGCCCCGGCGATGCGCCGCGAGGCCCTCCTGCGCACGGCGGCGCGCCTGCCGCGGCGCGCAAGCCGCCTCGCCCTGCGGCTCCGCAGCCGTCTCCTCCCGCGCCCCGCGCGCCGGCCTCCTCGCGTCCGCCGCACGCGCCGGCGGCGGCGCCTTCCGCCGCGGGACGCGCCGTCCCCGATGGCCGGACCGTGCGGCAGCGCCGCGATCACCTCGTCCGGCACCTGCCGGACTTCCTCGAACCGGTGCCCGGCGGCGAGGAATGCCGCCCTCGACGCAAACCGGCGCAGCGCGATTCCCTGGCGCAGATAGATCGCGGGCCCACTGCCGCGGATCAAGACGGCGCTCGGCATCGACTCGGGACGGAACGCGGCGAGGAACGCCTGCAGCCTCGCCCGGTACGCGTCGATGCCGTAGGCGGCGATCGCCGCCTCGCGGCTACGCGCCCCGATCCCGGCCATCTGGTCGGGATGATCGAGCAGCCCGATCAGCGCGGCAGCCAGCGCGCCCGCATCGCCGGGCGGCACCGCCCGCTCCGTATTGCCCGTGGCGGCGTGGATCTCCGCCAGCCCGCCGGAGGCGTACGAAATGACGGGTTTGCCGAACATCATCCCCTCGAGGGCGGTCAGGCCGAACCCTTCGGCCGCCACGCTCGGCACCACGAGCGCGTCGAGCGCCGGGTAAATCCGCTCGATCCGCGACTCGTACCGGATCCACCGGTAGCGGTCGATCACGCCGGCCTCCCGCGCCATCCCGAGCCCGGCATCGAAATACGGCTGGTCGACCGGATTGCCGACGATCAGGAACCGGGCCTCCGGATGGCGGGCGGCCGCAGCCAACGTCGCTTCCATGAAATGATGGAAGCCTTTGTTCGCATAGATGGACGAGGCGATGAATCCGACGAGCGGCTGCCCGTCGCCTACGCCGAGCATCCGGCGCATGCTTTCGCGGTTCAGCGGCCATTCCTCCGGCCGAAGCTCCCGCTCATCCCACGACGGCGGCAGCAGCGCCGACTTCGCCTGGGTGTCCGCCAGCTTGAACGGCGCGAGCACCGATTCGGAGATCCCGATGATCCGGTCGGCATGCGCGCCCATGAAGGCGGCAATGTGCGCCGTGTGCGCCGTCTCCTGCATCGTCTCCATTACGGCCCAGACGACCGGAATACCGAGCGCGCGGGCGGCTATGGCCGGCAGCGGATGGACGCAGGTGGCCGTGACGACGGCCGCCGGCTCTTCCGTCGCCAGCCAGCGCACGAGCTGCCGGAACGGTTCGCCGGCCATCCCGCCCAGCACTTCCTGTTGCCAATGGGGCAGGCCGAGATAGAAGGAAACGGCGAGGGGAAGCGGCAGCACGACGGTCCGGAAGCCGGCCGCGCGCGCATCCGCCGCGATCCGTCCTTCACCCGGCACCGCCAGGATGCAGTCGTAGTAAGCCGCCAGTTCACGCAGCATGAAGGCGGTCAGTTTCTCCGCTCCGGTGACGAAGTCGGGGTTGCACAGATGGGCGAATACAACGAGCCGCGGTTTGCGCCATGCATTCATCACATCGTTCGGGCGCCTGAAAGCCCGGCACCTCCTTTGCGTGTACTACACCATATGGGGAAGGCGGACAACACGGCCCGGCATTTGGCCCGGCGCCGGATGCACATCTTGCGCGCCGTCCGATGGTCATCCGAACAATGCCCCAAGCATCGCATCCAGCCTGCGGGCGTACGAATGATCGCGCATCGTCCGGTACAATCCGTTCAGCGCAATCGCCCGCCGTTCATCCTCATGCACGAGATAATGGTCGATCTTCGCCGCCAGCTCTTCCGGCGAGGCGTACGTCTCGATCTCCCGCCCGGGCACGTAATAAGCAGCCAACTCGCTGCGGACGTCCGTCAGCTGCAGCGACGCGCAGGCCGCGATCTCGAACGTGCGCGGATTCGGCGACACCGCGCCCAGTCCAACGCTGTTGCTGTTGAACGTGCCGTCGTCGGGCTCCCGGTGCATGTTGATGACGATTTTTGCCCCGCCGTAAACCAGCGCCGTCTCCTGCGGCGTCATCCAGCGCCCCTCAATACGCGAAGCGAACTGCCGGTAGTCGCGCAGCCGCTCCCACCAGTAGCCGATGATCCTGAGATCCCGGCCCTTGAGGTACGGTAGCAGCTGGTCGAAGAACGCCACCCGGTTCCAGTACCCCGATCCGACGAACGCGATGTCGCATCGGACGCCGGCCGGCGCATTCTGCGGTCGGAAATGACCGGGATAAAAGCCCAGCGGCAAATGCCAGACGCGCTGACACCCGGCGGCGCGGTAGAATTCGACGCAGTTCGCCTCCAGCGTGAACACGTCGTCGTAATGAAGCGCCAGCGAAGCGGTAATGTCGGTATAGTACGGATCATCCGTGAACCAGATGACCGTCCGGATGCCGAGCTCCCGGATCCGGTCCGGGATGTCCGGCGGGACATGCAGGCCGTCAAGGAACAGCACCGCATCCGGACGGACGGCCGCGGCCGCGGAAGGCGCCTCTTCCTTCCGCTCGACGACGGTCAGCCGCGTCACCAGCTGCTCCAGGCTTCCCGCGATCGCCTCGTCGATCGGCGAATAGGGAAACCCTTTGCCCGTCGACACATACATGACATGAACGTCCCGCACCGGCAGCGGCGCCTCGGCGGCGCGGACGGTCCGCTCGCACAGTCCCATCCAATACCCGTCCCGCCAGCCGTCGCGCCAGCCGTCGCGCCTGCCGGCGGCATAGCGGCCGGCGTACGCCCTGTTCCGGACGGAACGTTTTCTTGCAGCGGCGGTCACGCGCATCACCCCTTTGTCCTCTCGCAGATTCCGCGTCCTTGCCGCAAGATCTTCAGCTGCACGATCATCCGCCGCACGATCAACCGCCGTAACCGAGCAGCCGCAGCAGGCTGCCCGCGCGGGCCGTGTACGTATGCTCGCGCAGCGTCCGGGCGAGCCCGCGCACGGCGATCCGGCGCCGCTCGTCGTCGTGTTTCAGATAGTGCCGGATCTTCGCGGCCAATTCGGCGGGGCTGTCAAACGTCTCGAGCTCAAGCCCGGGCCGGTAATACGCCTCGAGATCTTCGCGCCGGTCCGTGAGCTGGAAGGCGCCGCAGGCGGCAATCTCGAACGTGCGCGGGTTGACCGACAGCCCGGGCAGTCCGCTCGCATTCGCGTTGTCGGAGCCGGGCTCCGCCGTGCGGTGCAGGTTGATGACGATTTTCGCCCCGTTGTAATAGAGCACCGACTCGTCAACCGGCAGCCAGCCCGGCCGAATCGCGCGTTTCAGCAGCCCGTAAGACTTGAGCCGCTCCCACAGGCCGCCGGCGATGAACACATTGAGGTCCGCCAGCTCCTCCGCGATCGCGTCGAACGTCTCGACCCGGTTCCAGAACGCCTGGCCGATGAAGCAGACGTCGCACCGGTAGGCGGCGGGCGGCGTCACCGGACGGAACCGTTCGATATCGGCGGCGAACGCCAGATGATGGACTTCGGGGCAGCCGAGCGACCGGTACAGTTCCACCGTCGACCGCTCATGCGTCACGACGACGTCATAGTGCGGCGCGATCGCCACCGTCTGCTCCGTCACATAAGGATCGTCCGCGAACCAGACGGCCGTCCGGATGCCCATTTCCCGAATCCGGTCCACCTGCTCCAGATGGTCGTCCGGGAACACGTGCAAGCCGTTTAGCACGAGCACCAGATCGGGCCGGATGAGCGCCGCCATCTCCGCCATCCGGGTCGGATCGGCGACATGCAGCTCCGCCGCATGAAGCTGCAGCGCGCCGATCATGCCGTCGTCGATCGACTCGAACCCTTGCGGCACATAGAGCACCCGGATCGGCAGACGCTCGGGCGCTGCGGGCGGGAAGACAGCGGCCGCCGCCGCCGCGGCGCCTTCCCGCCAGCCGATCGACCACCCTTCCCGCCAGCCGTCCCGCCTTCCCGCCTGATACGCGCTGCGCCGGGCCGTTCGGACGCGCGGCGTGCTGCGTTTGCGGCTCAATGCCCGTTGTTGCATGCGGCTCACCGCCTTCTCCGCAGATTCGGCTGCAAATGAAGCGGAAGGCGCCGGCCTTGTGCGGCTTGCGCCTTCTTGTGCCGTCCTGGGTAATATATGCCGGGCCGGCCACACGCACATGGTCACTTGTCCGCCCGTCGCAAAAACAGGCTTCTGCCTGTCCCGGGCGCAAAAAAAATCCGCTGGAACGAAACCGAACGTTTCGTATCCAACGGATTTCTATTGCGTGCGCACACGATAAGCCCGCTACGGCTGGCTTTCGTACGCAAGCTGATGTCCGTCCTCGAACCCTTGCGCAAACCCGGCATTGTACCCTTCGTTGTACGCCTCGTTGTAGCCCCTGCGGTAAGCCGCCGATCCGCGCTCCGTCCGCCTGCGAAGGCGCCGGGAAGCCCGGCCCGCCTGCCGGCCGCGGATGCGCCGGACCGCGCGCCTGCGCCGCACCGTCCGGTTCGGTCTGCCGGCCGCTCCCGTCTTGCGGCGCAGCCGCCGCCGAGCCGCTCCTCCGGTCCGTACGCGCCGGCGGCCCGTCCCGGAGCGCCGCCGCCTGCTTCTTCGCCTGATCATACCGGCTCCCTCCCGTCCGTTCAACCTGCTGTTCGCATCCAGATGCCGCTTATTCCGACGCCTGACCGACGGGCCCGCCGCCCCGCCGCATCTCCCTTGAACGGGCTTTGCCGGCAGGCGCATTCACCTGCAGGCAAGCCGTGCGCGCCGGCGCGCCGCCCGGCGCCTCGCCTTGCCCGCCATCCATCCGAAGCCGCTCGTCCGAAAGCCACGGACCGGCCGGCCGGCCCTGCATGACGCGCCGCAGCTTCACGCCAAGCAGCGATTCGCACATGCGCAGCTGGAGTCCGGCCAGCCGCGCCAGCATCGCCGCGACATCTTCCGGCTTCCCGCCCGGAAAGCGCGCGTTCAGGTCAGCCGTGCTGTCCAGCATGCGCGCGACGGCCCGCTGGCTCGACGCCAGCGCTTCGAGGAGCGCCAGCTTCGCTTCACGCTCCCGGTTCAGCCGCGGCATCGCTATCGATCCTCGAAATCAAATTTGCCGTCGAACAACCCGCCGAAATTGCCGCCATCGTCCTCGTTCCCGCCGAGCACCGCCTTGAGGACGCCCGTCAGGCCGCGGTTCAACTTCGTCAGCCCTTCTATCGTCTCCAGCACATGCTCATGCACGCCAATCGGCTGCTTGACCTGGCTCTCATGATCGGCGAAAGCGTCGGACGTGACGTGGTTGATCAGCCAGTTCCGCATTTTTTCCGCTTCGACGGCTTTGGCTTCGAGAATCATGGCGACGTTCCATTCGATGTTCGCGGCGGCATTCAACATGCGCATATACGCTTGTTCCCGGCTCACCTTGCGTCCATCCTCCCGCTCATTCTTCGGAAGCTCCGTCCAGCTCTTTCATGACGGCGGCGAGATGCTCGGCCATCGATTCCTGCAGGTCGGCGATGTTGTTCAGATAAGCGACGATATTTTTGCCGATCGCCTGGGAATGCTCCATCAGCCCGTCGAACGCGCCGAGATCCGGATGCTGGTCCGGCATCGCATGGATGATCTGCGCCATCCGCACCGCGACATGCCGCTCGGCTTCCAGTACGCGCGCCGCCTGGCGGTGCGCCTCGGACAGATGGTGGATCAGTTCGTCCAGCAAATGCTGCATGACACCGCTCAGCCTCCCTGTGTCCCGCCGTATCCGTTACAGCATATGCGAAAATCAGCCCGCTGCCACTTGCAGTCACAACCGCTGCTCCGTGCGCACCGGCGCGATGATCGGCAGCCCTTCCGGCGCCGCCGCCAGCGCTTCCGTCAGCGGAACGGCCGGTTTCGCCGCAAGTCCCCAGCTTTCCGCGGCCAGCCGCGACGCAATCGGACGGCGGACGCCTTCCTCCAGATGCTGCAGCGAACCGTCCGGCATGCGGATGAGCATCGCGCCCGCCTGACCTTCGCCGGACATGCCGCCGTGCCAGAGCCGCTCCGCATCAGCGGCGGCGATCGGCGGGCCGATCGGCCAGCGCATCAGATCGACCATCGTCAGCCGGACCACGGGAATATGGAGTTCCCCTTCCACCGGCCGGCGCTCGCCCTGAGCGAGCCAGTAAACCGTGCCGCTTAAGGCCCGCACCGCCACATGGCGCGGATAGAAATCCGCTTCGCTGAAAGCGGCGGGGAATCCGTTCTCCACGCCTCCCGGTTGCCGCGCCCGGACCCAGTCGCGCACCCTTCCGACCAATCCGTGCGGATCGTGTCCCCATTTCTCGCCGTAATACGCCGCGTTGTGCTCGTTCACGGCATCGAGCGCCGGTCCGAGCGCCTTGATGCTGACGCTGCCGAAATGGTGAATGAACGTGTCGCGGGCGACCACCAGGCGGAAGCCCAGCAGCTTGACACGGATGTTGTAGTCGTCGTCCTCGTAATTGCCGACCGTGTATCCTTCATCAAAATAACCGGTCCGCTCCCACAACTCCCGCCGGAACGCGAGACAAAACCCGGTGATCCGCTCGACGTCCTGCCACAGCGCCGGGTTGGAGCGGTTGTGCGCCGCCGCGAACGCCTGCATTTCCGTCAGATTGCGATACGGCACCTCGATTCGCTGCTCACCGCCGATATAGTTCGTCACCGGTCCGACCAGCCCGATCCGGTCGTCGCTCGCGAGGCAGGCGAGCAGATTGTCAAGCCACCGCTCGGTCACCAGCGTGTCGTTGTTGAGCACCACGATCGTCTGCCCTTTCGCCATCATGAGTCCGCGGTTCACCGCGCCCGCGAACCCGTAATTGCGATCGAGCAGCCGGTACCGGACACGGCCGCGCATCGCCTCGAGATAATCCGCCGTCCCGTCCGTGGAACCGTTGTCCACCACAATGACTTCATAGGGAAGATCCGTATGCCGGAAAATGCTGTCCACGCACATCCGCAGATATTCCAGCTGATTCAGCGTCGGAATGATGATGCTGGTCCCTTCGAACAGGCGGCCGAAACCGTGCAGTCCGGTTTCGAAGCCTTCGCGGTATCCGGCTTCCCGGCCCGCCTCGTAGGCGCTCCGTTCTTCTCCGCGCAGCGGGCGCGGCCGGATCGCTTCGACCCGCCGGCTCGCGCCGGCACCGCGGACCGCGCTTGCACCTGCGCCTGCCCTTCCGAACCTCCGGGCCGGTCCGGCCGCCTTCCCGGCACGCCCGGGACGCGCCTTGCCCGGCCGGCGGCGGCGCCCGCGCATCCGCGCCGCTACACCGAGTGCTCTCATGTTCTCACCCCTTCCGGTTATCGCGGACCAGCCGCACGCGCCGCCTCAAGCGGGCGGGCCGCTAGATTTCACCGGGCGGCCGGGCGGCGATATGATCCGCGAGGTGGCCGAAATCGAGCGCCGCCTTGCCGAACTCCGCCGCCAGCGCGGCGGCGATGACGACGGCCGGAATGCCCGCGGCGACAAGCGCCAGATCATAGCTGTCCCGCGCGGCGGCCGCTTCACCGATCACCCGGTCGATGTCCGCGAATCCGCGGACCGGCGAAATGACGCCCGTCACCGCATAGCCCGCGGCCGCCAGCCGCGCCGCCATCCCCGGCGCCGCGTTGCCGATGACCAGCAGGCGCCTGCCCTGCATGAGCCGCGCGAGCAGCCCGGTCTGATACAGACTGTAATTGATCGTCGACTCCGTCAGCCGGAGCGACCGGATGTCGATTCCGTTTCCGGCCAGCGCCGGGCCGAGCAGCGGGCCGTAGTGGCGCCGGCGCGACAGCGGCACGCCGACGATCGACGCCTGCCGCACCGCGGCCGCCAGCCGGTCCCGCGCCGCGTGATCGGGCACGGCCATCCCCGCGCCGGCGAGGAACGGGGCTTCGCGCCGGACCACCGCCGCTTCATAGACCCTGTCGTGCGAGAGCGCCAGCAGTTCCCCGTCGCCGAGCCGGACGACCGAGAGCGGCCGCCCCTCCGCGAGCGCGGCTTCGAATTCATGGAAGACCCCGGCCGCATCAATCAGCGGCAGCAGCCGCGGCCGCAGGGCGTCGACGCCCGCCGCGATCACGTCCTGCAGCGTCAGATCGCCGAGCGTGAAGCCCGCGGGCACCGCCTGCTCCAACAGCAGCTCGCCGCCTTCGTAGCGGCCCCGTTCCAGCGCTTCCTCGATCGAGGCGGCGGACCGGCCCGCTTCCGTGCGCTCCCGGCCGGCTTCCGTCCCTTCGGTCCCCGCCGGAAGCCGGCGCCGCTGCAGGGCGGCCGGCCGCTTCCCGCCGATTCGGTAGCGCCGGCGTCCGCCCTTCCGCCTGCCAACCGCCGCTCCGGCCGCCGCACCGCGCCTGCGGAGCGCGCCGGCCGTCCGCTTCCGCCTCCGGACGCGGACGACGCCCGTTCCCCGCGCTTTCCGCCGCGGGCCGCGAACCCGGCGCACCGGGCGGGCTTCCGGCACCGCAGGCGCTTCCGGCAACACCACTCCGTTCATCGCCGACCCCTCCGTACCCGGTTTGCCGCTTCATACAAAGAATCGAACGTGCCCGCATCCGTCCACCAGCCCTTGAGCGTCCGGTGGGTCAATTTACCCGCGGCGGCATACACGTTGTTCACGTCCGTAATCTCCAGCTCGCCGCGCCGGGACGGTTTGAGCTGCCGGATGATCCCGAACACGTCCGCATGATAGAAATAAATCCCCGTCACGCACTGATTCGTCGCCGCCTGCTCCGGCTTCTCCTCGATCCGGACGATGCGGCCCGACTCGTCAAAGACCGGCACGCCGTACCGCCTCGGATCGCTCACCCGCTTGAGCAGCACCATCGCGCCGTCCGGCTGGGCGGCGAACGCCTCGGCATGGGGCTTCAGCGATTCCTCGAACAGATTGTCGCCGAGCAGCACGACGATCTTGTCGTCCGGATCCACGGCGGATTCGGCCTGCGCCAGCGCCTCCGCGATGCCGCCCGCTTCCTCCTGGATCCGATACGTGATCGACAGTCCCTCTTCGCGCCCGCTGCCCAGATAGGCGATGAACGAGCCGGCGGCCTCCCTGCCCGTCACCAGGACGACATCCGTAATGCCGGCTTCCTTCACCTTGGCGATCGCGTGGCCGATCATCGGCCGGTCGCCGACGGGCAGCATATGTTTGTTGTACAGATTCGTCAGCGGCCGGAGACGCGTTCCGGTGCCCCCGGCCAACAGCACTGCCTTCAAGCCGTTCCCCCCTCGAGCTTCGCGGTCAGTGGAACCATGCCGGGTCCGCCTGCCATTTGTCCAGAAACAGCGCCCGGTTGCGGGCGATGAGCGCCTGCTGCGCCGCTTCTCCGCCAAGCCGGAAGCTGGCGCTTCCTTCGTGATAGACGAGCGTGTCCCGGCAGATGCGCAGCCCGTATCCGAGCATGCGGATCCGGAAGCAGTAATCGTCGTCCTCATAGTGTCCGGGCGAAAATCGTTCGTCCAAACCGCCGACCCGTTCGTACACCGCCCGCTTGAACAGCAGACAGAAACCCACGAGCCGGAGCGCCGGCTCCCATTTCGCCGGGTCCGGCACGTTCATCCGTTCGGCGATCCGCATGAACTCGTCCGGACCGTCGAACGCAAGGTCGACCCGCTGGCGGCCGCCGACGTAATTGGAGACCGGCCCGACCGCGCCGATCTCGTCCGAACTGTGGAGCGCGTCGAGCAGATTTTCGAGCCAGCGGGGCGTCGCCATCGCGTCGTTGTTGAACAGCAGCAGCTGATCGCCGGACGCCATGCGCAACCCCTTGTTGCACGCCCGCGGGAAACCGGCGTTCACCGGCAGCCGGACGAACGGCAGCCGCTCGTCCGCGCACCATTCCGCCGTGGCGTCGGCCGACCCGTCATCGACGACGATGATCTCGTAAGGCGTCTTCTCCGGATCCGTATGGCGCCGGATCGACGCGACGCAGCGGCGCAGCAGCATCAGACCGTTCACGCTCGGAATCACAATGCTGGTCAGGCCGTATCGCACAGCGATTCCCCCTTCGCCGCATCGCGGCGCCGCGAAGCGTCGGGATGCGCAAGGCGGGACCCGGTCTTGTCCATGACCGCCCGCAGCGCCTCGATGTGGTCGCCGATGATCATGCGCGACACCGGATTGGCCTTGCCCGTGTTCGCTTCGCGAAGCCGGTTGCGGGTGATGACATCGACGGAGCCGCCGATCCGCACGTTCAGGCCGGAGGCGAGCGCGAGCGCCTGCGCCTTCGGCGGCACGGCGAGCGCCGCCGGACCGAGCCGCTCGACGGCGCGGCGGCTCAGCGCATGCGGCACCGCGGTCATCGAAGCCGCGCCCAGATCCGGCCGGCCGAGCGCGTGGTTCAGGAAAGCCTTCAGCCGCGTCACATCGTCCCACCGGCTGAACGGGCCGAGCTGCCGGCCCAGCCCGTTCAGCGCCACGTCCGCCCCGCGCCGGACGGCGTCGACGAAAGGCCTGAGCTGCCGCGCGGGAATCACAAGGTCCCCGTCCAGGAAGAGCAGGACGTCCGCGTCCGCCGCGGCGGCGCCGGCCGCCCGGCCGACATCGTGACCGAGGGGCTCCGGATAATGGAGAATCGTCACGCCGGGAATCGCGCGGACGACGGCCAGGCTGCCGTCCGTGCAGCCGTTCAGCACGACGATCAGCTCATCCGGATGCAGCGCCTGCGCCTCGCGGATGACGCCGCCGATCGTCGCGGCTTCGTTGCAGGCCGTTATGATGACGGCCAGCCGGCCTTCGCCGGCTTCGGGCGGCCGAGCGGCGTGCCGGCGCAGCTGCCGGCGGACCGCCTTGCCGCGCCGCACTCTCCGGCGCCGTACGGAGCCGGGCCGCCCCGCGCGGCGGCGCGGCGCCAGCGTCCGCCGCCTGCGCGCCGCATGCGCGCGTTGCTTCGTTCCTGCCTTGCGCCTGCTTCTCAACGGCTCTCACCTCACTTTGCTCCGCCTGCGATCCCCGTCGCTGAATCCGCCCCGCGGATCCATCCGCTCGGACAGCCAGGCGATCGCTTCGAGATGGTCGCCCACGATCAGCGGCTCGAGCGGCCGGCTTCGCTCCCGCGCCCGGCGGGGCGGATTGAGCCGCCCGACCGGCACGCGGCGGGCGAGGCGGATGTTCAGGCCGGCGGCGGCGGCCTTCGCCTGGGCGAGCGGCGGCACCGCCAGCGCGTCCGCGCCGATGGCCTCCAGCGCCCGGCGGCTGATCGCATGGGGCACGGCCGTCATCGACGCTCCGCCGAGATCGGCGCGCCCGAGCGCTGCGTTCAGCGCGTGCTTCGCCAGCACGACCCCGTGGACGCGGCTCTTGCCGGTCGGCCCGTGATAATCGTTCAGCGCGACGTCCGCGCCCGCCTCGACCGCCGCGACGAACGCCGCAAGCACGTCCCTTCGAATGACCATGTCGCCGTCGATGAAGAGGAGGATGTCGCCGCGCGCGGCGCGCGCGCCGACCGCGCGTCCGACGTCGTGGCCCAGCGGCTCGGGGAACGCGATCACCCGGGCGCCGGCCTGTCCGGCGGCGGCCGCGGACCCGTCCGTCGAGCCGTTCACGACGGCGATCACCTCGGTGCGGGGATGGACGCCGCGCGCTTCCCGCACGGCCGCCGCAATCGTGCGGACTTCGTTCATGACGGGAATGATCACCGACACGAGCGGCCTGGCGTCTGCGGCAGTCCCGGCAGCAGCAGTGCTGTCTTCCATCCGGAATGCCATCGGATCGGCGGCCGCCGTGGGCGCTTGTCCCGCTTCGATGCGCACGGCGCCCCGCCGAGCGGGGATGCCCCGCCGCTTGCCGCCGGTGCGGCTTCGGCTTCCCGCCGCCCGTCCATACGGCGGCCTGAGCGGCGCCGCGCTTCGGCCTGACCGCGGCCTGCGGGATGCTGCCTGCCGCCGGCCCCCGGTCCGCCGCGCCCTCCTGGATGTCCGCACAGCCATCACCCCCGGAAGATCGGCATTGGCCGAACTTTTCCATCCCATTGTATGTACCGGAGACGAGCGCGCAACGGCAAATGACTCGTGGGCGGGACACCCGCACCCGTATAACGACACGACAAAATAACACAAAAATGTACTCGATAAATGTGGTGCAGATTTCATAAATTCATACGATCAGAAAAATTGAGATGCTAGCTGAAAGACAATTTTACCGCGAGGCAGGATAAAGGAGAGAAAGCAAAAACGCCGCCTATTGTCCATTCGACCGACATTTCCGGCATGACGATCGGCATGACGCAGCGGCGTATGGGGATAAGGTTGATTATCAATCGCGACCGTTTTGCTGAACATCAGTTGCCATAAAACTCTAAACTGTGCATGCCTCAACTGGTTGTGAGGACAAACGAATAGGGGAACAGGAATTGCATTAACCATCGAACTTTATAAGTTTATAGGAGATCAATTTGGGCATGCCTCTCAAAAAAGATTTATATTCAATCCAATAAAAAGAATTTAACTGAAAATTATCAATGTCCTTTACTTTGACATTCACCAATGTCTCTTGCCCACTTACATTTCTAATCACAATCGTTGATTGATCTCGATCAATGTTTATTACTTCAGCCAGTTCAGCAGTAACTTCAGACTCTTTCAAGAGAAAACCTTTCACAAGAAAAGCGGATGTTAGTAAAATGAGGAATAAAAATGCAAATAATGAAATAGATATTTTTTTTGTCATTTTAACTTATCACCGCTTGGCACACTTATTAATAACAAAGATAATAAATGGTGGATAAATTACCTAAATATAGTATGTATATTGATTTTGTCTAAAAAGGCTATTAGAACAATTTGAGAAAGAAGTAAGAATTCCGAATTCGAGATATGGACAAACTGAAGTATTCGGCTCTGCATACGCACATTCCTGGCTGCCTTCATTTATGGATAGGGTAACAATAAACCTTGGTTGGGCATCCTTTACATTCAGCGGAACTGGAGATTACTTCACTTGGACAACTAATTTTACAGTTGGGTCATAAAGTCTATCTAAGTCGCAATGATTAATCTATTCTAAAGTAAAACACACTTGTAAACTCCCCTCATAGTAGACACCTGAAACAATTATCAGGACTACTTTTGAGGGGAGATTTTCTGTGAAGTATAAAAATTTGTTACACCGGTTTCGCATCTCACTTGACAACATAATTCAGGATCGTTTGAAATCCTAATTTCCGTAGGAATTACGGAGCATCTAATTTGATAGCAAACAAGTCCCCATCTGCATACCAGCACGAAAGTACAGTGATGTTTATGATTAGTGATTCGGTATCCAAACCTTTACAACTATCCCATCTGCCTTTGAAAAGCTACAGCTGTAAATAGAAAAAAAGCGGCATCCCCCATATCACTGTTCCAGTGAATACCGTAGAAATGCCGCCAAAATGCTCGTCAAAACCGATACCCAACCGCAATCCAGTTCAACATCCCGTTCGGCGCCGGTCCGATCCGCAGCCGGCTCACCGTAACCACCGCGTACTCGGCGAATTTTTCCTTGATCGATGCGATGACGCCCGGCTGATCCGCCGTCACTGTGAGCGCATACTGATCGTCGGCGTACGTCTCGTCGAACGGCAGGGCGACTTCGATCTGCTCCTCCAGCCCGGTGAACGCGAACGGCGTCAGTCCGAACTGCTGCAGCACCGCGCCTCCGCCTTCCGGCGCCGCGACCGGATTGAACGCCATTTTCGACGCCGGCAGGCTGTAGTCCCGGACATGGCGGTCGCTAATCGCTTCAACCGCGATGTGCCGGCCGTCCACCGCGCCCTCGGCAATCCGGAAGCCGTCGATCACACCCGTTGCGCCGTCGGCGGATGCCGACGACCCGCCGCCCGGAGCCAGCGCGGCCGCCGCGCGCGCGGCTTCCGCCAGCGCTTCGATGACGCCGCTCGCCAGCTTCGCGGCCGTAACCGCGCCGTCCGCCAGATGGACGGCGCTGACGGCGCCGGCTTGCAGCTGCGCACCGCCCACCGAACCGGCCGCGAGATGCCCGGCCCGCACCGCGCCGGCCTGCAGATGCCTGCTGCCCACGGCATCCACCGCCAGATGGTCGGCGCCCACCGCGCCGGCCTGCAGGTGCCTGCCGCCCACGGCGCCGGCCTGGAGCTGCTTGGCGCCCACCGCGTCCGGCGCCAGATGCACGCTGCCCACCGCGCCGGCCTGGAGCTGCTCGCCCCCCACCGCATCCGACGCCAGATGCGCGGCGCCCACCGAACCGCGCGCGATCTTGCCGCCCGTGACGGACGCTTCGCCGAGATGCTCCGAACCGATGGACAGCGGCGCAAGATGAATGCCCGCGACGGAACCGGGCGCGATTTTCTCCGCCGTCACCGCGCCGTCCGCCAGATGCTCGTTGCCGACGGCGCCGGCCTGGAGCTGCTTGGCGCCCACCGCATCCGCCGCCAGGTGCACGCTGCCCACCGCGCCGGCCTGAAGCTGCCCGCTCCCCACGGCGTCCGCCGCCAGATGGTCGGCCGTCACCGATCCGCCGGCGATTTTGCTTCCCGTCACGGACGCTTCGATGAGATGCTCCGTGCCGACCGACTGCGGCGCGAGACGATCGCCATCGACGGCGCCGAAAGCGATTTTGTCCGTTGTCACCGCTCCGTCCGCCAGATGTTCGCCGCCGACCGCGCCGGCCTGAAGCTGACGGCCGCCCACCGAATCCGCCGCCAGATGGTCCGCGGTGACCGAACCGCGCGCGATTTTGCTTCCCGTGACGGATGCCACACCGAGGTGTTCGGCGCCGACCGACTGCGGCGCAAGATGACCGCCCGCAACGGAACCGGGCGCGATCTTCTCCGTCGTCACCGCGCCGTCCAACAGATGCTCGCTGCCCACCGCGCCGGCCTGAAGCTGCCGGCCGCCCACCGAACCCGCGGACAGATGGTCGAATGTGACCGAACCGCGCGCGATTTTTTCACCGGTTACGGCCGCTTCGCCGAGATGCTCCGATCCGATCGACCGCGGCGCGAGATGAATGCTTGCGACGGCGCCGGATGCGATTTTCTCCGCCGTCACCGCGCCGTCCGCCAGATGCGCCGCGAATACGCCGCCGTCGGCGATGGCGGCGCCGCCGACGCTTCCCGGCGCCAGCCGGTCCCCGGTCACCGAGCCGGGCGCGAGCTTCCGCCCGGACACCGAGCCGTCTTCCAGACGATCCGGCTGCAGCAGATTCTCGGCCACATGCGCCAGCGTGATCGAGCCGCGGCGGATGTGGTAACCCTGGATCGCTTCCGCCTTCAGCTGCTTGCTGCCGACCGATTCCAACGCCAGGTGCTCCGTCCGGACCGCACCCTGGGCGAGCGCAGCCGACGTCACGGCGGACTCCGCCAGATGCTCCGGGCCGACCGAACCGGGCGCCAGATGCTCGGACCCGACGGCGGATTCCTGCAGCTCCCGGCTTCCGACCGATCCCGGCGCCAGATGATGCTGCGCCACCGCTCCCGGCCGGATGTGCGCGCCGTCCACCGTCTCCGGCTGCAGCTGCTCCGCGCCGACCGAACCGGGCGCCAGATGGCCGGATGTCACGGCGCCGGCGGCGATTTTGCCGGACGTGACCGCGCCGTCCGCCAGATGCAGCTCCCGCACCGCTTCGCCGGCGATGTGAATGCCCAGCACCGCGCCGTCCGCCAGATGCCGGCTCCGGATCGCCTCGCCGGCCAGATGCTTCGATCCGACCGCCCCGTCGGCCAGCAGTTTGCCGCCGATTGACCGCACGGCCAGATGCTCGGTGGTAATGGCACCCTGCGCGATATGCGCGCCGCCGACGGCTCCCGGCTGCAGATGATCGCTTCCGACGGATCCGGGCGCGAGATGCTCCGCCGCAATGATCCGTTCGGCCAGCTGATCCGGACCGACGGATCCCGGAGCCAGCTTTTCCTGCGTCACCGCGCCGTCCGCCAGCTTCGCGGCCGTCACGGCCTGATCCGCCAGCTTGTCAGTCGACACGCTCTCCGGCGACAGTTTCAACGAAGTGACCGCATGGTCCTCCAGATGGTGCGGCTTCACCGCCCCCGGCCGGATATGGCGGTCATGCACGGCGCCGGAAGCCAGTTTCTCCGCGGTTACGCCGTCTTCCGCCAGGTGCCGGGTCTCGACCGCTCCTTCCAGCAGATGCGCCGCACCGATCGCCTTCGCCCGGATTCGCTCGGATGTGACGGCTCCCGGCGCGATCGCCTCCTCCGTCACGGCCCCTTCGGTGAAATGGAATGTGCGCAGCGCCCCCGGCGCCAGCTTGTCGAATGTCACCGCGTCGTCCGCCAGATGCTCCGTCCTGACGGCGCCGGACGCGATGTTCGCCGAACGGACGCTGCCCTCGGCCAGCTTCGTGTTCCCGACCGCGCCGTCCGCCAGCTGCGTCATGCCGACGGCGCCCGGGCCGATATGGTCTTCCTGCACGGCGAACGCCGCCAGCTTGTCGCTTGTCACCGCTTCATCCTGCAGATGCGCGGTGCCGATCGCGTTCTGCTGCACGTGCCGCGCCTCGATGCTGAGATCCGTCAGATGGCGCGAGTGAACCGAACGGTCGGCCAATTTGTCCGCATTGACGGAATGGCGCGCCATATGGCGCAGATGAACCGATTCGTCCGCCAGCTTCGTCGCATTGACACTCTGGTCGGCCAGTTTGGATGCGGTGACGGCGTGGTCGACCAGCTTGATCGTGCCGACCGATCCGTCGGCCAGCTTGGCGGCCGTCACCGACTGGTCCGCCAACTGTTCCGTGCCGATCTCACCGCGGGCGACGTGTTCGCCGCGGACCGCTGCTGCGGCGATTTGTTCGGACTGGACCGCTCCGGACGCCAAGTGTTCCGTCTTTACGCTTTCCGGCGCGAGCGCGCGGCTTGCGACCGCCGATTCGGCGAGATGGACGGCTTCGACGGCGCCCGGAGCGAGATGCTTTCCCTGGATGGCCCCCAGCGACACGTGATGCGCAAGCAGGATCCCTTCTTTCAGATGGGCGCCCTCGATCGCACCTTCCTTGATTTTGGGGCCGGTCACCGCGCCGTCCCGCAGCTTCGAGGTCGTGACGGACGCTTCGGCGAGTTTGGATGTGTCGACCGCCTCATTCGCCAGCTTGTCGCGGGTAACGGCGCCGCTGCGCAGTTTATCCGTCGCGATGGCATGGTCGGCGATCATCTCGCTCGTCAGAATGTTCGGCTGCAAATGCTTCGCTTCGATCGAACCGGCCGCAATCTTGTCGCCGCTGATCGAGCGGTCCGCCAGTTTGTCCGGCGTTATGCTCCCGTCGCGCAGCTTCTCCCCGCCGATCGACCGGTCGAGCAGTTTGTCCCCGGAGACCGAATTCGGCGCCAGATGCTCGCCGGTCACCGACTCGGGCGCCAGTTTGGCCGACGTGACGGCCCCGTCCGCAATTTTGATGCTCTCCACCGCGTAGTCGCCGATCGTATGCGTCACGACCGCGCCCGGCTGGATCCGGACGGTGTCGACCGCGCCGGGGGCAAGCTTCTCGCCCGTCACCGACTCGTCCGCCAGATCGTCCGTAAAAATGATCGGCTCGGGCTTGATCGGCGAACGTTTCTCCTCAATGCTTTCCAGCTTCGCTTCCCTTTCCGCCTCGGCCTTCGCGAGCGCTTCAACCGCTTCCGTCTCGCGGACCGTTTCCTGCTCCGCTTCCCGGATCGCCTCCTCGACGGCCTGAACGGACGCCGTCTCCGCCTCTTTCACGACGGTTCCGAGCACCTCGGCCTGCTTGACTTCCGGCGCCTTCGGCCGTTCCGCCGGCTGTTCGTCGAGCCAGGTCAGTTCGGAACGATTCGGATCATCGACATAAAAGAGCGGTCTGCGCGCTCTGACCGGTCTTCCCCTCCGTTTTTTCGCCATGGCCCACTCCTTCTTTGCCACCATAGAGTCATCTGCATCATATGCAAACGTCTATGGGCAGGTTCAACGGTTGCGAGAGGAAAAAAGACCGGTCGGAACAAAAGCGCCTTCCCGCCGCCGATGTCACCGTTCAGCCGCAACGGGGGGCTTCAGCCGATGCGCCGCATGCCACAGGGAACCGATGCCGCCGCCGGTCGGGATGGCATGCGCGATGGCCTCGCCGAGGAAGCGCCGCGCGGATCGGACCGCGTGGACGAGCGGCGTGCCCCGCGCCCGGAAGGCCGCGATCGCGGCCGACAGCGTGCAGCCGGTGCCGTGCGTATGCCGCGTCTCGGCGCGCGGCGCGCGGATGACGACCGGCTCGGCTGCGTCCGCGCCGCAGAGCACGTCGACGCACGTGCCGCCGGCGGCGGGCAGATGGCCGCCTTTCAGCAGCACGTTGCGGATGCCGAGCGCGAGCAGTTCCCGCGCCGTTTCGATCATGTCCCGTTCCGTGCGGATCTCGCCCTCCCCGATGCCGAGCAGCGCGCAAGCTTCGGGAATGTTGGGCGTGATGAGCTCGGCCATCGGCATCAGCCTCCGCTTGAGGGCGTCAACCGCGTCCGCCTTGAGCAGCCGGTCTCCGCTCTTCGCGATCATGACCGGGTCGACGATCAGACTCGGAACCGGACGGCGCTCCAGGGCGTCCGCCACCGCCTCGATGACGGCTGCATCGTGCAGCATGCCGGTCTTGACCGCGTCGGCGCCGATGTCGCCGAGCACCGAATCGATCTGCGCCGCCGCGACCTCCGGCGGCAGCGGGCAGACCGCCTGCACGCCGAGGCTGTTCTGCGCCGTAACGGCCGTTACGGCGCTCATGCCGAATACGCCGAGCTCCTGCATCGTCTTCAGATCGGCCTGAATGCCCGCGCCGCCGCCGGAATCGGAGCCGGCGATCGTCAGCGCGCGCGGCAGGGAATGCCGCTTCACGTTCTGCATCATGCCCTCATCCCTTCGAACTCGATCTGCCGCACCGCCGTAAACCGGAGCGGATCGAACGCGTCCAGCGGCACGGGCGGCGCTTCGCCCGTGAGCAGCGCGGCGACGGCCGCGCCCGTCGCGGGCGCCAGCAGAATGCCGTTGCGGTAATGGCCGGCCGCGATCACGACGCGCGGCGCATGCCCCAGACGGCCGATCAGCGGCCGGCCGTCCAGCGTGCCCGGGCGCAGGCCCGCCCACCGGTGCACCGGCTCAAGATCCTTCAGGATCGGGAACACCTTCGGCCCCCAGCGGACGAGCCGAGCAATGCCGCGTTCCGTGACGGAAGTGTCGAATCCGGCGACATCTTCCGATGCGCCGCAGACGAGCGTTCCGTTGTTTTTGGCCGTCCAGTACGCCTGCGGCGAGACGACGATGCGCCGGATGAGCCCGGCCGGCATCGGATAGGCGCAGATTTGCCCGCGGATCGGATGGACGGGCAGCGGCAGGCCGAGCTCCCGTTCGAACAGCCCGGTCCAGGCGCCCGTGCAGACGACGAGCACGTCTCCGGTGAACGTTCCGGCCCGCTCCGTCCCGATTTCGACCCCGTCCGCGCCCAGGTTCAGCCGCACGGTCCGGCCGGCCTCCGCGGCGATCGCGACGCCCCGGCGGCGGCAGGCGCTCTCGAGCGCCTCGACGAGCGCCGGCGCGTACACATGGCCCTCCTCCGGGATGTAGAGCGCCGTCTCGATGTCCGGCGCGAGCTGAGGCTCAAGCTGCCGCAATTCGGACGAACCGACGAGTTCGGCGCGGGCGCCGTACCGATTCTGCCACGCCATCCGCGCGGTCAGCGGCAGCACGTCCGCTTCGCCCAACGCGACGGCGAGGCTGCCGCTGCGCCGCAGCTCGATCTTCCGCCCGGACGCTTCTTCGATCGCGGCCGCCCAGTCGGGATACATCCGCAGACTCTTGAGGCAGAGCGCGAAGAACGGGTCCGGCCCGTCGGAATTTTCGGTATATGGCGCCAGCATGCCGGCGGCCGCGCCGGACGCCTGTCCGCCGGGTCTTCCGGCTTCGACGACGGTGACGCCGAAGCCCTTTGCGGCCGCCGCGAACGCTGCCGACAGGCCGATGATGCCGCCGCCGAGGATGACGACCCGCCCGCTCATCCGCCGGTCACCCGCCGGCCGGCCGCGGCCGGTTCGGCCGCGCGGTCCGACAGCGGCTCGAGCACGCCGTCCGGATCGCTGCTCGCCGTCGCATAGAGCCGTTTCGGAATGCGTCCGGCCGCGCGGGAGAGCGCGCCGGCCTCGACGGCGAGCGCCATCGCGCGGGCCATCGCGACCGGGTCGAGCGCCTTCGCGACCGGCGTGTTCACAAGGATGCCGGAGGCGCCGAGCTCGATCGCCTGCGCGGCGTCAGCAGCCGAGCCGAGGCCGGCGTCGACGATGACCGGCACGTTCGCCTCTTCCGCGATCAGACGCAGATTGTACGGATTCAGAATGCCGAGCCCGGTGCCGATCGGCGATCCGCCTGGCATGACGGCGGCCGCACCGGCCTCCGCGAGGCGCCGGCACAGCACCGGATCGTCGGACGTATAGGGCAGCACGGTAAATCCCGCTTCCGCCAGCATCGCGGTTGCTTTCAACGTCTCGATCGGATCCGGCAGCAGCGTGCGCGGATCGGCGCTGATCTCGACCTTGACCCAGTCGCCGAGCCCGGCGGCGCGGGCCAGCTTCGCGATGCGCACCGCTTCGGTGGCGCTCGATGCGCCCGACGTGTTCGGCAGATAAATGAGATCCCGTCCTTCCAGATGCTGCAGCACCGAGTCGTCGGCGGTTTCGTCCAGATTGACCCTGCGGACGGCGAAGGTGACGACTTCCGCCCCGCTCGCCTCCAGCGCCTGGAGCATGACCGCCGGACTCGGGAACCGCCCCGTGCCGAGGAACAGCCGCGAGCGCAGCGTCCGGCCGCCGATGACGAGCGGCGGAACGCGATAAAACGCCTCGTGCATCCGATCAACCCCCTCCCCTGAAATGGACCAGCTCCACGGCGGCGCCGGCCTTAAGCAGCGTCCGGCTCCATTCGGAACGCGCGACGATCTCGCCGTCCACCTCGGCGACGATCCGCCGGTCCTTGAGGCCGTGCCGCTCGATCAGTTCGCCGAGCGTTCGCGCCGTCGTCTCCGTATCGCGCCCGTTGAGGCGAAGCCGAATCGGACCTTCCGCCGGAGGGGCCGCATCTGCCGCATGCCCCGCTTCCCGGGCGGTGATCCGGGCCTTCAGCTCCCGGCTGACCGCTTCGGGGTCCGGGCTGCCGACAATGGCGGACACCGCGCACAGCCGGCGCGCCCCGGCATCCAGCACTTCGTCCGCGTTGTCAAGCGTTATACCGCCGATCGCGACCCACGGGATGGCGATCTCCGCCGCAGCCTGCCGGACGTATTCGAGTCCGGCCGCCGGCCGGCCCGGCTTCGTCGGCGTCGGATAGACCGGCCCGACGCCGATGTAGTCGGCGCCCGCCCGGACCGCTTCCCGCGCCTGCTCGATCGAATGGGTCGAGATGCCGATGATCTTGTCCTCGCCGAGCAGCCTGCGCGCCTCCGCGATCGGCATGTCTTCCTGGCCGAGATGGACGCCGTCCGCCTCCGCCTCAAGCGCCAGCTCCGGATAGTCGTTCACGATGAACGGCACGCCGTAGCGCCGCGTAAGCTCCCGGAGCGCGCGGGCTTGCCCGAGCAGCCGTTCCGGCGGCGTCTCCTTGTCCCGCAGCTGCACGATGTCCGCGCCGCCGCGGATCGCCGCTTCCATGACTTCGATCAGATCCCGGCCGGGGTGGCAGGACTCGGCCGTAATGGCATACAGCCGGAAATCAAACGCCGCACGGCTCATCGCACCGTCACTCCTTCTTCATTCGGTTGATGCAAAAGCTCCGTCAGTCCGCGAACCGCTTCTTCCGCATCCGAGACGCCCTGCACCAGCACGCGCCCTTCTCCGCGGAACACAACAAACCGCCTGCCGTCCCCCGTCTCCGCGCGGATGAGCCACGGATTGCGCGTGATGATGCAGCCGTCCGCACGGAGCCGCTCCTCGATCCGCTCGAGCGGCAGCGGATGGTCCAGCGTCAACTGCACCGTATCCCGGCCGCACAGGACCGCGGCGCGGATCGGGCCGGCGGTCGGACGCGGTGACGGGGCCGCCGACGCTTCTTCCCGGACGGCAAGCCGCTTCAGCCCGGCCTCAGCCCGTTCCATCGGCAAGCCGGATTCCGCCGGGGGCTTCGCCCGCCCGCATACCGCGCAATCCCGCGAAGGGCCCGGCAGCCGCCACTCTCGCCATTCAGACGGCCAGAGCGACGCCGAAATCCAAGTCCGGCGCAGCGACTCGCGGCGGCCGGTCAGCCATTTGAGCGCTTCGGCCGCCTGCAGGGCGGCGACCAGTTCGACGATCGGCGAGATGACGCCTTCCGTCTCGCATGTGCCCGCGTCCGCCGCCTCCTGGTCCCCGCCGATCAGGCAGCGCAGGCAGGCCGTCTCGCCCGGGACGAGCGCCGCGCTCATGCCCGACGCGCCGACCGCTCCGCCGTACAGAAACGGAATGCCGAGCGCGAAGCAGACGTCGCTCATGAGCAGCCGCGTTGCGGCATTGTCCGTGCCGTCCAGAACGAGCTGCACCCCTTCGGCAAGCGCCGCCGCGTTCGCCGAAGTGACGTCCGCCACATGCTCCTCGATCGCGATGCCGCTGTTGATCCGCCTCAGCTTTGCCGCGGCGGCCGCCGCTTTCGGCAGCGCCAGCCGGGCGTCCTCCTCGTCGAACAGCGTCTGCCGCTGCAGATTGCTCGGCTCGACGAAATCCCGGTCAACGATCCGGATGCGGCCGACGCCGGCCCTCGCCATATGCTGGGCGAGCGATGCGCCGAGCGCGCCGGCTCCGACGATCAGCACCGAAGCTTCAAGCAGCCGGCGCTGTCCTTCGGGACCGATCGGCGCGAACCGGATCTGCCGGCTGTACCGCTCCATGTCCGTCCGATCCGCCGAACGTCCGGGTTCCGCCGTTTCCTTTTGCCGACCGGCAGCCGTCTGTTCCGAACCGTTCGTCAGCCCCGCGATATGTTCCGCCATGCCGCATTCTTTTGCCGGATCGTCAGCCATACAGGCTTCCTCCCGCATCGCGGAACGCGCCGGCGCGCTCCTTGAGCCCCGCTTCCACTGCTTCTTCAAGGCTCATGCCGCGGCTCGCCGCATAGTCCCGCAGCTCCTGCGACATCTTCATGCTGCAGAACTTCGGTCCGCACATCGAGCAGAAATGGGCCGTCTTCGCCCCCTCGGCCGGCAGCGTCTCGTCGTGGTACGCCATCGCCCGCTCCGGATCGAGCGCCAGATGGAACTGGTCGCGCCAGCGGAACTCGAAGCGCGCCTTGGACAGCGCGTCGTCCCATGCACGCGCCCGGGGATGACCCTTGGCGAGATCGGCGGCATGGGCGGCAATCTTGTAGGCGATGACGCCCTCCTTGACATCGTCCTTGTTCGGCAGGCCGAGATGCTCCTTCGGCGTCACGTAGCAGAGCATCGCCGTGCCGAACCAGCCGATCATCGCGGCGCCGATGGCCGACGTGATGTGGTCGTAGCCGGGCGCGATGTCCGTCGTCAGCGGACCGAGCGTGTAGAACGGCGCGTCCTGGCAGATTTCCGCCTGCCGGTCGACATTTTCCTTGATCATGTGCATCGGGACGTGGCCCGGACCTTCGATCATCACCTGCACATCGTGCTCCCAGGCGATCTTCGTCAGCTCGCCCAGCGTCTCGAGTTCGGCGAACTGCGCCTCGTCGTTCGCGTCGGCGATCGAACCGGGACGGAGGCCGTCGCCGAGGGAGACGGTGATGTCGTAGGCACGCAAGATTTCACAGATTTCGCGGAACCGGGTGTACAGGAAGTTCTCCTCGTGATGCGCGAGACACCAGGACGCCATGATCGAGCCGCCGCGCGAGACGATGCCCGTCACCCGTTTCGCCGTAAGCGGGATGTACCGGAGCAGCACGCCCGCATGGATCGTCATGTAGTCCACGCCCTGCTCCGCCTGCTCGATCAGCGTGTCGCGGTAGATCTCCCACGTCAGATCGGCGGGATTGCCGCCCGCTTTCTCGAGCGCCTGATAGATCGGCACGGTGCCGACGGGAACGGGCGAGTTGCGGATGATCCATTCGCGGGTCGCATGGATGTTGCGTCCGGTGGACAGATCCATGATCGTGTCGGCGCCCCAGCGGGTGGCCCAGACCATTTTCTCGACTTCTTCTTCAATCGAGGACGCGACGGCGGAATTGCCGATGTTCGCGTTGATCTTGACATGGAATTTCCGGCCGATGATCATCGGCTCGCTCTCGGGGTGGTTGATGTTCGCCGGGATGACCGCGCGGCCGGCCGCCACTTCGGCGCGGACGACTTCCGGATCCATCCCTTCGCGGATCGCGACGAATTCCATCTCCGGCGTGATGATGCCTTTCCTGGCGTAATGCATCTGGGTGACGGCGCGGCCGGGTTTCGCGCGCAGCGGCCGCCTCGGCGGGCCGGGGAACCGTTCGATGCCCGCCCGCTCCGCCTGTTCCGGCGTGCGCCAGCCGTTGTCTTCCGGCCGCTCGGCGCGGCCTTCGTACGCTTCGGTGTCGCCGCGCTCGGCGATCCAGACGCCCCGCAGCGGATTCAGGCCCCGGCGGATGTCGATGCCGGCCTCCGGGTCGGTGTACGGTCCGCTGGTGTCGTACAGCAGGACCGGATCATTCGGCGTCTCGCCCTGCGGCGTCCGGCTCGGGGCGAGCGCGACTTCCCGCATCGGCACGCGCAGATCGGGGCGGCTGCCGGTGAGATACACTTTGCGGCTGCCGGGAATCGGGGATGTGGAGAGGTGAATGGACATGAAAAAGACCTCCCGTTTGGATGATGTGAATCCAATAGGAGGCCAGCGCCGGCGGCTCCGGATCATGACATTCGGCGGTGTGATGCATGCGGCAAGACAAACCTGCCTGACGAGTGCTGCTGCCTCGCGGCTTCCATGCGCGGTGCAGCGATCGCCGCAAAACGATCTCCGCGCATGGAGTCACTCCGGTTGCAGCATCGCCGTCAGCATGCTTTCACAATGCACCTGCACACAGCAGCATGCCAAGGCCAATCCCGCCTGCAACATCCCGCATATGCAAAAAGCCGCTTCACGGGGAAGCGGCTCATTCGCACACGACGGGCACGGCGGGCACACGCCGGACATACGGCGGTCCGTTGGCACGCCGGGTGCACGCTGCATCGTATTCCGAATTCCGAAGCCTTCCCACTTTCCTACGCTGGCATTACCCAGATCAGGTTCAAAGGGACCAAGGCGGATTCGCCTTATCTCAGCCCGCAAGGGCGCCCCTAGTGGATTCGCCTTAGACTATACGGGAGTTTCCTGCAACTGTCAACCGGAGTTGTGAATTCATTTGAGCACCGCCCGCAGACGCTGTAACGTGCCATCCACGTTACAACTTCTCACCGCACCACCTCTCAGACGCTGTAACGTGTTATCCACGTTACAGCCGCTCACGGCACCGCCGCACAGACGCTGTAACGTGCCATCCACGTTACAGCCGCTCACCGCACCACCTCTCAGACGCTGTAACGTGCCATCCACGTTACAGCCGCTCACGGCATCACCGCACAGACGCTGTAACGTGCCATCCACGTTACAGCCGCTCACGGCACCGCCGCACATGCACTGTAACGTGTTATCCACGTTACAACCGCTCACGGCACCGCCGCACAGACGCTGTAACGTGCCATCCACGTTACAGCCGCTCACGGCACCCCCCCGGCGCCGCCTATCCGCGCTCGTACAGCTCCATCCAAGCTTCGGCGGTGCGCTGCCACGTGAACTTTTCCTCGACGCGCTTCCGGCCGGCCGCGCCCATTCGGCTGCGCAACTCCGGATCTCGGATGAGCGCGCCGATCCGGTCCAGCAGTTCCGCCTCCATGTTCGCAGGGTTAACAAGATACCCCGTCTCGCCGTCTTCGACCACCTCGACGATGCCGCCCACCCGGGAGGCGACGACCGGCAGCCCGCTCGCCATCGCCTCGACGTTGACAAGGCCGAACGCCTCGCCCGGCTTCGACGGCACGACCGCGATATCGGCGGCGAGGAACCAGTCGGGCACTTTCGTGTACGGCACATACGGAACGAACAGCACGTGCCGCTTCATCGCGCGCGCCATTCTCTTCAGCCGCAGCGAGTACGCCGTATCCCGATGGGAACCGTAGAACGGGCTGCCGACGATGACGAGCAGCACGTCGGGATGCGCCTCGGCCAGCTTCGGCAGGATGGCCAGCAGATGATGCACGCCCTTGCGCGGGATGAGCCGGCCCATGAACAGGACGACCGTCCGGTCCGTCCAACCGCGGTCTTCGCGCAGCCGCCGCCTTCGCTCGCCGCTCCCCGGGTCGTCCGGCGGCCGGAACCGGTCGATGTCGACGCCCAAATGGAGGACGCGCAGCTTGTCCGCAGCTTCCGGCACCATCTCCGCTACCGTCCGGCGCAGCCAATGGCTGTTGACAAGCACGCGGTCGGCCGCGGCCAGACTCCGTTTCAGCGCCGATCTGCTGATGTACCGCTTCCCGATGAACGTTTTCGACTGGAGGCTGAGCCAAATTTTTGTTCGGGGAAAACGCCGCCTCAACCGGAGCACGTACAGCGGACGGTTCTCCACCTGGATCAGGGTTGGACGGAACTTCCGCATCGCCGTGCCGACCGCGCGCACATACGCCTTCTTGTCGGCGGCCGGAAAACGCTCGATCCGCACGCCGCCGAGCGAACCGACGCGGGAAAGCCCGCGTCCCGTCCGGCCGTAGATCCGGGGCTCGAACCGCCGCCGGTCCAGACGCGGGGCGAGGTATTCGATGACGCGTTCGACCGAACTTCCCTTGGGCGAAGGGATGGCGAACGATCCGGGCGTGACGAAGGCCACCCTGGGCACCGCCATCGGCCCGACCTCCTCTCGCATGAGTCCTGCCAGCAACATATACGTCAAATGTCCGGCCGGACACGGCGGCTCCCCATGGGCGGGCGATTGGTCGGCGCATCCGGCGCACCGGATCCCGGCTCCCGCGTACGGAAATGTACGGAATCTATGAATCTTCCGCGTCCATCGGTCTATTGATTTGTCCCCGGCATTGTGGCACACTAGGCGGCAAAAGCCCACGGAAGGAGCAAGCGGAGTTGAGCAAATGGCTGCTGAGAACGCTCACGGAACTGGGTTCGCGGAAATGGATTTCCCGTCTCGCCGGCCGATTCGCGCACTCGCCGGCCAGCAGGCTGCTCATACCGCGATTCGCGCGCGTCTACGGCATCGCGGTGGAAGAAGCGGAGAAAGCGATCGGGGACTATGCGACGCTGAACGAGTTTTTCACCCGCCGGCTGAAACCGGGAGCCCGTCCGGTCGATGATGCGCCCGGCGTTCTGGTCAGTCCGGTCGACGCGCGGATCACCGGCATGGGACCGATCCGCCAGGGAACGATCTTCAACGTGAAAGGCCAGGACTACACGATCGACGAGTTGCTCGGCGGCAATCCGCGCGCGGAGAGCTACCGAAACGGATACGGCATCGTGCTCTACCTGAGTCCGTCCGACTACCACCGCATCCATTCGCCGGTGGACGGCGTCGTCGTCGAACGCCATCATCTGCCGGGACGCGTATATCCCGTCAACGACTTCGGCCTCACCCACATGCCGCGGGTGCTCAGCCGGAACGAACGCCTTGTCACATATATCCGCCATGAAACGGGCGAGACGGCGGTCGTGAAAGTCGGCGCGCTCAACGTCAGCGGCATACGCTATGCCGATCCGAAGGCGGACCGGCTCAGCCGCGGCGGCGAACTGGCCTGGTTCGAATTCGGCTCGACCGTCGTCCTGCTCACCGAGAACGGAACATTCGAACCGCGGAGCGATCTGGCGCCCGGCGCCAAAGTCCGCATGGGCGAAGCGCTCGGCCGCCTGCTGAAGACCCGATCCTGACCGCTCCGGGAGCCGCACCCTATCCTTGCAAAGCCGACGCTCATGCGGTACGAAGCCTAGCGCCGCCGGCCGCGCAGGTGCAGCAGCGCATCCGCCATCCGCTCCGCGGCAGCGTCCATCGTCCAGTCGTCGAGATGGGCGAAGCCGAACATCGCGCTGCGCCTTACGGGCGGGGTGAGCCGATACCGGTCCCCGTCCGTCCAGACGACGCCCCGCTCCAGACATGCTGCCCGGAACGCGTCGTATTCGCCGGGATCCCTGCGCCATTCGCCGTAAACATGCATCCCGCTGACGGACGGATACCAGTCGAAGGGCTCTCCCGGCAGCTTCTCCAGCCGTTCGCGGAACCGCTGCATCCTCGTCCCGCAAATGCGCTGCATGCGCCGCAAATGGCGGGCATACGCGCCCGCGGCCATGAAGCGTGCAAGCGCCCGCTGCCAGATCAGATCCGTCGGATGCGGCTCGGTCCATGCCTTCGCGCGGCGAAACGGCTCGACGAGCCCATCGGGCAGCACCGCATAGCCGATTCGGACATCCCTCAACATCGTCCGCGAGAACGTTCCGATATAAATCACGCAGCCGCCCTGGTCCATCGCCTTGAGCGGTTCCACCGGCCGCCCGCCCCAGCGGAACTCGCTGTCGTAATCGTCTTCGACGATGACGGCATTGCGCCGCGCCGCCCAATCCAGCAATGCGGCGCGCCGTTCCATCGGCAATACGCCGCCGGTCGGGAACTGCCGGCTCGGCGTCACGAACAGCAGCCGCGCCGGCCAGTCTTCCGGCACAATGCCCCTCCGGTCCACCTTCGCCGCGATGAGTCTCCCGCCGGCCGCCTCGACCGACGCCCACGTCCCCGGATAGCCCGGGTCCTCGACGACGGCAGGATCCCCCGGATCGAGCAGCAGCATCGCGATCAGCGCGAGCGCCTGCATCGATCCGTTCGTCACGACGACCTGTTCCGGATTGGCCCTTATGCCCTTCGTTGTCACCAGATGGCGGACAATCGCGCTGCGCAGCGGTTCATGGCCTTCGGCCCGAAAAGCGTCTTCCTGCAGCCTTCCCGGAAAACGGCGAATCTCCGCATAGACGGCCCGCTTCCAATCATCATACGGAAAATCCGCAATCACCGGCTGTCCGATCCGCAGATCATACGGCACCCGGTCATTCAGGGAAAGCTCCATGCGCCTGCCCGCGGCAACGACCCGCCTGCCAAGCGAGGACAGCTGCACCTTGCCCGTCCGCGCGTTCTCCGTGCCCGCCGGATGAACCGGATCCGCCGTCTCCTTGATCAGGCCGCCGACCGGGGCGCGGTACGCCGCATACGTTCCCGAACCGACGGCGGTCCGCACATAGCCTTCCGCATGCAGCATGTCGTAAGCGGCCGCTGCCACTCCCCGGGAAACGTCAAACGAAGCGGCGAGCAGCCGGGTGGCCGGCAGACGCGCGCCTTCCGGCACCGCCCCCGCCAGCATCGCGGCGCGGATCGCCTCGTAGAGGGCATCGCGTTTGCCGTATCCTTCCTGCAAAAACCTCAAATACAGCGGTTTGACCGCGATCTCGAAACCGCTCATTTCGTTTCCCCCCGACACCCTTTGAAAATGGACCTGTTCTTCTCACTATGAAATGGCACTTTTGTTCTGTCAATCGTCAGTTTATGATCGATTTCACATGAAAGGGGGATTCCGGAATGAGAAGACGGGAATTTGAAATGACGGATCAACGGGAAATCGAGCAGTTTCTGGAGGAATCGAGCTTCGGCTTTCTGTCGGCGGTCCGCCCGGACGGACGGCCGAGCATCACGCCGCTCAATTTCGTGTATGCGGACGGTGCGGTCTACTTCCACGGAAGCCGGGCCGGAGACAAAATGGACGCGATCCGCAGCAATCCGCACGCGGCCTTCGCCGTCGCCAGGGAGTATGCGATCATTCCGTCCTATTTTACCGATCCGGTCATGGCCTGTCCGGCGTCGGCCTATTTCAAATCGGTGCTGATCGCGGGCCGCATCGAAATCGTCGAGGACATTGCGGAGAAAGCCATGGCCCTCGAAGCGATGATGAAGAAACTGCAGCCGGAAGGCGGTTATGAACCGATCCGTCCGGACGATCCGCGCTACGCACCGCGGCTGAAAAGCGTCGCCGTCCTGAAACTCGTGCCGAGTTCCATCACCGCCAAGTTCAAATTCGGCCAGAACTTGTCGGACAAGGCACGTTCGGCGGTTACCGCCGGACTGTTGGAGCGCGGACTTCCGCTCGATCGGGAGACAGCCGGTCTGATGGAGCGGTACCGCCCGGGCGCGCCGCAACAATAAAGCCGCCTGCCTGCGGGATTGCGGCGGACGGCTTACGTTACCGGACTTCCGACGGACTCTTGCCCGTATATTGTTTGAACTGCCTGCTGAAGAAAAAGATGTCCCGATACCCGAGCGCATCCGCCACTTCCGTCACATTCATCCCGGTGTGCATCAGAAGATGCTGCGCGCGTTCGATCCGGGAGCGGATCAGGAACTGCTGCACCGACATGCCGGTGAGCTCCTTGAACTTGATCGCGAAATAGCGCGGCGACAGGTTGGCGCGTCTCGCGAGATCCTCGACGCGGTGCTGCATGCCCGGATGCTGGCGGATGTAGTTCGCGATCTCGTGAATCGTCTCGGTCAGATGATTGCTTGCTTTTTTCTCGGGCGGCTGGCCGTAGTCCTCGCGCAGCAGATGGATAAGCAGCAATTTGAGGATGAGCCGCGCTTCTTCCTCGGCAGCGTAAGTCTTGATGAGGAACATGCGTACATACCGGGACAGCAGATGTTCGAACTCGACCGTCTCCTGAAGCACCCGGTACGATTTCGGAATGATCTCGACCGGTTCCGTTACATCGAAATGGATATAGGTCAGCACGAGCGGCTTCTGCGGATTGTGCGTCGCGGTCGGGTGATCGCCCGGACGGAACAGGAAGCAGCTGCCCTTGCCGATCTCGTACGTCTTGTCGTTCAGTTCCAGCCATCCCTGGCCGCTCCAGACGTAGAACAGATCGTAATTGGGCATCGGCTTCTCCCGTTTCTGCCAGCGCCAGTTCGGCTCACAGCTGATTTTGGCCAGCGCCGGCAGCAGCACAAGCGAATTCGGTGACAGTTTCAGCATGTGGCCACCTCATTTCATGTCCGCATCGTTCTGAACCCATCATACATCAGCCGCAAAACGGCGCGCAACACAACCGGTCCGGGGAAAACCGCGGGCCATTGTTCGGAAATTCATGGCGTTTCGGGCATCCGGGATGTTATAATATTCGGC
Organism: Thermobacillus xylanilyticus; assembly: GCF_907165215.1. Lineage (GTDB taxonomy): Bacteria > Bacillota > Bacilli > Paenibacillales > Paenibacillaceae > Thermobacillus > Thermobacillus xylanilyticus. The sequence continues at coordinate 51,417 of NZ_CAJRAY010000077.1, read as the reverse complement.
ATCGGACGTTGTCCGGCTGCCCGGACGACAGCTTCTACGGAAAGGATGCGAGGAACGATTGACCATGAATCCGCAAGCCAGACAACTGAATGAGACGATTGAACGCGAGAACGCCCACGTTTATGCCATGTTGTCGGATTTGGGACGGGCGATCTATTTTCCGAAAGTAGGGATTCTGAGCCAGTCTGCAGAGGCGCGCGCGAAGGCGAACCGCTTCAACGCGACGATCGGCATCGCGCTGGAGAAGGGGGTGCCGATGCACCTCGACGTCATCCAGCGGACGCTCTCCGAATATGAACCGAAGGATCTGTACGACTATGCCCCGCCGGCCGGCAAACCCGACCTGCGCAAGGCATGGCGCGAGAAGATGCTGAAGGACAATCCGTCGCTCGCGGGCAAGTCGTTCGGCCTGCCGATCGCGACGAACGCGCTCACGCACGGCCTCAGCATCGTCGCCGACCTGTTCGCCGGCCCGGGCGACGCGGTGATCATCCCCGATAAAAATTGGGAGAACTACGAGCTGACCTTCGGCATCCGCCGCGGCGCCGAGATTGTGCATTATCCGCTGTACGACGAGCGGAACAAGTTCAACAGCGCCGGGCTGCGCGACGCGCTTCTGTCCTGCAGGAACCGCAGCGGCAAGGCGATCGTCATCCTGAACTTCCCGAACAATCCGACGGGATACACGCCGACCCGCGAAGAGGGGGACGAGATCGTCGCCGCCATCCGGGACGCGGCCGAAGCCGGCGTAAACGTCGTGGCCGTGACGGACGACGCCTATTTCGCCTTGTTCTTCGAGGATTCGCTGCACGAATCGCTGTTCGGCAAGCTGGCCGGTCTGCACCCCCGCGTCCTGCCCGTGAAAGTCGACGGAGCCACGAAGGAAGAATATGTCTGGGGCTTCCGTGTCGGATTCATTACGTTCGCGTCGGAGTCCGAAGCGCTGCTCGACGCCCTGGAGCAGAAGACGCTCGGCATCATCCGCGCCACGATTTCGAGCGGTCCGCATCCTTCGCAGACGTTCGTGCTGCGCGCGCTGCAGTCGCCGGAGTTCGACACGCAGAAGCTCGAGAAGTACAACATCATGAAGGGGCGCGCAAACCGCGTGAAAGAGCTGCTCGACAGCGGCCGGTACGCGGGCGCGTGGGACTATTACCCGTTCAACTCCGGATACTTCATGTGCCTGAAGCTGAACGGCGTTTCCGCCGAGCAGGTGCGGAAGCGGCTGCTCGACGCCTATGGCGTCGGCACGATCGCGCTGGGCGAGACGGATCTGCGCGTCGCGTTCTCGTGCATCGAAGAAGAGCATATTGAGGAGTTGTTTGACACGATTCATCGGGCCGTGCTCGACGTCAAGGAAGGCCGGGCTTGAAACTTCATTACGTAAACGCAAAAACCCGCGGGACGGCGCATTGCATTCGTTGCAAGCTCCGCTCACCGCGGGTTTCATGTTTGCCGGATGGGGGGATCAGAACAGCCACTTGCCGTCCTTCTGCACCAATTCGCCGTCGAGGTAGATCTCGCCGCCGTCTTTCAGGTTTTTCACCATGTCCCAGTGGATGGCGGATTGGTTGCCGCCGCCCGCTTCCTCGTAGGCGCGGCCGAGCGCGAGATGGACGGAGCCGCCGATTTTCTCGTCGAACAGGATGTCCTTCGTCGGACGCGTAATGCCGAAGTTCATGCCGATGCCGAGCTCGCCGAGGTAGCGCGCCCCTTCGTCCGTGTCGAGCGCAGCCAGCAGCGCGTCCTCGCCTTTCTCGGCGGACGCCCGGGTCACGCGGCCCTTCTCGAACACGAGCCGGATGCCGCTGATCTCGCGGCCGTTGTAGACGGTCGGCCAATCATAGTAAATATGGCCTTCGGTGAGCAGATGGTTCGGCGAATAGAAGATTTCGCCGTCCGGCACATTGTGCTCCCCGGCGCAGACGATGCCTTTGCGGCCCGCGATGTCGACGGTCAGATCCGTCTCCTTGCCGACGATCCGCACTTTGCTCGCGCGGTCGAACCGCTCGGCCGCCTGTTTCATCGAGCGCTCCATTTCCGCATAGTCGACGTTGGTCGCCGAGAAGACGAAGTCTTCGTATTCCTCCAGCGACATTTCGGCGTCCTGCGCCTGCGCCTGCGTCGGGAACATCGTCAACACCCAGCGCGCGCCGCCTTTCATCAAATATTCGGACAGCTTCGCCGTCGCGCGCCGGCGGGCGGTCAGTTTCTGCGGGTCGACGCCGGTCAGCTCCTTGTTGTTGGCGCCGCCGAGAATGCGGATGACGGCGTCCGCCCGATGATACAGCCATTCCATCACTTCGATGTCCTGAAGCTGCGCGTCGCTTGCTTCGTCGAAGAAGATTTTGTCCAGCTCCGCAAGGCCCACCTGCAGAATCGGATGGGCCCCCGCCCGCAGCACCTGGCGGTACGTCTCCTTGATCAGCGGCGCCGTCTCGGCGGCACCGATGATCAGCACCTTCTCGCCGGGCTTCGCCTTGATCGAATGGCCGACGAGCACCTTGGCCAACTGTTCCACTCGCGGATCGCGCATGTGAACGCCTCCTTGCCATGTTTCTGGATATGTTCGTTGACGGTGATCCGGCCGGCGCGGTGATGAACGGCATCTGGCGCCGTCAATCGCCAGTTTGCCCCTTCGCCGGGTTCAATAACGGCGTTTCGTGCCGTTATTTGGCCCGCTTCCCCTTATAACGGCATTTCTTGCCGACTTCCCGCGCGCGGCGGCTGGCCCCGTTAACGGAACATTGCGCCCGGCCCCGGACGGGCCGGGCCGCGCGTCTACTCCGCCGCCTCCCGCTCCATTTTCCGGCGCAGACGGAACGCCGTCGCCGGCACGAGCGCCAGGCAGCCGGCCAGCGCCGCCAGGGCCGGCGCGTACCGGCCGTCAAGCGCCGCAGACAGCCCGGCGGCGAGGCCGAGCGGCACGGCGCCGGCGAAGTGCGCGGCCGCTGCGACGCGCACGGCGGCGCGCCTGCGCCCGGCCTCGGGGAGCGGGTACAGGTGCCGCCACACCGCATGCCGGTGCGCATGGCGCACCGTTCCCGCCTGCACCCCGGCCGCCAGCGCGAACAGCCAGGAGACAAGCGCCCCCGCCCAGCCCGCCAGGGCTCCGCTTGCGCCGGTGACCGCGCCGGCCAGCGCGCCGACGGCGGTCAGCCGGATCAACATGCCGCCGATGTCGGTGCGAACGAGCGTCAACGTATAAAGCATCAAGTATGTATTTACCCGGCTGTGCCGAATATAACCGGCGATCCAGGCCGCATACGGCCGCCGGGCCGGCGCTTCCGCCTCCGACGGCAGATCGGTGAACGAGCGGAAAAACCGCTCGTATCGCCGCCGCGTCCGCGCTTCTTCATCGAACAGCCGCTGCCACGGGAACCGGTGCCTGGCCGGCAGCCAGCAGACGGCAGCCTGAAGCGCGGCGGCCGCGGCCGCAAAGCCGAGCGCGGCAATGAGCGGCTTCGTAAGCAGCGCGCAGACCGCCGCCAGCGTCAGCGCCGTGCGAAGCAGCCGGCACAGCCGCCGCGCAGTCTCGCGGGCCATGCGGCGCTCCTGCCAGGCGCCGGCGTCATTCGCCGCCTTCAGGACGAGCAGCGCAGGGACGAGCGCAGCCGCCCCCGTCGGTGCGCCGCTCTGACCGTAGAGCGGCGCGTAGAGCAGCCAGACGGCGAGCGTCAGCGCGCTGCCGGAGAGGTACCCGCTCCGCCTGGCGGCCTTCATGTACCGCTCCATCTCATGCTCGCGCGGCATCAGGAAGACGGCGTCCGCCGGCCGCAGATGGGTGCGCAGCGGCGACCGGACGAGCAGCAGCGTCATGAGCGCCGCTCCGACGGCGGCTATCGGGAAACCCGGCGGGACATTTTCCAGAAACGCCGTATAGCCGCTCAAGGCCGCAAGCGCAGCCAGCACCGCGACCGAGGGAAACCCGCTCCGCGCCATGTCGCGGACATAGGGAGTCACGGCCTTGCGCCATGCTTCCGCCCGCTTGCGGCGCAGCGCCTCCAAATCAGCTTCCATACGCATTCCTTTCCGGGGCGATGAACCGGAAAAACAACCGTTCGAGCGACGCGCCGGGCATTCCGGCCATTTCCCTTAAGGTTTCAAGCGTGCCCGAAGCGAGCAGCCGCCCGTCGTGAAGCAGCAGATAGCGGTCGCAGTACGCTTCGAGCGTCGACAGGATGTGGGAGCTCATCAGGATGGCGGAGCCGGAGCGTTTCTCCTCGTTCAGCCGTTCGAGCAGCGACCGCATGGCGAGCGGATCGAGCCCGAGGAACGGCTCGTCAATGATATAGAGCGGCGGCGCGGCGAGCAGCGCATTCATGATCATCACTTTCTGCTTCATGCCTTTGGACAAATGCGCCGCAAAAGCGGAACGCTTGTCCGCCATGCGAAACTCGCCGAGCAGCCGCTCCGCCCGTTCGACATATGTCGATTCATCGATGTCATAGGCCATCGCCGTCAGCCGCAAGTGTTCCTGCACCGTCAGTTCGTCGAACAGCAGCGGCGTCTCCGGCACATAGGCGAAAGACCGGCGATACCGTTCCGCATCTTCCTCCAGCGTGACGCCGCCGATCCGGACCGTCCCCTCGAACGGCTCCATCAACCCGAGCAGATGGCGGATCGTCGTGCTCTTGCCGGCGCCATTGAGTCCGATCAGCCCGACGATCTCACCCGGCGCGACCGTGAAGGTCAAACCGTGCAGCACGGGCCGACGAGGACTGTAACCGCCCGACAGCTCCTTAACCTCGACAAGCGGCTCCATATGATCACCTGCCATGTCTCCTACATTATACCGGACTTGGTTCATCCGGTTCAAAAAATGGAAGCGCAAGCTTCCGCATGCCATGCATGATCCGCGGCAAAAGGGGCTGCACCTTCTTCGTCCGCGGCGGGCGGACGGCAGACGGGCAGCCCCTTGTTCACTCCATCAGCTCGAGAGCTTTCTCAAGCTTTGATTGTAATCTTCGTCACCGTCGAATCCGCGCCGGATACTTCGATGTAACGTCCGGCAGTAAGCTGCGAAGCGTCACCGACAATCTGGACGTCCTTCGCCACGTTGTAAATGACGGCAAGCGTGCCGCTGTCGGTATTCTTCGTCAGCGAAATCGTCGACAGCCGGCCTTCCGCGTTCAAGGTGACCGAATTCAGGATACCGGCATCCGTGAACGCGTTCGAATGTGAAGCGGGCTGCGTCACTTCAATGAACACCGCCTCGCCGTTGTAAGTGAGAACAAACACCTTGTCGCCCGCTCTCAGGGCGGAAGCATCAACCTTCGCGCCGCCGCGGAAAATGAACGCATTGGCAGCGACCGGCAGCACGACATCGGTATTGTCCGACTTGGTGACAACGATGGCGCCGTTCGTCGCCGCCTTCACCACGCCGGAAACCGTCCGCTCATCCGGAATCTGGCTGTCCGTGCGGTCAAGCAGCGCCGCGAGTTCGGCCCGCGTAACCGGCCGGTTCGGCTTGAACGTGCGGTCCTGGTAGCCGGTGATCAACCCTTTCTCAATGGCGACGGCCACATAGCCGACTGCGCCTGCCGGAATGTCCTTCGCATCGCGGAACGGCAGCGAGGCATTATGCTTGGCCTGCGCTTCATCTTCCAGACCGAGCGCCTTGACCAGCAGCATGGTCGCCCACAGCCGGTCGGCCGGTTTGTCGGGATGGACCTTGTCTTCCGTTTCGGAGAACAGCCCGTTCTCCACCGCGACCGCCACATATCCGACAGCCCACGGATACTGCTTGACGATCTTGTTCGCGTCCTTGAAATGCAGCTCCGTGCGCATTTCTTCTTCAGACTCGGCCTGTTCGCGCAGCCCCATCATCCGGACGGCGGCCGTCAGCGCCTCGATGCGAGAGACCGTCTGATGCGGCTTGAACGTGCCGTCTTCGTAGCCGGTGAAGACGCCTTTCGAAGCCAGACGCATGATCGGAACCAGTGCCCATTTCATCTCCTGCTCGTCTTTGAACTGCAGCCGGATGACGATCTCGTTCGAAGTTTTGCGATCCGACGGCTTCTTTTCGTGCGAATGGCCGTTGTGTCCCTTGTTGTCTTTGTCATGCCCCTTGCCTTTGCCGTCCGCAAAAGCCGAAGCGGCACCTCCGAATAATGTCATGACGGCCAGAGCCGAAATTACGGTTTTTCTCCATGCAGAGCTATGCATCGCTGCTGCATCCTCCTCCCTGATCGAATGGTGTGTATCATCCGACCAGCGCGCCGGGTCGTTCGTGTACAACATTCGGAACCATTCGAGCTTTTCAGGGGGGAGGGCGAAAATCATGTCATTTCGTCGATTGCCGCTCGCTCTCCCATTTCGCCTTCAGCCACCGCGGAGCCCCTTTGTTCTTCCGGTCGGGTTCGCGTTCGCGCCGGCTTGACTTGCCTTTGCCGGCGCGGGATTCCGGACGGGAAACCGCCGCACGGTGCCGGGCCGCCGCATTCGCCGCTTCTGCGCCCGCTCCCTTCTCTCCCGCCTCTTCGGCCGGCTTGACCGGCTGCATCTCCGCCCGCCGCGCGGCGGGTTTGCCTGCGGCCGGTCGGGAATGCGCATCGCGCTTCCGCTCGGACGGATCGATCAATTGTCCGCCGTACAGCTCGCGCTCCTCGATCGCGATGCCGAGCTTGCGCATCAGCTTCCCGACCCGGGGCCAATCGCGGGGATCGACCAGCGAGACGACCGTCCCTTCCCGGCCCATGCGGCCGGTTCGCCCGGCGCGGTGGATGTAACGCTCGGCATCCGTCGGCACGCCGAGGCTGACGACGAGCTCAAGTTCCGGGATGTCAATGCCCCGGGCCGCGACATCCGTTGTCAGCACGATGCGCAGCCGGCCGTCCCGCAGCCGGTCGAGCGTCTGTGACCGGGTCAGCTTGTCCGCGTCGCCGTACAATGCGCCGGCCGCAAACCCTTCATACCGCAGCCGCGCCTCCCAATGCGCGATCTGGTCCGTCTGATCGAAGAAGATCAGCGCCGATGACGGGCGCAGCGCATGCAGCAGCCGCTTCGCCGTATCGAATTGGGCGCGCCGTTCCGCACGCACCGCATAGTGCCGGATCGAACCGGGCAGGCGGCTCTCCGGAGCCGGATCGATCCGGACGGGCTCCCGCATCAGCCGCTCCGCCAGCGCCGACGTCTCCGGCGGCAGCGTGGCCGAGAAGAACGCGAGCTGCCGGTCCCCGGGCACGGCGTCCAGCACCGCCTCCAGCTCCTTCGTCGAGCCGAGCGCGAACATCTGGTCCGCCTCATCCAGCACGACCAGCTTCGTCCCGTGCAGCTTGAGCTTGCGCATCTTGAGCAGTTCATGCAGCCTGCCCGGCGTCCCGACGGCGAGATGCGGCTTGCGCTTCAGCCCGTCGATCTGGCGGCTCACCGACGCGCCGCCGATCAACTGCTGCACGCGCACGCCTTCCGGGCCGCCGAAACGTTCGGCCTCGCGCACGATCTGCATCGCCAGTTCCTGCGTCGGCGCCATGACGAGCGCCTGCAGTTCCGGCTTGTCCGTCTCGATCCGCTGCAGCGCCGGCAGCAGATAGGCCAGCGTCTTGCCGCTGCCCGTATGCGACCGGACGCAGACGTCGCGGCCTTCCAGCATGACCGGAATTGCCGCCGCCTGCACCGGCGCCGGTTCGGTCAGTCCGGCTTCCTTAAGCCGTCCGGCCAGCGACGGCCTCACGCCGAGCGATGTCCATTCCTTCTCCATGATGTTCCTCCCGTCAATTTCCGTTCCGTTGCTATTTGCGGTTCAGCCATGTGCCGGCGATCTTGTCACCGATTCGCGGAAACATGTGGTACAGTTTGACCCCGAACGCCGCAGCCAGCGGCAGATCGACCTCCGCCTTGCGCGTCTCGATCACCTTCACGATCTTCGCCGCCACCTTCTCCGGCTTCAACATGAACCGGCGCACATTGCGCACATAATGGCCGTCCGGATCGGCGATCTCGAAGAACGGCGTGTCGATCGGACCGGGGTTGACCGCCGACACGGCGATTCCGGTCCCCCTGAGCTCCAGCCTGAGCGCGTTCGTGAACCCGAGCACCGCATGTTTCGAGGCGGTGTAGCCGGTCGATTTCGGCGTGGCGAATTTGCCCGCGATGGACGCGATGTTGACGATATGTCCCTCCCGCCGCGCGAGGAATGACGGCAGCACCGCCTTCGTGCAGCGGACCATGCCCATGTAATTCGTATCCATCATCGATTCAATATGATCGAGCGGCGCATCCCGGAACATTTCGAAAATGCCGAATCCGGCGTTGTTGACCAGCACGTCGACGGGGCCGAAATCCGCCTGGATCCGCCGCGCCACGTCCTGCACCTGTCCGTTGTCCGTCACATCCAGCCGGTAGACGCCGCATCCCGCGCCGATCTCCGCGGCCGTCCTGCGCAGCCGCTCTTCATTCCGGCCGGTCAATATCGGCACCGCGCCCCGGCTTGCGAGCTGCTTCGCCGTCTCGGCGCCGATGCCGCTGCCCGCGCCGGTAATCCAGACAATTTTGTCTTTCAGCATATCGGTCGCCTCCTGCGAACAGTGTACTGCAACCGCGCCCGATTGGCAAAAAGCTCCGCGATGTGCGGCAGCCGAGGCAAGACCCTGCGCCCGCATATGTCTCCACACGGCACCGGATTCATGGTACGATGCGTACAAGGACGATCGGAGGACGGATCACGAAGGGACGTGCTGCAGATCGGCCGCAGCGAAGGAGGGACGGCATGCCCAACATCTGGACGCATCTGCTGTTCGGCCGGGAAGTGCTGGAGCGGATCGGCGAACGGAACATGATCGGAGATACGAGGAAGCGCAATCTGTTTCAAATGGGGTGTCAGGGACCGGATTTTCTGTTCTACCACAACTATTTGCCTTGGAAACGCGGGGATGCGATGAACCGGCTCGGGAGCGCCATGCACAGCCGGCATTGCGGCCCCGTCCTGATGGAACTGCTGGACGGCGTGTCCGGGAGGTCCGCCGAACGCGGCAATCCGGACGACGCTGTCGTCTACGCGCTCGGGTTCGTGCTGCATCATACGCTGGACCGGAACATGCACCCATACGTATTCAGCCGTTCCGGCTTCCGCAAATGGGACCATCAACGGTTCGAAGTGATGATGGACACGCTCGTCGTCCGCCGGAAACTCGGCATCGAGACGTGGCGCACGCCGGTATGGCGCGAACTGGATGCGGGCGGCGCGCTGCCCGACGCGGTCGTCGACGCCTTCGTACGGATCGCCGCACGGTACTACCCGGATCTGGCCGGCGGCATCCGCCGGGAAGACTGGAACCGGTCCTATCGCGACATGATCGGCGCGCAGCGGCTGTTCCATGATCCGACGGGCATCCGGCGCATCCTCACGTTCGGCAAAATCGAACCGCTTGTTTACAAGCGCCGGGTTCCGGAACTCGATGTGCTGAACGAAGCGGGCAGACCGTGGCTCGATCCGACGGACGGATCGACCCGCCATGCCGACACGTTCGATCATTTGTGGGAGCGCGCCATGGAGGAGAGCATCGCGATCATGCGCGCGGTGCTGGAGTGGCTGCGCCTCGAGGCGCGGGCGGATGATGGCGGCCGCGATCCCGCCCGCATCGCGGAATGGCGCGCGCGGACGGCCGAAATGATCGGCAACCGGTCCTACGAGACAGGCCTTCCGTGCGGCACGGCCGAAATCCGTTTCGCGGACCCGATATGGCCGGACGGCCGCGGCGCACGCCCCGACGATTCGCTCAATGGCTGACAGACTGAACGGCGAAGGACGCCCAAGGCGGTACCGCTCTCCAGGCGGCATGCGCCTTGGGCGTCCTATTGTCCGCCGCAATCCCCCTTTAAGTCACATCGCTTCGCGCGTCTGGTCCTTGCGCAGCCGCATCCGCATCAGACGCAGCTTCTCGTAGATCGAATCGAGCGGCTTGCCCTCCAGGTCGGCTTCCGAATAAACCTGCTGCAGAATCGGCTTCAGATACTTGTCGCCGACCGTCCGGATCGCTTCCTGGATTCGCGCCTGCTCTTCCTCCGGAAGCCGGCTGATCTCCCGGTCGAGCAGCGGCCCCATGTCGTAACCCGCGCGATCGAGTTGTTCGATCCGCTCCACCAGCCGCCGCCGGTCCATGTCGAGCATCTGCGCCAGTTCGTCAAGTCCCATGCCATCCTGCACGGCCTGCAGAATCGAACGCGTCGTGCGGTGGCGCTCCATCTCCGTCTTGTATTTCAATTCTTTCTGTTTGTACAGCCATTTCATATATGCTTTCGGATCGAGCACTTCCTGCACCCAGGTCAGCGGGAACGTCGTCCGCCGCTCGAACCCGCGCGTGATGGTCAGCACATCCTCGGCGTACGCGGCCGATTTGGCTTCGCCCCAGCCGGGAATGGAGCGCAGCTCTTCTTCCGTCTGCGGCACGAACGCGCTGATCATCATGAGCAGATTGTTCCGCGCGATCGCATACGGCGCTTTCCGTTCGGCTGCGGCTCTTGTACGGCGCCATTCCCGCAGCGCGCCATACAGATCCTCCCGGCAATGCAGTTCGCCGTAGCATTGCAGCATCGAAATGTAGCTTCCCGCCGACGGCCTGCGGTCCTCGAGCATGCCGTCCAGCACCGGCTCATACCCTTCCCCGAGCTTGACGGCGATGCCGTGCCGGAACGTCGAGATCATTTCCTCCCATGACGAGCCTTCGTACCAGATGTCCGTCCGGACCGACCCGCCGCCGGGCTCCGTCCAGACGACGGACCATGTCCCCTGCGATTCGCCGATCGACACCTGCGCCGTGACGACCCGCCCTTCATCGGACTGTTTCTCCAGCGTGTTCAGAAAAACAAGCTGCATGACCATGCACCTCCGTATTATGTTCGGAACGGCCGGCCGGAACCCCGAGAACAACACAAAAAGCACCTCGCATGATGCGAGGTGCTTCCTCCTGACCGGTTATCCGATTGTCTTCACTATACCAGATTGTGCCTGGAGTGACAAGATGTCACACCCGACCCCGTTCGTCCGTTTCCGCTGCCGTCCCCGTAAGGTATAATAGACGATATGCATTGCGACAGGAGGGGACAGCGGTGCTTCCGAACTATGATTTCGTCTCGGATTCGACCGAAGAGACGTCGACGCGGTTCGTGACGTTCATTACGCCGAATCTCAACCGTTTCGACCTGGCCATTACAAAAACGAACCGGTTCTACGGCAAGAAACTGGTGACCGACCTGCAGAAGGGGATCACGGCCATCATCGGAGCGGACGATCTGGAAGAAGAGGGCTATCTGGAAGAGACGTTCCGGCTGACGGAAGAGGAAGCGGCGGAACTCGAGGCCTTCCTGCACCTCGTGATCGGGCCGGCGCATATGTCGGACTGACCCGGGTCATACTGAAGGCGGCAGACGATACCATCTCCGGGAGGCATCCGCCATGAGCAAGGAAGGCTTCAAACCGGAAAAACGCAGCGAGCATACCGATCTTGCCGTCGTGGAATCGCAGCGCAACGACCTGACAAGCGAGGAATTTCCCGAAGGAGCCTACGGCTCGCCGCTTCTGACCGAGACGCTCGGCAAAAGCGAACCGTACCGGATCGATCAGCGCCATCCGAACCGATTCGACTACGAGAACCGGACGCTGCACGAACGGCAGGACCGCGATTATCCGGGTGACCAAGGCATACCGGATGAAATGGATCGGCGCTAGAAGCCCGGTCCATTCCATTTTCAACCCCACGTCTCCTCGAACACGTCTTCCTTCCACCCGACGGTCAGCTTCCGTCCGTCCGTCACGACGGGCCGCTTCACCAGGCGGCCGTTCGACGCGAGCAGCCGGATTTGCTCGTCCTCGCTCATCTCCGGAAGCTTGTCTTTCAATTTCATCTCGCGATAGACTTCTCCCGACGTATTGAAGAACGCGCGGATTCCCAGTCCGCTGATGCGCAGCCAATCCCGGATCTCTTCTTCGGTCGGCGGCTGCCCGAACAGATCCTGCAGCTTGAGCTCATGGCCCTTCGCCTGCAGAAATTTCAGCGCGCTGCGGCAGCTCCCGCATTTCGGATAATAGTAGACCTTCAACGTATTCCCCACGGCAATTCCCACCCATGCAAAAAAGTTCACGATTCGCGATCATCCAGCGACTTGAGCAACCGCTCCAGACGGAGCAAATCGTCGGGCAGCGGCGATGCGAAAATCATCCGCTCGCCGGTCATCGGATGCGTCAGCTCCAGCTCGGCGGCGTGCAGCGCCTGGCGTCCCGCCGACTTGACGGCGGCCGCCAGCCAGTCCGGATCGCCGGCTCCATGGCCGCCGTACAGCTCGTCCGCGATGAGCGGACAGCCGATGTGCCGCATATGGACGCGGATCTGATGCGTCCTGCCGGTCTCGAGCGTGAGGCTCACCTTGGCGGCCCGTCCGCCGCCGTAAACGGCTTCCGTCCTGTAATGCGTGACGGACGGATAGCCGTCCGGCGTCACGATCCGCAGATGCGGCGCTGCAGGGTCGCGGTCGATCGGCGCGTCGATCGTGCCGTCCGCCGGCGACGGCGCGCCGCGGACATAGGCGATGTAGCGCTTGCCGATCCGGCCGCGCTTCATCTGCTCCGCGAGCTGCTGATGAACATACGCGTTCTTGGCGACGGCGATCACGCCGGATGTATCCTTGTCCAGCCGGTGCACCGGACGGAAACGGTGCGCTTTCCCGTGTTTCAGCCAATGGTGGACGACGCCGTTCGCCAGCGTGTTCACGTAATGCCCTTTCGTCGGATGCACGACGATCCCGGCGGGCTTGTCCAGTACCAGCAGATGCGGATCTTCGTGGAGAATGGAGAGCGGCATCTCCTGCGGAAGCACATCGTCCGCCGCTTCCGCTTCCATGCGCAGCGCGATCCGGTCGCCCGCCGACACGCGGTCGGATGTGAAGGCGCGCCTGCCGTTCACCGTCAGGCCCACTTTCGTCCGCTTGAGACGCGTGAGCAGCCTGCGCGAGACGCCGAGCCGCTTCTGCAGCACCGTCCGAACGGCAAGGCCGTCGTCCGCCGGTTGCACGACCAGTTCGATCGGATCGCTGTACACCGTATCATCCACCGGATTTCACTTCCCCGAACCCGGCGGATCGGACCGGCGGAACACGTCCGCGCTGCGCGCGTATTCCGTATCGCGGACGCCGAGCCGCGCATTGACGGCGCGCGCCGCGACGAAGAACCAGTCCGACAGCCGGTTCAGATACGCCGGCACCGCATCGTTCACCGGCTTCTCCGCGGCGAGCGTTGCGGCGCGGCGTTCCGCCCGCCGGCAGACGGTGCGGCAGACGTGCAGCAGCGCGGCCGCCTCCGACCCGCCGGGGAGGATGAACCGGGCGAGCGGAGGCGCCTCGCCGTCAAGCGCGTCGATCTGCCGCTCGAGGCGCTCCACCGGCTCCATGCTCATCTTGAAGACTTCCGGCTTGTCCGCGTAGGCAAGATCCGATCCGCAATCGAACAGCTCCTGCTGGATCAGGAGCAGCTCATCCGCAAGATCGCCCAGACGGTCCTCGCGGCGAAGCGCGGCTTCCGCCAGGCCGACGAAACTGTTCAACTCGTCGATCGTCCCGTACGCTTCCACCCGGACATCATCTTTCCTGACGCGTCCGCCGATGATGGATGTCCGGCCCGAATCGCCCTTGCGCGTGTACCACTTCATGCAATCTCCCGTCCCATGGCATGTCTTCCGTATCTTGCTCCACTATATCACATATCCCGCTTCAGGCAAAAACGAAACGGAAGAAGCCGGCTGATTCCGCCGGCTTCCGGATCTGCGGCAACGGGCGCCTGCCTTATCCGCTCCAGCAGCGCAGTTTGTACCGCATGTACTCGTTGATTTTTTTGTCCAGTTTGCGGCTGACCTCAATCACGCGTTCCGAACGGAGCGAATCTTCCTCCAGATAGGTGCGCTCCATATGCTGCCGCAATCGGCAGATCTCGTCTTCGAGCATTTCGGCGGGATTCGTCAACCGACCGGCGTTGAACTTGTGATCCTGGTGACCGTTCGAATATCCTGAGCCGCCGGCCATCCCTGCTATCTCTCCTTCCTCCGGTCGCCCGGTCGTTCATTGGCTTGCGGCCGCGTTCCCGGATCGGAACGATCCGGCGGCCGGGCGATCAACCCTGTTTCAGTCTTTCGACGAATCGTCCGATTCGCTCGATCGCTTCCGTAAGCTGCGCGACGGACGTGGCGTACGAACAGCGGACATGCCCTTCGCCGCCGAGACCGAACACATTGCCCGGCACGACGGCAACCTGCGCTTCCATGAGCAGGCGTTCGGCGAATGTATTCGAATCGAGCCCCGTCGATCGGATGGACGGGAACGCGTAGAACGCTCCCTGCGGCTCATGGCAGTCGAGGCCGATTTCGCGAAAGCCCTTGACGACCAGCCTGCGCCGCTGATTGTACGACTCGACCATGCGCTCCATCTCTTCGAGGCCGTTCGTCAGCGCTTCGAGCGCCGCGATCTGCCCCATGATCGGCGCGCACATGACCGTGTATTGGTGGATCTTCAGCATGGCGCCGATCAACTCCGGATGGCCGCAGACATAGCCCATCCGCCATCCGGTCATCGCGAACGCTTTCGAGAAGCCGCTGACCAGAATCGTCCGGTCCTTCATGCCGGGCATCGATGCGAAACTGACATGACGCGGTCCGTAGGTCAGCTCGGCGTAAATCTCGTCCGCGATGACGATCAGATCGTATTTCTCCACAATCCGCGCGATCGGCAGCCAGTCCTCATAGGTCATGATGCCGCCCGTCGGATTGCTCGGGTAGCAGAGAATGAGCACCTTCGTGCGCGGCGTGATCGCGGCTTCCAGCCGGTCGGCGCGCAGCTTGAACGCGTCTTCGGCCAGCGTCTCGACGCCGACCGGCACGCCGCCGGACAGCGACGTGATCGGCGAATACGAGATGTAGCACGGTTCCGGTATAAGAATTTCGTCCCCCGGTTCAATGAGCGCGCGAAGCGCCAGATCGATCGCTTCGCTGCCGCCGATGGTCACGAAAATTTCCCGCGCCGGATCATAGCTGACATGGAAGCGGTTCGCCAGATAGGCGGCGATCGCTTCGCGCAGCTCCGGCATGCCGGCGTTGGATGTGTATTGCGTCTTGCCCCTCTCCAGGCTGTAAACGGCCGCCTCGCGCACGTGCCACGGCGTGACGAAGTCCGGCTCGCCCACGCCGAGCGTAATGACATCCTTGCGACCTTGCACGAGATCGAAAAACTTTCGAATGCCCGAAGGCTTGATGCTGCGGACGCCGGACGACAGATAATCCGCCATCGAGCGGCGGACCGGCCGGCTGACCGTCGTCTGCTCCTTGTCCTTGATCACAAGCGACACTCCTTACGGCGAGATGACAAGCCTCTGATCACCTTCGCGTTCTTCGAAGATGATGCCGTCCTGTTTATATTTTTTCAAAATGAAGAACGTCTTCGTCGAAAGCACGGCGTCGATCGGCGACAGTTTGTTCGATACGAAGGAGGCGACTTCCTGAAGCGTCCTGCCTTCCACTTCGACCAGCAGATCGTAGGCGCCCGACATCAGGAACACCGATTTCACTTCCGGATATTGGTAGATCCGCTCGGCGATGCCTTCGAAGCCGCGGCCGCGCTCAGGCGTGATCTGTACTTCGATCAGGGCCGTCACCTTGTCATCCGCGACTTTGCTCCAGTTGACGACCGCCGCGTATTTGACGATCACGTGATCCTTCTCCAGTTCGTCGATCGCCCGCTTCACTTCCTCCACGGAGGCGTCGAGCATCGTCGCGATGAGCTCCGGCGACCTTCGCGCGTCTTCTTTCAGCAATTCGAGGATTTTCAGCTTCAATCCTTCGACCATATCATACCCTCCTCGCACCCAAGCGGATAATAATGATATATCATACACCCGATCCGCTTGTTCTGTAAAACAAAAAAAACGCAGCGGAATACCGTCCGCTGCGAGAACATGCCCGTGGCCCATACAAAATGGCGGTGCCTGCGCAGTTGCGCAAACCCGCCGCCATACAGCGATCATGATTCAGCCCTGTCCTGCCGCACATTATGGCAGATGGATCGTCTTGACATGGTTGAAGTGGATATAGGTGGTCTGGCCGGACGCGTTCGCGATGGCCAGCATCCCGTCGTCCAATCCTTTCAGCACGCCGATCTTGTGCGGATGTTCGCCGAGATCGAGTACGACGAATTCCCCGATCAGCTTGCGCACCTGCTGTTCGAACGTGCGCGAGAGCGAGACGGGGGAAGGCTTGAGCGGGAACTGTTCCGGCGACATGCCGTAAGGCGTCGAGTGCGGCGGATAGGGCACCAAATATTTCAGATGGTCAAGCGAGATGACAACGGAATGATAGACGGGTGAATAGAAGACGAAATAATCGTTCATCACGCTGGTCACATACCCGTGGATCGACTGGCTCCCCGTGATGAACAGCTCCGAGAACATGCCCTTCGCGTTGAGCAGCACCTTGCGGTACGAGATCGGTTCGGACTGCGGCTCGAACGGCGGTTCGCCGGAAGCGTCATCCGTTTCTTCCGATTCGCCCGGTCTGAGCTGCTGCACATGAACGAGCGGAACATAATAGTACCGGCTTTCGCTGCGGATGACGAGAATATCGGGTCCCGTATCGATCAGCATGCCGTGCACCGGCACCGCCCTGCCCGACAGTTCCACATCGACGGGTTTGCCCATCAGCGGATGGCTCATGTTGCATTCCTCCTTCCTATCCGGTCCATTGTGTCCAGAGATACAGTGCCGCCAGGCTGACGAACAGCCCCGCCGGAATGACCAGCAGCGCGGTCCGGATGTAGGCTCCCCAGCTGACGCGGATGCCGTGCTGTTTCAGAATGAACATCCAGATGAGCGCCGCCAGCGTACCGAGCGGCGTAAGCAGCGCCCCGACGTCGCTGCCGATGATGTTCGCCAGATAGGCGATCTGCAGCGTACGCCCATCCAGTCCCATATCCGTCAGCGCCATCGTCCCGATCATGACGGACGGAAGATTGTTGATCAGATTCGACATGACGGTGAGCAGCCCGCCTGTCCACATGATCGACATCAAACCGCCGGCCGCAATGTACGGTTCAACCTGCGCGGTGATCCAATCCGTCAGACCCGCGTTCCGCATGCCCGTAACGACGACGTAGACACCGAACGCGAACGCGAGAATATGCCACGGCGTTTTGCGGATCAGATCCGCAGGACCGATGCCCGTCCACTTCCAGCGTATAAAAATAAGCGACACTGCGCCGGCGGCCGCGATCCACTCGATCGGAATGCCGGCTGCCGATCCGGCGAAGAAGGACGCGCGGATCAGCACGACAAGCGTGATGCACAACTGGAAGAGCCGCCAATCGGGCACGTAAGCGTCAGCCCGGCGAAGCGGATGGAACGGCGTCTTTCCGGATTCAAGCGCCGACTCGGGCAGCCACCTGCCAGCAGCGGTCTGCGAATCGATGATATACCCTTCTTCACCCGCATCATCCGTGAATGTCCTTCGCTCCGGCAGCCGGGCGATGCGCCGGGGAATGGCGCGCCAATGAATGGCGAGCAGCAGCAGGGCGATGACCGCGATGCCGGCCATCGACGGCGGAATCATCAGCCAGGCGTACGTGTTCAGATCGAGGCCGACGATCCGGAGCGCGATCAGGTTGGCGAGATTGCTGACGCCGATCGGTGCGCTGGCCGCGGTTGCGACCATCGCGCCGCCGATCAGATAGGGAATCTGCTGATGGATTTTGAGCCGGAGCAGCCTCGCGACCTGAATGATGATGGGCGTCGTGATCAAGATGCTTCCGTCGTTGTTAAAAAATAAGGTCATCAGGAAGCATAACGCCATGATGACCCAGTAAAGCCTTATACCGGAGCCGCGCGCATACCGGATGACATTGTAGGCCGACCACCGGAAAAAGCCGATACTGTCCAGCACAATCGACATGACGATCGTGCATAGAATGGTTACGACGGCGCCGCTTACAATCCCGAACACCTCGCCGAGCTCCTGCGGCCGGACGATGCCGATCAGCAGCAAGGCCAGAGCGCCGCCTGTTGCCGGATACGCTTCGTTGAGCCCTCTCGGCCGCCATATGAGAAGGGCGATGGTTGCGGCGAAGATCACATATGCGCCGAACGCCTGGGCCTCATGCATGCTCGCGCGCCTCGCTCGGGACGGCGAGTTCTAACCGCTCCGCCCGGAGCTCGGCAGCAGCCGGTTCGGGTCTGTGGTCCGCAGGCAGCCTCATCAGCGCATACAGCGGAATGCCGGCCAGAAGGATGAGCAGAGCCACGAACATGTGATTCCCCCCCTTGCGGGCCGGCTGAAGGGCCGGCCCAAGGCTTGTTAAGGTTCAAAGGCGATGCGGACAGCTCCGGTTATCTCTTGCGGCCGCCGGAACCGCCGGCACCGCGGCTGCCTTGATGGCCCCGATTGCCTTGATGGCCGCGGCTGCCGCCTTGTCGTCCGCCGCTGCCTTGACGGCCGCCCCGGCTGCCGCCGTCCTGCCTGCGGCCCTGGGAACCGCCGGCAGCGCTGCCGGACCGTTGCCCTTGCGAACGCTGATTGCGGTCCTGGCTTCCGCTAGAACGCTGGCCTTGCGAACGTTGCTGGCTGTCCTGAGATTTGTCGCTGCTGCCATTCTGGCTGCCGTTCCGCTGCGCAAGGCTCACGGTCCGGATATGGAACAGCGGAATGCGGATAACTTCCTTGCCGGATACAAGCAGCAGCGTATCGTGGCCGACTTCCACGATGAAGCCGGTCACTTTCTCCGGTCCGCCCTGGTTGATCTGCACGAAATGCTTGGTCAGCCGGCGGAGCACGTCATTGAAGCTGTGCGCCATGATATAACCGGTATGCCCGCCTTTGGTGCGGCCGATCGATTGCGCAACCTTGCCTTCCGTGATGCTCTTGATGTGCGCCGCATTGACATAGACGATACCGTCTTTCGTCAGAAGCACGATGTAATCGGCATGCACGGCGATCAGCCGTCCGACCATCGATTCCGGACCGCCCCGGTTGATCTTGACGGGCTTGCCGATGAACGACAACAGGTAGCTTATATGCTGCCCGCCGTAACGGAACATCGGATAAAACATTCCTATCCCTCCATTTTCAAACTTGTGAATGAATGGATGCCGGACTGCAACGTGACTGCCATCCCTCCCTTGTCCCGACTTGTGCGGACATCACTCCTGTCCTTGTCCCATGCCTGTCGTCATGAAGGATGAAATGTAATACAAGCTTATGTATCCCGTTGACAACCGGTACTAGATTAACGACCATTTCCTGTCAAATTGTGTTCAAGGCCAGTCCGGCCGGCGAGGGGCGGTCATAGCTTGTATTAAATCGCAGTAAGAGGAGGGATCTGCATGCCGGACAGGCATCACACTGGTGCGAATCAAGCGGCCGGCGCTGCTGATGAGGGAGCCGGCCGCACCGCGGGAAGGCGGACGCGCGGGCAGCGCACCGCCGGGCAGCGCACCGCCGGACAGCGCACGCGCGGGCAGCGTACCGCCGGGCAGCGTACCGCCGGGCAGCGTACCGCCGGACAGCGCACCGCGGGCGGGCGCACGCGCGGGCAGCGTACCGCCGGACAGCGCACCGCGGGACAGCGCACGCGCGGGCAGCGCACCGCCGGACAGCGCACCGCCGGACAGCGCACGCGCGGACAGCGCACCGGCGAACAGGGCGCCGGCGAACAAGGCGCCGGCGAGCAACGCGCGCGCGGGCAGCGGGAACATCGCAATGCAGAATGGCCGTATGAAGGCCAATATTGGCCGCCCGGCTGGTATATTACCGCGAAGAACCGCAGGCAATAACCGGCAGTGACCGGGACAGCCCCGGCAGCATAGCGTAACAATGAAGATAGCCTATCGTCGAATGACGATAGGCTTTTCACCATTTCGGACCGCAAATCGCAAGCCGGGAGGACCGATGTCCATGTCATCCGCATCCTTGCCCAGCCGCCGCATCCAAGTCGATCCCGAATTGTGGGAAGCCATTCACCGCGATCCGTGGGAGGATCACGAAGCGGACGTTCTCGTCGACGGCAGGATCGCCGCGAAGCTGAAAATCCGCGGCGGCCATACGCGGGGATATCCGAAGCCTTCCTATGAGCTTCGCATCGTGAACGGCCATACGTTTCACTGGAACGCCGAATACGACGATCCTTCGCTGATCCGCAACGCCCTGTCGTTCTATTTTTTCAATCTGATCGGCCTGCCGGCTCCGAAGACCACCCACTGCCGCCTATATGTCAACGGACGGCCGCTCGGCGTCTACCTGGAGATCGAGGCGGTCGTGCCCGCGTTTTTCCGGGAACGGAAAATCCGGTATCGCTCCATCATCTATGCGGCGAACGACAGCGCCCATTTCGGATTGAACTCCCCTCAGAACGGGGGCCCCAAACGTTCGCTGTTCGAAGGCTACGAGCTCGTGGCCGGCGGAACGGCGGCGAAGCAGCGGCTGGAAGCCTTCGTCCGGGATCTGAACCGGCTCAATGGCATCGCGCTGAAGCGCTTGCTGGCCCGGCGGCTGGACATCGACCAATACTTGAAATGGCTGGCGGGGGCCGTCCTGACCGGAAACTATGACGGGTTCGAACAAAACTACGCGCTCTATGAACATTTGCCTTCCGGAAAGTATCGCATTCTGCCGTGGGACTATGAGGGAACCTGGGGAAGAAATTGCTACGGGGAAATTTGCCCGGTCAACCAGGTGCGGATTACGGGCTACAACACGCTGACCGCCAAGCTGCTCGGATTCCGCGAATACCGCGAGAAGTATTTCCGTCTGCTCGGGAGGCTGCTGGGCAGCGCTTTCACCGAGCGGAAATTGATGCCCGTCGTCCGCCGGATGATAAACAATATTGCGGCAGCCGTCCGGACGGACGATACGCGGAAGTACAATTACCGCGTCTTTCTGAACGAACCGCAGCTGATCCGGCGCTATATCCGCGGACGGCGGGCCTACGTGCTGCGCGAACTCGGCCGTCTGTCCGGCAGCAGACGGACGCGCGTCCGCCGTGCGGGAAAAGCCGCGCGCGTTGCCGCTGTGCGGCAATCCGCGACGCGGGAATAGCCGCTCAGCCCGCCAGTTTGCGGCGGATGAACAGCCAGCCCGCCAGCGGAGCGGCGCCGACCGCGAGCAGCAGCCAGGCGAGCGCGGCGGTCGACTGCACTTGCGAGACGACGGACAGATAGATGACGAGGCCCAGCACCCGGCCGGCGATCAGGCCGGTCTCCCGCAGCACGATCAGCTCCTCGCGCCGCTTCACGCCTTCGTCCGTCTTGCCGATCAGATCGAATACGGCGGACGTCATCGGAATGACATACAGCGGCATGAACAGTGCCGTACCGATGCCGGCGATAAGCAGCGCCGTGTACCCGACGTCCGCCAGCAGAATGGCCGTCATGCCGGATACGCTTGCCGCGCCCAGCAGCATGGCCGCGCGGCGGAATCGCGGGCGAAGCAGCCGGCCGGCCAGCCAGAACGACAGGAGCGACGTCAGCGACGTCCAGAAGGTGTAGTTGCCGAGGCTCTGCTCCCGCCCTGTCGCGAAGTAGACAAGCAGTCCGAGCAGAAACAGGTACACGCCTTCCCTGAGGCCCTGCGCGGCGAGCGCCGGCACCGCGGATCTCCATGGATTGCCCCGCTGCCGCAGCTGGCTTGTGCCGTAGGACCACGCGAATGTCCCGTCTGAACGCCTCCGCTTCAGAAAAAAACTGAGCACCGCCGCGGCCGCGAACATTGCGAGCGACACCGTGAACACGATCCGGTACCCTTTGATCCCGCCCGACAGACTGATGAACGTCCCCGACAGCCACGGAGCCGTCATGCCGGCGAGCGAGCCGAGCAGTCCGGCCCAACCGTTGAATCGGTCGCGGCTTTCGGGCTCCGTAATCTCGAAATAGACGACGTTGTAAGCGAGCCAGAACAGGCCGACGGCGAGTCCGTTCAATGCGCCGAGCCATGCCGCCCACCGGCTGGCGGCATTTCCGAGCAGCAGGACGGACAGATAGAAGAGTGCCGAGCAGACGAGTCCCGCCCTGAGGGCGATCATTTTGTCATGCCGCTTGGTCCACGCGCCGGCAAGCCAGAACGCGCAGCCGGATGCGAGATGTTGCGCCAGGGTGAACCAGCCGATGAGCGCGAACGACTGGCTGGCCTTCCACAGATAGACCGGAACGAACGTGCCGGACAGCGCACCCGCCGCCGCATACATCCCCTGCACCGCCAGCAGGAGAACCGCCTGCCGGCCCAGCGCCGCGGATGGCGTCCGCGTTGCGCCGCCGGACATCCATCCCGCCGACGCATGCGGCTTGCGCGCAGCTTTCGCCATATTCCCTGCAGACATGATTTTGCCCTGCGCCATCGCCAGCCTCCCGCAAGACTTGAATCTCCCCTAAGTTGCCCGTATGGACGGGGAGACATGTCTTGCAGAATCTGACATTGACGCAGGGCAATGGAGGTTTGCCGTCAATCTTCGCCTTCCAGATTGCCGAGCAGACGCTCGCGGTCGTCCGGAGCGAGCCGGCTGTGCGCGTGATGGCAATTCGGACAGATATACCAGACCAGCCGGAACGGGGCAGGCAGAATCGCGCGCTTCACCGCCGGAGGCACGGCGGGCTCCCAGCCTGCCGCACCCACGGTCTGCGTGCCCGCTTCAATCATGTATTCCCGGCAGGACGGGCATTCCGGCACTTCCAATTGCTCGTTCAGGATCGCTTCGAGCTTCCCTTCCAGCGCGATCAGGCGCAGGTTGACCGGACGGAAGCTGTCCATGTCCATGTCGTCCGAAAGCCGGCTGCGAATTGCCGCGCCTTCCGCGCGCGCGCTCTTCGCACCGTCTCCGCCGCTTCCGTCTTCCGCATCGTCATCGCGTTCGATTTCAACGTTCAGCGTCCGGTAATCGCCGAGTTCGTTTTCACAATAAGGGCAGACGTTCTCCGGTCCGGTCTCTTCGTCCCAGGTAATCTCCGTCTGGCACCACGGACATACCGTCGATTGCTCCATCTGATTCGATATCCTCCCTGGCGCTCCGGCCGGCCGCAAGCCGCCGGGCTTAAGTTACATCAAATACAGCACGCCCAGAATGATGAAAATTGCCGCGATGACCAGCAGCGTTCCCCACAAATATTTCACTCTTGCTCCTCCTCGCCGGCGCGCTCAGGACAGCACGGTCGCGCCGATGACGTATGACAGCGAAATCGAGATGATCATGGCGATAAATCCGACCGCCCGATTGTCCCGCTTGATCTCGTCGTCGATCCGAAAGACGGGCGTCAGAAACTCGAACACAAAATAGGCGGCCAGCAGCAGCACGAAGCCGAAAGCCGCCCATACGAGCGACTGGTACAGCGAATCGCCGGCCTGGATCGAGAAGCGGAACAGGTTGCAGATGCCGAAAATTTTGCCCCCCGTCGCCATCGCCACCGCCAGGTTGCCGTTCTTGATCTCGTCCCACGTCTTGTACCGCACCGCGAATTCAAAGCAGAAAAGGAAGACGATCAGGGCCAGGATCGCGACCGAAAAAAAGGCGATGGAAGCAAAATACGCATTGTCAAGCCAACGGTCCAACGCTTGATCCATCGGGGATCATCCTCCCTTCTTCAGCCCGAAGGGCGCCTGGATTTCTATTTCAGTTCGGCGACGGTGACGCCGTTTCCTCCCTCGCCGTACGCGCCGTCGCGGAACGACTTGACGAGGCGGTGCCTGCGCAGGAAATCGCGGATGCCCGAACGGAGCACGCCCGTTCCCTTGCCGTGGATGATGGTGACCTGCCCGAGATTCGCAAGGTACGCTTCGTCGAGGAAGCGGTCGACCTCCAGAATCGCGTCCTCCAGCGTGCTGCCGCGCAGATCCAGTTCCATGCGCAGGTCGCCCTTCGTGCGCTTGAGGCTTGCCGCCGCCTGCGGCTGTTTCGGCTGCGGCGGCTGCTTGATCCGCTCCAGATCGGACAGGGCGACTTTCATCTTCAGGATGCCGATCTGGACGAGCGCTTCCGTCTCGCCCGTCTCCAGCACGACGCCCTTCTGGTTCAGGCTGATCACTGTCACTTCGTCGCCCGGTTCAACCCGGACCGGCTTCCGGGCAGCGCCCTGCGCCGACGGCTTCGGCGTGAGGTCCGGCATCGCCTCGTCCAGCCGGCGCCGCGCCTCGATCAGCTTGTGTTCTTTCACCGACGCCGCTTCCTCAAGCGCCATCCGCCTGAGGTCCGCGATGATCGCTTCCGCTTCGCGGCGCGCCTTCGCCACCGCTTCGCGCGCTTCTTCCTGCGCCTTCGCCAGCATCCGGTCGCGCTGCTGCTCGAACTTGCGCAGTTCGGCGGCATGCCGCTCCTTCAGCCGTTCCATCTCGGCGCGCAGCGACTCCGCGGTCTGACGCTCCGCTTCCGCGCTCTGCCGGTCTTCTTCGAGCGACGCGATCATGTCCTCGACGCGCCGGTCGTCCTCGCTCACTTCGCCGCGGGCACGCTCGATGATCGACCGCGGCAGGCCGAGCCGCTCGGCGATGGCGAACGCGTTGCTTCGGCCCGGCACGCCGACGAGCAGCCGGTAAGTCGGGCTGAGCGTCTGGACGTCGAATTCCATGCTGGCATTGATGATGCCCTTGCGATTGTAAGCATACGCTTTCAGCTCGCTGTAATGCGTCGTGGCGACGATCCGGCAGCCAAGCCGGTGGATATGTTCCAGAATCGCGATCGCCAGCGCCGAGCCTTCCGCCGGATCGGTGCCGGCGCCGAGCTCGTCGAGCAGCACGAGGCTCTTCGGCGTCATCTCCCGCAGCATGCGGATGATGTTCGTCATGTGGCCGGAGAACGTGCTCAGGTTCTGCTCGATGCTCTGTTCGTCGCCGATGTCGGCGTAGATGGCGTCGAATACGCAGAGCTGGCTGCCGTCGTCCGCCGGCACGAACAGCCCGGACATCGCCATCAGGCTGAGCAGGCCGATCGTCTTGAGCGTGACCGTCTTGCCGCCCGTGTTCGGCCCGGTGATGATGATCGCCGTATAGGAATTGCCAAGTTCCACATCCAGCGGCACGACGGATTCCGGCGGAAGCAGCGGATGGCGGCCGCGCTTCAGCTTGAGGAAGCCCCGGTCGTTCATCCGCGGCAGCGACGCCCGCATCTCGCGCGCAAGCCGCGACTTGGCGAACGCAAAGTCGAGCTGCCCGAGCAGCTCAAGATTCGCCGCCAGATCGTCGGCGTGCTCCGCCGTTTCGGCCGTCAGGCGCAGCAGGATGCGTTCGATCTCCCGCTCCTCGGCCATCTTAAGTTCGCGCAGCTTGTTGTTCATCTGCACGATCGACTCCGGCTCGATGAACAGCGTCGCTCCGGAACCGGACTGGTCGTGCACGATGCCGCCGAAATGTCCGCGGTATTCCTGCTTCACCGGGATGACGAACCGGTCGCCGCGGATCGTGATGATCGCGTCCTGCAGCATTTTCTGTACGGAAGGCGAGCGGACAAGCTGCTCGAGCTTCTCGCGGATCCGCGCTTCGCCGCCCCTGAGTTCCCGGCGGATCGCCGCCAGTTCCGGGCTGGCCTGGTCGACGACATAAGCCTGCTCGTCGATGCATCGGGCGATCGACTCTTCGAGCGCGCGATGCTCGGTCAGCTGCCCGGCCAGCCCGTGAAGCAGCGGCAGCGGGTGATCTTCGTGAATCTGCGCGATATGGCGTTTCACCAGCCGGCCGCCGCGCGCCGTCGACGCGATCTCCAGCAGTTCCGCCGGATTCAGCATGCCGCCGATTTTCGCCCGCTTGAGCGCGGCGCGGACATCCGCGATGCCGCCGAACGGAGGCGCTCCTTTCAGCCGCTCGGCGGCGGATGCCTCGTCCGTCGCCTGGAGCCTGAGCTTTACTTCTTCGAGATCGCTGCTCGGTTCAAGCCGGCCGCACAGGTCTCTGCCGAGCGAAGTCGCGGCCTGTTCCATGAGCCGTTCGATGATTTTGTGATATTCCAGGATGTGCAATACTTTGCCGTCCAACCCGCCACAACTCCTCTCAGCCCACTATTATAGCCGAAGCGCTGGCCGCGCGCCATTTTGCCCATGCAAAACCTGCCAAACATGAACCCTCCGAATGCGGGAACACTAACCCCGAGCACTTTAAGCGGCACCCACGCAGCCATTTCGCATTTGAGGAGGAGAGTGCCATGAACATCATCGGAACCGTCGTTCGTTTCGTCGTCGCCGCGCTGGTGCTGATGGTGGTGGATTGGATCGTTCCCGGATTCAGCGTCGGCGGCTTCTGGAGCGCCTTGCTTCTGGCCATCGTAATCGCTGTGCTCGGCTGGATTGTCGAAGGCCTGTTCGGCAAGAAAGTCACGCCGTTCGGGCGGGGCATCGTCGGATTTCTCGCCAGCGCGGCGGTCATCTGGCTCGCCCAGTTCATCGTCGGCAATGTGGAAGTGTCCTGGCTCGGCGCCATACTTGCCGCGCTTGTCATCGGGATCATCGACCTGTTCATCCCGATCAGTTCGCCGTACGAAGCGGGCAAAAAATCCTGACGCCGCGGCGCATGCAGTCGCGCAGAGCCGCGCCGCAAGCAGCTTTTCCACACAGGAAAAGCTGTTTTTTGCGTTCACGATTTGTTCAATCTTCATCCATAAGTTTGTCACGTCCCGTCCCGAAAAATCAGTTACAATGATTAATGTCACAATACACGAAAAAAAAATGGGGTTTTGACCCTTCGGAGGGATACGGGATGCGGACACGAAACTTTGCGGTCATGGCTGCCGCGGTCGTGCTGGCCGGCCTGCTGGCGGCGTGCGGAGGCGGCAAGAACGGGGGAAGCGCGCCGGGCATCGTCATCGACGAATCGAACCAGACGAAAGCGGACAGCGTGATCGAGGTCAAGGCGAAGAACTTCGAATTCGACCAGACCGAATATCGGGTGAAAACCGGCGCCGTCAAGTTTCACTTCGTCAGCGAAGAAGGGGTTCACGGCATCCGGATTCCGAAGACCGGCATCGAGCTCAGGGACGGTCAAACGGTGACGGTCACCTTCGAAAACCCGGGCGAATACGAGATTGTCTGCAACATTCCTTGCGGCACCGGCCATTCCAAGATGTTCGCGAAGCTGATCGTCGAGGCGTGAAGCAAGAGGCGGCGGGAGCGAACCTGCACCGTTTATTGATCGCAAGTTTAACCTGAATAAGCGAAGGTTTTTCGCCTATTTTCCGGAAACGGTGAATTTTCGGCCGTCGTCCGGAGAATAGGCGAAGTTTTTTTCGTCTATTTCCCGGATTTCCGCTTGAAATTTCTCTGTCTTGAAAGAAAATGGCCCATCGGGAACCCGGGATTCCGGATTCCCGACCGGCCATATTCATTACCCGTTCGATTCGATGAGTTCGATCCATTCGTTGAATTCGTTCTGCAGCTTCGCGTATTCGTCCTGCAGCCGGACGTGCTCGACGTTCAGCCGGTCGTAAGCTTCCTGCAGCTCCGCGATCCGGCTCTCGGCGCCGTCCTTCGCCTGCGCCAGCTGCCCCTCGATGGCCTCCAGCTTCTCGCGCAGCGCGTCCGCTTCCGCGCGGGCGCGTCCGGCTTCCGATTCGAACCTGGCTGCCCATTCGGCGGCGCGCGCATCCGCCTCCCGGCGCTCTTCCTCAAGCGCTTCGGCCCTGGCGCGCCAATCGGCCGCTTCGGAGGCCGCGGCTTCCAGCTCGCGGATCCGCTCCATCAGCCGCATCCCGCGTTCTTTCTGCTCGTCGCGGTCGCGGGTCAGGCGCTCGATCCGATCCTGCAGCTCGCGCAGCTTGCTTGCGCGTCCGGACGCTTCCTGCTCCAGCTGCCGGAGCCGGTTTCGCAACTCACCGGCGATGCGTTCAGCCTCTTCGGTCAGCTTGCGCTGCTCGCCCGTCTCGCGTTCCGCCGCTTCGGCCCGTGCGCGCAGTTCGGCAGCCTGCTGCTCGAATTGCGCTTCTCTCGCTTCCGCTTCCTGCCGCAGCTCGGCTTCCCGCTCCTCGTACATCCGCCGCCAGTCCGCCTCGGCGGCCGCCAGCCGCTGATCCGCTTCGCGCCGGCGCTGCGCCGCTTCCGCCTGCGCCTTCTGCCGTTCGGCGGCCATCTCCTGCTGCATGCGTTCGCGCTCCGCCCTGAGCCTCTCCAGTTCCGCCCGCGCCTCCGCGAGCTCCTGTTCCGCCTTCAGGCGCTTCGTTTCTTCCTGGCGCAGCTTGGCTGTCTCTTGGCGGAGGCGGATGACTTCGTCGGTCATATGGACGGCGGTGAGCACGGCAATCCGCGGCATGTCAAGCCGCGGGAATTGGCGCGCGAGCCGGTTCATATTGTCGTCGACCATTTCCGCCACGCGCCTGATATGGTCTGCGCTGGAATGGCCGGTCAGACGGTATTGATGCCCGAAAATGTCGACGGTCACCCTGGTGCGTTCGGCGTCCATGATCGGTGGTTCCTCCCTGTGTGATGCTGCAATCGGCGGAGCAGGCATTTTTGCAAGAATGCCCGTGACAAGCCGAAAGCCGCATCGAACATCTTCCGACAATACTTCGATGCGGCTTTCCCCGTTTCCTGCCTACTTGCGCAATTCGGCGCCGAAAGCCGACGCCAGACGGTCCAGGACCGCGGCGTGGCGCCCGGCCGCTTCATCATCCGTAAGCGTCCGCTCCGGATGGCGGTAGACGAGCGAGAACGCGACGCTCTTCTTGTCCGCGCCGAGCCGGTCGTCAACGTACACGTCGAAGACGCTGACCGACTCGAGCAGATCGCCGCCCGCTTCGCGGATGGCGGCGAGCAGGCTGCCCGCTTCGACCGAACGGTCGACCAGAACGGCGAGGTCGCGCTCGACCGATGGATAGCGCGGCAGCGGCTGCTGAATGATCGCGGTGTCCGCATGTTCGTAGAGCGGCTCCAGCGCCAGCTCGAAGACGTAGGTGTCGTCCAGCTCCTCTTGCAGCTGGACCGACGGATGCAGCTGGCCGACGTAGCCGATCAGCATTTCGCCGCTGCCGGTGTCGAGCAACACCTTCGCCGACCTGCCCGGATGCAGATTGTCCAGCGCGGCCGCCTCGTAGCGGATTCGCCCGCTTACGCCGAGCAGATCAAAGATCGTCTCAACGACGCCCTTCGCGTCGTAGAAATCGACCGGCTCCGCCTTCACGTTCCATTGCACGTCCGTCCGGCTGCCGGTGAGCAGGCCCGCGATCCGGTGGCGTTCCTGCGGCAGTCGCGTCAGCGTCTGTTCGTCCGTCAGGAAGACGCTGCCGATCTCGAACAGCTTCAAATCGGTGTTCTTCCGGTTCCGGTTGTAGATCGCGGCGTCGATCAGGCTCGGCACAAGGCTCGTGCGCAGCTCGCTCCGGTCTTCGCTCATCGGCATCGCGACCCGGATCGGCACCGCGCCTTCGGCGAGCAGCGTGAACATGCGCGTGCGGGACGGATGCGTGAGCGAGTAAGTGAACGTCTCCTGCAGCCCCGCGTCGGCCAGCTTCGCCCGGAGCGCCCGGCGGATCGCCTGGGGACCGGTCAGCCTGCCGGCCGTCGTGCTGCCCTCGATCGCCGTCGACGGAATGTTGTCGTAGCCGTGGAGCCGCGCGACTTCCTCGATCAGGTCGACGTCGCGGGAGATGTCGCCGCGCCGGGTCGGCACCTTCACGGTGAAGACGCCGCCTTCGGATACTGCGGATTCGAATCCGAGCCGCGCGAAAATCTCCTGCACCTCGACAGCGGTGAGCGACGTGCCGAGATGGCCGTTGATCTTCGCCAGCGTCACGCTGACCACGGCCGGCTCCGCCTCGCGCACGACGGCCTGAACGATGCCGTCAAGGACCGTTCCGCCTGCATAGAGCGCCATCAGGGCGGCGGCGCGGTCGACCGCCGGCACGACGCGCGCCGGGTCGACGCCTTTCTCGAAGCGGAGGCTCGCCTCCGAGCGCAAACCCAGGCGGCGGGACGTGCGGCGCACCGTTGCGGCGTCGAACTCGGCCGACTCCAGCACGACGTTCACCGTCTCATCCGACACTTCCGTGTTCGCGCCGCCCATCACACCGGCCAGTGCGACCGGACGCTCGCCGTCCGTGATGAGCAGCATGTCCGGATCCAGCTTGCGCTCCTGGTCGTCCAGCGTCACCATCGTCTCGCCCGGCCGGGCCAGCCGGACTTCGATCCGGCCGCCCAGCTTGTCGGCGTCGAACGCGTGCAGCGGCTGGCCGTATTCCAGCATGACGTAGTTCGTAATATCGACGATGTTGTTGATCGGACGGACGCCGGCCGCGATCAGCCGGTTCTGCATCCATTGCGGGGAAGGTCCGATCTTCACCCCTTGCACATACCGGGCCGCATAGCGGAAGCAATGCTCCGGCGCGCTGATCGTCACGGCGATCTTGTCGGCCGCCTTAAGAGCGCCGCTCTCCACGCGGGTATCCGGCAGTTTCACCTGCCGTCCCGTCAGCGCGGCCGCTTCATAAGCGACGCCGAGCATGCTGAGGCAATCCGAGCGGTTCGGCGTCAAGTCGAGTTCGAGCACCGCGTCGTCAAGCGCAAGATATTCCGTGATCGGCGTGCCGATCCCGCTGTCTGCGGGCAGGACGAGGATGCCCTCCTGCATGTCCTTCGGCAGCAGTTTGTCATTGATGCCGAGCTCCTTCGCGGAGCAGATCATCCCCTGCGACTCAACGCCGCGCAGCTTGGCGCGCTTGATCGCGATGCCGCCCGGCAGCTTCGCGCCGATCAGCGCGACGGGCACCTTCTGCCCTGCGGCGACGTTCGGCGCGCCGCAGACGATTTGCAGCGTCTCGCCGGTGCCGGCATCCACCTTGCACACGCTCAGTTTGTCCGCGTCCGGGTGCTTTTCTTTTTCCAACACATGACCGACGACGACATTCGAGACGCCCTGGTTGCGCTGTTCGACCGTATCGATCTCGATGCCGCCGCGCGTCATCAGCTCGGCCAGCTCTTCCGGCGACACGCCCGACAGATCGATGTATTCTTTCAGCCATTGATAGGAAACTCTCATCGGTAAATAGCCGCCCCTTTCCCTACATCCGCGCGAATTGGCGCAGGAACCGCATGTCGTTCAGGTAGAAAGACCGGATGTCGTCCACGCCGTATTTCAGCAGCGCAACCCGTTCGATGCCGAGGCCGAAGGCGAATCCGCTCACTTCGTTCGGATCGTAGCCGCCGTACTCGAGCACGCGCGGATGCACCATGCCGGCGCCCAAAATTTCAAGCCAGCCGGTGTGCTTGCACATCCGGCAGCCGTCGCCGCCGCACTGCACGCACGTCACGTCGACTTCGACGCTCGGCTCGGTGAACGGGAAGAAGCTCGGACGGAGCCGGATGCGCGCCTGCGGACCGAACATCGCGCGTGCGAACGTCAGCAGCGTCCCCTTCAGGTCGCTCATGCGGATGTTTTTGTCGACGACCAGCCCTTCCACTTGATTGAACTGGAACGAGTGCGTCGCGTCGTCGTCGTCGCGGCGATACACTTTGCCCGGGCAAATGATCTTGAGCGGCGTCTGCCCGTTCATCGCCTGCATTGCGCGGATCTGGACCGGCGACGTCTGCGTGCGGAGCAGAATCTCGTCCGTGATATAGAACGAATCCTGCATGTCGCGCGCCGGATGGTCCTTCGGCAGATTGAGCGCCTCGAAGTTGAAGAAGTCCGTCTCGACTTCCGGCCCTTCCGCGATCGTATAGCCCATGCCGAGGAACACGTCCTCGATCTCGCGCGCCACTCTCGTGAGCGGGTGGATGGCGCCTGTCGGCAGTTTCCGGCCCGGCAGCGTGACGTCAATCGTTTCGGCCTTGAGCCGGCGTTCCGTCTCCTGCTCCTGGAACAGCCGCTGCTTCTCTTCGATCGTCTGTTCGATCGCCCCCCGCACTTCGTTGGCGATCTGGCCGACGACCGGACGCTCTTCGGCGGAGAGGCTGCCCATGCCGCGCAAAATTTCGGTGAGCGCGCCTTTCTTGCCGAGATATTTGACCCTGAGGTCGTTCAGACGGGCGGGATCGGCGGCCTCGGCCAGCTCCCGCAGCGCTTCATCGCGAAGCGCCTCCAGACGTTCCTTCATCGCGATTCGATACCTCCAGAACAGGCTTGATATCAGGGTGCAAAAAGAAAAGCCTCCCGCCCCGCAAGGGACGAGAGGACCGTGGTACCACCCTTATTCCAGCCGGGACAAGCGCGCGGATACGGCCGGTTGGACAGGGCCGTGCGCATGCTTGCCGTATTCGGCTTGCGCCGCGTATGCGAGCGCAGCCGATGGCTGCTTATTGTGCGGATAACGGACCGCGCCGGGCACAGCCTACTGGGGCGCCGCATTTCCTTGTGATCGGCATCCCGTTCAGCGGCCTGCTACGGAGGGAATTTCAGCAGCCGGTTGTCGCAAGGACGCTCTCAGTCTCCGGCGTCCTTTCCCTGTGCGGCCTGATGCTGCTTACTTGTCTCCGTCATGGCATTTGGCTTCATAACATTGATTTCTATTATAGACAATCCGATTCGGTTTGCAAGTGCGGGCGCCTGTGATCGCAGGTCGCAGCGTGCCTGCGGATTACTTTGCGGAACGCTGCTTCCGGCGATTTTGCAGCAAAAGCACCAGCGACAGGGTAAGCGCCGTAATCGACAGCAGCCACGCGACGATGATCAGCGCCACGATCAGCGCGTCGTATGAACCGTCCTCCTTCGCCGAAGAAGAGGAAGACGAAGCCGATGCCTGCGTTTCCCCGCCGTGGCCGTGGCCGTCATCGGCCGGGTTGCCCGGCACGACGGCGATTGCCGGCGCCGGGGTCGGCGAATCGGTATCCGGAGCGCCGATCCACTCGACGACGCTGCCGTCCGCGTACGTCTGGTACGCCTTCCAGACGAGCAGACTTTCGGTGTCGGCGTCCGGCAGCACGCGCCCGGACATGCGGAACTCCGCAAACTCGGTGACATCCAGTCCGTGTCCGGGTTCAGCCGTCCACGACACCTCGGTGATCACCTGATCCGCGTTTCGTTTGAACTCGACGGTCCAGCCCGGTTTCGGTTCGAAACGGGTAATGTTCACGGCTTCGGGGAACACAACGCGCACGGCGGTTGTCTCGGTCCCTTCCTTCTCGCTGGGAACGCGCACCGTGAACACCACGTATGCTCCCTGTTCCACTTCGTTCGGCCAGATCGTCACATGCGCCGAAGCCGGCAATGCCGCCAGCAGGAATACGGCGATCCCCGCCGTCAGCGCCATGATTCGTTTCATCAAATCAAATCCCGCCCTTTCCGGTTAACATCCTTTCCCAGTTTAGCGCGCCGGACGGACGGGGACATGACGCGAAAGGGCTATAAATGTTGCAAATTTGCGTCTGACTGCCGGCCGGACCGGAAAGGGGTACGGATAATTCCGGACTCAGTGTGCGGATTGGACGCGATCGACGTGCTTCACCCGGCTATACGACATCCCAATGTACAACACGGAAACCAGCACAAACGCCGCACCGACGATGAACGGCACATGAGGATTGTAGAGCTCCGCCAATTTCCCCGCCAAATACGGCGCAATCGCGCCCCCGATGAACCGCAGGAAACTGTATGCCGCCGATGCGGTCGAGCGCTCTACCGGCGCGGCATTCATGACGGCCGTCGTAATTAACGTGTTGTTGTTTCCAAGCCATGCGCCCGCAATGATGACAGCCGCGATGACCACCCATTGTGTGGATGTCCAGATGCCCATCGCCAGCAGGACAAGCCCGAACATCAGCAGCATGGCGCACATCGATTTGATCGTTCCGAAACGTTGCTGCAGCTTCGGCGCCATGAAGACGGAGGTAACGGCCAGCAGAATCCCCCATCCCAGAAAGACCAGCCCCAACCCGTGCTCATCCAGATGCATGACAAAAGGAGCGTAGGCCAGCAGAGAGAAAAAGCCGAAGTTGTAGAGCATCGCGGTGATGCCGAATACCAGGAGGGGCCGGTGCCTGAGCGCTCGGAACGGATCAAGCAGCGAAGTCTTCTGCCTCGCGCTGCTTCGCCCGCCGGATTTCGGCATGAGCGCGCTGATTCCGATGAAGGCGACGAGCATTAGCGTCGCAACGCCCAGGAACGGTCCTCTCCACGAGATGCCGCCGAGCCAGCCGCCAAGCAATGGTCCGACCGAAATGCCGAGGCCGATCGCCGCCTCATACAGGATGATGGCTTTCGCGGTGCTGCTCCTGGAAAGTGTGACAATGGCGGTCAGGGCCGTTGCGACGAACAAGGCGTTGCCCAATCCCCAGCCGGCTCTGAGTCCGACCAGCGTCCAGATGCCGTCCGAAACGCCGCCAAAACCCGAAAAAAGCGCGATGAACACAACACCGGTGAGCAATGTCCATTTGATGCCGATTCTTGACGAAACCGCGCCGGTAATCAGCATCGCCGCCGCCATGACCGCGTTGTAGCTGGTAAACAGCAATGTCACTTCACTCTGGGAGGCGTTCAAACTTTCCGCAATCGCCGGCAGAATGGGGTCCACAAGACCAAGCCCCATAAACGCGATGATGCAAGCGAAAAAAACAGCCCATACCTCCCGCGGCTGCTTCAGAATGCTTTCCGTTGAACTTTGACCGATTGCCGCAGATCGTGATGATGATGCCATGGGAAGACTCCTTTCCTTCGCTTTTACGATGGATCCGTCGGATGCGCTTGAAAACAAGTTGTATTATACAACTATACAGGAAAGAGTCAATGCATTTTTTGTATGGAATTTTATCGGCGAAGCTCCGTATGGTACCATAGTCTCGTTAAGGAATACGAACTTGCGGGGTCATTTATGGATAAGCGGCGCGATTTGGAGACGATCGAACTGGAATTGGCCATTTTCGTCCGACGGATCACATCCAGCAGCAGCAAAGCCGGAACTCTCGACCGTTCGGCTTATCTTCTGCTCCATTACATTCATTCCAGAGGATCTGCCAGCGTCCGGACTCTGGCAGACGCATTCCGTTTGGACATCTCGACAGCCAGCAGACAGACGGCAGCCCTTGAGAGGAAGGGATATATATTCCGGACGCCGGACCCTTCCGACAAGCGATCTTTTCTGCTGCAGCTCACGGAATCGGGAACCCGGGAATTATTCCTGCACAAGCAAGCGCGGCTGGAGCGGTTGACGGAGCTGCTTGAGAGTTGGTCCGAGGAGGAATGTCACCGGTTTGGGGAACTGTTGAGGAAGTTCAACCGGACGCTCGCATAGCGTCGCCGCCGCAGATGAGCAGCTTGCGCTTAATCCGATCCGCCGGGCCCGGACGCGCCGTCCCCGTCCCGGCCGACAATGCCGTTCTCGTATGCATATCGCGTAAGCTGCACCCGGTTGTCGAGATGCAGCTTCTGCAGAATGTTCTTCAAATGATTCTTGACCGTATGCTCCGACAGGCCGAGCCTTGCGGCAATCTCGCGGTTCGACTCGCCGCTTGCAACGCGTTCGAGCACTTCCCGTTCCCGCGCGGTCAGCGGCGTCAGAATGCCGGCTGTCCGGCGAACGCGGGACTGCGGCGCGGAAGGCGTAGGCGAGGATGGCGTCCTGCGAACCAGCCACGACCGCCGCGGCTTCCGGTCCTCCCGGGACATCCCTTCATGCCGGCCGTCAGCCTCCGAACCCATGGCATCGCCCGGCACGCCGCCGCCGGTGAACGTCTTCAGCAGCATGCGGGCGATCTCCGAAGACATCGGCGTCTCGTCATTCACGATGGAGCGCAAATAGTCCAGCCATACGGACGGCCGGACGTTCTTCGGCAGAAAGCCCTGCGCGCCGCAGCGCAGCGCTTCGAACAGAAACGCCGGTTCGTCATGCGCGGTGACCATGACGATGCGGACATCCGGAGCCCAGCGCTTGACCAACTGCGCAGCCTCCAGCCCGCTGATGCCCGGCATGTTCACATCCATCAGCACAATGTCCGGCGCGAGGCGCCGGACCGCTTCGAGCGCTTCCTCGCCTGACGCCGCTTCGCCGACGACCTCAAAACGCGGTTCCGCTTCCAGGATGTCCCGCATCCCTTCGCGTCCGTGCGGATGATCGTCGACGATCAGGACGCGGTGCCGGCTGCCGCCGGATGCGCCGTTTCCTTCATACGCCGTCATGCCCTGCTTCCGCCTTTCCGCCTTTCGTGAAATGCCAGCCTCGTCCGCGGCGAGTCATCCCGCGCCGCGCGATCCTCCTTCTCCACCGTCACCGTCGTGCCGCCGCCGGGCGCAGACCGGATCTCAAGCCTCCAGCCCATCTCTTCGGCCCGGCTGCGCATCATCCGGATTCCGTACCGGTCGAACGCCTTGAGGTCCGACTCGCCCAGCCCGACGCCGTCGTCCGCGATCTCGCACCTGAACCCCCCGCCTTCGGACGGTTCCATCGCCACGCGAATCGTCCGCGCGTTCGCATGCTTGCGCGCATTCAGCACCGCTTCGCGCACGATCGCGAGAAGCTCCACCTTCTCCTTGCTCGTCAGCAGCCGGTCCGGCAGCCGGCCTTCGCATTCGAACCGGATGCCGGCATCCGTCACTTCGCCGCCGAGCGCTTCGACGGACGCCATCCACGAGAAATCGCCCGGCGCAGGCAGCGTGCGCAGGTTCGCAATGGACTGGCGGACGTCGTCGTAGACGCGGCGGATCGTCTCGCGGATGCCCGCGCTCACTTCGCGGGCCGCTTCGCTGCAATCCGTCCGGTCCAGCTTGTCCAGCTTGACGGACAGCAGGAACAGCGACTGCGAGATGCCGTCATGCAGTTCCCGCGCAAGCTGCTCCCGCTCCTCGAGCGCCGCCTTCAGCATGCGCTCCCGCTGCAATTCTTCCTGCGTCGCTTCAAGCTTCGCGAACAGTTTTCTCAGCAGCGTAACCGTCACGAGGAACACGATCACGGGCGCCAGCAAATTGCCGAGATCCATGGACACGTACGGCAGCAGCACCGTATGCCGCAGGTACTCCCACAGCCCGATCGTAATCGTCGGCGTCCAGAGGATCAGGTGCTTGATCGTTCGGTATGACAGCTTCATCGCAACACCCCGCGGTGATCAGTAATTCCGGAATGTCTCGAGGTGGACCTTCTCGTTGTCTTCGCTATCTGTCACGCGGATTTCCGCCGTCCATTTCCCCGCGAACGGAAGATACGGCCCCTCCGCCCGGTACGCCGTCTTGACGAAACCGGAGAACTGGTCGAATTCGTCGTCTTCGTAACGCTCGAGCGGCACGTCGATCGGCCCCGCTTCCGGCCGGTCTTCCGAACGGAGCCGCAGCACGACCGACTTCGGCTCGCCGACCGGTTCCGGAAGCCACACCTTGACGATGAAGCGGTTGTCCCCCGGAACATTCGGCGACACGCGCAGCGTCAGATGCATGTCCTCACCCATCTTGT
Source organism: Thermobacillus xylanilyticus (assembly GCF_907165215.1). GTDB lineage: Bacteria > Bacillota > Bacilli > Paenibacillales > Paenibacillaceae > Thermobacillus > Thermobacillus xylanilyticus. The sequence continues at coordinate 14,136 of NZ_CAJRAY010000077.1, read as the reverse complement.
GGGCGTAGACCGGCTCGTTCGCCGGCAGCGGGCTGATATGGGTGAACAGGCCGACGATGATCACGATTGCGGCCATAACGGCGGCATCGGCTTTCAGCAGCGCGCCCTGCGGCATGCCGCCCCGCCGCATCCGCAGCCGGATCGCGCCGCCCGCCAGCGCGGCCAGCACCGTGAGCCCCGTCTTCACCAGCAGCAGGGTGCCCCAGCCGGTGTAGAAAAGATAATCCGGGCCCGGCAGGAACATCCACGCGGTGACGAGACCGCTCGCCGCCAGCGCGATCATCGACCAGAGCGCCGGTCCGCTGAACACCGCCGCAAAACGCGCCGCTTCTTTCCGGTCCGCGAACCACAGGCCCGCCAGCATCGCCAGGCCGCCGGCCCACACGGCCGCTCCCGCCAAATGGATGAAATCCGTGCCGATCGTCAGCCATGCCTGCTCATAAGCCGCGGCATGTCCAGACATGCTCTCGACAAGCAGCAACGCGCCGGCCCATATGAGGCCGACCGCGCGCGACGCGGTCCGAACCAGGGGACCGAGCAGCGCCAGCACCAACAGGACCGCCCAGCCGCGGCCGATATTCGTCTCGAGGAACAGTGTTCCCCACTCGGAGCCCGGCTGTCCTTCCATCAATTCCGTGGCATGAAAGAATACATACAGGAGAGCCGCCACGAGGAAAGCGCGCGCCGTCCACAATCCCCACCGGCTGCTCCAGTCGCGGAATCCGGCATCGAACGACCGCGAACGCCGGGGCGCCCAGGCCGACCAGATGAACCATCCGGCTGCCGACAGCAGCGCGCCGAAATAGAAAATCCGCACGACGTACAGAAGAAACTCCCCCGTCGACAGCTGCGTCGCGGCTCCTTCCCCGTGTCCTTCATGCCCGAGCTGCCGGTGCAGGTCAAAAACCGATGCGTCGATCGCTTCGGGCGGATCGCCGACAACGAACACATAGGAACCTTCGACCGGATGGCCGTCGGCCGACAGCACGCGGTAGGTCACCGTGTACAATCCTTCGCCGAGCCGGGGCAGCGATAGCCGGAGCGTGCGGCCGCCGGCTTCGACTGCCGGGTCGCCGTCCGCCACCCGTTCCGACCGGCTGCCGAGCACCCGCAGGAAGCCGATCGACGCGTCGACCGGCTCGTTGAATTCAAGTCTGACCTCGCCCGGGCCCGTTGCGAGCCTTTCCCCGGGCTCCGGCGCGGAGCGCTCCAGCACGGCGTGCGCGTCCGCCCGCCCGCCCGCGGCGAGCAGCGCGATGAGCAGCGCCGCCAGCCAGAGCGGCACACGAATTCCTCGCATAATCGTCCCCTCTTTCAAGTAACTACCACTATAAAAGATCACCGGCGCAACTGCAACAACGTCCGGCCAACCGTCACAACTGCGACAAAAAAGGCCCGCCGTCACCGGCAGGCCTGATTCTGACGCTCACCTTGGCTCCTTGTCGCTGACGCGCGGTAGCATCCGCACGCCGGGCTTCATGGCCGAGCCGCACAAAGGACATTTCGGATGCGCTTCGAACGTGAGCCCTTTGCGCATCCAGCAGGGACAATCGTCGCTCACACACTCCCAAACTTCCGTCTGAAAGAGCGGCTTCGCATCCTTCTCACGTTTCGTCCGCGGGTTGATCCATGCGCTATGGTTCATTGTAGATCCCGTCCTTTGCCGCCAAAGATCTTCCATGAACCCTGGTCCTCATCCGTATCTCCTCCCATACAGCCTGAGATGTACGAAGGCATTCCGCCGATGCGGCGGAATGCCCCTGTTACCCAGACCATAACAAAATCGGGTGCGGTCGTCAACCGCACCCGACAGCGGAGAATATGAAGACCCGGATTAAACCACGCCTTGCGCGATCATGGCGTCCGCCACCCGCTTGAAGCCGGCGATGTTGGCGCCGACAACCAGGTTGCCCGGGTGGCCGTAAGCTTCGGCCGCTTTCACGCTGCTCTCGTAAATGTTCTTCATGATCTGATGCAGCTTCGCGTCCACTTCCTCGAACGTCCAGGAGAGGCGCATGCTGTTCTGCGACATTTCGAGCGCGGAGACGGCAACGCCGCCGGCATTGGCCGCCTTGGCCGGTCCGAAGAGAACGCCGTTCTTCAGGAAGACGTCGATCGCTTCGAGCGTCGACGGCATGTTCGCGCCTTCGCCGACCGCCTTGACGCCGTTCGCCACAAGCTGCCGGGCGGACGCTTCGGAGATCTCGTTCTGCGTCGCGCACGGCAGCGCGATGTCGCACGGAATCGACCAGATGCCTTCGCAGCCTTCGGTGTAGGTCGCATGCGGATGCTCTTTCACATATTCGTGGATCCGCTTCCGCTCGACTTCCTTGATCCGCTTCACGGTCGCGAGATTGATGCCCTGCGGGTCATAGACATAGCCGTTCGAGTCGCTGCACGCGACGACGCGCGCGCCGAGCTGCTGCGCCTTCTCGATCGCATAGATCGAGACATTGCCGGAGCCGGAGACGACCACCGTCGCGTCCTTGAAGCTGAGCCCCTTCGACTTCAGCATTTCCTCGACGAAATAGATGCAGCCGTATCCCGTCGCCTCGGTGCGGCCCAGGCTGCCGCCGTAGCCGACGCCCTTGCCCGTCAGCACGCCGGCTTCGATGCTGCCGCGGATGCGTTTGTACTGGCCGTACATGTAGCCGATCTCCCGCGCGCCTACGCCGATGTCACCCGCGGGCACGTCGACATCCTGACCGATGTACTTGTACAGCTCCGTCATGAAGCTTTGCGTGAACCGCATGATCTCCTGTTCGGATTTGCCCTTCGGGTCGAAGTCCGAGCCGCCCTTGCCGCCGCCGATCGGTTGGCCGGTGAGCGCGTTCTTGAAGATTTGCTCGAAGCCGAGGAACTTGATGATGCTCGCGTTGACGGACGGGTGGAAGCGCAGGCCGCCCTTGTACGGACCGAGCGCGCTGTTGAATTGGACGCGGAAACCGCGGTTCACCTGCACGTTGCCGTTGTCGTCAACCCACGGTACCCGGAAGGTGATGACGCGCTCGGGCTCGACGATCCGCTCCAGAATGCCGTGCTTGATGTAATGCGGCTCTTTCGCGAACACCGGCGTGAGCGATTCGAGGATTTCCTTCACCGCCTGATGGAATTCACTTTCGTAAGGGTTACGCGCGATGACGGTTTTGTAAACTTTCTCCACATAGGCTTTGGCTTGCGTCATGCTCTCATCTGACAAAATCGTGCTCATCCGTTCACTCTCCTTTGCATTATCCCGCTGTTTATTTGCACTCTCGCAGCGATAGTCTACAGTCTAATGCATAGACCGCCCGGATTGCCAATAAATCTTTTTTTCGAACACGATTAAATGAATTTATTACTATTTTTTCCATAAAAAATGTGAACCAACGTAACACTAAAATGTTACATCGGTTCACACAAACACCTAATTGTTAGGAAACCTTCCGTAACGCCGCGTTACAGCAGCGTTGCGCGCAGTTCCTCCGGCGATTTCGGCGACAGGAGACCGAACGGAATGTCAAATACGGTCTTCGCGCCCGATTGCCCTTCCCGATGCAGGCGGATCGCCGCTCTTGCATAGGCAACCAGCACGCTCGCCGTGAACTCCGGATTGCTCTCCAGCTTCAGGCTGAATTCGATGATCTGCTTCGTTCCCTCACCCGTGACGCCGCTGCGGATGACGAAGCCGCCGTGCGGCATGCCGGCGTGGTCCCGGCGCAGTTCTTCTTCCGTAATGAACGTGACGGTCGTGTCATAGTCGGCAAAATAGTTCGGCATCGTGACGATCGCCTTCTCGATCGCCGCTTTGTCCGCGCCTTCTTCGGCCACGACATAGCAATGGCGGGTATGCTTCTCCCGGGTCGAAAGATCCGGGGTCTCGCCCGAACGGATGCGCTCGATCGCCTCGACGGACGGAATCGTGTACTGAACGCCGGCTTTCACGCCGGGCACGCGGCGGATGGCGTCCGAATGGCCCTGGCTGACCCCTTTGCCCCAGAACGTGTATTCCTTGCCCTGCGGCAGGATGGCTTCCGCAAGAAGGCGGTTGAGCGAGAACAGCCCCGGATCCCAGCCGGTCGAGATGACGCTTACCGTGCCGGCTTTGCGCGCCGCCGCGTCAACCGCCTCGTAGAACTCCGGAATCCGCGCATGCGTGTCGAAGCTGTCAACCGTGTTGAACATTGCCGCCATCGCCGGCGTCTGTTCGGGCAGATCCGTCGCCGATCCGCCGCACATGATCATGACGTCAATGCGGCCTTTGTACTGCTCGGCTGCGGAAATATGTTCAAAGCGGATGCCCGCTTCCCCGTTCATTTGCGCCGGATCGCGCCGCGTGAATACCGCAACCAGTTCCATGTCCGGATTTTGCCTGATCGACTGGACAACGCCGCGCCCCAGGTTGCCGTACCCGACGACGCCGATCTTGATCGTTTCAGCCATATTGCTTTCCTCCATTAAAAGGTAAAATTACTTTCCTAGTATAACTGACCGGCTGCGCGGCCTGCAATCGAAACGGCGAATTCCGCGGCAGGGGATTGATGGAAGGGAGGCAAAACAAAAACGCAGCCTGAAAGCCGCGTTTTCCGTTTGGTGATCATTTCGCCGTTCGGCGCGATTTTCCGACGATCTTGCGGATGCTCTGGGCGGACAGATGGAACTTCCGTTCCAGCTCCGCGATCGACCGGCCGCTCATGTAGTCCTGGATGATCTGCCGGTTCCGTTCGGCCAGCCATTTCCGCGCGCCGCTCAGTTCGCCCCAGCCGGCCCGCTTGCTCGCCGGTTTCGGGATATAGATCAATTCCCCCTGGATATACTTCTGCAGTTCGGAGAGCAGACTAGGGGGAAGCACATCTCTTCCATTTTTGTAATTCAAAGCCCGAATCCTCCCCGTTCATGAACAAACCAAAAGCCGTCTTCTCCATCACCTCGGCGGCTGCCGCAGCGCCGCTCATGCCGACAATCCGAAATGGCGTTAGCATGGTTCATCCTCCTTTCGCAAAATTCGCATCCGCCCCGGGCGGATTGCGGGTGAAACAAAAAAACCGTGGACGAGACCGCTCCACAGCTGCCGTTCCGCCGGAAGCCGCCCGCATCAAGCGGCTTGCGCCATCCGGCCGAATCTGTACACTGTCCGTTTGTCCCGTGCCGAAGCTGTAAGGTTACCGGTCTACCGCCTGTTCGATGCGCATGGAAACGCACTCCTTTCAACCGTCTGCCATTCCAGTATACTTGAAAGCATTTTCAGCAGGCAAGCTGCCGCTCGCTGTCCCATTCGCCAAATAAAGGAGGGAGGCCTTTCGGCCCCCCGGTTCATGGCGGCATCCGGATTAACCGTTCGCCACCTCTGTCATTGTCCGCATTGCCTGGATCAACTCCTTTCATCCAGATTTGTCGGCCCGACAATTTTATTGTACCAGCCAAAGGTTCGGACTGGCAGCGAAAAAACAATTTTAGCCGTTTTATACCAGAGAGGTTTTTGCGCCTCCGCATCGAAATGGTTGATATGCGCATCAAAGACGAGGGAGGATGCGGCATGCCGATTATGAAAATCCCCTGGTAATCCCGTGCGCCTCCTCGCCGGAAGTCGACCTGGAACCCCCATCAGACACCGGAGAGGATGAAAGGGAATGACTTACCCGCTTAATGTCGATTGGAAAAGATTGCGCTACGGCGTGGAAATCGAGTTCGTTGAAGGAAAGCCGTTGGAAGTGGAGCTGCCGGCCGGATGGTCGATGCTCACGAACGAACTGCAGGTTGACGAACGGGGCATGCCGTCGGGAGCGGAATTGACATCGCCGCCGCTCGCCTGGAGCGAGCGGGAACAGATCCGTCTGATGACGGAACGGCTCAAGGCGACCGGCGCGGCCGCGAACTGGAGCTGCGGCCTCCATGTCCATGTCGACCTGTCGGCCTGGGGCGAATCCATCATCGAGCCGCTGCTCGACGCGGCGCTGGGCACGCAGGACGCGCTGCGCCGGCTGATGCGCACGGCCGGCCACCGGCGGATGTTCTGCCCGCCGGTGACGCGGGAAATGCGCGAGCGGTATGCGGCGCGGCCCGGCAGCAATGCGCTTCACAATCCCGGGCGGCCGCAGTCGCACCGGTGCGGCATCAACGCCCGCGCCTGGTACGACAACGGAACGGTCGAGATCCGCTACGCGAACGGCTCGCTCGAGTATGACGAGATTGTGCGGACCGTCGAGCTCTGCCTCAGGTGGACGGCAGCCGTCGGCGCGGCGAAGGCGCTGCCGAACGAGCCGGAAGCGCTCGCCCGGGCGCTGGGCGCGCCGGCGGAAGGTTATCCGCCCCCGCCTGAGCCTCCCCTGTGGCATCTGGAGCGCATGTGGCTCGAAGACGCGCTCGTCCCGGTGCTGGCGCCGCTCGTTACGGAGCGGATGCCGGACGGCGAGATTCACACCATCCGGCCCGAGCCGGGCGGGCGGCTGCTCGTCGAAGCCGAGGACGAATGCGGCGCGATCCGCCGGTTCACCGCCCGGCCGTCCGCCCGCGGCTGGGAGCTGTCGGACTGCCCGGCCGATACGTAAGCAAAAATCAGGAGGGAGACGGCGCGCCGCCGTCTCCCTCCTGATTTTTGTCATGCGCTCCACTCCCGGTGGAAGCCGATCTCGACGATCGGCCGGAGCGGCTCATATCCGATCCGGCGGTACATCCGGTTCGACCCCGGATTGGCGGCGTCGGCGTACAGGATCGGCGTCAGGCCTTCATCGAGCAGCTTGAGCGTCAGCTCCGCGGTAATGGCGCTGCCGTAGCCCCGCTTGCGCGCATCGGGCCGCGTATAGACCGCGTTGATGCGCCCGTGGCGCGCCGAGCGGTACGCGATGTTCGCCATCGCCACGCATTCGTCCCCGTCCGTCCAGAAGAACAGTTCGCCCGCCTCGATCATCCGGTCCGCCGCCGGAAGCTGCGTGAACGCGGGAACGCGCTCGCCGTATGCGTCCCGCGAGAACCCGGCGAGAAAGAGGGCGGCCGTATACCGGTCGGCGCTTCCGGCCTTGCGGAGGCAGCCTTCGGCGGATGCCGCAAGGCGCAGCGCCCGGCACTCGTACGGCACCAGCGTCAGCCGTTCCGTCCAGGCCATCCGCCGCCTGGCCGCATAGGCGTCGGCGAACGCCCGCGCGGCGGCGGGATCGCCGATCACGCCCGGCAGATCGACATCGTCGAGCCGTTCCGCCAGCTCGCAGATGCGCGAGCGCCGGGCATCCTCCGCCGCGAACGGGTCCACCCACAGCCAGCCGTTGCGGCCCGGCGTCTGCGCATAGAGCAGCATGCCGTCGCTCGATTTGATCCTGAGCGCATCCGAAAAACCGCTGAGCTGGCCCAGCAGATGGAATCGCGCCTCGTCCTGCAAAAATTCGGGACGGTCAAACACCTCGTCCCGGGCACGCAGCGAGACCAGCATTGTCCTGCCTTACCTCCGCTCCACAAGCTCCACAATTTTCGACAGCCCCAAAATCCCCGTCGGCTCCGCAAAAAACGCAGCAGACCGTTTCACAACCGTTCCGCCGTCTTCGTGAAGAACAGATTGAGGTCGTGATCCACCGGGACCTGCTCGCCAAATGGAACGGGCCGGCCTTTATACACGACCCCCCGGCCGTCCGGGATATACCCTCTCCGGGCGTACAGCCGCTGCGCCTGGCCGTAGCTGGCCGTCAGTCCGACGCCGATGCCGACGATCCCGTACTTCTCCAGCGCGATCTTCTCGACGGCGTCGAGCAGCGCGTCGCCGATGCCCTGCCGCCGCATCGGCGGGATCACGTTGAAGTCGTTGATCTCCGGAATGCCGTTCTCCGCGAAGTACGGGTAATCGGACCGCGTCAGCAGGTGCAGGCTTCCCGCATATTCGCCGTCCCGGAACGCGAGCAGCGTAATGCGCGCGCCCGCCTCGTTCTCCCGCCAACATCGGGGATAATACTCTTCATCACGGTGAATGCCGTGCTTCAGGAAAACTTCCCGCATCATGGCGGCGTCTTCCGCTCTCATCCGGCGAATCTCGATCATATCCATTCCTCCATCCTGTCCGCGCGGCGGGTCCCTTAATCAAGCGCAAGAGCAGCCACCCCTTCCGGGATGGCTGATGCATGCGGATTACACGCCGGAATAAGCCAGAAATCCGCCGTCGACGGGCACCGTGATGCCGGTAACGAACCTCGCCGTTGCATCGTCGGCCAGCCACAGCAGCGCCCCGAGCAGATCCTCGGGCTGACCGAACCGGCGCATCGGCGTATGCGTGATTATTTTATGCGCCCGCTCCGTGAGCGATCCGTCCGGATTCGTCAGCAGGCTGCGGTTCTGCTCCGTCAGGAAGAAGCCGGGCGCGATCGCATTGACGCGGATGCCGGCCTCCGCGAAGTGGACGGCCAGCCACTGCGTGAAGTTCTCGATGGCGGCTTTGGCGGCGCTGTAGGCCGGCACCTTCGTCATCGGACTCGGCGCGCTCATCGACGAAATGTTGATGATGACGCCGCCCCGGCCGAGCATCTGCTTCGCGAAATGCTGCGTCGGAAGGAGCGATCCGATAAAGTTCAGGTTGAAGACGTACTCGATGCCCTCGCGGGTCAGATCGAAGAACGTCGTCACGCCTTCCTTGCCGAAATCTTCCGGTTTGAAAATTTCATGCGTCGTAATGCCCTTCGGATGGTTGCCTCCCGCCCCGTTGATCAGAATGTCGCACGGGCCGAGCTTATCCGCGACGACGGCCGCCGCCTCCGCGACGCCGGCTGCGTCCAGCACGTCGCATGCAACGGCGATTGCTTCGCCGCCCGACCGGCGGATCGCTTCGGCGACCGCCTCGCCCTTCTCCGCCGTCCGGTTCAGAATCGCCACCTTCACGCCCTGCCGGCCGAGCTCACTCGCCATCGCCGAGCAGAGCACGCCGCTGCCGCCGGTGATGACGGCGACTTTGCCCTTCAGATTGTCATGGATCGGCAGCATATCCTCATCCCTTCTTCACGCGTTCGAGCGCATCCCAGGCGCCCCACAGGTACATGATGCCGAGCGCGCGGTCGTACAGCCCGTATCCGGGCCGGCACTGCTCGTCCCAGATGTGGCGTCCGTGGTCCGGACGGGCGTATCCCGTGAACCCGGTCTCATGGTAGGCCCGCACCACTTCGGCAATGTCGACGGAGCCGTCGCTTGAGCGGTGCGACGTTTCGATGAAATCGCCGTTCGGATACACGCGCACGTTGCGGATGTGCGCGAACGGGATGCGTCCCGCAAACTCGCGGATCATGGCCGGGATGTCGTTCGCCGGATTCGCGCCGAGCGATCCGCTGCACAGCGTGATGCCGTTGGAGGGGCTGTCCACCATGTCCAGCACGCGGCGGATGTTGTCCCGGTTCGTGATGATGCGCGGCAGGCCGAACACCGACCACGGCGGATCGTCCGGATGGATGGCCATTTTGATGTCATACTGCTCCGCGACCGGAACGACCGCCTTCAGGAAGTACTCCAGATTGCGGAACAGATCTTCCTCCGTGATGCTCTGGTACGCCTCGATCGTCGGACCGGCCTTCTTCAGCCGCTCCGGCTCCCAGCCGGGCATCGTGAAGTCCGGAATCTCGGCGATCTTGCGGATCAGTTCCTGCGGATCCATGTTGTCGATCTTGGCTTTTTCGAAAAAGAGCGCCGTCGCCCCGTCTTCCATCTCTTTGAACAAATCCGTGCGCATCCAGTCGAACACCGGCATGAAATTGTAGCAGATCACCTTCACGCCGACTTCCGCCAGGTTTTTGATCGTCTGGATGTAGTTTTCGATGTACCGGTCCCGCGACGGCAGCCCCATTTTGATATCTTCGTGAACGTTTACGCTTTCAACGACCTCGATGTGAAAGCCGTATTCGTCCGCCAGTTTCTTGTAGTGCCGGATCTTGTCCATCGGCCACACTTCCCCGGCGGGCACGTCGTGCAGCATCCAGACGATGCCTTCGACGCCGGGGATCTGACGGATCTGTCTCAGCGTGACCGTGTCGTTGCCTTCGCCGTACCAGCGAAACGTCATCCTCACAGTCTTCTCTCCCTCTCATGCCTCGTAATCGGTTACATTATCCATTATAGCGGGTTATTCGGCGCAAACCTATACGAATTTGACATTATTCCTTACGGTTTTTTCCGAAGATCCGCTGCAATACTCTGCCGAAGCACCGCCGCAAGAGCGGAACGAGGGAATCATAAGCATGCGGATTACGGACGCATCGCGGCCACGGCCGTCCGCCAGGCCAGCATGAACATGAACAGCGCGATGACCGGATGCAACAGGCCGATCCCCGGAATGTTGGCCGTCATGTATTGCAGGATCACGAGGCCGAACAGCGCCGCAGCCCGCCATTTGATTGCGGCGGCGAATCTGCCCGGGAACGCGAGGATCAGCAAGAGGACCGGCAGCCATTCCAGGATGCGGACGAATACGACGTGGCTCCGCCAGTACGCCGGATCGACGAAGACCGCCGCTCCGGCCAGCAGCGTCTGGACGGCGATGCAGGCCGTCAGCAGCCAGGCGAGGGCGGCAAAGCCGCTGCGCATAACGCGCGTCCTTTTCTCGTTATTCATCTTGCACATCTTCCTTTCCGCATGGATTGCCGTTAACGTAGCAAATGATTGTTGCGAAAATATGAAGAACGGATGCGGAAATGTTGAAGTTTCGCAAACTTCCGGCCGGTCCGTGTACAATGGAGACAAAACTTTTGTGACAGGCAGGTGGTTTCGCCGTGGCGCTGACGCTGCTCCTGGTGGACGATGAACCGAAAATGCTGGATTTCATGGCATCCTATTTCCGCCGCGAAGGCTATGACGTGATCACGGCTTCCACCGGATCGGAAGCGCTCCGGCTGGCGCAGTCCGCGAAGCCGGCGGTCGTCGTGCTCGACTGGATGCTGCCGGAGATGAGCGGCATCGACGTCTGCCGCGAGCTGCGCCGCACAAGCAACGCGGGCATCGTCATGGTGACGGCGCGGGCCGATGAGACGGACAAAATCATCGGCCTGGAAGTCGGCGCCGACGATTATGTGACGAAGCCGTTCTCGCTGCGCGAACTGCATGCCCGCATCCGTTCGCTGATCCGGCGGATGGGAGACCGCGAACCGCAGGACAAGCTGATGGAGCGGGGCGGCCTGACCATTTCGGAGGCGCAGATGCGCGTCTGGAAACGCGGGGTCGAAATTGCCCTGACGCCGACCGAATTTCGGCTGCTCACCGCGCTGGCGGCCAGACCGGGCATCGTCTACAGCCGGCTTCAACTGCTGCAGGCCGCGATGGAGGACGATTACCTGAACGATGAGCGGACCGTCGACGCCCATATCAGCAAGCTGAGGAAGAAAATCGAGGACGATCCGTCGAAACCGGCATTCATCCAGACCGTATACGGATTCGGCTATCGGTTCGGAGGCGGCGCATGACGATCCGGAAACGTCTGTTCCTCGCCATGGCTGCACTGATCGCGCTCATGGGGCTTATTTTCGCAGGGCTTACGCTGTTCGTCGTGCGCGGGGTGATCATCCATATTCCCATCGCGGACCGAAGCGAAGAAGTGCGGGCAATCGCGGATCAGATCGGTAATTATTTCCTGGAAAATGGAAGTTCATGGGAAAATACGTTGCGGGACGAACGACTGAAATCGCTCCTTGGTGAACGGAAAGCCGACAGCATGCTGCTGCTCTCGGCGGACGGCAGCGTCGTGCTGCATGCCGGAGGCGAGAGCGCCGAGATGATCCGGCGGCTCGGCATGCACGAACGGATCGAGCTGGATGGCATGCGGATCGCCGATCTATACTACTATGTTGAAGAGGCCGCCCGCCTGAAAATCATCCAGCTTGGCGTCGGCAATTCGGTGACGATTCTGCTGCTTGCGGCCGTGGCCGTCGTCGGCCTGATCGCGCTGGCGGCGGCCTGGCGGATGGCCCGCCGGCTGACGGAGCCGATTCACACGCTGATGCCGGCCATCGAACGGCTGGGCGCCGGCGAGCTCGGCGTGCAGGCGCCGGTCACGACGCGGGACGAATACGGCAGGCTGGCGGCGGCTTTCAACGCCATGTCGACACAGCTCATGCGGTACGAGACGGCGCGCCGCAACCAGACCGCCGATATCGCGCACGAACTGCGCACGCCGCTCGCGATCATGCAGGGGCAGCTCGAAGAGCTGCAGCTTCGCGGGGAAGCGGTCCGTCCCGAAACGCTCTTGCCCTTGCAGGACGAACTGATCCGGCTCAACCGGCTGGTCGGCGATCTGCATCATTTGTCGCTGGCCGAAGCGAACAAATTGCGGCTCGACCGGAGAAGGGTCAACCTGGCGGATCTGCTCGGGCGGATCGCGGAACGGGCCGGGACGGAAGCCGCGGCGCGCGGCATCCGCATCCGGCTTGAAGCGGCGCCGGAACTCCCCGATGCCGACGTCGATCCGCACCGGATGACGCAGGTGTTCCTGAACATCATCATGAATGCGGTGCGCCACTCGCCGGACGGCGGCACGGTGACGGTCGACGTGCGGGCCGAATCTTCAGTCGGCGGCGGCGATTCCCGCGGAAACGGCGCCATGCTGCGCGTGGCGATCGCCGACGAAGGGCCGGGCATCGCGCCGGAACATCTGCCGCACATCTTCGACCGGTTCTACCGCGCGGACGATGACCGGTCGCGCGGCACGGGCGGCATGGGACTCGGCCTCTCGATCGCGAAGGCGTTCGTGCAAGCGCACGGCGGCACGATCGAAGCCGAGAGCGAGCATGGCGCCGGCACCCGCTTCATCGTCCGCGTGCCGGCCTGGACCCGCGACGGATGCGGCCCGGGCCGGACTGTACTATAATGGAACGATGAGATTTCCGCATCGGACTTCGTCCGATGGAAAGGTTGAACTTCCGTGGCAGAGACACTGCTCGAATTGTTGGAAGAGTGGGGCATATGGGGCGTGCTGGCTTCCCTTTTCATCGAAGGCAGCGCATTTCCGTTCATCGGGACGTTCTTCATCGTCACGGTCGGATTTGTGATGGAACTTTCGTGGCTGCAGATCGCCTGGATCTCCGCAGTCGGTAGCTTGCTGTACGCCATCGGCAGTTATATTCCCTATTTCATCGGATACGCGCTGGGCAGCGGCCTGGCGAAACGATTGAGCGAGGCCCGCAGGCAGCAGCTTGAGCAGGCGTCCGCCGCCTTCAGCAAATACGGCATCTGGAGCGTCGCGATCGCGAGCCCGCTCCATCTGGGCAACGCGGTGCCGTTCATCGCGGGCATGTCCAGAATGAAGCTGCATCTCTACACGCTGCTCACGATGCTCGGCATTGCGCCGTCCACGTTCCTGCTGCTCAGCATCGGCAAGTTTTACCCCGGAGACCGGGATGCGGCGATGGACGCGATCGTGGAATACCAATCGTATGTCCTCGCGGCGTTCATGATTTTGACGGCGGCTTACATCGGTTGGAAAATTTACCGCTCCCGCCTCGCCAGACGGAACGTGACGGACAAGACGATCGGCTCTTAACCCGGGCTGCGCAGCGGACGGATGAACCGCTCCTGGAAGACTTCCGGATCCGGGGCATACTGAATACGGTTGTCCACCATCCAGGCAAAGGAGCTGACGTCCATGTCCATCCGGTTGAATCCGTATTTGATTTTCAACGGCAATGCGGGAGAAGCGATTTATTTTTATGAGAAAGCGCTGGGCGGGCAGATCATGGGCATCATGAGCTTCGGGGATATGCCGTCCGTCTCGGACCACCCCGTCCCCGAAGAAGCCCGGGACCTCGTCATGCACGCGCTGCTGAAAGTCGGCGACTCGGAGCTGATGTTCTCCGACGCGTTTCCCGGCATGCCGTACCAGCAAGGCAGCGCCGTCGAGATCGCCGTCGTCCTTGACGACGAGGCGCAGGCCAGAAAGATCTTCGACGCGCTGAGCGAAGGCGGAGAAGTGGTCATGCCGCTGCAGAAGACGGACTGGAGCCCGCTTTACGGAATGGTCAAGGACAAGTACGGCGTATCGTTCCAGGTGAACGTTGCCGGAGAGCAATAAATCGAGTAGGAGGGGGCGGCTAGCCCCCGACCTCTCACACCACCGTACATGCGGGTCCGCATACGGCGGTTCCGTAAGGTTAACAAACTCAACTTTCGCAGTATGAAATGGGCAAACAAGCCTTGATGTAGCTGGGCAAAGCT
>NZ_CAJRAY010000076.1 GCF_907165215.1 Thermobacillus xylanilyticus | reverse complement strand
ATTTCGACGTGAGTGATCCGATCCCCCTTCGGTAACATTTTACCTGAGTGATTGCGGAATCTTTACAATTTAGTTGATTTCCTGTACTATTGTACCTAACATTTGTGTGGTAACGATTGCACGGAGGGAAAACGACCATGTCCGTCACCATCAAGGACGTCGCAAGGAGGGCCGGCGTATCGCCTTCGACCGTATCCCGCGTCATCTCGAAGCACCCGCGGATCAGCAAGGAAACGGCCGAACGCGTCACCCGGGTCATGGAAGAGCTCGGCTATCATCCGAACAGCATGGCCAAAGGGCTCGTGTCGAAAGCCACCTATATATTGGGCGTCATTCTGCCCCGTCCGGCCGAAGAGCTGTTCCAGAACTACTTCTTCCATGAAGTGCTGCGCGGCATTCTCGCGCAGGCCAACCGTTCGGGGTACGACCTGCTCATCGCGTCCGGAAGCAGCGAATCGGACGAGCTCGAGACCGTCAAACGGCTGGTGCGCGGGCGTCGGGTCGACGGGATCATTCTGCTCAGCTCGAAGACGAAAGACCCGCTGATCCATTTTCTCAATGAAGTCGGGTTCCCGTTCGTCATCATCGGCCGCTCTCCGGACTTCCCCGATGCGCCGACGGTCGACAACGACAACGTGCAGGCGGCATACGATGCCACCCGCCACCTGATCAACCAGGGGCATGAGCGGATCGGCTTCGTCAGCGGCCCGCAGGAGCTGACCGTCTCGCAGGACCGGCTCACGGGATATCGGCAAGCCATGCTCGAAGCCGGGCTGAGCATTTCGGAAGACTGGATCGTTGAAGGCGAGTTTCTGCAGGAGACGGGCTACCGCGCCATGTCGATGCTGATGAATTTGCCCGAGCGGCCGACCGCGCTCGTCGTCATCGACGACATCGTCGCCTTCGGCGTGCTGCACGGCCTGAACGAACTCGGCTACTCCGTCCCGCAGGACATGTGCCTGGTCGGCTTCAACAACATTTCACTGTCCGAGCATACGTCGCCGCCGCTCACCAGCGTGGACATCGGCACGTACCAGATCGGCTACATGACGGCGCAGACGCTGATCAAGACGATCTCCAAGGAACCGCTGCACCAGACCCGCAAAATCATTCCGCACCGTCTGATCGTGCGCGGCTCATCCGTCAAATGAAGTTTTGGATAATCCTGCCAAATTCATGCCCGTGAGGAGATGACGCGATTGCAGCAAGCAGCGCAGCAACGAATCGACCTGTCCAAAAAACCGCATCTGATTGACGCCGTCATCGGCAATTCCCGCATGCTGGCCGCGCTCGGAGTCGGAGGACGCATCTATCGTCTGTGGCATCCGCACATCGACAGCCCGCAGCATCTGGACGAGTGGCGGACCGGCATCCGGATCGACGGCGGAAGCACGCTGTGGTTCGACAGCGAAACGGACGGCTGGCGGGCGGACGCCGGGTACGAGCCCGGAACCAACATCGTGCATACCGCCGCCACCCACCGAAATCATCCGGTCTTGATCGAGTCGACGCATTTTGCCGCACCCGATGCCGATGTCCTCATTCGCCATTACCGGATCACGAACACCGGAGATCGCAGTGTCTCCCTGCAATTCATCCATTATGCTTCGTTCTGGATCGGCGAGACGCCCCATCATCAGGCGTCGCTCTTCGACGAACCGTCGGATGCGCTCGTCCATTATCGGGGATCGCACGTCTTCGCCGTGTCGGCGGACCGGGCATGCGCCGAGTTTCAGGCGGGCGCTTCGCGCGAGGAAGCGGAATCCGGAAGGCTGAACGGATCGGAAGCGCAGCTGGGCGCCGGCGGCGCAATGGCCTGGCGCTTCCCGGATGTCGCGCCCGGCGGCACGGTTGAGCTGACGCTGTACCTGTCGGCCGCGGATCGGATCGAGCCGGCCCTCGATCAGCTCGGCAAGCTTCGCTCCGTGCCATACGCCGAGCTCTATAACCGAACCGCCGAGTACTGGCGGAACTGGCTCAAGGCGGCCAACCCGTGCCCGATCGGCGATGAGCCGATCCGCAGCCTGTACGAGCGCTCCCTGCTCGTCATGAAGCTGATGAGCGACGAACTGTCCGGCGCCGTCATCGCCGCGCCCGAAATGGATGAATCCTACGCCCGTTCGGGCGGATACGGCTACTGCTGGGGCCGGGACGCCGCGTTCATCGCAACCGCGATGGATCTGGCCGGGCTCGGGACGCTGTCGGAGAAATTTTTCCGCTGGGCGCTCACCGCGCAGGACCGGTCCGGCGCGTGGCAGCAGCGGCACTATCACGACGGCACGCTCGCGCCGTCGTGGGGACTGCAGATCGACGAAGGCGCCTCGATCCTGTGGGGGTTGTGGCGCCATTACGAGCTGACGGGCAGCGAATGGGTGCTCGGCGACGAAGTGTGGGAAGCGGTCGAGCGGGGCGCCGATTTCCTCGTCCGCATGCTGGACGAGAACGGCCTGCCGAAGCCGTCCCATGACCTGTGGGAAGAGCGGGTCGCCCAGCACGCCTACTCATCGGCGGCGGTCTATGGCGGCCTCGACGCTGCCGCACGCATCGCGGAGGCGCGCGGCCGGCGGGAACCGGCCGAGAAGTGGCGCGAAGCCGCGCGGCGCGTGCGGGACGGCATCGCCGCCCATCTGTGGGATGCCGGACGCGGCTGCCATTACCGCTCGATCCGCCTGACCGTGCCGGAAGATCAATACGACGCCGCCGTCCGGGCGGGAGCCGGCGGCACGGTCACCCGGACGGCCAAAGGCTACGCGCGGTATGTGCTGGACGTCGATCCGATCGTCGATGTCAGCCTGCTCGGCCTCGCGGTACCCTTCGCGGCGCTTGACGTCAGCGACGAGCGGATGGCGAAGACGGCCGACCGGGTGCAGGAAGCGCTGTGGACGCCCGGCGTCGGCGGCATCAAGCGCTACGAGAACGACCGGTACATCGGCGGCAACCCGTGGATTCTGACCACGCTGTGGCTCGCGCAATTCCGCATTGCCCAGGGACGGCCGGACGAAGCCGAGCGGCTGATGCAATGGGCGATCGACCACCGGACGCGCCTCGGCCTGCTGCCGGAACAAGTCGACCGCAGCACCGGCGAGACGGCATGGGTCGTGCCGCTCACCTGGTCGCACGCCATGTTCGTCCTCGCCGTCTGGATGCTGGCGGGCAGCCGGACGGCGCCGGCAGGCCGCGAGGTTTGAATGGTCGTGCGAATATAGCGATGACGGCTGTTATCGAGCAAATGCAAATGCCCGGCTGTCTCCCGTTCCGCGGGAGATCCCGGGCATTCGTGCTGTCGAGGCAAGCGCCGTTTCAAGATACGATGTATTCCGGATAAGGCTCGAACGCAATATTCCGCAAATAAAACCGGCCGTTTCGATATGTCACATCCGCCTGCACCGTGCCGATATATTGAGGGGTCGCAAAGGTCTCGATCCCGACTCCGACGGCGATTTCGGCCGTCAACTTTTGCGGCGATGCCTCGAACCAGACGATGCTGCCGTAGATCAGGCGGTCCAGGATTTTCCCGTATTCTTCGGAAGCGAACGCCGCCAAATTCACGTGATGCGTCCGGGACCCGACCGTAATTTCACCCAGCACGTCACGGTCCCGGCTCACCACCCGAAACTTGAGCTGCTCTTCCAATTGTGCAAGATAATCGCTTTCCGCAAAGACATGATCTTCCATCCGGCCCGTTTCGTCGAACTCGACGATATGCAGTTCATCCACCGCAATGCCGGTGCCCGATCCGATGTGCAGGTCAATCGCCAGTTCCTCTTCCCCGTCCGCATCGTAATCCGCCGCATGCATGACCGGCATGATGCCCCGGGGTGTCATATAGTCCCACTCGAAAGCCTGCACATGTTCTCCGACCTGCAGCACGACGCCATCAGGCGCACCATAAAGCCGGATATCCCGATCCGGAATCTCCGCAATCAGCGAAAGCGGCTCCGATTCAGGCGGCAATGCCGTGAAGGGCGCGTTCTGCCCGGTTTGCACAGCTTCGCGGGATGAATCTTCGTCAGATTGGCCGGACGGCGTATCGAGATTGGCGGAAGGTTCGCCGGTTTGTTTCGACTGGACAAGGGTATCGCGCATCTGTTCACGCACGGCATCGTCTGCAGAAGACGAGCATGAGGCCAACCCTGCCGCTATCGCAACGGCCAGCATGGTAAGTCGAATTCTCGCGTTCGCGTTCATCTCCATCTCCTGTTTTGCGGTTGCTTATGCCAATTAGACGGCGCGGGATTGAAAAAAGTTGGAAGTTTGGAGGGCGATTCTTTCACTTGCCGCGGTTGAAAAACGCTGACGGTCCTCCTCATCACCGCCGTTTGAATTGCCCGCTTCTGCGCTTCCGGATCGGGAATGCCGCGCTTGATCCCGGCGCTGTCCGGTGCTATATTCAAATCAACGGTCATGAAGCACATGCCGCTTTGATCCTCACACGGGATCGAAGCGGCATTTTTCATTGAGGGGAGATTCGTCGTGTTCACCAAACAGTATGAGCTGTGGATGCAGAAGCAAATAGCGGAGGAGAAGAACCACCGGAGACGCGAGCTTTTGGAAAAAGGGCTCAGCCATGGCACGGTGGAGTTTCTTCGCAGCATCTGGTACCCCGTTGTCGGATCGTTCGATCATTTGCATGCGGAATGGGAAGTCCGTGATTTCCACCAGGGATACCGATATCTGGATCTCGCGTTCATGCCGGGCGGCGCCAAAGGCAACATCGAGATTCAGGACTATCGGACGCATGCCCGCGATCTGGATACGCGGAGGTTCAAGGATCTGTGCCGCCGGCAAAGCCTGCTCTCGCTCGACGGCTGGATCTGGCTGCCGGTGGCGTACCTGTCGATCCGGGAAGAGCCGGAGTTTTGCAAGCAGCTGGTATTGTCCTTTGTGGGCAAATTTTTATCTTTCGATGCGGATGCGGGGCTGGACTGGCTGGAGGCAGAAACGGTCCGGTTCGCCCGCAGGCTGCTCCGGCCGTTTACGCCGAACGAGTTGGCCGGTCATCTGCGAATCACCGAACGGTATGCCCGCAAAGTGCTGCATCGGCTTGTAGATTCGAACCATCTGGTCGTCGCGAGCGGCAATATTCGATACCGCACATATCAACTCAACGTCGGCGACAGTCTGCGGCTATCGGACGGCCGGGCGAAGAAACGTTATGACGCGTAACAGGCTCAATGCTAACGGAACGTACATACGCTATTGGTCAAAATCATGCGATTTACATGCGCTAACGGAACCAGATGACTTTATTGCAGAAAAAAGGCAAAAAAAATCGTCCACGCAGCCGCAATAAGTGCACCACGTTCCGTTACACATTCAAAAGATTGCGTGGGCGATAAAATAGCGTCTTATGGTTCCGTTAGTCCAATTCCCATCAATCCAGCCACATGCTCAACTCGATCTCGTCGCGCAGCGGAATGCCGTCGTTGCCGACCTCCGGTATTTCCGGCTTCAGCTTGCGCGATTCCGCGAGCGCGTTGACGCGCAGCGCATGCAGATGAAAGCCCCGCTTCTGATAGAACTGCAGCGCGTGCGTGTTGTCGTTCGTTCTTTCCAATTCGTCTGCACGGTTCAGCCCGATGACAGGGCAGCCTGCGCCTTGACGCTTTCCACGAAAGAAACCAGATCGTCCATAAAGATTCTTGCGGCTTGACTCAAATATTTGTCCGTGCGGTACAGAGTGCAGATGTCCTGGCTCGGCGTGGGATCGAGCAGCGTGACGGCGGCAATGTTGTCGGGCCGCATATACTCAAGCAGCAGCCGCGGAAGGATGGCTCCGCCCAGACCTTGTCCGACGAGCGACAGGAGCGTCGACAGCGTGGAAGTCACGATGGGATTGTCGAGGACCAGCCCTTTCGCCTCGCAGCAAGCGCGGATCCGCTTCGTGATCTGATGTTCCGCGCCGAACATGAACATCCGGATTTGCCGCAAATGATCGAACGGGATCGCCTTGGCCTTCGCCATCGGGTGATCGGCGCAAACCGCCAGCACAAATTCTTCGTGAAACAGCGGGACGACCGCGATACTGCCGTCCGGATGATCCGGCACGGTGGTGACGCCGACATCCATCGTTCCGTCCATAATAAGGACGCTGCTCTCCAAGTTTGCGAGAGACCTCGATCCGCAGGAATTCGAAATCCGCAAAGTCCTCGCCGATGAAACTTCCGCCTTCGCGTGGGTAAGGTTCAAGCACCGGGTCCGCAGCACAAACCGGACGTTCGAGAGCTGCTGGGCGGTCGTCGTCGAAGTGCAGGACGGCAAGATCAAATATTTCCGCGGTTTCGAGAACACGGGCGCCCTGGAGGCGGCGTTCAGGCCAAACTAAGCTTGCACCGCCGACGCAAATAAAAAACCGCCGGTCATGCGACCGGCGGTCTGTCTTCGTTAATGGTGGGTTCTCAGGGGCTCGAACCCTGGACCTGATGATTAAGAGTCACCTGCTCTACCAACTGAGCTAAGAACCCGTTTTGAGAAAGTCGCTTCATCGAAGCCGACAAAAAGATAATATCACTTCCACAACTCGATGTCAACATGTTTTTTAAATGATTTGTCGTTGTTCTGTGATAATGTCACGGTATAACTGTTCTGAGATAATGTCACTATGG
>NZ_CAJRAY010000075.1 GCF_907165215.1 Thermobacillus xylanilyticus | reverse complement strand
ACCCGCATGTACGGTGGTGTGAGAGGTCGGGGGCTAGCCGCCCCCTCCTACTCGATTGGCGATGCATTGATGGCTGCTGTAACGCGGGAAAAAACTGCCCTGACGTCCGTCGGGGCAGCCATGTGATGCAACAATCAAACCAGCTTGTGCCCGCAGTTCGAGCAGAAATTGCCTTCGCCCGCCTTCGTTCCGCAGTTCGGGCAGAAGTTCGGCCGGACGGCGCCGCCGGACTGCGGCGTCTGCACGGCGGGCTGCGGCTGAACCGGCTGCGGCCGGGCCGGCTGTTGCTGCGCCGTCTGCTGATTCATCTGCTCCAGCATCTTCCCGGCGACCTGCATGCCCATCATCATCCCCGCCATATCCGCCGCGGTACCGCCGCCCGCCATCTTGCCGGAGGCCATTCCCTCGGTCATGGCGATCTGCTGGTACCGGCCGATATCGCCCACCATGCCCTGGGAAGCGACCTTGTTGATCATGTCCTGGACTTCCTTCGGATAGTTGAAGCTGATGATGTTGAAGCCGGTGATCGAAATGCCGCTCTTCATCATCTCCATGTCCAGGTCCTCGCGGATGCCCCGGCCGATCTCGAACGAATTGGCCTGCAGGTTGAACATGTCCTTGCCTTCCCGCGTAATCCATTTCATCAGGAGCTGATCGAGCACGGCGCTGATCCGGAGGCGCACGTCTTCGACCAGATATTGGTCGCGCACGCCGGCAATCTGGTCGATGAGCGTCACATAGTCGCTCACCTTGAAGGTGAACGTGCCGTTGGCGCGGACCGGCATGCCGCCGGGGAATCCTTGCGCCGGAATGTTGATGACGTTCGGCGTCCCCCATTTCACGACGAATTCCTTCGTGCTGACGAACAGTACTTCCACCCGCATGCCGCTGTTGAAGCCGAATTTGATGCCTTTGAGCGTGGACAGGAACGGGATGATCTGCGATTCGATGTCATACTCGCCTTCGTCGCGGAATATCCCCTCGATCTTCCCGTTGTTCAGGAAGATCGCGTCCTGTCCCGGGCGGATGATCAACCGGCTGCCCTTCTTGATCTCGTCATTCTTCCACTTGTAAAAAATCATGTCGTCGCGAAATTCCTGCCATTCCACCACATTCGCGAACTGTTTGCGGAAAAACATGACCACTCCTCCTCGCTTCGGAAATCAAAACTTGCCCCTGCTGCTGCTGAAGGAACGTCCGCCCGGCGTGACACCGCCGCCACCGCCTCCGAAGCTGCCGCCGCCGGAGGAAGGCTTCTCGATCTTCGTCCGCGTGACGGTCTTGTTGATGAAACGATCATGCTTGGCGACAATGCCCGATCGTGTTTCGTCCAGATAGGTGCGGGCGTTCACGGTCACCCGGCCGCCGGAGTTGATTGCCATGAAGCCGACTGCCACGCCGGCGACAACCAGGGAGACGGCTGCCTGAAACCAGAACTTGAACAAAATATTGTCCGGATTGACGCCGGGACGGTAGCCCATGTATTGATGCGCCAGCTTGACATACTTCTCGAACGCTTCGTAGTAATCGCCTTCCGAGAGGGAGGGCGTAATCTTCGTGCGGATTTTGTCCAGTCTTCCGGAATCGAGCCGCGTTTCGGCCTTGCCGAATCCGGCTAGGAACACATCCCGCTCCTTCAGGTCAATGGCCAGAATCGCCGCGTTGCCGTGGGGCTTGTCATAGCCCGGCGCGGTCTCGTCGTAGAAGTGCGCGACGTAGTCCTGAATGTCCATGCCGCCGGTACCGTCCAGCGTGATGATGATGAAGTCGGTTTCGCGATTTGCGCCCAATCTGGCGGCAAGGCCGGCGAGTGCGGCCTCTTCCTCGTCGGAGAGCAATTCCGCGTAATCGTACACCAGAGGCCCGCTCGCGGCCTGAATCGCTTGCGGTGTGCTCATCAGTCCGATTCCGAACACCAGCAGCAAGAGCATCGTAAAGCAGGCGTTTCTCCTCCGTCCGTTCACAGGAAACCGCCTCCCATCGCCAAGGACAAGAACTTCATCGCCAGAAACACGCCGGCCGCAATGCCGCCGAACCAGGCGGCGATTTTCCCGTAGCTGAGCGGAGGCTTGCCGACCACCTTGCCGGTCTGGCCGTTCATGACGAAATTGTGCTCAAAATTATCGTAATCATAGACGACAAGCCAGACGGGGAGCAGCACGTAGTGGCTTTTCACGTTTCGCGTCTCGATATCCTCCGACATGCGGGTAACGGTGGTGTAGCCGGACAGGCTTGAACCGATGGCCGACTCGATGTAGCTGCGGATCTTGTTTTTGGCCCGATCCAGCAATTCGGCGTCCGTAAACTGATATTTCTCCGCCAGATAACCGGCCAGATACGGCGGTTTGAACTCCTTCAGGCCGCTGTATTGATAGGGCTCCAGACGGTCCATGAAACGGTCGTCCATTTTCACGGATGCGTCAACGGGAACTTTCACGTAGTGGAGATCGAGCTCGCGGTAGACGTCGTAATAGCTGGTCTCGGTGTACAGGTAATCGCCGCTTGTATAGGTGCGGACCTTCGTGGCGGTGGCGTTCACCCTCGCCCGGCTGTTCAGGTCGTACAGCCAGAACGGCACATAGATGCCCGTGATGCTCTTGATCCGGTCGGCCGTCATGAAGCCTTTCGGCGTAAGCAGCCCGTTCCGGCACCATTTCTTGAACGCCTTGATCGCTTCTTCCTTGCTGACGGTAAACGGGATGACGTAATGCGGCGACTGGTCGCCCGTCACCCGTTCCGCGATGACGACGCCGGCGCCGCAGAAACTGCAGGTTGTCGCGGCCGTCTCGGGTAGCGCCATGAGATCGGCGCCGCAGTTGTTGCAATGCCAGGTGACGGTCTCGGTCGCCTCCCCCGCCGGTTCGCGCGGAACGTCCATCTCTTCGATGTCCAGCCGCGTGCGGCAGGAGGGGCAGGCGAGCTTTCCCGTATCGGCGTCATAGATCATGTCGCTTCCGCAGTGCGGACATTTGTAATGCAGGACCAAAGCGCGTCACCCCTTTCCGTTCGAACCCGATAAGCCGATCCTAACAAGAGAAAAAAGCCGCGGCCTCTTGCGGGCCGCAGCTTTCCGGTCAAGCTTGTTCCTTGCCCTGAATGCGCGCTTTCAGAGCGGCCAATTCGTCGTCGATTGACGTCCCCGAAGGGGTGTCATATTTCGCTTTCAGTTCTTCGATATCGTCCGTGGCGCCCGCGTTCAGCTCGGCCAGCGCCTCGGCTTTGTCGAGCTCGCGGTTGATCTTGTCTTCCATGCGCTCGAATGCGGCGAGCGAGCGGCCGGAATCCGTCACCGACGATGTGATCTGATTGATCCGCTGCTGCGTCTTCGCCACCGACCATTTCGCTTTCAGCATCGCCCGGCGTTTCTCCAGCTCGCTGATGTCGCTTACCAGCTTGTCATGGAGCTGCCGCATCCGCTCGGCGTTGGAAGCGGCGATCTGCCACGCCTTGTGCAGCGACTCGGCGTTCGCGGCCGCAGCCGCTTTCCGTTCGAGAAATTTCCGCGCATCGGCTTCGTTGCCGGCTTCGAGCGCCTTGATGGCATATTGCTCGAGCTTCGCGATCTCTTCCTGGTTCTCGTCGTATTCCCGCTTGGTGCGGCGCTCTTCGGCGATGACCGCGGCGGTCTCCGACTTCACTTTCCCCAGGTCGCTGTTCAGGTTGCGCAAGTATTGGTCAATCATTTTTTCCGGGTCTTCCGCTTTATCGAGCAATGCATTGAAGTTTGCGGCCATGATGTCCCTGAAACGTGCCAAAATGCTCATCGTACCCAGCCTCCCGTTCATAATGGATGCGAATCGCCAACTACAGTATTTGATACTGTCCGGCCGGGGAAAAGGTTTCAACCAGGTTCTGCAATCTGGTAAACTTTTAGAAAGCGGATACAAATAACGGACTTGCGAGTGAATAGCTCTGCAAACCAGAAGGCGGGTGCATGGACGGATGACCTGGGAACTCGCAGATCCCGGCAAACGGAAGGCGCGGCGGGACGCTTTGTACGCCCTGCTCGGCAAACTTCCCGAGCGGCGAGGCGTGCCCGAAGCCAGGACGGTTGATTCGAGCGTCGAGGGCGGCATTAAGATCGAGAAGCTGATCCTGGATCTGAACGGATTGGAGCCGGTGCCGGCGTACTTTCTGAAGCCGGCCGGCGCGGAAGGCCGGCTGCCGCTCGTCATCTACAATCATTCGCACGGCGGCTACTACGACGTCGGCAAGGAGGAAGTGTTGCGCTCGGCGCCTTATCTGCTCAAGCCGGCTTACGGGGAAGCGCTGACGGCGGAAGGGTATGCGGTGCTCTGCATCGACCATTGGGCGTTCGGCGAGCGCAGCACGCGGACGGAAAGGCAGATTTTCAAGGAAATGCTCTGGCGCGGCCGCGTCATGTGGGGGATGATGGTGTTCGACAGCCTGCGCGCGGTCGATTACGCGGCGTCCCGGCCGGACGTCGATCCGGAGCGGATCGCCACCCTCGGCATGTCGATGGGCAGCACGATGGCCTGGTGGCTGGCGGCGCTTGAACCGCGCATCCGGGCCGTCGTCGACATCTGCTCGCTATCCGAGTACGATGCGCTGCTTGAGACCGGAGCCTATGACGGGCACAATCTCTACTATTTCGTGCCGGGGCTGCTGGAACATTTCCGCGCCGCGGACATCAATGCGCTGATCGCCCCGCGGCCGCACCTCAGCCTGGCCGGCGAACATGACAAACTGACGCCGGTGCAGGGGCTCGACTCGATCGAGCGGGACATGCGGGAGATTTACCGGGCGCTGGGCGCGGAAGACCGGTGGCGGCAGCTGCGGTTCCCCGTCGGCCATGAAGAGACGGAGGAGATGCGGCGGGAGGCGCTCGCTTTTCTGCGGAAATGGCTATGATGGCGGATTGATAGAGAACATTTGTTCGCAATTCTCTTTCTTCCGGACGCCGAAAATGGTAAACTTGGAATGACAATTTGGCGGCGGAAACGGAGAAATCGAAGCATGGCGAAGATCAAGACGAAGTTTGTCTGCACGGAGTGCGGCACGGAATCGCCGAAGTGGATGGGCAAATGCCCCGGCTGCGGCGAATGGAACTCGATGGTCGAGGAGCGGGAGACCGCGCACAAAGCGCAGGCGGCGTCCCGAGCCTTCCAGACGCAAGAAAAACCGAAAGCGATCATACACATAGAAGGCGGGAGCGAACCGCGAATCGAGACGCGCATGCGGGAACTGAACCGCGTGCTCGGCGGCGGCGTCGTGCCCGGATCGCTCATCCTCGTCGGCGGCGATCCCGGCATCGGCAAGTCGACGCTGCTGCTGCAGACTTCGCACGAGCTGGCTGCTGCCGGGCGGACGGTGCTTTACGTATCGGGCGAAGAGTCGGTCCGGCAGACGAAAATGCGGGCGGACCGGCTGGGCGCGCTGCATGAGCGGCTGTTCGTCCTGTGCGAGACGAACGTCGAGGCGATCGGCGAGGCGATCGAGCAGGTGCAGCCGGATTTTCTCGTCATCGACTCGATCCAGACGGTGTACGAACCTTCCGTTCCATCCGCGCCCGGCAGCGTGGCGCAGGTGCGGGAATGCACCGCCTGGTTCATGCGGGCGGCGAAGATCCGGGGGATTGCAACCGTGCTGGTCGGGCATGTTACGAAGGAAGGCGCCATCGCCGGTCCGAGGCTCCTGGAACATATGGTGGACTGCGTTCTTTACTTCGAAGGCGAGCGGCATCATTCATACCGGCTGCTGCGGGCGGTCAAGAACCGGTTCGGCTCGACGAACGAGATCGGCATCTTCGAAATGTCGGAAGCCGGTCTGCGCGAGGTGGCGAATCCGTCGGAACTGTTCCTGTCCGAGCGTCCGCTCGGCGTCTCCGGCTCGACGGTCGCCGCCAGCATGGAGGGGACGCGGCCCGTCCTCGTCGAGCTGCAGGCGCTGGTCGCGCCGACGATGTTCCCGTCTCCGCGGCGCATGTCGGCCGGCATCGACCATCAGCGCATGGCGCTGATCATTGCCGTGCTCGAGAAGCGGCTCGGCCTGTTCCTCCAGAACCAGGACGCGTACCTGAACGTCGCGGGCGGCGTCCGGCTGGACGAACCGGCGGTCGATCTGGCGGCCGCCGTCAGCCTGGCTTCCAGCTTCCGCGACGCCCCGGCGCGGCCGTATGACGTCATCTTCGGCGAAGTGGGGCTGACCGGCGAAGTGCGCGCCGTCTCCCGCGCCGAGCAGCGGGTGAAGGAAGCGGCCAAGCTCGGGTTCAAGCGGGTCATCATGCCGGAGCGGAGCATGAGGGGCTGGAAGCCTCCGGAGGGCATCGAGATCATCGGCGTCGGATCGGTGGAAGAAGCGCTCAGCGTCGCATTGGGTTAGACGGCAGGGCAGGAGGCTGTACGGTCATGAAACCATCGAATCCGCAGGATGTGATGAACCGGCTGCTGCAGCTCGTCGCTCCGGGAACGCCGTTCCGCGAAGGGCTGGAGAATGTGCTGCGGGCCAAGACGGGCGCGCTGATCGTCGTCGGGTACGGGCCGGAAGTGGCGGCGGTCGTCGACGGCGGTTTCGCGATCGACTGCGAATTTACCCCCAATAACTTGTATGAATTGGCGAAAATGGACGGCGCGATCATCCTGAGCGGCGATCTGGAGCGCATCCTGTACGCGAACGCGCAGCTCATTCCGGACAGCTCGATCCCGTCGAGCGAGACCGGCATCCGCCACCGGACGGCGGAGCGGGTGGCGAAGCAGACCGGCAAGCTCGTCATCTCGATCTCGCAGCGGCGCGGCGTCATCACGCTGTATCAGGGCGATCTGCGCTACGCGCTGAAAGATATCGGCGTCATTCTGACGAAAGCGAATCAGGCGATCCAGACGCTTGAGCACTATATGACCGTCTTGCGCCAGGACTTCACGAACCTGTCGGCATCCGAATTCGAGGAGATCGTCACGCTCGCGGAAGTGGCGTCCGTCATCCAGCGCATCGAGCGTGTGCTCCGGGTGAAAGCCGAGATCCAGCGGTATATTCACGAGCTCGGCACGGAAGGCCGGCTCATCCGCATGCAATTGGAAGAACTCGTCGGCGGCATCGAGAATGAATACAAACTGCTGCTCAACGACTACGCCAAGAATGTCGAAGCGGACAAAGTCCGCGAAGTCGCGGCGTCGCTCGGCAGGCTGACCATCGAGGAGCTGCTGGACCCGGCCGTCGTCGTCCGCCTGCTCGGGTATCCGCACGCGCAGGCCGGCGCGGAGGAACCGGTCCGGCCGCGCGGCTTCCGCCTGCTGAGCAAGATCCCGCGCCTGCCGTCCGTCATTCGTAACAATCTGGTTCAGCGGTTCGGCAGCCTGCCGCGGATTCTTGCGGCGACGATCGAAGAGCTCGATGAGGTGGACGGCGTCGGCGAAGCGAGGGCCCGCGCCATCCGGGACGGTCTGCGGCGCCTGCAGGAACAAGTGTTCATTGACAGGCACATCTGATATTCATTAGAATAGGGTGAATCCCGCTCCCCGACATTGTTCGAAGATAAGCCTTGATAAGCTTTTCGCTTGCCAATCGGCTTGTCTTCCACCGCAGAACGGATGCGTTCGCCCGAATGGACGACGCCGGACGTGACGTTTTGCTTGGGGTCACAGAAGAGATGAGGTGGAGCAGATGATCACGAAGTCCATACCGAGCCTGATCACGGTCGGCAACCTGTTCCTCGGGATTGCCGCGATCATGCTCGTGTTCCATGGAAACCCGGAACTGGCGGCCCTGATGGTCATCTTCGCCATGCTGCTCGACGGCGTGGACGGCCGAATTGCCCGGGCGCTGGACGCGCAGACCGATTTCGGCAAGGAACTGGACTCGCTGTCCGATGTCATTTCCTTCGGCGTTGCTCCGGCCTTCATCATGTACGTCGCCGCGTTTCAGGATGTGAATCCGGCCGCGGCCTGGATCATTACGGCAATCTTCCCGATCTGCGGCGCGCTTCGGCTGGCGCGGTTCAACACCGCCTCCGGATCGCCGGGTTATTTCGTCGGCTTGCCGATTCCGGCCGCAGGCGTCGTCGTCGCGACGCTGGCGCTGTTCTACGAAGACATTCCCGTCATCGTGCTGATGATCACCACGCTGGCGCTGTCGTTCCTGATGGTCAGCAACATCAAGTACCCGAATTTCAAGAAGGTCGGCATTCCGAAGCAAGCGGTATGGATCGCGCCGCTGATCGTGGCGGTCACCGTCGCGCTCGGCCTGCTGTTCCCCGACCATCTGCCGAAGATCGTCTTTATTCCGCTTGTGCTGTATGCGCTCTACGGACTAAAAAAAAACGTTGACCGCCGCCTCGCCAAGAAGAAGCGGACCCGTGCCCGCCAGGCGGAGGAGTCGACGCAATCCGAACACACGGCTTGAATCCAAGCAAACAAGCCCGAGGACATGCATCCGCAGTCTTCGGGCTTTTTTCGTCGTTCCGACAGGTGGTTAAGACGCCGGGCGGGGATCAGGTCATGTTGAAAATGCCCAGCGTGGCGCATTTCTTCGATTCCTCTTCGAGCACGTCGTCCAGCTTGATGTCGAGCAGATTGGCGAGCGCGCCCATGTAGAACATCTGCTTGCCGAGCTCGGCCTTCAGCACGTCCCGGCAGTTCTCGCACAACGTTCCCGAGATGTGATGGTCGAGCTTCAGCTTCAGCTCTTCGATATCGAGTTCGCTGCGGAAATCCTGCTTGCGGGCGTGCAGCTCGATGCACCCGCACTCCGTGACGGCCTTGGTGACGGCTCGGTTCACGGAAGCGCTCGATTGTCCGTGCTTGGACAACACATCCAACAGACTGCGATGGCGAAGCAGCAGCTCGGATACCTGCCGCTGAAAATCCTCCAGCGTCATCCTTCCACCTCATTTCGAGAATGTCGTTCACGATTTCCATTATAGAACATGCAAGGCCGGATTTCCAAAAGAAGATTTCTTAATAAACGCGATTGTGCACGGCGGAATCGGCCGCTTTCCGCGAAAATCGCCTCCCTACGGTTAGGGCGTCCAAGATCGGCGCATAATTGTAACGGAGGTGAAGAATATGGCGGTCAAACGCACGATCCAGGTACTGGGACTGATTCTCGGGGGAATGGCGGGCGACTCGCTTTACGCCTGGACCCATGGCACCGCACTCTGGAGCGGTTACGGCGATTGGTTCCGGTCGGGCAATTACTATACCAATGTCGCGCTCGGCGCGCTGATCGGCCTCGCGGCCGCGACGATGCTGGCCGGGCCGGCGGCGCGATGGATGCAGCAGGGCGCGGAACGCGCGGCGTCCATCCCGACGATCGATCTGGCGGCGGGAGGTCTGGGGCTGACGGCCGGTCTGGCGCTGTCGGCGCTTCTCTATCCGGCTGCTGCGGGATTGCCCGGTGCAGGGTTTGTCGTACCGGCGGTGATGACGTTATTTTTCGGTTATATGGGGATACGCATCGGGCTGAGCAAGAAAGAAGAACTCGCAAACCTCGTCCGGATGCTGCTGGAACCGCGTCAGGCACCGGCGCCGGAGGAAACCGAACCGCGGCACGAGGAGCACAAGATTCTGGATACCAGCGTCATCATCGACGGAAGGATTGCGGATATCTGCAAGACCGGATTCATCGAGGGTACTCTGGTCATTCCCGAATTCGTTCTGGAAGAATTGCAGCATATCGCCGATTCTTCCGATCTGCTCAAGCGGAACCGGGGACGGCGCGGGCTTGACATTCTGAACAAGATTCAGAAAGAACTGGACGTGAAAGTGCTGATCTACGAGGACGACTTCGACGAAATCGGCGAAGTGGACAGCAAGCTGGTGAAGCTGGCGAAGGCGCTGCACGGCAAAGTGGTGACGAACGATTTCAACCTGAACAAGGTGTGCGAGCTGCAGGGCGTGTCCGTCCTGAACATCAACGATCTGGCGAACGCCGTGAAGCCGGTCGTCCTGCCGGGCGAGGAGATCGTCGTCCAGGTCATCAAGGACGGCAAGGAGCACGGCCAGGGCGTCGCCTATCTGGACGACGGCACGATGATCGTCGTCGAAGGCGGGCGCGACTTCATCGGATCGACGATGGAAGT
The DNA here is from genome assembly GCF_907165215.1 of Thermobacillus xylanilyticus. GTDB lineage: Bacteria > Bacillota > Bacilli > Paenibacillales > Paenibacillaceae > Thermobacillus > Thermobacillus xylanilyticus. Next base: position 9,215 of record NZ_CAJRAY010000075.1, on the reverse strand, counting down.
GCTCGTCACCAGCGTGCTGCAGACTTCGGCGGGGCGCATGATCTTCGCCAAGCCGAAACTGCTCGAGAAGGCGCAGTAAGCGGCGGATCGCCGTTGAACGCTTGCAGGCCGTCCGACGTCCCCGGCTCTTTATGGAGCGGGACGCCCCGGGCGGCCTTGGCGTGTTTTTAAGGCTGCCGGCAGCGAAAAATGAGCGCCTGAACCTAAAAACCGTGTCATTTGCAAGCGCTATCATATGTGTTAGCCTGAATCCGAACGAACCTGATCCTGTATTTCGAAAAGGGGGAACTTCAGTTGAAGAAGACGGCCTTTATCCTGCTTGCGGCGGTGATTGCCATCTCGCTTGCCCTGGCCGGCTGTTCCAAGCGCGAAGGCTCGGGGAACGGCGGCGCGCCGGGCGACACCCGGACGCCGGGGTCGACCGCATCGACGCCGGACAATTCGTCTTCGGACAATGCCGGCGCGGGGAACAAGAAGCGGATCACGGTCTACGGCACCGCGGCCGACAAAGCGGTTCAGGACGTGTACGAGGAGATTGCCCAGGCCTTCATGAAGGAGAACCCGGACATCGAAGTGGATCTGCAGTTTCCCGGATCGGAATACGAGAACATTCTGAAGGTCAAGATGGCGGCCAACGACTTGCCCGACGTCTGGGATACGCACGGCTGGGCGGTCATCCGGTACGGCAACTATCTGGCCGACCTGCGGGACGAAGCATGGGTCTCGGAGATGACGGACACCATCCGGGATGTGGTGACGGACGGGGACGGCAAAGTGCATGCGCTGGTGCTGGCCGAGGCGAAGGACGGGCTGACGTATAACGCCGATCTGCTCAGGCAGTACGACATTGAACCGCCCCGGACGATCGACGAACTGATGGCGGCCGCGGAGAAGCTGAAGACCGAAAGCAACGGCGAAGTCATGCCGTTCTATTTCTCCGGCATCGACGACTGGATGATCGGCCAGTTCTTCGACTATTTCGCGACATCGCTGCTCATCAGCCCGCAGCAGAACGAGGCGGAAAACCTGCTGAACGGCACGATGGATTGGGACAAATGGACGCCGCTCGCGGAAACGTTCCTCGAGATGTACAAACAAGGGTACATGAACAAGGACGTCCTGACGGCCAAATACAGCGACCTGCCGAACCTGTTCGCCCAGGGCAAAGTGGCGTTCACCCTGCTCGGTCCTTCCTTCGCCGACGAAGTGCACAAAATCAACCCGGACGTCGAAATCGGCCTGATGCCGGTGCCGGCCTGGTATCCGGACGACGAGCCGAACTTCTCGGGCGGCGAACGGTACACGATGGGTGTGTGGAAAGACAGCAAACATCTCGCTGAAGCCAAGAAACTGGTCGCCTATTTCGCGAAACCGGAGAACCTGGCCAAGTTCGCCGACGTGACCAAGCTGCCGGCCGGATTGAAGGGCATCGAGGCGGACCACGAGTTCACGGAATACTACCGGACATACGAAAACATCCGCGTATTCCCCTACTTCGACCGCGTCTATCTGCCGAACGGCATGTGGGACGTCATGTGCAAAACGGGAACCGCGCTCCTGGCCGAACAGGTGACGCCGCAGCAGTTCTCCGAGAAGATGAAACAGGAAGTCGAGCGTCTGAACAACAAGTAATATCTGCCGGACCTGCGGAAGGGGGCGCAAGCCGGCCCCTTTCCGCCCATCCCGCTCTCCCGCGCCGATTTTTTCCGTCCCCCGCCGTACGGGCGTCCGTTTATGATAGAGCTGTAAGACCGATCATGCGGCAAATGCGAGAGAGGGGATGGGCATGACACTGACGCTCCGGCACAAACTGATCATTCTGTACCTGCTTACCGTTGCGGTGCCCCTGGTTGTCCTGATCGCCATTCTGCCTTCCTACTATCGGGATCTGTTCAACCGGCAGACGTCGGAGCTGTACGAAGGCACACTGTCGTCCCTGACCTCCAACGTGGAGATGTATCTGGACGAACTGGAGCGGCTGACGATCGCGCCGTATCTGCTGAACGACGTCATGGTCGCCATGAAATTGAAAGCGGATAACCGCTTTGACGAAGCCAGCGAATATGCCCGGCATCTGGCGGAGCGTTCGCTCCGGTTCACGCTGCCGAATCAGCTGCGCCTTGCGCGCAAAGATATTCTGGGCACCATGCTGGTGCTGGCGGACGGTTCGGTGTACCCCGTCAACTACACGAACCAGCCGGTGGCTCCGGAACCCGGCTACCCGTACGAGCAGCAGGAATGGTATCGCAAGGCGGTGGAGCAGGACGGCAAGGTGGCGTACATCAGCAGCCACCCCCAGGATTATTTCGGCTCCGACCGGCAGGTATTCTCCGTGGCCCGGCTGCTCAAGGATCCGGATTCCGGCAAGCCGCTGGGCGTCATTCTGGCGGATGCCGACAACATCGTCCTGGAGAACATCATCCGCAACGTCCGGTTCAACGTGATGACCATCGTGGCGGTGCTCGACGAGAACAACCGGCCGCTGTATGCGAGCCGGCCGCTGAACGAATCGATGCTGGCCCAGCTGGCGGCGGGCGCGAAGACGGTGGAAGGCCCGGACGACACCTACCGGGCTGTCGTCAAAACGATGGACGCATCGGGCTGGAGCATCGCCGTCCTGTTCTCCAACCGGGAATTCCAGTCGCAGCTCGCGTGGATTTACCGAATCGGTCTGTTGTTCGCGGCGGGCGGGATTCTGCTGACGATGCTGCTGAATGTTTCGCTCACGCGCTGGATTGTCCACCCGTTCACGGACATGGTGCGCGTCATGAAGAAGGTGCAGCACGGCGATCTGAACCACCGGTTCAACATCAGGGGCAGGGATGAAATCGCCCAGCTGGGCGCCGCGCTCAATATCATGATCTCGAGACTGCGGGAAATGATCGACCGGGAATACCGGGCGGTGCTGGGCAGGCGGAACGCCGAATTCCGCGCCCTGCAATCCCAGATCCATCCGCATTTTCTGTACAACACGCTGAACGGCCTGATCGGCCTGAACCGCTCCGGGCAGCACCGGCTGCTGGAGAAGGCCATCCTGTCGCTGAGCGGCATGCTGCGTTACACGCTGGAACACGCGGATACGTCAACGCTCAAGCATGAAATGGACTTTCTCGCGGCGTACTGCGAACTTCAGAAACTGCGGTTCGGGGACCGGCTGGAATACCGCATCGAGTACCATCCGGATCTGGCGGGTTTCCGATTGCCCAAGCTGCTGCTCCAGCCGCTTGTTGAAAACGCTGTAATCCACGGGATCGAACCGCTGGACAGACCGGGCAGGCTGCTGGTCCGCGCGGAACGCGTGAAGGAGACGGACGGCGCCGGGGCGTCCCGGGTGCGCATTCGGATCGAGGACAACGGAGCGGGGTTTGACAGCGCCGCGTTCGGTGAAGGCGTCGGCATCGCGAACGTCCGCGAGCGGCTGATGCTGTTCAACCGGGGAGCCGCTTTGAAGCTGCACAGCGCGCCGGGCGAAGGGACGACGGCGGAACTGTCGATTCCGGCCGGGGAGGTGACTTCCGGATGAAAATTGTCATTGCCGATGACGAGCCGTTGGTGCGGGTCAGTCTGAACAGCATGATTCAGGAGATGGAGACCTCGTGGGAAATTGTCGGCGAAGCCGCCCAGGGGGAAGAAATGCTGGAGCTGCTTGCCCAGCATCAGCCGGAAGTGGCGATCGTCGACATCCGCATGCCGAAGCTGGACGGACTCGAAGCGATCCGCCGGGGCAAGGCGGTCTCCCCGCGCACGAGATGGATCATCCTGTCCGGCTTTTCGGATTTTCAGTATGCGCAACAGGCGCTCAGGCTCGGCGTGGATGAATATCTGCTGAAGCCGGTAGTGCCGGATGAACTGGAGAAGGCGCTCCATTCGGTCAGCATCCAGAACCGCGAGTATGCGTATTTGCTCAACTGCCAGTTCGAGAACCGGTTGATTTCCCTGATCCACGGGCTGACATCGCCGGCGGCCGAGCCGGAGGACAGCCTGCTGCGCACGGGACATTTCCAGGCGTTTGTCTTCAGCTTCGACAGCCCGCGGGATGCGCGGGGTCTGGAAGCGCTCAAGTGCGCGTTCATCGACGATTTGCGCCGATCCGTGCCGCATTATCTCGTCCACGGCCTGCATCTGGCGGTGTTCACGCTGACCGGCAATGAATATGTAGCGGCGGCGGTCTGGCGTCCGGAACGCAGGGAAGCCCGGCAGTCCGCCCGATCCTTTTTCCACCGTGCGGAGGAGACGGCCATCCAATACCGAAGCGGCGAGCTGGCCGTCACCGCGGTGCTCTCCGGCGAATGCGACCGCTGTGACCGGTTCCTTGAGCACCTTCGCGAGATCCAGGATTGTGCGGGCTTCCACATCGTATTCGGCATGAACCGGACCTGGACGTTCGAGCGGGTCCGCGGGCTCGCCGAGCAGGACGAAAGGCTGAAGCTCGGCCGTTTGCTTCTCCAGCTTGCAAGCGATTACCGGAACCGGTTGTATCTGAACTATCAGCATACGCTGGAGGAGATCAGGAATCATCTGGCCGGGCAGCCGGGACTTGTGCTGACCGAAGAGATGCGGCGCCATATCCGGGATTACGCGAAACTGGCCCTTGACGTGAGCTTGCCGGACGGGGACTGGGGAGCGTGGATCCGGCGGCTGAACGAATGGGGCGAGCAGTGGCTGCGGCAGCATGCGGATGCCGCGGAGCCGCAGGATCTGGTCGACCAGATGCTGCGGTATATCGACCGGCATTACATGAAGAACATCGGATTGAACCAGATCGCCGGCGAACTGAATGTGACGCCGAGTTACCTGAGCGCGCTGTTTCACAAGAAAACGGGAACAACGTTCATCAAATATTTGACCAGGCTCCGGATTCTGAAAGCGAAGGAGCTGCTGCTCGGCACGAACCTGCAGATCCGGCAGATCGCCGAGCAGGTCGGCTATCACAGTACCCGGTACTTCACCCGGCTGTTCGTGGACATGGTCGGGGAATACCCGTCGGATTTCCGGAAGAAGACAAGGGGAGAAGAACATGTCGGTCCGTAATCGAGAACAACCCAACCTCAAATCTCTTGTCCGGTTCATGCCGGAAAAGCTGCGGAACTCGCCGGCCTGGCTCAATCTGCTGTACGTTCCCGCTTTGCTGCTGTTCGGTCTGTTCATTCTCTATCCGTTCATCCGCGGGCTCATGTACTCCTTCACGAACTGGGACGGCTATTCCCAGACGTTCAAATGGATCGGATTGTCCAATTACCGGCGCATGTTCTCGGACCCCGATGTCGCGCGGGTCATCCGGAACACGTTCATTTACGGATTGGGCAGCGCGCTGCTGCAGAACATCATCGGGCTGGCGTACGCGCTGTTCCTGAACCAGAACATCCGCATGAGGGCGCTGACGCGCACGATCATCTATCTGCCGGCGATCATCAGCCCGTTGATCATGGGCTATATCTGGTATTTCTTCTTCCAGTACAACGGCGGGGCCATCAATGACATCATCCTGCTGTTTGCCGACGAGCCCGTCAATCTGCTGGGCGATCCGGACACCAACGTCTGGATGATCACGATCGTCAACACCTATCAATTTCTCGGCGTGGCGATGGTGATTCTGCTCGCGGGCCTTCAGGTGATTCCGAAAGAATTCCACGAAGCCGCGACGATCGACGGGGCCGGCACGCTGTCCCGCTTTCGGCACGTCACCTGGCCGCTGCTGGCGCCCGCCGTTACGGTCAGCGTCGTCCTCAATGTCATCGGCGGCCTGAAACTGTTCGACGTCATCACCGCCATGACGAACAGCGGACCGGGCTATTCGTCCGCATCCCTGTCCACGCTGATGTACCAGCTCTACTTCGGCAGACAGGATGCGGGGTATGCGGCGACGATCGGGAATTTGATGTTCGTCATCATTTCCGTCGTGAGCTTCACGTTCCTGTTCTATCTGAAGCGAAGGGAGACATCGTTGGCATGAGGAAGATCTCCTGGGGACGCGAATGGCTTGCGCTGGTCATTTGCCTCATCCATGTGCTGCCCTTCTACATTCTGGCCACGACTTCGTTCAAAGCGCACGACGACTTCTCCTCCAAATGGGTCGCGCCGGGATATCTGTACCTGGACAATTTCGTCAACGCCTGGAGAGAAGCGGACCTTGACCGGGCGATCGTCAACAATGTGGTCGTGACGGTCGGCTCGGGCCTGCTGATCGTGCTGATCGGCTCGATCGCCTCGTATCCGCTTGCGCGGCACCGGACGCCCCTGAACCGCGCGGTGTACGGCGTGTTCGTGTCCGCGCTGATCGTGCCGCCGCTCACGATTCTGGTGCCGCTGTACAAGTTCATGGTGGACATCGGAGGAATGAACCAGTTGTGGGGCATTATTTTGCTCCACGTCACGTTCAGCCTGCCGATCACGATCTTTCTGTACACGGGATTTATCAGCTCCATTCCGTACGAGCTGGAAGAAGCGGCGCTGATTGACGGAGCGGGTCGGTTCAAACTGTTCTACCTCATTCTGATGCCGCTCCTGAAGCCGATTACGGCGACCGTCATCATCCTGACGTGCGTGAACATCTGGAACGACTTCCAGTTCTCCGTGTTTTTCCTGCAGAAGCAAGAGATGCATACGATCACCGTCGCGTTGTCCGGCTTTTTCAGCCAGTACAACAATTACATCGGCTGGGTGGCGGCGGGTTCGTTCCTGGGCGCCATTCCGATCACGCTGGTGTATCTGTTCCTGCAGCGCTACTTTATTCAAGGTCTGTCCTCCGGAGCGGTAAAAGGATAAAGCGGGCGCGCATGCGAGGGTGACGAGGGAGGGTTGAATCGTTGGCGATTTTGTACGATGAAGGCAAGCGGATTTTTCATTTGCAGACGCCGGGCACGAGCTATGTCATCGGGCTGGTGAAGGATGAGGTGCCGGTTCATCTGTACTGGGGCCGGAAGCTGCGCGCGGGCGCCCTGGAACGGATGCTCCGCTGCGTGTGGCGGCACGAGCCTGTGCCGTATCCGGAGGACCGGACCGTGTCATTCAACGTATTGCCGCTGGAATACCCCGGCTGCGGGACGGGCGACTTCCGCCACCCGGCGTACCAGGCGCAGCTGGACGACGGCACGACGGCGGTGGAGCTGCTGTACGACAGCCACCGCATCTTCCGGGGCAAGCCTCCCCTCGACGGTCTGCCGGCCGTCTACACAGAAGCGGACGACGAAGCGGAGACGCTGGAGCTGACGCTGGTGAACCGGTATTCGGGGCTCAAGGCGGTGCTGTCCTATACGGTGTTCGAGCGGCATGACGCCATTGCCCGTTCGGTGCGGTTCGTCAACGGGGGAGACCGGCCGATCCGGCTGCTCCGCGCGTTCAGCGCCAGCGTCGACATGCCGGACAGCCATTACGATTGGCTCCATCTGAGCGGCGCCTGGCTGCGGGAGCGGATGATCGAGCGGCGGCGGCTCACGACGGGCATGCAGGGCATCGAAAGCCGGCGGGGAGCCAGCAGCCACCAGCACAATCCGTTCATCGCCCTGCTGGCGCCCGGGGCGGACGAGGATCACGGCGACGTGTACGCCTTCAGCCTCGTCTACAGCGGCAGCTTCGCGGCCCAGGCGGAAGTGGAGCAGTACGGCACAACCCGGGTGTCGATCGGGCTGAATCCGTTCGATTTCGGCTGGCTGCTCGAACCGGGCGCCGCGTTCCAGACGCCGGAGGCGGTCCTGGTCTATTCCGCAGAGGGGCTGGGCGGCATGTCCCGCACGTTCCACCGCCTGTACCGGACGCGGCTGTGCCGGGGCGAATACCGCGACCGGACGCGTCCGGTGCTCATCAACAACTGGGAAGCGACGTATTTCGACTTCAACGAAGCGAAGCTGCTGGAGATCGTGAGGTCGGCCCGTGCGCTCGGCATCGAACTGTTCGTGCTGGACGACGGCTGGTTCGGCAACCGCAGCGACGACACATCGTCGCTCGGGGACTGGAAGGTGAACGAGCGGAAGCTGCCCGGCGGCCTCCGCCGTCTGGCGGAACGGGTGCGGGATGAGGGGGTGATGTTCGGCCTGTGGGTGGAACCGGAGATGATTTCGCCGGACAGCGAACTGTACCGCAAGCACCCGGACTGGTGTCTTCATGTGCCGGGGAGGCGGCGGACAGAGACGCGGAACCAGCTCGTTCTGGATTTGTCGCGTGAAGACGTGTGCGATGCCGTAGGCGATATGATCGCCGGCGTGCTGGCATCCGCGCCGATCGGCTATGTGAAATGGGATATGAACCGGTACATGACGGAGATCGGCTCCGCCGCCCTGCCGCCCGAACGGCAGCGGGAAACGGCGCACCGGTACATGCTCGGGCTGTACCGGCTGCTCGACCGGCTGACCCGCGAATTTCCGCATATTCTGTTTGAAAGCTGCGCCAGCGGCGGCGGACGCTTCGATCCCGGGATGCTGTATTACATGCCCCAGACGTGGACGAGCGACAACACCGACGCGGTCGCCCGCTTGAAGATCCAGTACGGCACGAGCCTCGTCTATCCCGCCGTCAGCATGGGCGCCCATGTGTCGGCCGTGCCCAACCACCAGGCGGGCCGCGTCACGCCGCTGGATATGCGCGCGCATGCGGCCATGTCCGGCAATTTCGGGTACGAGCTGGACGCGACCGCCCTGACGGAAGAAGAACAAGCACGGGTGCGGGAGCAGGTCGCGCTGTACAAGGAGATCCGGCATCTGGTCCAGTTCGGCGATTTGTACCGGCTGCGCAGTCCGTTCGAGGGCAACGAGGCGGCCTGGATGTATGTGAGCGAAGACCGGTCGGAGGCGGCGGTGTTCTATTTCCGCGTGCTGGCCGAGGCGAATGAGCCGCTGCGGCGCCTCCGGCTGAAGGGCTTGAACCCGGACGCCGATTACCGGCTTGAGCCGCTCGACGGGCGGGAGGACGCGAACGGCGCGGGCATGGTGTACGGCGGAGACCATCTGATGTGGGCGGGCCTGCACGCCGATACGGGCTTCGGCGATTTCCAGAGCCGGCTGTGGCGGCTGAAGATGGTCCGCGAATCCAAATGAGACGTCTTTAACGGGAATGGCAAGCGGCTCTTGCGGGCGCGCTGCAATTCCCGTATTTTTTGGGCCGGAAAACCGATGTCCCGCCCTCTGCGCCATGTTCACCGTCCTCCGGGACGCCCGGCCCGGCGCGTGTCAACTCATATAAAAATGTTACCGAAGGGCAATGGATCACTCACGTAATTTTGT
>NZ_CAJRAY010000074.1 GCF_907165215.1 Thermobacillus xylanilyticus | reverse complement strand
TCACGTACGGTTTGATGAGGAGGGGCTGGAATCCCCAGCCCTTTACTCTAGCCCGGCACGGGCGTCATCCATGCGGTGAAAGTCCCCGACCGGCGATGGTCGGCAACGTGAGGATGGTCCGTGAGCCATTCAATCGAATTTCAGATCGGTCGCTTTCATTTTTTCCAATTCTTTTTTTCTTTTCTTATGATAATAGATCCGGCCGCTTCGCCATTCCCCGAACAGAAACAGAAGGCCGATCAGAAGAATCAGCGCATATTGCAGCGCACTTTCAATCTGGTTTGTCGCAAACATCCAGGTCAAGCATGCCGCGTATGCAACAGGAATCACGGCCCCCCAATAGGCGCGGTTCCTTGTCGAGAAGAAAAATTGAACAGCCAAAACACCGGCAGCGATCAAAACGCGATCAAAACCGAAGTCCATTACTTCCCGCCCCTTTCGCTTTTATATTTTTCAATAATCAACTTGGCATCTTCCATGCTGATTCGATCATCAATGGCCAGACGCTTGATAAACTTGATAAATTCCTCATTCTCCATCGAGTCGTTTATTTTGATTTTCTCGATGAGACGGTCAAGCCTCAGCCTTACGGTGGGATACGAGACGTCATAAAGTTTGGCGATTTCTTTCATGGAGCCCGAATGGAGAACGAAATTTTTAATAAATTCCAGGTCCTCGTTGTCCAAAGCCAAAATCCACTGCGGAACGGGTTCAGCGGCCATATTGACCATCCTCCTTTCACCTCGTCAAATCGATATTAACATATTATTTAATAAAATTAAACCATTATTAAATTTTATTTAAATTTAAATTCAAGTATTATTAAATTTCCACAAACCATACGAAATGGATTCGTCAAATTCAGGAGAATCATACTGTGTGATCCTCCAATTTTTTCTTCCATGCGCCACAATTGTAGCCCTACTTCCCTTCTTGTAAAATAGAGGATATACGAGACCGGGAGGGAAAGCGATGGGGACGACGGACAACGACATCCAGTTGATTGACCATATAAGACAAAATCTCGGGCGCTCGATTCTCGGCAAGCCCGAAGCGATCGAACGGCTGCTTATCGCGCTGCTTGCGGGCGGACACGTATTGCTCGAAGATGTTCCCGGCACCGGCAAGACACAGCTTGTGAAGGCATTGGCACGCGCATGCGGCGGGGTGTTCCGGCGCATTCAATGCAATCCGGACCTCTTGCCTACCGATATCACGGGCGTATCCATCTACCATCCGAAGGAAGAAACGTTCGTCTTTCGCCCCGGCCCGATCATGGCAAACATCCTGCTGGCGGACGAGATCAACCGTGCGACGACCAAAACGCAGTCCGCGCTGCTCGAGGCGATGGAGGAGCGGCATGTGACGGTTGACGGCGTTTCCCACCCGCTGCCGGTGCCGTTCATCCTGTTCGCGACGCAGAACCCGGTCGAGTTCGAAGGCACCTATCTGCTTCCCGAAGCGCAGCTTGACCGGTTCATGATGAAGCTCTCGATCGGCTACCCGGACGACGAGACCGAACGCCGCATGGTGCTCGGCAGCCACTCGGACCAGGCTTGGATGCGCGTCGAGCAGGTTGCGGAGATCGAGGACATCGTGCGGCTGCAGGAGCGCGTCCGCACGGTTCACGCCGACGACGCGATCGGCGATTATCTGGTGCGGATCATCCACGGCACGCGCACGCATCCGGGTGTGCAGATCGGCGCCAGCCCGCGCGCTTCGATTTCGCTGATGACGGCGGCCCGGGCAAGCGCCCTGCTGGATGGCCGCGACTATGTCATTCCGGACGACATCAAGCATCTCGCGGTGCCCGTCCTGGCGCACCGGATGCTGCTTCATACCGAGGCGCGCATGAACGGCCTGACGCCCGAGGAGGTCGTCCGCGAGGTCGTCGAGCGCACGACGGTCCCCGTCCGATTGGAGCGATAACGATGGCAACCGCCAGAGCCATCTCTTTACGCTGGCGGCTGACCGGCGCGGTTTACCTGTGCTGCACGCTGTACCTGCTGTTTCAGGGCGGCAAGACGGCGCTCATGCTGTTCGTCATTTTGAACGTCCTGCTCCTGTATCTTGCTCTCGGCAGGCTGAGCGGCATCGGACGTGTCAAGGGCGAGCGCCGGCTGGGCGGAAACGCCGGACCGCACACCCCCGTGCTGAGCGCCGGCTCGAAGCTGGAAGTCGAGCTGGACATCCGCATTCCGGGCTTCTGGCCCGTGCCCTACGTCCTCGTGCAGGATACGCTTGAGCGCACCGGCGGTCAGCCGATGATGTTCGAAGTATCGTTCATTCCCGATTTCAGAAGGACCGGTTCCGTACACTACTCGACCCCGCCGCTGCAGCGCGGCTGGTACACGTTCCGGAAGACGGAATGCGTCACGCGGGACATTTTCGGCCTGTTCGAGCACCGGGGCAGCATCGATTCCGTCCAGCGCTTCACCGTGCTGCCGCAGACGGTGCCGATCCGCCAGTGGAACCGGGTCGAGCGCGGCCTGAAAGGACCTTACGCCTACGCGGTCTCGAACCGCTTCTCGAAAGAGACGACGCAGATCAACGGCGTCCGGGAATACATCTACGGCGATCGGCTGTCGCGGATTCACTGGAATGCGACGGCCAAGACCGGGGAATGGAAGTCGAAGGAGTTCGACCGCGAATCGGTGCCGCGCACCGTCATCGTGCTGGACCGCTGCGGCACGGCCTACGTGAACGCCGACCATTTCGAACTGGCCGTCTCGATCGCCGCTTCCCTCGTCGAATACGGCATCCGGCGCGAGACGGCGATGGGCATCGTCTCCTCCGGCGCAACGGCCGACGGCTTCTTGCCCCGCTCGACCGCCGAGCAGCGCCAGCTCATTCTGAACCACCTCGTCGGCGTGCAGGCCGACGGCACGGCGGGGCTGTACCGCTCGCTGCGCCAGTCTCCGCTGCTCATCCCCCGCGGATCGTTCGTCGTGCTGGTGACGCCGCACAGCGGCGAAGAAGTCGTCCGGACGATGGAATGGCTGGACCGGAGCGGCAACACGCCCTGCCTGATCCATCTGCCCGGCGAGCGCAGCCGGGCGGAGACGTCCGGCTGGCAGCGGATGCTCACCGCCCGCGGATGGCCGGTCTATAACGTGCGAACGCTCGCCGAACTGCCGGCGGCCCTGGAAGGGGGCGGCCGGTGATGGCGAAACGGATGGTGAAAGGCTTTATCCGCCTCCTGGCGCGGAACGGCTACGCCAAGCTCTGCGTGCTCTTCGCCGCCGTGCTGCTCTGGCAATGGTTCGATTCGCTGGAAGGCTACTGGTGGCCGCAGACGTTCGCGATCGTGCATGCCGCGCTCATCGCGGGCACGGCGATCGAATTTCTCGTGCCGGGGAAGCTCAGGTGGCGGATGCCGCTGCACGCGGCCGCCCTCCTGGCGTGCATCATGGTGTTCAGCGGGTTCCGCTGGATTCCGATGGCCGGGGAGTGGAAGGATGCTGCCGCATGGGGCGACTGGTTCGCGGAGATCGCGGAGCCGCTCGCGCCCTACATCGGCGTTGCCGCCGTCGCTTACGGGCTGTTCCTGTTCGCGGGGCGGTTCTGCCGGACGCGGCCGCAGGTGGCGCTGTTCTGCGGGGCGGTGCTCGTCTCGCTGGCGGTGCTCGATTCGTTTACGACCATTTACCTGTGGGACGAAGTCGCCTGGTGCGTGTTCATATCGCTGTGCTGGCTGGTCGCCGAGCATTTCGAGCGGTTCCGGCGCAGCCATCCCGACACCTGGCGCCATCTGACCGAATATCCGGTTTCGTTCGTCCTGCCCGTCATTGCCGTCGTCGGCCTGGTCATGGCGGCCGGATTGCTCGCGCCGAGCGTCAATCCGGTGCTGAAAGATCCGTATACGCTCTGGATGGAATCCCGCGGCGAGTCGGTGCCGTCCTTCGTCGGGGACAAGGTGGGAAGCCTGCCGTCGGCGGTCAGGGAGCGCGATGCGCGTTCCGGCTACAGCCGGTCGGATGATAAGCTCGGCGACGGCTTCGAGTTCGATTACTCGGAAGTGATGACCGTCAACACGAACCGGCGCAGCTATTGGCGTGGCGAGACGAAGTCCGAATATACGGGACAAGGCTGGGTCGACAGTGAGGAAGAGCAGACGGAAGCCGCGCTGTCGGGGCTCGAGACCGGCGAGCCGCTGCCGAAGCGTCTGGCCGGCGAACCGCTGAAGCTGTCGCCCGAAGCGGAGACGATGAACATCGTCGCGACGGTCACCATGCGCCGCGACGAACCGTTCCCGGTGCTGTTCGGCGCCCACCAGGCGGCGGTGATCCGGGCGATCGACGGAGCGGAATCGATACCGGCCGCGCTGGCCTGGCTGCCCGAATCCGCCGAGCTGCGCTGGCCGCGGTCGGACAGCACGCCGTATCCGGAAACCTATGTCATCGAGTCCGAGCAGGTGGTGCTCGACGAAGAGCAGCTGCGCAGCGCCGGTCCGCCGGACCCGCGCATCGCCGCAAGGTACACCCGGCTGCCGGCCGTCCCGGAACGGGTGCTGCGGCTGGCGGAAGAACTGACGGCCGGCGCGGACAACGATTACGACAAGATCCGGCGGATCGAGACGTACCTGAAAGAGAACTACCCTTACACGAATACGCCGGACATCTCGAAACGGCGCAGCGAAGATTTCGTCGATTCCTTCCTCTTCGAAGTGCAGGAAGGCTACTGCGACTACTTCTCGACGGCGATGGCCGTCCTCGCGCGCGCATCCGGCATTCCCGTCCGCTGGGTGAAAGGCTACGCGCCGGGGGCCCTGCCGGCCGAGCTCTATATCAGCATACCGGAAAATGCGTTCGATCCGAACATGGGCGGTTCGTACACGGTCCGCAACGCGGATGCCCATTCCTGGGTCGAAGTGTATTTCGAAGGGTTCGGCTGGATTCCGTTCGAGCCGACGCCCGGCTTCTCGTATCCGTATGCGTACCCGATCGGTGAGATGCCGGCGCCCGTGCTGCCCGATCTTTCCGATGTCGGGCCGGTCGTTGAAACCGGCGGCGAGAGCGGATTCCGGATTCCGCCTGCGGTCGGCATTGCGGCAGGCGTGCTGGCGGCAGCGGGCGCGCTGTTCTGGCTCTGGCGGCAGCGGGAATCGCTGGTGCTCCTGTGGCGGCGAATCCGGTTCGGCGCCATGAGCGCGAACGAGCAGATCGTGCACGAGACGGAGCGGCTCATCCGCATCTGCCGCCGGCGCGGACTGGAGCGGAGCGACCACGAAACCTTGCGCGAGACGGTTGGACGCTGGAGCGAGCGGCGCCGTTCGCTGGCCGACGACTTCCAGGAAGTGCTGGCCATGTTCGAACGCGCGAAATACGGCGGCCGGCCGGTCACGGACCAGGATGCGGAGCGGTTTGCCGCGAAGGTCAGGCTGATCCGAGAGCGATTGTAAGGCATTACGGCGGTTCCGCCGCACGCCGACAGGCGGATGACGGAGCCGCCGCGTTAGTGTAAAATCTCTGTGGGTGTAGGAATTGGAAAAAGCGGATATAGAAAAAGAGC
>NZ_CAJRAY010000073.1 GCF_907165215.1 Thermobacillus xylanilyticus | reverse complement strand
AGTTTGCCCAATTATATCAAGGGTTTGTTTGGAAAATTAAGCTGCGAAAGTTGAGTTATTAAACTTGCCGGAATTTCCTTTTGAGTAAGCCCTTGTTGGCTCAATTTGCAACTTGTTTGTTATCTCTGATAACGGAAAACATTCACCTATTATTGAAAATTCCACCATGACTGCAGAGTTTTCATTAGTTCCCACTTGTTCAACCCCTATCTATCTAATGAAATAACCAGTTGGGATTGGCTCACCTTTGCCGCCTTTTCTATAAATAAAAATTTGACCTTCTCCCAGAAAGCGAGAGCCGTCTTGCCATCTAACTCTGAAAAAAACTTTTTGTAACTCGGATAGTGATAGCTGAGCTGCTGGTGCAGCCGGCGAAGGGTAGAGGCGTAATGTTCCGCCAGTTCTGCCCAAACCCTCACCATCTGACCAATGGCCCAGTAGACGTCAATTGGATTGGCATCCGGCAGCCTGTCCCACTCGTCACGAACAACACGCGCCACACATTCGGCATCCCAACTGTCATACTTTTCAATGATCGTTTGGTTTTTTCGCATGCCGTTGCTGAGCTTCGGATTGACTTCTTTTACAATGAATCGCTGTTCCCGCAGAAACAGCGCCAACGAGCGCCCGAACCCGCCAACATCCTCCAACCCGAAAATGATCGTCTGTCCTCGTTTTAAATATTTCTTCACCGCCTGAACAAATGACGGAAAAGACGAAGGACGGTTGTCAAATGTCATTTCGCCCAGCTTCTTGTTCCAGCAGTCGATCACCACCGCCACATGCCTCTCTTTATGGGGTCTATGCCGACATACAGGAACTTGTTCGGTCTACTTTTCAAAGAGCCTCACCTCATCTTGAGGGTTGGTCAGGCGGCCAGCGTGAAGGCTTGCATCCTCAGTTCGAGCGGACGAAAGCCGCAAGGATACCCCAGCAAATGCCTGCACGCTCGCCGCCAGACATTCCTCAAAACTATCTAAATGATTGCTGTATAACGTCCCGGAGCCGTAACATCACCATATCTGTAAATGCCTCGGTAAAAGTCTTTGAGTGGGTTCCATTATTCCTATATTGGCGGGGTCGAACGAGGCGAACGCAATATCTCGCTGGAGAACTTGGTCAAGATCGCCATTGCGCTTGAACTGGAACCCAAAGCGTTCTTTGAATTTGATCTTCCCGTTCGGCAGCCACCATCGGACAAGAAGGATGCGGCTCTTCAAGAAGTCATATCCATTCTGAAAGGAAAGGACATTCGGTATTTTCAAATGACGAAAAGGCTGCTTGTGGAGATATTCAAAACATTTCCTCGCCAGTGAGGCCGGTTCCCGACCTTTTTTATTTTGGCAAACATTATTCATACCGCTCTGACGTTCCAGCATTGCGTCTGTGAGGTTAATACGATTTTTTTCAATAAAGCAGAAACCACTCAAGGTATTTTCCCTTATGTGGTTACTTACAATTAATCAAAAGTTAATTTGTCGTCTTCAACAGTACCATCAAGATTGAACACCATCTTATATATGGCCGCATGTCTGTTTTTGTAGCGAATCCGTAGTTCAAATACTATGTGACTATAATCCTCCGACGGCCAGTTCATTGTTAAGGAAGCTTTACACGGGTATATTTCAATATACTCAGGCCGATAATCTGGAAAGTCAGCGGTAAATTCTTCGGGATACTCATCTCTGTAAGAGTTAAAGTAATTCCAAAACCCCTCTATACTCCTCTCTTCAGCTTTATGTTCTCTAATCCAGTTCGTGATCCAATCAATAACCAATTTATCCCCATAATTATTTTATCCCCTATAATTAATGGAAACCTTTGTCGAAGTAGTCGAACAAATACTTGCGTAATTTTTCATCGTAATTTCCGTAAATCCTCCGGTCACCATATACTTTACTCTTCACTTTTATTTCATACTGATAGGTTCGATTTCCAATTGTAATACCTTTACCAGCTAATCTTTTGATTCCCTGCTCTCCTTTTGGTCCTACCACTCCCTTTTGCATTAATAAAGGCATCTACACCTTCTTTCCCGAACCTGTTTCTTACTTCATTGTAAACAGAATGCTTGATGTAACCAATACCAAGTTCTCTCTTTATGAAGTTTCCTGCACCTGCTCCTCTCGTTAGATAAAACATCTTGTCTGAAGACCAAACTAAAAACCCGAAGCCTGTAGGATCATCCTCAATCCAGCTAAATGTACTCATCCATGCAATCCATAACAATTTCTTCTGGAATCATTGCATCAGTAGATTGCATGATTTGCTCATCTGTGTATCCTGCCTTTCGTAATTCATTACGCAGCTTTTCCGCTTTATTATGCCAATAGTTCATTTTTTCTTGATCATTTTGATCGCGAGCTTCTTGCCATTTCCACTTCATTTCGTTAATCGTCCAGTTGGCAGTAACGTCTGTAGCCCAGTAACCAGTAGGATCTATATATTTCAAAGGATTATTCGTTACATACGTGAGCGTTTTGCAATAATCCAAGGCCTTGATTTGTAAGGATTTTCGGACATAAAAAA
>NZ_CAJRAY010000072.1 GCF_907165215.1 Thermobacillus xylanilyticus | reverse complement strand
GAACCATCTTCGTCGTCCGCCGTTTCAGCGGCGACTTTTATAATATATCACATCTGCCTGCCTCATTGCAAGTACCAATTTTCGACTTCCGTTTCGTCGTCCGTCGGCCATCGGCCTGCTTCATGAGGCACGAGTATCAATCTATCACATCCGCCCGTCCCCTTGCAAGAGGAAAAACAAGGCCGGGGTGTCAACAACCCCGGCTCGCGCATCCATTCAGCGAATAACGGATTTAATGTGGATGCTCCGTTCGGTAACGAGATTGATAATCTTCCCGCCCACGGACACAAGCGGCCGGGTCGGGTTGTTCCGGTCGGTGAAGACGATCTCGCCCAGCCGGTTGTCGCTGAGCCTGACAACCATCCCGTTGTGGAACGAAGTCAGTTTCTCGATGAGCGTCCACACATACACCGGATCGAGCTTGCCGAACGATTCGTTCTGAAGCTGCTCCAGCGCAAGATAGGGAGAGATCGGTCTGCTGTAGCTCCGCTCCAATGTAATGGAGTGGAAGACATCCGCCACGGCGACGAGACGGGCGTATGGATGAATCTTGTCGCCCTTGAGGCCGAGCGGATACCCGCTGCCGTCCATTTTCTCGTGATGCTGCAGCGCCGTCAGTTTCACGCCTTCATTAAGGGCGGCGACATTTTTGAGCAGATTGTAACCATGCTTCGTATGATTCTGCACTTCTTCCTTCTCGGCCGCCGTAAGCGCGGAAGGCTTGTACAGAATGGCCGGATCGATGCGCAGCATGCCGATATCGTGGAACAGGCCAGCAAGCGCCAGGGGCAGCCAGTCTTTCTTCGGGAAAGCGCACCATTGCGCCAGCAAATGCGATGTCAAAGCCGTCAGGACGCTTTTATGGTACAGGTAATCCTGTTTGTCGGCGATTCTCGGCATGAACGTCAGCGCATTGTACTCTCCGATATGGGCCAGCACATTTTCCAGTTGTTTGCGGATATCCATGATCGGCAGTCCGATGCCGCTCATATTGGATACGAAAATGCGCCGGACGAGGCTGATCAGCCGGTCGTATTCGGCATTGAACCGCGCAAGGACGGCTTCTTCCGTCGCCGCGACCTCTTCGGCGCCTTCGCGCGGCTCGATGTCGACCTGCTGGACGAGAAAAGCCTGCAAAATCTCGTATTCGCGCGATGTTACGACCCGGCCTTTACGGAACAGCGTGCCGCCAAGCGGCGTGATGACATCGGAGGCGAAACGATCCCCCAATTTCACTTGCGACAGCGGGACCGTAGGCATGTGCGTACCCCTCCCGTATCCGACCGAACCCGGTCAACCGACCGGTTGATCATTACGATTCTCCGATTTCGTCCGATTCGTCCGATCCGCGGTCGTCCTCATCCGATTCTTCCGTCCGGCTGACGCGGGTGACGGTCGCGACCGCATCGTCTTCCCGGATATTGATCAGCTTGACCCCTTGCGTGTTGCGTCCCATCGTGGAGATGCCGGCGATGCTCGTGCGGATCAGCGTGCCGGCGGACGTCATGATCATCAGATCCTCGTCGTCGGCCACCATCTTCAGGCTGACAACCGAGCCGTTCTTCTCCGTAATGTTCAGCGTCTTGATGCCTTTGCCGCCGCGGCTCTGGGTCCGGTATTCGCTGGCCGGGGTCCGCTTGCCGTATCCTTTCGCCGTGACGATGAGCACATCCTGCTCCGGATCGACAACATCCATGTCGATGACGGAATCGCCTTCCTCGAGCTGGATGCCCTTCACCCCGGTCGCCGAGCGGCCCATCGGCCGGACTTCCTGCTCGGGGAACCGGATCGACATGCCCTGGCTCGTCCCCATGATGATCTCGCGGCTGCCGTCGGTCAGCTTGACGCTGATCAGCTCGTCATCCTCCCGGAGATTGATGGCGATGAGCCCGACTTTGCGGATATTCGAATAGTCGTCAAGCGGCGTCTTCTTCACGATGCCTTGCTTCGTCGCGAAGAACAGGTACAGATCCGGATCGAACGATTCGATCGGAATGACCGCGTTGATCGTCTCGCCCGGCTCGATCTGGATGAGATTGATGATCGGCGTGCCTCTCGCCGTCCGGCCGAGCTCCGGAATCTCGTAGGCCTTGAGCCGGAACACCTTGCCCTTGTCCGTGAAGAACAGCAGATAATGGTGCGTATTGGAGACGTACAGATGCTCGACGAAGTCGTCTTCCTTCGTCTCCATGCCGATGACGCCCTTGCCGCCGCGCTTCTGGCTGCGGTAGGTCGACACCGGCAGACGCTTGATGTACCCGCTGTGCGTGATCGAGATGATGACATCCTCGCGCGGAATGAGATCCTCGTCCAGAATCTCGTTCTCGCTGGACGTAATCTCGGTGCGGCGCTCGTCGCCGTACTTCTGCTTGATCTCTTCCAGCTCGTCGGAAATGATCTGCAGCACGCGTCCCTCGTCGGCCAGTATCGCCTTGAACTCGGCGATCTGCTTCAACAGTTCGGCGTATTCCTCCTCAATCTTCTCGCGCTCCAGCCCGGTCAGCCGCTGCAGGCGCATGTCGAGGATGGCCTGGGCCTGATCATGGCTGAGCGAGAAGCGCGCGATCAGCCCGTCCCGCGCTTCCTCGGTCGTGCGCGAACCGCGGATCAGCGCGATGATCTCGTCGATGTGGTCGAGCGCAATCCTCAAGCCTTCGAGAATGTGGGCGCGCGCCTCGGCCTTCCGCAGATCATACTCGGTGCGGCGGCGAATAACCGTGATCTGATGCTGCAAATAATGATACAGCATGTCCTTCAGGTTGAGGATCTTCGGTTCGCCGTCCACCAACGCCAGCATGTTGATGCCGAAGTTCGTCTGCATCGGCGTATGCTTGTACAGATTGTTGAGCACGACGTTCGGGTTGACGTCGCGCCGAAGCTCGATGACGATGCGCATGCCGTTGCGGTCCGACTCGTCGCGCAGGTCGGTGATGCCGTCGATCCGCTTCTCGCGCACCAGCTCGGCGATCTTCTCGACGAGCCGCGCCTTGATGACCTGGTACGGCAGCTCGTGCACGATAATGCGCGGCTTGCCGCCCTGTTCTTCGATCTCCGCCCGGGCGCGCATCGTGATCGATCCGCGGCCGGTCATGTAAGCCTGGCGGATGCCTTCGCGGCCCATGACGATTGCAGCCGTCGGGAAGTCCGGACCCTTCACATGGTCCATCAGCTCAAGCGGCGTGATATCCGGATTCTGGATCATCGCCTGGATGCCGTTGATCACTTCCGTCAGGTTGTGCGGCGGAATGTTCGTCGCCATGCCGACGGCAATCCCGGACACGCCGTTTACGAGCAGGTTCGGGAACCTCGCCGGCAGCACGGCCGGTTCCTTCTCCTCGCCGTCGTAGTTCGGCACGAAATCGATCGTCTCTTTGTTGATGTCGCGCAGCATCTCCATCGCAATCTTCGAGAGCCGCGCTTCCGTATAGCGCATCGCCGCCGCCGAGTCTCCGTCGACCGATCCGAAGTTGCCGTGGCCGTCGACGAGCATGTAGCGGAGCGAGAAGTCCTGCGCCATCCGGACCATCGTTTCGTAGACGGCCGCATCCCCGTGCGGATGATATTTACCGATGACTTCGCCGACGATCCGCGCCGACTTCTTGTACGGCTTGTCCGGCGACATGCCGAGCTCGGACATCGCGTACAGAATCCGGCGGTGCACCGGCTTCAGTCCGTCGCGCACGTCGGGTAGGGCACGGCTGACGATAATGCTCATCGCATAGTCCAGGAATGAGTCGCGCATCTCCGTGCTGATATCGCGATCTCTGATCTGAGAACGGTTCTGTTCCGCCATGCTCTACCTCCCGATCTTCCGCGCGGCGTGCGGCTCCCTTCGGGAAGGCCGTCCATCAGGCCGCGTCGGTAACCCCTTCTCATGTAAATCTGTGCAAATCTTTCATATCCCCGAATGACAAACTCCGAAACAAAAGAAAAACGATAAATGCCTGTATTGCGGACAAATCACGCGAAATTTCCGCTGCTTCCGACAATCCTTCCAATCGGATGCTCTCCATGACTATTATATTACTTTCACCAAATCCGCACAATTAAACGTAATTCGGCCCTTCGAAGGCGGTACGAATGCGGAGGCGCAAGCGGGTTTCCGCGCATATGCTGGATTGGCGAAAGTCACCCGGTCGGCTTGCGCCTCTATTATACCACTCATCGCAAGGGTTGTCCGGAATTTCCAGCCCGCCGGCTTCCCGCGCGATTGAAAGGAGCCGACGCCCGTTGGCCATTAAGCGCGTGAGAAGCAAGCTTGCGAAAACCGAAGTGTTGATTCGGCACCCCGGACTGCGCGAACTGATTCCGGAGACGCGGAGACTCTCACAGCAATCGTTGTCCGACATGCTGCATCATTACGGCATGGTCTATGTCAAACCGGACAAGGGCACTTTCGGCAAAGGGGTTATCCGGGTCGAGCGGACGTCGACAGGTTATCTCGCGCGGGTCGATACCCGTTCCTATCGATTCGGCTCGATAGATTCGCTGTACGACGGGCTGCAGCGACTGAAGCGCAAAGGACTTTACGTGGTGCAGCGGGGTATCCGTCTGCTGAAGCACAAGGGGCGAAGATTCGACATTCGCGTCATGGTGCAGAGGTCTCCCCAGGGCGTGTGGGAGGCAACCGGCATCATCGGCCGGCTCTCGCATCCGAAGAAAATCGTGACAAACTACCACAGCGGCGGAACGCCGATGGCATTCTCCACCCTCATGAGCACCCACCTGGATGCCGGGCGGCGGAAAGCCTACGCGGAGCAGCTCCGCAAGCTTGGCGTCACGACGGCAAGACAATTGCAGCGGCGCTGGCCGGGGTTGAAAGAGATCGGCCTCGACATCGCCATCGACAACTCGCTGAAACCTTGGATCCTCGAAGTGAACACGGCGCCGGACCCCTTCATCTTCCGCAAGCTGAAGGACAAATCGGTATTCCGCAAAATTTACCGGTACGCGGCAGCCTACGGCAGGTTCAAGAAAAAGAGCAGAATCCGCAGCGGCATCCGCGCAAGACGCAGGAAAGCCGTCCGGTGAGACCGGACGGCTCCTCAATCAAATATCGAGATTCTTGACGAATTTCGCGTGGGCCTGGATGAATTCCCGCCGCGGCTCGACGTCGTCACCCATGAGCGTGTCGAAAATGGCGTCCGCCGCGATCGCATCCTGAATCGTCACCTGCAGCATCGTGCGGCTCTCGGGATCCATCGTCGTCTCCCAGAGCTGCTCGGCGTCCATCTCGCCGAGACCTTTGTACCGCTGGATGTTCACTTTCGCGCCTTCGCCGAATTCGGCCAGAATCTCATCGCGCTCCTTGTCGTTGAGCGCGTAGCGGACGACCTTGTTCCGCTCGATCTTGTAGAGCGGCGGCTGCGCGATGTAAACATACCCCGCTTCGATGATCTGGCGCATGTACCGGTAGAAGAACGTCAGCAGCAGCGTCCGGATGTGGGCGCCGTCGACGTCCGCGTCGGTCATGATGATGATTTTGTGATAGCGCGCCTTCGACAGGTCGAAGTCTTCGCCGATCCCCGTGCCGAGCGCCGTGATGATCGCCCGGATCTCGGAGTTGGCGAGAATCCGGTCCAGCCGCGCTTTCTCGACGTTCAGAATCTTGCCCCGAAGCGGCAGGATGGCCTGGAAGTGGCGGTCGCGCCCCTGCTTCGCCGATCCGCCCGCGGAATCGCCCTCGACGATGTACAGCTCGCTGATCGACGCGTCCCTGGACGAGCAGTCGGCCAGCTTGCCGGGCAGGGCGCTCACTTCGAGCGCGTTCTTGCGGCGGGTCAGCTCGCGCGCCTTGCGCGCCGCTTCCCGTGCCCGCGCGGCCTGCACGCCTTTCTCCACAATGCGGCGCGAGACGGACGGGTTCTCGTCCAGAAACTCCTGGAGCTTCTCGGCGAACATCGATTCGACGATGCTGCGCGCTTCGCTGTTGCCGAGTTTCGTCTTCGTCTGCCCTTCGAATTGCGGCTCCGGAATCTTGACGGAGATGATCGCCGTCAAGCCTTCCCGCACATCCTCGCCCGTCAGGTTCGAATCGCTGTCCTTCAGAAGACCGGCTCTGCGCGCGTAGTCGTTGATGATCCGCGTCAGCGCGCTCTTGAACCCGGATTCATGCGTGCCGCCTTCGTGCGTGTGGATGTTGTTCGCGAACGAGTAAATATTCTCGTTATAGCTGTCATTGTACTGCAGCGCGATCTCGACCTGGATGTTGTCCCGCATTCCTTCGATGTAAATCGGCTGCTCATGGAGCGGTTCGCGGTTGCGGTTCAAATACTGGACGAATTCGATGATGCCGCCGTCGTATTTGTAAGTGTCCGACGCGCCGGTCCGCTCGTCGCGCAGCACGATCTTGATGCCCTTGTTCAGGAACGCCAGCTCGCGGATGCGCGTCTGCAGCGTATCGTATTCGAACTCCGTCGTCTCGGTGAAAATTTCCGGGTCGGGCTTGAACGTAATGATCGTGCCCGTCTCGTCCGTGTCGCCGACGATGCGCACGTCGTACAGCGGCACGCCGCGCTTGTACTCCTGACGGTGAATGTGTCCGTCCCGCTTGACCTCGACGCACAAATGTTCGGACAGCGCGTTCACGACGGAGACGCCGACGCCATGCAGGCCGCCGGATACTTTGTAGCCTTCGCCGCCGAATTTGCCGCCCGCGTGCAGCACCGTGAGCACCACTTCGAGCGTCGGCCGCTTCATCTTCGGATGCTCGCCGACCGGGATGCCGCGGCCGTTGTCGATGACGGTCACGCTGCCGTCCTGCCGGATCACCACTTCGATGTAATCGCAGAACCCGGCGAGCGCTTCGTCGATGCTGTTGTCGACGATTTCCCAAACGAGATGGTGAAGCCCCCTCGAACTGGTGGAACCGATGTACATGCCCGGCCGCTTGCGGACGGCTTCGAGCCCTTCCAGCACCTGTATCTGACTTTCATCGTAACCATGCCGGCTGTCGGTCATGCCTTGTTCACTGCTCCTCTCGACTGCTGCTTCCATATCTGCGGAGGGTTACACGTCCGGCAGCTGATGTGTCCGTTTCTTCAGCGTGGAGGAAGAAATCGGGGAATAATACACTTTCTGGGTGGTAATCACGATCGATTTCGGCTCTTCTTCGCCGATCACTTCCACGTTCTTTCGCTTCGACGCGCAGGCGGTGAACTGCCGGGATATCCGCGAAGACTGTTCAATCGAAACGTCGAAAATCGCCACAAGCTCGCTGGCCCGGACGATCCGTTCTCCGCCCAGATGGACATACATCGGTATTCGTGCTCCTTCCGCATCGGCTTTACGCTTTCTCCGCTCGGCCGTCCTTCACGTGGTAGAGACAGGCGTCACGCAGTTTCTCCATATCGACGCTGTCGAGACTGGTCGTCGTAATGAACGTCTGCACCTTGCGCTGGAACGTGTCGATCAGCATCGTCTGCCGGCTTCGGTCAAGCTCCGACAACACGTCGTCCAGCAGCAGCACCGGATATTCACCGGTTTCCTCGCGGATCAGCTCGATCTCGGCCAGCTTGAGCGACAGCGCCGTCGTCCGCTGCTGGCCCTGGGATCCGTAAGCCTGCGCCTCCATGCCGTTGATACGCAGCAGCAGATCGTCCCGGTGCGGTCCGATCAGCGTCATGCCGCGGCGCAGCTCCTGTTCTCGCATCTGTGATAACTTTACCATAAAACGATCGATTAAAACAGCTTCATCTTCCGGGCCCTCCATCTCGAGCGAAGGCCGGTACTCCACCTGAAGCGCTTCTCCGCCGCCGGTGATGCCGGCATGGATCGAGGTCGCCCATTGCTGCAGTTTTACGATAAAGTTTTGCCTTTTCTTCATCAATTTAACACCCCAGGAAGCAAGTTGCTCATCCCAGATGTCGAGCAGCTCATGCTTGCTTCCGGGCGCGGCCGTCTTCAGATAGCGGTTGCGCTGCATCAGCACTTTGCCGTACTGCTGCATGGCGTGCAGATAGCCGGGCTGGATCTGGCCGATCTCCATGTCGAGGAACCGCCGGCGGACGCCCGGGGCGCCCTTGACGATCTCGAGATCTTCGGGCGCGAACATGACGACATTCAGGGTGCCGACGAATTCGCTCAGGCGCCGCTGTTCCAGACCGTTCACCTTCGCGCGCTTGCCCTGATCGGTGAACATGATTTCGAGGCTGACGCCTCCGTAGCGCCGCTCCGCTTCGCCCGCCGCGCGCGCCGAGTCGTGATTCCACCCGATCAGTTCCTTGTCCTTCGCCGTCCGGTGCGACCGGGCAAGCGCCAGCACGAAAATCGCTTCGAGCAGGTTGGTCTTGCCCTGTGCGTTCGGCCCGATGAAGACGTTGACCATATGATCCGTCTCCAGCCGGAGCGATTCGTAGTTGCGGTAGTGCTGCAGTTCGATCGATTTCAGTTTCACGTCTTCACGACCTCGACCGTGAACGCGCCGAAACCGGGCACCTCGACCCGGTCCCCGGCATAAAGCTTCCGTCCGCGGCGATTCTCCGGCTCGCCGTTGACGAGCACCGGAGCTTCGGCGAGCAGCGCCTTCGCCTGGCCGCCGGTATCGATGCAGCCGGCCAGCTTCAGAAATTGGCTGAGCGCAATCGGTTCGGTCTTGATCGCGATCGGTTTCATGCGGACGTTCCTTTCTGCTGTTGATAAAACGCGCCAGCCTGGATCAGCCGGTCGTGCGGTACGGCAGAATGATGTGCAGCTGGCGGTCTCCGTCGGTCGGACGGATCACGATCGGGCTCATCGACCCGTTGAACCCGATGAAAATCTTGTCGCTGTCGATGACGCGCAGCGCATCAAGCATATATTTCGAGTTGAACGCGATGCGCAGTTCGTCGCCTTCAAGCCGCACCGCGCGCATCTGTTCGGTGACGCGTCCGAGCTCCGTCGAGCTGGACGAAATCTCGATGTCGCCACTTCCCAATGTCACAATGCGCACGATGTTCGTCTTCTCTTCGCGCGACATGAGGTAGGCGCGGTCGATCGCTTCCGTCAACTGCCGCGTGTCGATCTCCATCTCCGTCTTGAATTCCTGCGGAATGATCCGCGACGTGTCCGGATAGACGCCGTCGAGCACGCGGGAGAAGAACAGCACCCGTCCGATCCGGAACAGCACCTGGTTGTCGGCCGCGGCGATCTCGACGGGCTCCTCCGAATCGGGAATGATGCGGGACAACTCGTTCAGCGTCCGGGCCGAAATGACGATGCCCGCGAACTTGTCGCTTTCCGGCGCGCCCAAGTCGGCGGAACAGGTGGACAGACGGTGCCGGTCCGTCGCCGTGAATTTCAGCTCGCCGCCCTGCAGCTGCCACTGGATGCCGGTCAGAATCGGTGTCTGTTCATTCGTCGACGCGGCGAAAATGGTCTGGCGGATCATGTTCTTGAGCAGTTCTCCCGGAATGTGGATGACCTGCTGCCGCCCGATGTCGGGAAGCACCGGGAATTCTTCGGCGTCCAGACCGATCATCTGGATGTCCGTCGCGCCGGAGCGGATCGTCACCTGGAATCCGCCCTGCTGTTCGAATTCGATGTCGTCTTCCGGCAGCTTCTTGACAATCTCCGCCATGAATCTGGCGGGAAGCACGATGCTTCCCGGACGTTCGACGCGGACGACGGGGGTGCCGTCGATTTCCGCGGGAACAAAGGTTTGAATCGAGATTTCGGTATCGCTGGAAGTCAGCGTGAGTCCCTGGTGGTCGGCGTCAAACTTGATACCGGAGAGAATCGGGATGGCCGGCCGCGAAGAGACGGCTTTCGCGGCTTGTTGGACGGCTTCGTTCAGTTCGTTCTTGCGGATGGTCAGTTTCATGCGTTCCTCCCGTCGGCGCTCTTCGTCTTTTTTCGCTCTATTGATGAATATCATAACATTTTTAGTCGTAATCGTAGTAGTGCCGCTGAATATGTGGATAAGCGCGGAAACTTCGACAAAAGAAGCCTATCCACATGTGAATATCGTGTGCATAGGCCTAACGGGTTGTTCATGGTTGTCCGCTGCGGATCCGTTCGGTCAAAGTCCGGATGATCTGCTGCAGCTCGCGGTCCGTTTCAAGCTGCTTCGATATTTTGTCGTGGGCGTGGATGACGGTCGTATGGTCGCGGCCGCCGAACGCGTCGCCGATCTTCGGCAGCGAATGGTCAGTCAGCTCGCGCGCGAGATACATGGCGACCTGGCGCGGGAACGCAACTGCCTTCGTCCGCTTGCGCGCCTTGAACTCTTCCAGGCGAAGGCCGAAATATTCGCCGACCTTGGCCTGAATGTCCTGGATCGTAATCATCTTCGGGCGGCTCGTGGAAATGATATCCTTGAGCGCTTCCGCCGCCAGATGGGACGTGATGTCCTGATTGATGAGCGATGAATAGGCTACGACACGGATGAGTGCGCCTTCCAGTTCCCGGATGTTCGTATCGATCATGTTCGCGATGTACACCATCGCTTCGTTCGGAATGTCGAGATTCTCGGCTTTCGCCTTCTTGCGCAGAATGGCGATCCGGGTTTCGAGATCCGGGGGCTGGATGTCGGTGATGAGTCCCCATTCGAACCGCGAGCGAAGCCGCTCTTCCAGCGTCGGAATCTCCTTCGGCGGCCGGTCGCTCGAGATGACGATCTGTTTCCGTTCCTCGTGCAGCGCGTTGAAGGTGTGGAAAAATTCCTCCTGCGTCTGCTCCTTGCCCGCGAGAAACTGGATGTCGTCAATCAGCAGCACGTCGATGTTGCGATATTTCATGCGGAAGCTTTCGCCGCGGTTGTCGCGGATGGCGTTGATGAACTCGTTCGTGAATTTCTCGGACGAGATGTACAGCACCCGCATGTCCGGATTGTGTTCCAATATGTAATGGCCGATCGCATGCATCAGGTGGGTCTTGCCGAGACCGACGCCGCCGTAGAGAAACAGCGGATTGTACGCTTTGGCCGGCGCTTCCGCCACCGCGAGCGAGGCGGCATGGGCGAACCGGTTGTTGGCGCCGATGACGAACGTTTCAAATGTATACTTCGGGTTGAGCATATGGCCGGCAGGCTCTTCCTGCACGACGGGGGGCCGGCGGACTGCCGGAGGTTCGGCCTGGGGTTCGGGCGTCTTCGGTTCTTCGAGCGCGAATTTGACGTCGACCGGATAGCCGAGGCAGTCTTCAAGCGCTTCCCGGATATACCGCGTGTAACGGCTTTCGAGCCATTCCACCGCGAAAGCCTGCGGCGTGGTGATCAGAACGAGCCGTTCCGAGAGAAATTTCGCATTTGTGTCCTTGAACCATGTATCGAAACTCGGTTTGCTCACCCGGGTCTGAATGATGGATAACGCTTGCTGCCATATTTCACGGGCTTGGCTGTCCAATGACTGTCACTCCTTACCGACTGATCGTCCGCCCCTTCATCTAGCCTCCGTCGTCATCGCACCATTCTCAACATTCCCAGAAAAAGCACAAAAAGGAACAAGCCTCTCCTTCGGCTTGCGTCGTAGGCTCGCAAAGGACAGTTGATGCGCCGAAGCCGGCCGGCACCGCCGCTGTTCGGCTGGAACGATGCGATGTGTCGAAACAAGCAAAAACGGCTGATGCCGTCCCTCCCGGACGGCGCACCCGTTTTGCGGGGAAAGATAAGCCGATGATAAGCTTGAAACTTATAAACTCTTATCTTCTGAAGAAAATGAGAGGCGAATCATCCACAATACGAACGTAATCCCGCTGTGAATTATCCATAGGGAGGTGAATTGCTCACAGACTTATCCACAATCTGTTGATAATTTAGAGGGATTTTGCCAGATGTCCACAGCTGGAAGCATATTTATCATAGCAGACCGGGCCCCTGATTTCAACGTTTGCGCCGAAACTATCCACAATCCCCGGAATTGTGCATAACATTTATGAACAATGCTCGAAATTGTTGAGAAGTTGTCGACAACCTGTGCCGTTTCGACGGCGTTCGCCGAAAATTATCAACAACCCCCATGTGAGGACAGCGTTTGGCATGGAGAAGGGGGAAACGTTCCGGATATCCTTGAACTTGACTTTGGCGGATGGGTGTGGTTTAATTGTAAAGGCATTTTTCCGGACGGATCGGGGCCGATCTGTCGGCTTGGAAATGTATATTCAACAGATTGTCATGATAGAATTCGGAGCGGGAGGTGTCAGGCAGGATGAAACCGACGTTCAAACCGAATGTGAGCAAGCGGAAGAAAGTGCACGGCTTCCGGAAGCGGATGAGCACGAAGAACGGCCGCAAGGTGCTGGCGGCTCGCCGCAAGAAGGGCAGAAAAGTGCTGAGCGCTTGATCTTACGGGACCACGGAGCGTGGTCTTTTTTTATTCGCTCCCTCCGGCAGCCTGTCTTCCGGATGGAAGGTTCGGTGATGGTGATGCAGAGAAAGCTCCGCCTGCGCAGCCGCAGCGACTTCAGCCGCATCTACAAGGCGGGACGTTCGTTCGCGAACAGCCAGTTTGTCGTCTATTGGATGAAGCGGCCGGAGACCGAGCGGTTCCGCGCGGGCGTGTCGGTGAGCCGGAAGCTCGGCGGCGCGGTCGTCCGCAACCGGATGCGCCGGGTGGTCAAGGAATTGATTCGCCTGAACGCGGACAAGATTGCGGAGCGGACCGATTTTATCGTGATCGTCAGGCGGCCGGCGCTCGGGATGAAGACGAAGGATCTGGAGCGGAGCCTGCTGCACGCGCTGCGCAAGGCCGGCCTGCTGGCCGGGTTCCAGGCCGGCGGACCGGACAAGCGGCGGAACGGAGGGACGACCGTCGGCAGGCCGCGTCCGCAAGGCCGTCCGCATGTTTAGGTGAGTTTCCTTCAGACCATAAATTATGATATAGTTTAAGGGGAATGTTTGTCTCTTCAGAGAGGAGTTTTGACTGTTGTCTCGATCACGCAAATGGCTGATCCTGCCCGCCGTCTCGGCGATCCTGCTGCTTGCGGGATGCGCGCCGGTTGATCATACGACCAGCACGGAAGATCTGCTCGAGGGCAACTTCTGGGAGCGGAACGTCGTTTATTGGTTCGCGGTCATGCTGGACACGTTCGCCGACTGGTTCCAGGGCAACTACGTTTTGTCCGTTCTCATTCTGACGATCATCGTCCGGACGCTGATCCTGCCGCTTACGCTGAAGCAGTACCGCAGCTCGAAAGCGATGCAGGCGCTGCAGCCGGAGCTGATGAAGATCCGGGAGAAGTACAAGAACGACCCGCAGAAAGTTAATGAAGAAACGATGAAGCTGTTCATGCAGCATCAGGTCAATCCGATGGCGGGTTGTCTGCCGCTTCTGATTCAGATGCCGATCTTCATCGCGCTGTACAACGCGATCTACTGGAACCCGGATATCCGCGAGTATTCGTTCCTCGGCATCCAGCTTGGATTGCCGCCGCAGCAGCAGGGCGTCATCGCCTGGGCGCTGCCGGTGATCGCCGCGATCACGACGTTTGTCCAATCGAAGATGATGCCGCAGCAACCGAATGGCCCGATGCAGGCGATCCTGATGATCTTCCCGGTCATGATTTTCGTCATGGCGCTGTCGTTCCCGGCGGCTCTGCCGCTCTACTGGATCTTCAGCAATCTCTACACGATTGTCCAAAACTATTTCCTGTACGTGCGCTCATCCGACAAGGGCAAACCGAAGGAGGCCCCTGCGAAATGAAGAAAGTCACGGCATCCGGAAAGACGATCGAAGCTGCGGTGAACAGCGGGCTTGAACAACTGGGGACGACAATTGACCGCGTGAAGGTGAACGTGCTCGAACAGCCTTCGCGCGGCCTGTTCGGACTGTTCGGTGCAAGACCCGCCAAGGTGGAGCTGACGCTCATCGAGGAGCCGGCCGCGGCGGTACCCGCCCCGGCCGCGGCCGAGCCGCAGGCGGCGGAG
>NZ_CAJRAY010000071.1 GCF_907165215.1 Thermobacillus xylanilyticus | reverse complement strand
CATGAACAAAGCAGGGGTCCTTCCCTCCCGCAGGTTGTGTTGTCCTGCGTTCCTCGGTGTAGAGTCGAAGGAGGTCGGCTTACGCCTCTCTCCGTCCGCTCGATCAAACGGATCGTGCAGTTTTCCCGCAATCCGCTTTCCTTCATGTCACCCTTTGGGTGCAGTTCGTAGGTTCAAATCCGGAATTAACGACAAAAGGTTCACCAGTCTGTACTTGGAGTAGAGGATGGATTCGGGCAACTTCTTCCACCCTGTGTTTCGCCACCGTTTAAACCGATGGCTCCATATTCGCCTTATGATCCAGCGTTGGAGTCGGTTAAACAGCTTTCTTACATGGGCTTTACGGAAATAGTTTCCCCATCCTCGTATGACGGGATTGATGGAGTCAATGAGTTCGTAGACCGTTAACGGTATGCGTCTGCGCGTTCGGGCCCGAATCGTATCCATGAATGCTTGAATGGACTTCGCTTTGGGATAGGCATAGATGTTGAATTTCGGTTGTTTCTTCACCTTATCCCGCGGCAGTGACAGACCCTTTCCCCGTTTGAGTTTGTAGCCCAGAAACTCAAATCCCCGTGTGATGTGGGTGATCCTGGTTTTATCCGGGTGAAGCGTCAATCCGAGCGACTCCAGAATCATTCTTGCGTCCCGAAGTGCCCGTGCCGCCTCCGCTTGGGTCTTGCAGAGAACCACCCAATCATCGGCAAATCGCGTCAGCCGATACCCTCTCGCCGTCATCTCATGGTCGAACCGGTTCAGATAAATGTTGCTAAAAAGCGGACTGACCACGCTTCCTTGCGGTGTTCCGCTTGGGGTAGCGTATTTCTTTCCGCTTTCCATATACCCGGCTTCGAGCATTTGCCTGACCAGTTTGAGGATTCTGCCGTCGCTGACTTGCTCCGCAATCATATCGATTAGCGGTTCGTGATGGACCGTCCCGAAGAAATCCCGCAAGTCCGCATCCACGATCCATTCGCATCCATCCATGAGTTCGCGATAAATCTTCCGCATCGCTTGATGCGTCGATCTACCCGGTCGGTATCCGAAGCTGCATTCACTGAACAGAGGTTCGAAGATAGGCTCCAGCCTGTTCTTCAAGGCCTGTTGACATACCCTGTCCCGTATTGCCGGAATGCCCAACGGTCGCTTTTCACCCGGTTTCCCTTTCTTGGGGATGAGTATCCGTCTGACCGGCATCGGTCGGTATGTACCCTGTTTCAGTTCTTCGTGCAGCCGCGCCAGTTCCACTTCGGCAACTTCTTGGAACGCCGCGATGGTCACCTTGTCGATTCCTCCGCTGCCTCCGTTTGCCTTCACCGACTCCCATGCCATTTCCAAGTTTGTCCGATGATACACTTTGTCGATTAACGAATGAACTTTCCGACCTGTGCCTTCTGCTTTCATGCGTTTCGTATCCTCCGCCTGCAAGTTCCGGGTCTTTCACTTAGGGAACTGTCCGTCCTTTGCCGCCTACTCGCGAAACTCACTCCAGTTCCGGTCTCCATAAAGCGAGCCGCCTTCCCCTTCCGCCCACCTTTTGAGTGAGCCAGAAGCCAACCGCACCAGGGCGGCTGATCCGGACGTTTCTGTTGTTCGTCCGTTCCAAAGTAATACGCAGCTCTCCGACTTCTCGCCATGCATCCGGCATGCACTTCGGGGTTTCCTTATAGCATCCGTTACTGAAACTGCCGCGCGTTCTTTGGAAGCGGCGGGCGCGGCGCGACCGCTTCGACTTTATTTACCCACTCGTCCTGCAAGTGCCTTCGTTTCAGACATGACGAGATCTCCGTGGGTCGCATCGTCATCTTCCGTACCATGCCGTCCGCACACACCTTGGTGCGATGGGTGGACTAGAAGCGCCTTCGTCTCCATAGTGCAGACTCGACCTTGCCCCATCTTTGGCCGACCGGTTCGCAATTCGGGTAGCCCCGTTTCACTACGGCCTGGTACTTCTCCTCAAGCCTTTCAGACTCTGCCTCGCGACAGACGCCCTGCCCTCCGGCAAATCCAATTTGCCGGCCCCCGAGGCATTACCCCCGGGTTTGGATATGAGCCCCCTAGTCCGAGGCTCAGCGGGACTTGAACCCGCCTGATGATCGTGCTGCCACGCACGCACTATAACCCCCTCGGACTCCCTTCCTGCAGGCCGCTCACTTCACCTTTTGGGCTTAT
>NZ_CAJRAY010000070.1:20745-81879 GCF_907165215.1 Thermobacillus xylanilyticus | reverse complement strand
CCCATAGTGACATTATCTCAGAACAGTTATACCGTGACATTATCACAGAACAACGACATTTAAGCAACAATGACAATTGCGCGAAAACGATGTTTGCTATAAAATAGTTAAAGTCTGCAAGCCATATCGGTGCAGTGCGTGATATGAAACTCTCGTCCGAGACGGCAGACGGCATCGGGCGGGGGTTTCCTTATTTTGCATTTTGGCACGGGAGGTTCATGGGGGCATGTTCAGAATTCTCGTAATGGATTCGATCAGCGACCACGGCATTCAGCAGCTGATCGATGCGGAAGACGTGACCGTCGACAAGAAGGCCGGCCTGAGCGAAGACGAGCTCGCCGCCATCATCGGCGATTACGACGCGCTGCTCGTGCGCAGCCAGACGAAGGTCACCGCCCGCATCATGGATGCCGGCAAGAAGCTGAAAGTCGTCGGCCGCGCGGGCGTCGGCGTCGACAACATCGATCTGGCGGCCGCAACCGAGCGCGGCATCGTCGTCATCAACGCGCCGGACGGCAATACGATCACGACGTGCGAGCATACCTTCGCCATGATGATGGCGCTCGCCCGCCATATTCCGCAGGCTTATGCCAAGACGATCTCCGGCGTATGGGACCGCAAATCGTTCGTCGGCGTCGAGCTGCGCAACAAGAAGCTCGGCATTCTCGGCATGGGCCGGATCGGCAGCGAGGTGGCCGTCCGCGCGAAGGCTTTCGGCATGGAAGTGCTGGGCTACGACCCGTTCCTGACGGAAGAGCGGGCGGACAAGCTGGGGGTCAAGCTGTCCACCGTGGAAGACATTGTGCGCACGGCGGACTTCATCACGGTCCATACCCCGCTCACGCCGGAAACCCGCCACATGATTTCGCGCCCGCAGTTTGAGATCATGAAGCCGGGCATGCGCATCATCAACTGCGCGCGCGGCGGCATCATCGACGAGCAGGCGCTGGTCGAAGCGATCGACAGCGGCATCGTTGCCGGCGCGGCCTTCGACGTGTTCGAGTCCGAGCCGCCGGCGCCGGATCATCCGTTCCTCCGCCATCCGAAGATCATCGTGACGCCGCATCTCGGTGCATCGACGGTCGAGGCGCAGGAGAACGTGGCGATCGACGTGTCGGAACAGGTGCTCCACATTCTGCGCGGCGAGCCGTTCAAGAACGCGGTGAACATGCCGTCGATTCCGTCGGAGGTTCTGAACAAGCTGCAACCGTACTATCCGCTCACCGAGAAGCTCGGCAAAGTCGCCGCCCAGCTCGCGGAAGGCGCGGTGGAAGAGATCAGCGTCAGCTATTCGGGCGAAGTCGCCGATGTCGACACCTCCTCCCTCACCCGCTCCGTCGTCAAGGGCGTGCTCTCGCACCATCTCGGCGATGATCAGGTGAACCTGGTGAACAGCCTTCATCTTGCGAAGACGCGCGGCGTCAACATCGTGTCGAACAAGTCGTACACGCACAAAGGCTTCACCAACCTGATCACGGTGAAGCTGCGCACGAAAGGCGAGGAACGGCTCGTCTCCGGCACCCTGCTGAACGGTCTCGGCGCCCGCATCGTCCAGATCGACCAGTTCCCGGTGGACATTGCGCCGGAAGGCAATCTCGTGCTCGTCAGCCACCATGACAAACCGGGCATCATCGGCCGCGTCGGCACGCTGCTCGGCTCGAACGACGTCAATATCGCGACGATGCAGGTCGGCCGCAAACTAGTCGGCGGCGAAGCGATCATGGTACTGTCCGTCGACAAACCCGTGCCGAAGGACGTGCTGGCGGAAATCTCCAGACTTCCGGATCTGAAGAACGCGAAAGAGATTCACGTGTAAGCCATAAAGTAAGCGAGGGCTTGATCCAGCCGTTCCAAGGACGGCATCCGGATCAAGCCCTTTATTTTCGGTTCAGCCGTGCAATGTCTGTTCCACGACCAACAAGAAAACCCGCAGCGATTCGACGGCGCGGACGGTTACGGCTGCGCCGGTTCGACAGGCAGCAGCAGCGTGAACGCCGTGCCCCGCCCGACTTCGCTCTCCACGCTGATCCGGCCGCGGTGCGCCTCGACGATGTTCTTCACGATGGCGAGGCCGAGGCCCGTGCCGGAACTTGCTCCGCGCTTGCGCGCCTTGTCGGCTTTATAGAACCGCTCGAAAATGTACGGCAAATCTTCCGCCGGAATGCCCTGCCCTTCATCCCGCACGACGACGCGGACATGGCTGCGTCCGTCCAGGACCTCCGGTTCCGCCGCAAGCTCGATCGCCGCGCCGGCCGGCGTGTGGCGCATCGCGTTGTCAAGCAGGTTCGTGAGCACCTGTTCCAGCCGGTCTTCGTCGGCGGCATTCAGAATCAGCGGATGATCAGGGAGCGCGCTGCTCAGCCGGATGTCCCGTTCCTTGGCGTAGACGAGGAATTTGCGGTGCACGCGCCGGATGAGGTCGCTGATGTTCACCACCTGCTGCTTGATCTCGAAATGGCCGTTCTCCATCCTCGCCAAGTCGAGCAGGTCGTTCACCAGCCGGCCCATCCGCACCGACTCGTCATGAATGATGCGGGCGATGTCGCGACGTTCTTCGGGCGACGCCGCGATGTCGTCCAGCAGCGCCTCGCTGTAGCCCTGCAGCATCGACAGCGGCGTGCGGATCTCGTGTGATACGTTCGCAATGAAGTCCGTCCGCAGCTTCTCCAGCCGGAACTCCTCCGTCACATCGCGCAGCACGGCGACGGCCCCGCGAACGCCCTGCTCCGAATTGAGCGGCGCCATGACGACCGACCAGACCTCGTTGTGGACGTGGACTTTCCCGCTCAGGTCGCGTCCTTCCCGCAGCACGGCATCGTACAGCTCGCGCAGCGGCCCCGGCACGCCGCCGTGCCGCTCGTCCGCATCCGGCTCGCCTTCCCACGCGATGCCCGCCCACCGCTTAAGCAAGTCCTCTCCCTGCGGATTGGACTGGATCGTCTGCCCCCGGGCGTCGAAGGTGATGACGGCGTCCGTCATGCTGCGCAGAATGCCGGAGAGATGATCCTTCTCGTGCTGCAGATCGCGGATCAGCTTGTCGACCTCGGCGGCCATGTGGTTGAACGTGCCCGCCAGTTCCCCGATCTCGTCAGTGGAGCGGATCGGCAGGCGCATCCGGTAATCGCCCTGCGCGATCAGATCCGCCGCCCGCTTCATCTCCAGCAGCGGCTGGGTGATCTTGAACGACAGGAAAAAAGCGAAGAACGTCGTCAGCAGAAAGCCGATGACGCCCGTGATCACAAACAGCAGTTTAATGTTATAGGCGTTGTTCGAAAACGCCAGATCGATGTATTGCAGCAGGAACATGCCGAGAATGACGAGGACGACCGCGACCAGTCCGATGATCGTCGCCCACAGCTTGAAGACGACGCTCCGCACGAAGCGCAGAATCATATCACTTCGGCACCTCGAGTTTGTATCCGACGCCCCAAACCGTTGTGATCATCGCCGCCGCCTCCGGCGACACCCGGTTCAGCTTCTCGCGCAGCCGCTTCACGTGGGTGTCCACCGTTCGCAGATCGCCGAAAAACTCGTAGTTCCATACATCTTTCAGCAGATCTTCCCGGGTGAACACTTTGTCCGGCGACAGGGCCAGGTAGTGGAGCAGCTCGTATTCCTTCGGCGTCAACTGCACTTCCTGCCCGTTCGCCGTGACGCGATGCGCGTCATGTTCAATCATCAGGTGCGGGAACACGATGTTGTTGCTTGCGTGCGTCTCCCGCGTCAGGTAGGCGGTCGCCGAAGAGCGGCGAAGGATCGCCTTCACGCGGTAGATGACTTCGCGCGGGCTGAACGGCTTCACGACGTAGTCGTCCGCACCGGATTCGAATCCCTGCACCCGGTTCATCTCTTCGCCCTTGGCGGTCAGCATGAGCACCGGCGTCGCCTTCGACTGCCGCAGCTTCGAGCAGACTTCGATGCCGTCCATGCCGGGAAGCATCAGATCGAGAATGATGAGATCGTAGTCCCGCTCGAGGGCCATCCGGAGCGCCTGCCCCCCGTCCTCCGCTTCGTCGATCTGATAATTCTCCTTCTCGAGATACATGCGCAGGAGCCGCCGGATGCGCTCCTCGTCATCCACGACCAGAATCCGTTCCGTCTGTTCCGACACCGTTCCCACACTCCTTCAACATCGCAGGTAGAATCAGACGCCGGCGTACGAATGAAGGCCGGCGATGATCAGATTGACGCCGATCAGGGTGAACATCACGATGAGAAAACCGATGACCGACAGCCATGACGACTTGAGGCCATGCCATCCGCGCGACAGACGCAAGTGAAGATACGCGCTGTAAAACAGCCACGTGATGAGCGCCCAGACTTCCTTCGGATCCCAGCCCCAGAACCGTCCCCACGCCTGCTCCGCCCAGATCATGGCGAAGATGAGGCCGCCCAGGGTGAAGATCGGGAAGCCGATCGCGATCGCCCGATAGCTGATCTCGTCCAGATCGTCCGGATCGATGCCGTCCAGCAGCGGATGGATGGCGGCGCCGAGCGGCTTGCGCGCCAGAAGACGGAGCAAGCCGTACAGGATCGTGCCGCTGATGACAGACCAGATCACCGTGTTCAGCTTCCGACCCGCGTTCACGCCGTTCATCCAGCCCGGCGCTTCGAACAGCGGCCTGTCGAGCCCCAGGAACGGCTGGATCGATACGGGCTCGCTGTCGTGCGGCTTTACAATCGGCGGCAGCTGATATTCGACGGTCTGCGTCGTCAGCTGTTCGTTGCCGCGCGCGTCGATCGACAGATTCTCCTGCACGAACGACGCTTCGTAGCCGGACCCGCGGAACGCGAAGACCGTGATGATGAAGCCGGCGACGACGATCAGCACATACAGCGAGAACTCCAGCCAACGCTGCGATCTGCGTGCGGAAGCGCTCTTGTCGTTATAATCGGTTACGCGCAGCAAATACATGAGGCCGGCGGCAAAGCCGACGGCGAAAAACGCCTCGCCGAGCGCAGCGCCCGTCACGTGCAGCCTCAGCCAGTTGGACTGGAGCGACGGCACGAGCGGCTGCACCTCCTGCGGGAAGACCGCAGCATACGCGATGATCAGAACCGTCAGCGGCAGCGCGAACATGCCGAGCAGCGGGGAACGGTAAATCGCGAACAGGATGGTGAACGCGATCATGATCGCCATGCCGAGCAAAGTCAGGAACTCGTACATGTTGCTCGTCGGAATATGGCCCGCCCCCGCCCAGCGGGTGAAGAAGAACACCAGATGGGCCGCGAGGCCGAGCGAAGAGAAGACGAACGCGATTCGTCCCCACTTGCGCAGATGGCCTTCCGGCTCGCGATTCTTCCATTTTCTCCCGATGACAGCAATCACATATAGCAGAAACGCGACGCAGTAGAGCGCGAACGCGGTGATGAACGCTCCGCTGCTGATGGATAGCCAGTTCACTCTTTTTTACCTCCGTTATCCAGCGACTTCGGGTCGACGTCGAGGCCCGCCCTGCGCAAGGCGGCGGCGACTTCCGCCCTCAGACCGTACCAGTTTTTGTTCGTATGCGCGCCGAGCGTCAGCCGGCCGTCGTCGATGCGCAGCCATACCCGGCGATGCTGCCAGTAGAATCCCATGACCAGCCCGATCAGCGAGATGAAGGCGCCGACGAAGACGAACGGCAGCGCCCGGTCGACGCGGACATTGAGATAGCTGACGTCGCCGGCGAATTCCACGTTCGCCATGTCCGTCACGCGGATGTCGAACCGTTCGGCCATTTCGCCGTTGATCAGGTCCTGGCCGAACCGCTCGCGGTCGGTCTGGATCGGGAAGTAGAAGAACGTCTCCCCTTCCGCCGGAAGATCCGGCCCCTGGATCAGGAACAGGAACGCCGGCGCGTTCGGCTGGGACGACAGGTTCGCCGGCTCGCCGCTTGCGTTCACCGTGAAATCGAGGAACCGTGTAATCAGCTTCAGCCGGTACGGGCCGAGTTCATACTCCGATTCCGGCTCGAGGATCGACAGCTCGAAAGGTCCGTACGATTCGCCGCTCTTCAGATCCATCAGCACCGGACGGACCGCCTTGAGCCTCGGCGTCGTGTCGTAGTCGAACTGGTACAGCTTGAGCCCCTTGTATTCGAGCGGGTCGTTGACGAGAATGTCGTGCGTTTTCACCTTGCGCAGGACGGGTTCCAGCGCCGTGCTGCCGCAGTTCGCTTCGCATACGTACAGCTCGGCCTTCGTCTCGAACCGCTTCGGGCGCATCGTCCCCTTCAGCCGGTCCGGCATTTCGTCATCCGAGTAGTACTCAACCTCGAAATCGATGTTTTTCACATAATAGTTCGTTTCGGGAATCGGCACGGCCTCGCCTTCCCGCACGGCCACATATTCATCCAGCTGCCAGCCGGGGATGGCGCGGGCGAGGACGGCCAGCAGGAAAATAATCAGCCCGATATGGTTGATGTACGGCCCCCACCGGCTGAACCGGTTCTTCTCGGCGAGCAGCGCCGTCTGTTCCGCCGCGACGCGGAACCGCTTCTTCCTGAGCTGCTCCGCCAGCTTCCGCGTCCATTCCTCGTCGCCGCCTTCCAGATCCGCGGCATAGGTCACCCGCTGGCGCGTCAGGAACTGGAGATGCTTCCGGATCTGCTGCTTGTTCAGCGCCCGGTACAGCGGCAGCACCCGGTCCAGGCTGCAGATGACGAGCGAAGCGCCGATCATGACGAGCAGCGTGATGAACCACCACGACTCGTACGTATGGGACAAGCCGAGCGCATAGTAGATTTTGCCGGCCAGCCCGTAGTTCTCTTCGTAATATGCGGGATCGAAATTGATGAACGTGTTCTCCTGCGGATAGATCGTGCCGAGCATCGCCCCGATCAGCGTGATGACGATCAGGACGACGGCCACCTTGACCGAGGAGAAGAAATTCCAGATGCGGTCGATCAGGTTCGGATTCGCCTTCTGCGACCGGCGCGCCACGCCGTCATACCGCATCTCGAGCGGGCGGTTCGACAAGGCCTCCTCGCCGAGCGGCTTCCCGCAAGATTCGCACAGCGTCGTATCCGGCGGATTCTGGTGCCCGCATTCGCATTTCGTGTTTTCAAACAATGCCGCCAATGCTGCCTGCTCCTTTCCGGATGTCACGCCTCCATCAGTTTCAGAATGCGCTGTTCAATGTCCTCTTCGGTCATTCCGCCGACTTTGATGTCCTGAATTCGTCCGTCGCGGCTGATGAAGAACGTTGTCGGATAGGAACGCAGCGCATATTTCTTCTCGATCATCCGATTCTTGTCGCGCAGGATCGTATAGTGCAGATCGAACCGTTTCAGAAAATCCCGCACGGTGATGTCGTCCTCGCTCAGATTGATCGCAAGCACGACGAGCCCTTGATCCCGGTATTTCAAATATTGCCTGTCGATCGCCGGCATCTCCGCCACGCACGGCGGGCAGAAGCTGCCCCAGAAATTAATGACCACGGGTTTCCCCTTGTAATCGTCAAGGCTGTGCAGATTGCCTTCGATATCGGCCACATTCTCGAACGACGGCGGACGTCCGCCGATCTTGGGCTTGTCATCGTCCGACACGAACAGCGTCTTGCCGACCGCGTAACCGCCGAGCAGCAGAATGCCGATCAGGATGACGTATTGGATAATCTTGCGCTCCCGGCCTTTCATCCGCTGTCCACCTTTCCGTGAGTTAACCGTTATTCTCCATCATTATAACGAATCCCGGCGCCTTGGGGCTCCGGGGCTGAATCGTTATTTATGAACTTTATGTGACCTTTCGGCTTCCATTAGCAGCGCCTTCACCTCTTCGGGCTTGAGTTCGCGGTACTTGCCGCGGGGAATGCCCTGCAGGGTAAGACTGCCGAAGCGCACGCGCCTCAGCCGCTTCACCGGATGGCCGATCGCTTCGAACATCCGCCGCACCTGCCGGTTGCGTCCTTCGTACAGCGTAATCTCGATGGTCGCCTCGTTCTTGTCCATATCCACGTCCCGGTACTCGACTTCCGCGGGAGCCGTCATGCCGTCGTCCAGATTGATGCCTGCCGCCAGCTTCTCAAGGAGCGTGCCGTGCGGGATCCCCTTCACGACGGCATGGTACGTCCGCGGGATATGGCCGGAAGGATGCGTCAGCTTGTTGGCGAAATCGCCGTCGTTCGTGACGATGAGCAGACCTTCCGTATCGTAATCGAGACGTCCGACCGGGTACACCCGTTCCTTGACGTCGCGGAAATAATCAGCCATCACCCTGCGCCCTTCCGGATCGCGGGCGCTCGTGATGACGCCCTTCGGCTTGTTGAACGCGAAGTACAGCTTTTTTTCCGGGCGGATGGGGCGTCCGGCGACCTTGATCTCGTCGACGGCCGGATCAGCTTTCGCCCCGAGCGTGCGGACGACCTCGCCGTTCACTTCCACCTGGCCGGACAGGATCAGTTCTTCGCATTTCCGCCGCGATGCAATCCCTGCGCGGGCCATGATCTTCTGCAGTCGTTCCAATCGTTGTCACCTCTCGTCAACATCATACCCGTCCGCGGGCAAAATCACAAGCGGACCGCCCATTGGCATACGAAAACGGGAACTCCGGCGCTTAGCCGAAAGTTCCCGCTTGTCACCGAATGTTTCATCCGAAAACGATCATGCAGACGGCGATGGCGGCGACGAATCCGACCAGATCCGAGAACAGCCCGACCTTGAGCGCGTAGCGCGTACGGCGGATGCCGACCGCGCCGAAATAGACGGTGAGCACATAGAGCGTCGTGTCCGTGCTGCCCTGGATGGTCGACGCGATGCGGCCGATCATCGAATCCGGCCCGTACGTCTTGATGAGATCAGTCGTATACGCCAGCGATCCCGCGCCGGTGATCGGCCGAAGCAGGCCGAGCGGCACGACTTCGCTCGGCACGCCCAGCCGCTCGAACAGCGGCTTTACCGCCGCGAGCATCAGATCCATCGCACCCGAAGCGCGGAACATGCTGATGGCCGTGATCATGCCGACCAGATGCGGAATGAGGCCGACGGCCGTCCCGAAGCCGTCCTTCGCGCCTTCGACGAACGTTTCGTACACCGGCACCTTGCGGTAAGCCGCGTACAGCGGAATGAAGGCGATCATGGCGGGGATCATCCAGGCGGAGAGCGTCGTGACGAGCGCGTACACCGGCGCTCACCCGCCTTCCGCATGCGGCGGACGGCCAGAACCGCCGGCTGCCGGCGGCAGCGGTTCTTCCGCCGGACGCCGGGATCTCCCCGCGCGTGTCGTCCGGGGCAGCCCGGCCGGCGGATCCGACCGGTGCGGCGGCCGCAAGGCGCGGCTGCGATACCAGCGGTCGGCCAGCAGCGCCGCGCCCGTCGCGATCGCCGTGGCGGCGATGGTCGTGCCGACGATTTCCGCCGGATTCGCGGAGCCGAAGTTCATCCGGATCGCGATGAGCGTCGTCGGCACGAGCGTAATGCTCGACGTATTGATCGCAAGCAGCGTGCACATGGCGGGCGTGGCCGTCTTCGGATCGGGATTCAGCTTCTGCAGCTCTTGCATCGCCTTGATGCCCATCGGCGTCGCGGCGTTGCCGAGCCCGAGCAGATTCGCGCTCATGTTCGACATGATGTATCCGATCGCCGGGTGATCCTTCGGCACGTCGGGGAACAGGCGACGGACGGCCGGACCGAGCAAGGCCGCCAGCTTCCCCAGCAATCCCGCGTCCTCGGCGATCCGCATCAGGCCCATCCAGAACACGAGCACGCTGATGAGCCCGAAGCATACGGTAACGCCGGTCTGCGCGCCGTCGAACGCCGCCTTGGTCAGTTCGTCCATCCGGCCGGTCGCGGCGGCGGCGATGAAACTGAGCACGATCATGCCGAGCCAGATCAGGTTGACCACGGCTCACACCTCCCGCATCAGCAGCGTCAGACCGACCGTCCGCAGGGCGGAGAGCAGCGTGCGCGCCGCCGGCCGGGCTTCCGGCTGCGGCCCGGCGCCGGACGAAACGGCCTTCCGGTCAGCCTGGCCGCGCGACAAGCCGGGCTGCTCCAGCAGCTTCAGCGGCACCGAACCGATCGGCACGCCGCCGAGCTCCAATTCCAGCCGCCCGGCATCGCCGAGCAGCGTCCGGACATCGTCCTGCGGGCGGACGACGAGCCGCGTCGTGATCCGCTCCCGCTCGCCTTCCGCCAGCGGGTAACGGAACGTGCGTCCGGCCGCCAGACTGTAGCCCGCGATCTTGCGGCCTTCTTCCACAATGGTTTGCAGCGGATAATGCCGGAACCCCCAGTCGAGCAGCCGCTGATGATCGGCCCAATCGTCTCCGTCATTGAGCGTGACGGCCGCGAGCTGCTGTCCGCCCCGCGTGGCCGAACTGACGAGGCAGCGGTGCGCCAGTTTCGTATAGCCGGTCTTGACGCCGTCCGCCCCTTCGTACATGGTGAGCATTTTGTTCTTGTTCGTCCATATGTAGTCCCATTCCGCGTTCGGATTCGGCACCTTTTTGACGCGGGTCTTCACGATTTCGCGGAATACCGGATTGCGCAAGGCGTATGCGGTGAGCCTCGCCAGATCGTTCGCGGACGAATAATGATCGTCGTGGTCAAGTCCGTGCGGGTTCATGAAATGCGTGTTCGCAAGTCCGAGCTCGCGGGCTTTCTCGTTCATCATCCAGACAAACCCTTCCTCCGAGCCCCCGACATGCTCGGCGATCGCGACGGCGGCGTCGTTGCCGGAGCGAAGCATGAGGCCGTACAGCAGGTGGTGAAGGCTCATCTCCTCGCCCGCCTTAAGGTAGATCGACGATCCTTCTTTGCCCGCCGCGCGGCTGCTCGTCTTGACGATATCGGACAAGTCGCCGTTCTCGATGGCGACGATCGCGGTCATGATCTTCGTCAGACTGGCGATGCGCATCCGTTTGTCGCCGTTGTGGCTGTAAAGCAGCCTTCCCGATTCGACGTCGATCAGCGCGGCGGCTTCCGCGTTTGTCTCGATCGGGCGGGGCGCGGCGGCGGCTCCCGGCGAGACGGCCGATGCCAGCAAAGCGGCGACGGCCAGAATCCATAGCATGCGCGGCTTCATCCTGCGGCTTCCTCCTTCGCGGACTGGCGGATCGGGCGCGAGTCAGGCCGCGCCCGACCCCCGGGTCTTGTACCATCGTATGTCCGAGCCTCCGCCCGAATGCTT
Source organism: Thermobacillus xylanilyticus (assembly GCF_907165215.1). Lineage (GTDB taxonomy): Bacteria > Bacillota > Bacilli > Paenibacillales > Paenibacillaceae > Thermobacillus > Thermobacillus xylanilyticus. Next base: position 70,770 of record NZ_CAJRAY010000070.1, on the reverse strand, counting down.
CGGTCCTGCAAAAGCCGAAAAAAAAAACTGCCCTTGAGCGGGCAGTTTCCATCAGACGACCGGGGTGTTCGCCGTTGTTGCTTCCGTCTCGATCTGCGCGTCCGAAACGTGCTTGTGCGAGCCGGATTTCATCATGGCCGAAAGCTTGTCGAGCATCTTCGGAGCCGAGTCGATGACGCGCTCCCACAGGTGGGTCTGGTTGTCCAGCGAAACGATCTTGACGCCCTGCGAGCCGACGACCAGGAATGCGATCGGCGTAATCGACACGCCGGCGCCGCTGCCGCCGCCGAAAGGAAGCGAGACTGTCGCGTTATGCTGATCGACCGAAGCGTGCGTCGGTTCGGAATTGCCGTCCAGTTTGATGTCGGAGCCGCCGGCGACAAAGCCGAAACCGACTTTCGAAATCGGCAGGATTACGCTGCCGTCCGGCGTCTGCACCGGATCGCCGACGATCGTGTTGACGTCCACCATCTCCCGGATGCTCTCCATGGCGGTCTCCATCAGCCCTTGGATCGGGTGCTCGAGCATGTTCATCCTCCTTCGTCGGTTAATGCTGCTGCTCACGCATGGTTAGGTTGCCCCGGGCCGGATTCTTTATGCCGCGCGATTCAGCGGGCGTGCGGCCCGCATGGCAAAGCGTTCTGTGAACGCTGTTCCCGCAGCGCTATGTACGCTGAGGCTCGGCCTTGTCCGGCTTCGTCAGCAGCTTTACCCAGCCTTCGATTCCGCCGCGCACGCGCAAGATCCGGCCAAACATGCTCAGGCCGGCAAGCAGCAGCAGGCCCGCGCGGATCCGGGCGGTGAAGGTCAGATTTGTCTTGAACACGGATGAACCGAACAGCGGTTCCACGCGCAGCACCGGCTTCGCGCAAAGGCGCAGACGGTGCGACAGGAAGCCCGTCAATCCCGCCTGGAGCGACCAGGCGGCCCCGGTCATCATCGCCGTCCAGAACGCGTCGCGCAAGCCGATGACCGTATGCCATTCCCACTCGGTCAATCTCATTCTGGCTGTCAGCCGCTTGACGACATCGGTCAAATGAAAGGTCAGCCGGAGGGCCACCCTGGTATTCCGGAAAAACCGCTCCACATCGTCCCGGTCGATATGCGCGACGCCCTGCTGTCCGCGCTTTACGAGAAATTCCGTGCCGGACCAGGACCAGTCGAACGCCTTCACCACCGAGCGCCGACGGATCAATCCGTACAGCGCGCGGATTTCCAACTCGGCTTCATCATCCGCGCCGACGCGGCGGTAACGCCCGCGCACTACGACATCCGAACTGCAGACGGCTGTGAGCAGAATGATTGCGGCGACGGAAAACCAAAACCAGGCAAACGGCATCGTCCATCCCCCGCTTTCCGACGCGTTGCCATGGATAGTATGCTCTTCCGCTGCCGGATTATGCCGCAGGCCGGACGGCTGAAAAAACGGCAGACCGAAAGCGCCGCCTGGGCGCGTACCAGTCTGCCGTCGTCAGGATTGATATGATGGTGATCAGGCCTTGGTCAGTTTTCGTCCCTGAATTCGTCCAGCGTCATCTGCATGCTGTCAAGCTTCTCGAACAGCATCTGCGTCTGCTCGGCCAGCAGATCCTGCTCGGCTTCTTCCGGCTCGGGCAGGGCGCTCAGATCCGGCAAGCCGAAATAGTCGAGGAAAGCTTTCGTCGTGCCGTACAGGATCGGCCGTCCGATCGCGTCCGCGCGGCCGACTTCCTGGATCAGTTCCTTGTTCACCAGCGACTGCAGCGCGCGATCGCTCTTGACGCCGCGGATTTCCTCGATCTCGACGCGCGTGATCGGCTGGCGGTAGGCGATGATCGCCAGCGTCTCCAGCGCGGCCTGCGACAGACTCTGCCGGCCGGGCGTATAGGCCAGCTTCTCGAAATAAGGCGCATGCTCCGGCACGGTGGTCAGGCGATAGCCTCCGGCCACTTCGGCGACGCGCAAGCCCCGGCCCTCGCGGACCATGTCCGCCTTCAGTTCTTCGGCGGCGTCCCGCGCCAGGGCGGGGTCGCAGCCGAGGATCTCGCCGAGCTGCTTCGCGCTGATCCCTTCGTCGCCGGCCATGAACAGCAGTCCCTCAATAATCGATTTCAAGGTCTTGTAATCCACTCGCCGCCGCATCCCCTCTCCATTGAATGACGATATCGTCGAACAACCGATGCTGGAAACAGTACACCGCCCGCCGCTTCATCAGTTCCAGGATGGCGAGAAAGGTCACGACGATCTCATGGCGGTCCATTTCCCGCCGGATGAGCTTCGAGAACTTGACGGTCGAATGCTCCCGCAGCAGTTCGGCAATATCGCGGATCCGGTCCTTGACCGAAATTTCGTCGCGCCTCACCGTGGAGACGATGTTGCGGCGCGCCTGCCGGCGCAGCGCGCGCATATAGGCCGCGGCCAGGTCGGCCGGCACCAGCCCCTGGACCGGATTTTCCGGCTTGGAAGGCATGTAGGGCGTCAGATCTTCGGGCTCCTTGGTGTAGACAAGCCCGCGGTCGGTCTCCAGCTCGCGCAGCTTCCCGGCGATTTCCTTGTATTTGCGGTATTCGACCAGCCGCCGGATCAGCTCTTCGCGCGTATCGATTTCGTCATCCTCGAAACCTTCGGGCCATTCTTCCTCCACGACCGGCGGTTTCGGCAGCAGCTGCCGGCTCTTGATGGCCAGCAGCGTGGCGGCCATGACGAGAAATTCGCTCGTGATCTCGAGTTCGAGTTCCTGCATGGCGTTCAGATACGCCAGATATTGGTCCGTGATCTCGCTGATCGAAATCTCGTGGATGTCGATTTCCGCCTGATCGACCAGATGGAGCAAGAGGTCGAGCGGCCCTTCGAATGTCTCGAGTTTGTAATGGATCGTCACGCTTAGAGTTCCCTTCGCTTCGGCTGTATCAATTTTCAGGCCTGGATAGCCCGGGTCAGGTTCGCCATTTCAATGGCCGTGACGGCGGCGTCCCAGCCTTTGTTGCCCGCTTTCGTGCCGGCCCGCTCCACCGCCTGCTCGATCGTGTCGGTCGTCAGGACGCCGAAAATGACCGGCACGCCCGTCTTCAGCGAGATCGCCGCGACGCCCTTGGACACCTCATTGCAGACGTAATCGAAATGCGGCGTCGAGCCGCGGATGACCGCGCCGAGCGTAATGACGGCGTCGTACTTGCCGCTTTCCGCCATCTTCTGCGCGATGAGCGGAATCTCGAACGCGCCGGGCACCCAGGCGATCTCGATCTCCGAATCGTCCGCTCCGTGCCGCTTGAGCGCGTCAAGGGCGCCCGACACCAGCTTGGATACGATAAACTCGTTGAACCGTCCGGCGACAATGCCGTATTTGAGCCCTTGCGAGACCAGCTGTCCTTCGTACACTTTCACCATTGCATCCGTCATCCTTTCTCTCCACCCAGGGAATTCAGATCGAGCATATGCCCGAGTTTCGTCTGCTTCGTCCGCAGATAGCGGACATTGTCTTCGTTCGCTTCCATCTGCAGCGGCACCCGCTCGACCACCTCGAGGCCGTAGCCTTCGAGACCCTTGATCTTGCGCGGATTGTTCGTGAGCAGCCGCATTTTGCGCACGCCCAGATCTTTCAGAATCTGCGCGCCGATGCCGTAATCGCGCAGGTCGGGCTTGAAGCCCAGTTTAATATTCGCGTCGACCGTGTCGAATCCCTGCTCCTGCAGCTTGTACGCCTTCAATTTGTTGATCAGCCCGATGCCCCGGCCTTCCTGGCGCATATAGAGCAGGACGCCGCAGCCGGCCGCGTCGATCTGGCGCAGCGCCGCCTCGAGCTGCGGACCGCAGTCGCATCGGTGGGAATGGAACACGTCGCCGGTCAGACATTCGGAATGGACGCGCACGAGCACCGGCTGGGAAGGATCGATCTGCCCTTTCACCAGCGCGACGTGCTCTTTCGAGTCGACATCGTTCGTATAGGCGATCGCGCGGAACACGCCGAAATCGGTCGGCATCCGCACCTCGACGACGCGCTGGACCAGATTTTCCTTCTCGTTCCGGTAGCGGATCAGGTCCCGGATCGTGATCAGCTTCAGCCCGTGCTTCTCGCGGAACTTGAGAAGATCCGGCAGTCTCGCCATCGTGCCGTCGTCTTTGATGATCTCGCAGATGACCGCCGCGGGATAAGCGCCGCACATCCGCGCCAGGTCGATCGCCGCTTCGGTATGGCCGGCGCGCCTCAGCACGCCGCCTTTCTTTCCGATCAGCGGGAAGATGTGGCCCGGCCGCCGGAAATCGGTTGGCTTAGCCTTCGGATCGATCAGCGCCTTCACCGTTTGGGCGCGTTCGAACGCCGATATGCCCGTCGTCGTCGAAACGTGGTCGACCGAGACGGTGAACGCCGTGCCGTGATAATCGGTATTGTGGCTGACCATCGGCGGCAGGTCAAGCTCCTCCGCGCGTTCCGGCGTAAGCGGCACGCAGACGAGGCCGCGGGCCTCCGTGATCATGAAATTGATCACCTCCGGCGTCGCCTTGTCCGCCAGCGCGATCAGATCGCCTTCATTTTCCCGGTCTTCATCGTCCACGACGATAACCGGCTTGCCCAGGATGAGATCGTATATCGCATCTTCGATCGCATCGAATTCCGGTTTCATCGCACTCCCTCCGTTTCTTCGCGCATCTTTTTGAATATCAGATAAAACCGTTCTCTCTGAGCAGCGCTTCCGTCAGGCCGCCTCCGCTGATGTCCGCCCGCCCCCCGGATTTTTGACCGAAGCCGAGCAGATGCTCCACGTATTTGCCCAATATGTCGCATTCCAGATTGACGCGGTCGCCGGGCCGCTTGTGCCGGAGCGCCGTCATTGCCAGCGTGTGCGGGATGATGGAGACGCTGAAGCTTCCGCCGTCGACCCTCGCGACCGTCAGGCTGATGCCGTCCACCGCGATCGAACCGCGCGGCACGATATAGCGCATCAGATTCGGATCGTCCGGCTTGAACGCGAACCAGACGGCGTTGCCCTCGTCCTCCCGCGACACGATGACGCCCGTACCGTCGGCATGTCCCTGCACGATATGGCCGCCGAACCGGCCGTCCGCAGGCATCGCCCGCTCCAGATTGACCGGGCTGCCCGGCTTCAGAACGCCGAGCGCCGTGTGCCGGTAAGTCTGCGGCGTCACGTCCGCGGTGAACACGCTGCCGCCCAGCGACGTCACGGTCAGACAGACGCCGCTGACCGCGATGCTGTCGCCGATTTTCGTGCCTTCGAGCACCCGGTCCGCCTCGATCGTCAGTTCCATCGACTCGCCTTTCTTTACGGCTCTCACGAGCCGTCCGACTTCCTCCACCAGACCGGTGAACATGCTCTACTCCCCTCCCTGTGCTGGCTGCTCCGGATAACCGGTGACGCACCAATCGTCTCCATAGCGTTCGATCTCGACCCGGGTGAGCCTTACGGCTTCCGCCATCCGCGCGGCGACCGGATGGTCGAACAGCGGCGTTCCGCCGCTGCCGACGATCTTCGGCGCGAAGAAGACGGCGATCTTGTCGATAAGTCCGGCCTGAAGCATCGCGCCGTTCAGCCTGCCGCCGCCCTCAAGCAGCACGGAGCCGATCTCGCGCTCGCCCAGCTTTCGCATCGCGTCATGCAGATCGATGCGCCCGCCGTCCGCGGCGCAGCCGATGACTTCGACGCCCGCCGTTTCGAGCACGCGCCTCTTGTCGGCATTGGCGTCCGCCGCGGTGAGCACGATCGTCGGCGCCTGGCCGTCGGTGAACAGCTTCAGGTTCGGCGGCAGCTTGAGCTGCGCGTCGACGACGATGCGCACCGGATGGAGGCCCGGAACCGGCGTCCGCGTCGTGAGCGACGGATCGTCCTTGAGCGCCGTGCCGGCGCCGATCATGATCGCGTCATGCAAATGCCGCAGCGTATGCACGGCCGCCCTCGACTCCTCACCGGTCACCCACTTGCTGTCGCCCGAGCCAGCGGCCAGCCTTCCGTCCAGCGTCGCGCCCGCTTTCAGCGTCACGAACGGCAGGCCGGTGCGGATATATTTCTCGAACGCTTCGTTCAGCTTCCGCGACTCGGCTTCGAGGACGCCGCTGACCGTCTCGATGCCGGCGGCCCGCAGCTTCGCAAGGCCGGTTCCCGACACCTTCGGGTTCGGGTCCGTCGCGGCGGCGACCACGCGGCCGACTCCCGCTTCGATCAGCCGGTCGGCGCATGGCGGCGTGCGGCCGTAGTGGGAACATGGTTCAAGCGTCACGTAGACGGCCGCTCCGCGCGCCTCTTCTCCGGCCATTTTCAGCGCGTGGATTTCGGCGTGCGCTTCGCCGCGCCGCAGATGGCTGCCGAGGCCGACGATCCGGCCGTCTTTCACGATGACGCAGCCGACGACCGGATTGACGCCGGTCTGGCCGCGCGCCTTCGCGGCGAGTTCGAGCGCCAGCCGCATGTAGTATTCGTCATCCAATCGGTCGATCACAACAAGAAAACCTCCGAAGTTCGTTCCTTCGGAGGCTTGGAGAATGCGGACATTTATGCGCACGCAAGGAGCGTCCGGAACCGTTAGACCCAGGTCCGGCCGAATGCTTTTTTTCAACACGGAGAGAATGGAATGGCCCGTCGGTTCACGGCCGCGCCAAATGCGGCGGCTGCAGGAAGCAGCGTATGCCTTGGCTCGCGAGGTCACATGACAAACCGGATGCCCCGGTACAGGATTTGCGTCCGCACATGCCCGAACATGCACGGATATACCGGCATGCACGCCCAGACGATAAGCGCCCGGTCATGGGTCATGGCCGAACAAGTGCAACCCGCCATTCGGGCATGCCCGGATCGACGGACTGCCGGCCGGCGCCGATTGTCGAACTCTCCATGTGAAAAAAAGTACAATCCTTGCTGTCTCAAAACTGTTGCGCTTCTGCCCGCTTCCTTCTCCCATCCAGACTGTTACTGTCGGCTCCGGAATTGCACCGGATCCACCGTGCCGTCAGACGGCTTATCGCCGTCGTTCCGGCCCGGGTCACGGGCTGACGCCGGTTCCTTGCGGCTGTGCGCCGCTCCGGAACCGCGATCACCGCCGGTAGGGACTTCCACCCTGCCCCGAAGGAAACGTTCATGAAAAATATTCAAAAGGGATACAGATGAATAGTAGCACCATCGCCGGCAATTTGCAAGAAACGCCGAACGAGCGCCCGGCTGTGGATGCCACTCGGCGGCGGAACCACGTTCCGTTAGCGTGCCCGTCCCGCCCGCGGGCCAGAGGCCACGTCCCCCGCGGTCAATCGAATCACACTTCGTAAACTTCGACTTTCTCCATGACATCGCGCCCTTTGAACGCGTCGACATGCTCCATGCCTTTGATCACTTTGCCGAACACCGTGTGCTCGCCGTCCAGATGCGGCTGCGGCTGGTAGCAGATGTAGAACTGGCTGCCGCCCGTGTTCCGTCCGGCGTGCGCCATGGCGACGGTTCCGCGCTCATGCTTGTTCGGATTGATCTCGCAGTTGATCGTATAGCCCGGGCCGCCGGTGCCGTTGCCGTTCGGGCAGCCGCCCTGCGCGACGAATCCCGGAATGACCCGGTGGAACGTCAGTCCGTTGTAGAATCCTTTGTTCGCGAGTGTCTCGAAATTTTTCACCGTATTCGGCGCGTCTTTCTCGAACAGTTCGATGACGATTTCCGCGCCATTCTGCATTTTGATTTTTGCTTGTTTGGCCATGGTCCGGCTTTCAGCTCCTCTGTCCAAAAAAGTTTGCACCCATCATACTACAAACCGCCCGTCGGCGCAAAAAGGCCGACCGTCAGCAAACGCAAAAAAAACTCCCCGCACCCGCCGCCCGGACCGCCGAGAGTTCGACGTCAGGCGCGAAGGCCGGGGAAGCTGACGCGCTTCAGATCAGTTCGCCGCCGGCGCGGCTTTCAGCCGCTCGGGCAGCAGATCGTTGCCGACGATGTCTTCGTACGTTTCGCGTCGCACGACGAGCGACGCCTGGCCGTCCTTGACGAAGACGACCGCCGGACGCGGAATCCGGTTGTAGTTGCTGGACATCGCGTAGTTGTAAGCGCCGGTGCAGAACACGGCGAGCAGATCGCCCGGCTTCACGGCCGGAAGCTCGATGTCCCAGATCAGCATGTCGCCGCTCTCGCAGCATTTGCCCGCGATCGACACCGTTTCGGTCGCCGGCTCGTTCGCCCGGTTCGCCAGCACCGCTTCGTACTTCGAGCCGTACAGCGCCGGACGCGGATTGTCCGTCATGCCGCCGTCGACGGCGACGTACTTGCGCACGCCCGGAATGTCCTTCGTCGTGCCGACAGTGTAAAGCGTCGTCCCGGCGTCGCCGATGATGCTGCGGCCCGGTTCGATCCAGATCTCGGGCAGCGGATACTGCGCCGCGGTGAAGTTCGTCCGGACCGCATCCGCGATCGCCTGGACGTAAGTTGCCGCCGGAAGCGGCTTGTCTTCGGCCGTGTAGCGGATGCCGAAACCTCCGCCCAGATTGATGACGCGGAACAGGATGCCGAGCTCGTCCCGCACCTGGATCGCAAACTCCGCCGCTTTGGCCGCCGCCAGGCGGAAGCCTTCCACTTCGAAAATTTGCGAGCCGATATGCGAATGGATGCCGAGCAGTTCAAGATGCGGCTTCGCCGCGGCGCGCTTCACCGCTTCGAACGCGGCCCCGCCGGCCAGGTTGAAGCCGAACTTCGAATCCTGCTGCCCGGTCGAAATGTATTCATGCGTATGCGCTTCGACACCGGGCGTGATGCGCAGCAAAATATTCACGCGCTTGCCCCGTTCGCCGGCCAGCGCGTCGAGCAGATCGAGCTCGACGAAGTTGTCGACGACGAAGCAGCCGATGTTCGCGTCAAGCGCCAACGCGATTTCATCCGGCGTCTTGTTGTTGCCGTGGAAATGGATCCGCTTCGCCGGGAAGCCGGCCTTGAGCGCCGTGTGCAGTTCGCCGCCGGAGACGACGTCCAGCGACAGCCCTTCCTGCTCGGCGACGGCGCAGATCGCCATCGTGCAGAACGCCTTGCTGGCGTAAGCGACCTGGAACGGAATGCCGGTGGCGCGGAACGCGTCCATGTACTCGCGCATGCGCTGCCGGACGAGCGCTTCATCGACAATATAGAGCGGCGTGCCGAATTCAGCCGCCAGAAGCTGAACGTCGCAGCCGCCGATTTCAAGCCGGCCTTCGGCATTGATCTTGCTGGTTCCGTGCAAGTGCATCAAAGATTCTCCCCTTGCGCTGGTTCATCTGATTTGCAGCATATGCACTAGTATATCGCATTCGGAACCAGTGAGAAATGGATTTTTTGCAACAACCTTTGCACTTTTATGCCTGTTGTTTGCACTTATTTACCTATTCTTCTGCGTATCCGGGAGCCGGTCCAGCTGCTGCGGCTTCAGCAGCGGATTCCGCTTCTTGTTCTGCAGCTCCGGCGGACGAATGAGCAGGGCGGCCAGCGACCTGCCGTCGAACGGGATGAACGGCCACAGATAGGGCCGGTTGAACGACCGGGTGCAGGCGAGCAGCACGACGAACAGCGCGGTGCCGACGACGAATCCCGGAATGCCGAAAATCGCCACGGCGATGATGAGCGCCAGCCGGACGATCCGGTTCGCCAGCCCAAGCTCATAGTTCGGCGTGGCGAACATGCCGATCGCGGCGATTGCCATGTACAGAATGACCTCGTTGTTGAACAGCCCGGTCTTCACGGCGATGTCGCCGATCAGAATCGCCGCGATCAGGGACATGGCGGTCGACAGCGGCGAAGGCGTATGAACGGCGGCCATCCGCATCAGGTCGACCCCGATCTCGGCGAGCACGAACTGCAGAAACAACGGGATTCGCCCCATCTGCTGCGGGCCGAGGAAGTCCAGCTGCGGCGGCTTCAGCTCCGGCTTCAGTACGAGCAGAAACCAGAGCGGCAGCAGGAAGAGCGAGAAAAAGATGCCGATATACCGCACCCAGCGCAGGTACGTGCCGATAAACGGCGTCTGACGGTTCTCTTCCGCGTGCTGGGTCAAGTCGAAGAACGTCGTCGGCAGCATCATGACGCTCGGCGTCGTGTCGGTCAACACCGCGACGCTGCCTTCGAGCAGCTGCGCCGCGACGACGTCCGGCCGCTCCGAATAGCGGACGAGCGGGTACGGATGCCAGCCGCGGTTGACGGTCGTCTCTTCGAGCTGCTTGTCCGCGAGCGGCAGCCCGTACACGTTCACATGCCCGATTTTCCTCTTCACTTCTTCGACCAGTTCGGGATCCGCAATGTCGCGGATATACGCGATGCAGACATCCGTCTTCGTCCGCGCGCCGACGCGTATCAGCTCGTACCGCAGGTCCTTGTCGCGCAGCCGGCGGCGGATCAACGACACGTTCGTCATCAGCGTCTCGATAAAACCGTCGCGGGAACCGCGCACGACCCGTTCGAGCGAAGGTTCTTCCGGCGTTCGGTCCGGGAACATCTTCGCGTCGATGATCAGCGCCGCGCGCTCGCGGTCGACGAACAGGGCGGCGCAGCCCGCGAACACGCTGTCCAGCATGTCGTCGAACACATCCGTCTTCGTCACCTGGACCGCGGGCACATACGTCTCGAAGAAAAGTTTCAGCGCGTCCGTATCGAGATCTTCCGCCGTCAGGTACGACAGCCGTTTGAGCACTTCCGTCAGCTCCGCCGAATTGACCAGCCCGTTCATGTAAAAAAGCGCCGTCCGCCGGCCGCCGAACGTCATCTCGCGCAGCACGACGTCGAAACTGGTGTTCAGCCCCGCCTCGCGTTCCAACAGCGGCTTCAGCTCATCGATGCTTGCCGGAATCGGCTGCTTATCCGCCGGCTGCGATTGCCCGTGCTGTTCCCGGTTCTGCGAGCCGGCTTGTCCATGCCGGGCTTGACTTTGCTCCTCCCGGTTGCGGGCACCGCCTTGCCCCGGCTGCCCCAGGCTTTGCGCGCGGGTCTGCCCCTGCCGCTCTCCGTTCTGCCCGCGGGCTTGACCATCCAGGCTCCGCGCCGCCAAGCGGGATCTGCGGCCCGATTGCCGCCCGCGTCCCCGCCTGGAACGCTCATCTTCCGCGGCATGCTTGCCGGAACGATCGTCCTCCGGTTCTTCCCGCTCCGGACGAATCAGCTTCCGCCGGACGGGACGATCGGTGCTCGCTCCCGGTTCCTTCGGCGGTTCGGGCGGAACGACGGGAGGCTGCCATCCGCCATCCTGCTGCATATCGTTTCGTTCGTCCATGGGGCTGTTGCGCACCTCCTGCCGGAATGTGCCGGAAGCCCGGCCTCAGCGATGATAGACGAGCCAATCGAACAGCGAACCGGCCAGCTTGCCGAGCACCAGCGCCCAGACGAGCGCCGGCAGTTTCGACTCCAGCCTGAGCCGCTTCGCCATGATGGGCAGGACGTTGACCACTTCCGTCAGCGCGGCCGCCAGCATGCCGACGAACAGCCCGGTGAACAGGCCGGCCAGCGCGGCAAGGATCTCGGCTGCGCCCGTATGCGGGCTCCGCCAGTCGCCGAAATCAGCCGACATCCAGTACACCGTGCCGGCGATGATGGCCGTCTCGTACCATGCCGCCAGCCGGTATCCCCGGGACAGCTGCGCGAGCCGCGGAATCAAATCCAGAATGACCAGCAGCGCGATCAGGCCGCTTCCGACCGCGAGTCCCCCGGACAGGCCGAGCAGCGCGGCTGCGCCGTTCGCGAGCCATTCAGCCACGGCCGCCGCTCCCTTGTCCGCCGCCTCCCTGATTCCGGTGCAGTTTCCGCATCTCGTCGGCGACGACGTAGGCGTCGACGTTTTCCTGGTACAGATACAGTTCGACTTCAAGCGGACTGGGCTCTTCGCTTAGCTTGCGCCGGATCACGCGGTTGAAGAACAGCACCATGCCCAGACCGACACCGATCGAATACGGAATTTGGAACCAGAGCGGGCGTTCCGGCTTCGTGCCCGTAATCAGCTCCGTCATGCGCCGATGCACTTCCAGCATGCCGACGTCGGCGTGGAAGTTCATGATGGCGAGCCCCGAACCGAAGAACAGAAGGAGCCACGCCACAATCAACATGCCGGGCAGCGGCTTCTGCGGCCGGGCGGCGACCGTGACGAGCGTCTGCGGCTCGCCGACGAACTCGACGTCGAGCCCCGGCTCCGTTTCGGACACGGCGCGGATGACGTGCAGCATGTCGATGACGACGCGGTCGCCGTCTTCCGGCTTGTGCCGGTACAGAACCAGCTCCTTCAGCCGCCGCTCCCGCGCTTCGTCGGCGAGCAGCCGGGCGGCGTCGCCGAGCCGCACGTCATCGCCGGGCCGGATGACCAGCCGCTTGCGCAGCCGGACGTACAGCGTGTTCGTTCGCACGGTCGTCATGGGACTCACCCTTTCGCGGCGTTCCTGTCAAGTTCTAGTATGAGTGGGAAACGGCCGGCCTAACCGGGAGCCTCCCTGACAAATGCGGGAAACGCGGACGCCGCCAAAAAAGACCAGACCGCTAAAGCGCGATCTGGTCCTTGATCGTCTGCAATATTTTTTTCTCGAGCCGGGACACCTGCACCTGCGAAATGCCGAGCCGGCTGGCCACTTCCGATTGCGTCTGATCGCGGTAATAGCGGAGATAGACGATCAGCCGCTCCCGTTCGGACAGCGTCCCGATCGCTTCGCTGAGCGCCAGCCGATCAAACCAACGTTCTCCCGATTCGTCGGCGATCTGGTCCATCAGCGTAATCGGATCGCCGTCGTTCTCGAACACGGTCTCATGAATCGACGCCGGCGGCTTGTTCGCTTCCTGCGCGAATACGACTTCTTCAGGCGATATGCCGAGCCTCTCGGCCACTTCACCGATGGTCGGCTGCCGGCCGAGCCCCTTGGACAGTTCGTCCTTCGTCTTCCGCACCTTGTTCGCAAGCTCTTTCAGCGAGCGGCTCACTTTCAGCGTGCCGTCGTCCCGGAGGAACCGCTGGATCTCGCCAATGATCATCGGCACGGCGTAGGTGGAGAATTTGACGTCGTAGGACAGATCGAATTTGTCGACCGACTTGAGCAGGCCGATGCATCCGATCTGGAACAGATCCTCCGGTTCATACCCGCGGTTCAGGAACCGCTGCACGACCGACCATACGAGCCGGATGTTGGCCTGGACCAGCTTGTCGCGGGCATCCGCGTCCCCGGATTGACTGAGTGCGATGAGCCGTTTGACCTCGGCGTCGTCCAGGTACGGCTGCGACTGCTGTCTCCAATCGACTTCCATGCGGTCCAACCCCTGTGCGCGCTTAGTTGTACAGCGCCTTTTTCGATTCGATCCGCTTCATCATCCGGATCTCCGTTCCTTTGCCAGGTTCGCTCGCCGCTTCGAATTCGTCCATGAAGTTTTCCATGATCGTGAAGCCCATGCCGGAACGTTCCAGCTCCGGTCTGGAGGTGAACAGCGGCTGCCGCGCCAGTTCCAGATCTTCGATGCCCTTCCCTTCGTCGCGGACGATGATCGAGACGGTGTCGCCCTCGATGCGCGCCTCGATCGTCACCATGCCGTCGGGATTGCCGTCGTAGCCGTGGATGATGGCGTTCGTTACCGCTTCGGACACAGCCGTCTTCAGATCGTTCAGTTCATCGACCGTCGGGTCGAGCTGCGAGACGAACGCGGCGACGGCGATGCGCGCGAACGCTTCGTTCTCCGAGCGGCTGGAAAACGTCAGGGTCATGCGGTTCGATCCGTTCATGATACGACCTCCAGACTGCCGAGCGCTTCATGTTCATTCTCGTACAGCGCGACAATTTTGAGCAGACCTGACAGTTCGAACAGCCGCCGGACGGCCGGATTGACGCCGCAGATGATCAGTTTCCCGCCGCGGGCGGTCACCGTCTTGTAGCGACCGAGGATGACGCCGAGGCCCGAGCTGTCCATGAACGCGAGCTCACTCAAATTGAGCACGACGTGCGTTGCCCTGCCCCTGAGCAGCGCATCCTCGAGCCGCTGTTTGAGTCCATCGGCCGTATGATGATCCAGTTCGCCTTTCAGCCTGACGATCAGCACATTGCGGTAATGCTCCATTTCCTCACGAAGCCGCATTGCCGTTCACTCCTCTCCCTGCTTCAGACAGTCATTTCTACGCGTCCGTCCGCCGTTCCTGCCCTGCGACAAAACTAGAACCTGCCGGACAAATTCCGCCGCCGGACGCGTCCGGATTCGCGGTTATGCGAACAATTCCGCGCATGTCCGCTTGAAGAGCGTCCACCAGTTCGCCCGTCCCACGTTCTCCGGCGCTTCGACGTCGAATTCGGCGAGCACGTTCGCGCCCTGATAGACGATGACCTTGCCGATCTTCTGGCCGGCTTTCACCGGCGCCTTGACCGGTTCGTCGAGACGCAGCTCATGGCGGATGTCCTTCATGTTCGCGCCCTTCTTCATCAGCACGCTGTACGGATGCCTTGCCTTCAGCTCAAGCCGCGGCACTTCCCCTTTGGCGATCCGCACCGTGCCGATCGTGTCGCCTTCCTTGTAGATCGGAACGTTCGTGTACATGGCGAACGCGTAGTCGAACATCTGGGCCACTTCGGCGTTGCGCGTTTTCGTGTCCGGCTCGCCCATGACGACGGCGATGACGCGGAAGTTGTCGCGCTTCGCGGTCGCGCTCAGACAGAACTTCGCCTCGCTCGTGTACCCCGTCTTCAGTCCGTCCGCGCCGGCGTAGAACCGGACGAGCTTGTTCGTGTTGACGAGCCAGAACGGACGATCGGTGTCCTTCCGCAGATAGTCCTGGTACAGTCCGGTATATTTCGTAATCTCGGTATGCTTCAGCAGTTCCCGCGACATGACGGCGATGTCGTAAGCCGAGGTGTAGTGGTTCTCGGCGGGCAGCCCGTTCACGTTGACGAAATGGGTGTTCTTCAGACCGAGCTGCTGCGCCTTCTCGTTCATGAGGCGCACAAACTCCTGCTCGGTGCCCGCGATCTTCTCGGCGAGCGCGACGGACGCGTCGTTGCCGGATGCGATCGCGACGCCTTTCAGCAGATCCTCGACCGTCATCTCTTCGCCCGCTTCGAGGAAAATTTGCGACCCGCCCATCGAAGCCGCATATTCGCTCGTCGTCACTTTGTCCGTCAGCTTGATCCGGCCTTCATCCAGCGCCTCCATGACGAGCAGCATCGTCATGATCTTCGTGATGCTGGCCGGCGGCAGCCGATCATGGCTGTTCTTCTCGAAAATGATCGTGCCGCTGTCGGCATCCATCAGAATGGCCGAGCGCGCGGAAGGCGCCAGCTTGACCGCTCCGTCCTGCGATGACGCGGGCGCGCCTTTCGTCTTCTCCTCCGCGGCCGCCGCTGCGGGCAGCGCCATGATCATGGATAAAACCAGCAGCAGTACGGGGCGTAATCTCCTCACCATCATGGTCCCTCCTAAGTCTCTCCGCCGCCCGAAAAAGGGGCAGGCTTCTTCTTCCCAGTATCACCAGACGGGAGGAAAATTATTCCGCCTCCGCGGCAAACGAAAGCCCCGCCTTGAGCAGACGGAGCCTGGTCGTCCAGATTCGGTTCGGAGTAAAATTAATTAGCGTAGTTTTTTCTTTAATTTTTGATTTTCGGTCCCAAACCTTTATCCGCGCCGGATGCCGTCTTCCGTCACGACGGACAGGATGAGCGGCCGCACAGCCGGCGGCTCGCCGCCGATCTCGAACGCCTCCGCAGCAAGCCGGAGCGCCTCCGCTTCGGCCGAGCCTTCGCGCGCGGCGTGCAGCTCCGCCAGCGGTTCGCCGGCGCCGACCCGACTGCCGAGCTTCTGCGCGAGCACGACGCCGACCGCGTGGTCGATCGGCGCGTCCTTCACCGCGCGCCCCGCGCCGAGCATCATCGCCGCAAGGCCGAGCTTCTCCGCGTCGATGCGGCGCACGTACCCGGCGCGCTCCGCCTTCACGCAGATCCGGTGCGGCGCCGAGGGCAGCCGATCCGGATCGTCGACAACCGCCGGATCGCCGCCTTGCGCGGCGACGAAAGCGCGGAACTTGTCCAGCGCTTCGCCGGACTTCAGCTTCCGCTCCAGCAGCAGGAGCGCTTCATCGATGCCGGCCGCCTTGCCGCCGAGCACCGTCATATGCGCCGCCAGCGTCAGGCAGAGCGACGTCAGATCTTCCGGGCCATCATCGCGCAGCGCGGCGATCGCTTCTTTCACCTCGAGGGCGTTGCCGATCGCCCGTCCCAGCGGCTGGTCCATGTCGCTGATCACAGCCGCGGTCTTGCGGCCCACGAGCCGGCCGATCGCGACCATCGCCTCCGCAAGCCGCTCCGCATCCTCCAGCGTCTTCATGAATGCGCCGCCGCCCGTCTTCACATCGAGCACGATCGCGTCGGCGCCGGATGCGATTTTCTTGCTCATGACGGAACTTGCGATGAGCGGAATCGATTCGACCGTCGCCGTCACGTCGCGGAGCGCGTACAGTTTCTTGTCCGCCGGCGCCAGATCGCCGCTCTGGCCGGCAACGGCCAGCCCGATCTCCCCGACCTGGCGGAAGAACGCCTCGGGGGCAAGCTCCGTGCGGAAGCCCGGTATCGACTCCAGCTTGTCGATCGTGCCTCCGGTATGGCCGAGCCCGCGGCCGGACATTTTCGCAACGGGAACACCCGCCGCTGCGGCCAGCGGCGCGACGATGAGCGTCGTCTTGTCGCCGACGCCGCCCGTGCTGTGCTTGTCCACCTTGATGCCCGGAATGCCGGACAGATCGAGCTGGCTGCCGGACCGGGCCATCGCCAGCGTCAGCTCCGCCGTCTCTTCCGCGGTCATCCCCCGGATGAGCACGGCCATGGCGAACGCGGACATCTGATAATCCGGAATGTCGCCCCGGCAGTATCCATCGATCAGGAACGCGATTTCCCCGGCGGTCAACTCCCCGCCGTCCCGCTTGCGCCGTATGATGTCAACCGCACGCATGCCTTTCCCTCCTGATCGTCAACATTTCTGTTTTCTCGGAGGCCGCTTCATGAGCTGAACCAGCACGATCAGCTCGTCAAGCGACTGGCTCAGTTCCAGCACTTCGCGGTGCTGCATGTCGTTCCTTGCCCGGAACGCCGTGTTCATTTGATTGCGCAACCATTCGACTCGTCCCAACAACTGCTTGTCCATGATGAAAATTCACACTTCTCCCTCTTTCGGATTCACGGGCCATTATACGACGAAACGGAGGGAAGAACGTGTCGCACCCGGTCGAGTCGAACGGTGCATTTTCGCTTCCTGCAAAGTCCTACAAACGGGGGATGACGCCTGTGACCAGAGCCAGAAAACGGGACTTCACGCGCTCGGTCGTCTCCATCACTTCGTCATGGGACAGCGGTTGATCCAGTATGCCTGCCGCCATATTGCTGATGCAGGAAATGCCCAGCACCTCAAGTCCGATGTGGCGCGCGGCGATGACCTCCGCCACCGTCGACATGCCGACAGCGTCCGCGCCCAGCGCGCGAAGCATGCGGATTTCCGCCGGCGTCTCATACGATGGACCCAGCAGTCCGGCATAGACGCCTTCCCGCAGCTTGAGGTCCTGTTCCCGCGCCGTTTCGGTTGCGATGGCGCGCAGCCGCCGGCTGTAAGCTTCCGACATGTCCGGGAACCGGGGGCCCAGTTCGCCGTCGTTCGGCCCGACCAACGGATTGCGTCCGGTCAGGTTCAAATGGTCGGCAATCAGCATCAGATCGCCCGGTTCGAAAGACGTATTGATGCCGCCCGCCGCGTTGGTCACCACGAGCGTCCGCGCGCCGAGCGCCTTCATGACGCGAACCGGGAACGCCGTCAGCTCCGGTCCGTATCCTTCGTACATGTGGAACCTTCCGCGCATGATGACGACCGTCCGTCCGGCCAGCCGGCCGATGACCAGCTCGCCCGCGTGTCCTTCAACGGTGGAGAGCGGGAAATGCGGAATGTCCTCGTATCGGATCACGGCCGCGTCTTCCACATGATCGGCGAGCACGCCGAGGCCGGAGCCGAGAATCAGTCCGATCTCCGGCACAAGCGCCGTCTTTCCGCGGATCGATTCCGCGGCTTCGCGAATATGCACTGCCGTCAATGTCATGGGATCATCCTCCTGACTCAGGTTGCCGCGCCGGGTCTCAGGCGAGGCCGAGATCGTTAAGAAAGCTGGTGCCGTGCGGCGGGCGCTGCACGCCGAACAGTTCGGCGATCGTCGCGGCCAGATCCGCGAACGTCGAACGGGTGCCGAGCGGTCGGCCGGCCATGCGCGGGTTGTACAGGAGCAGCGGCACATATTCCCGCGTATGGTCGGTGCCGTGGTGAACCGGATCGTTGCCGTGGTCGGCCGTAATGATGAGCAGACCGTCATCACCGGTCAGCCGTTTCAGATCCGGTACCGCGCGGTCGAACTCGGCGAGCGCCTGCGCATAGCCGGCGGGGTCGCGCCGGTGGCCGTACAGCGAATCGAAATCGACGAGGTTCGTGAACACGACGCCCCTGCACGGCTTCTCCATCAGTTCCAGCGTCCGCCGGATGCCGTCGGCGTTGCTCTTCGTCGACCAGGCGGACGTGATGCCTTCCCCGCTGAAAATGTCGTTGATCTTGCCCACCGCCCATACGTCATACCCGGCATCCTTCAGCGCGTTCAGCACCGTCGGCTGCGGCGGTTTCACCGCGTAGTCGTGCCGGTTCGGCGTGCGGGTGAACGCGCCGGGCTCCCCGACATAGGGCCGGGCGATGACGCGGCCGACCGCATGCGGTTCGTGCAGCGTCAGCTCGCGCGCGATCTCGCAGGCCCGGTACAGCTCGTCCAGCGGAATGACTTCCTCGTGCGCGGCGATCTGGAAGACGCTGTCGGCAGACGTGTAGACGATCCATGCCCCGGTCCGCATCTGTTCTTCGCCGAGCTCCTCGATGATCGCGGTGCCGCTTGCCGGCTTGTTGCCGATGACCGGACGGCCCGTCCGCTTCTCGAACTCGCGGATGAGCTCCTCCGGAAAACCGTCCGGAAACGTGCGGAACGGTACGGGAATGTGCAGGCCGGCCAGCTCCCAGTGGCCGGTCATCGTATCTTTGCCCGCCGATGTCTCGGCCATCTTGCCGTAGGCCGCTTCCGGCGCCGAATGCGGCGCCCAGTCGGCGATCCGCGCGATGTTGGCGAGGCCGAGCCTGCGCAGTTCGGGCAGATCGAAACCCGGCACCGTTTCCGCGATATGGCCGAGCGTATGGGCGCCCGCATCGCCGAATGCCGGCGCGTCCGGCAGCTCGCCGATGCCGACGCTGTCAAGCACGATCCAGGTCACTCTTGTAATCTTCACGGGTCAGCGCCACCTCTTGTTCTCACATTTTCAAAGGTATGAATCGATGCGCAGTCAGGCAGTCAAGCCGCCTGCCGCAAGGCGTCAACGCGCCCTCGGATGGGCCGATTCGTAGACCGATTTCAGGCTCGGCCGCGCCATCTGCGCGTACGCTCTCGTCGCCGAGATGTCCTTGTGGCCGAGCATCTCCTGCACGGCGCGCAGGTCGGCGCCGCCCGCGACCAGGTGCGCGGCGAACGCATGCCGCAGCATATGCGGGCTGACGCCGCCCAGGCCGGACGTCTCGGCATGCTTCTTCATCAGCTTCCAGAACCCTTGCCGCGTGAGCCGGCTTCCGCGCCGGCTGACGAACAGCGCGCGTTCGGGCCGGTCCGGGCGGACCAGATGCGGCCGGCCGTCCTTCAGGTAGCGCTCCAGCGCTTCCGCGGCCGCCTTGCCGAGCGGGACGAACCGCTCCCGCCCGTCCGGGCTCGCGCAGCGGACATACCCGAGGGAAGGATTGACGTCATCAACGTCCAGCCCGATCAGCTCGCCCGCGCGGATGCCGGTCGCGTACAGCAGCTCCAGCATTGCCCGGTCGCGCAGACCGGAAGGACCGCCGCCGTCCGGCGTCTCCAGCAGCCTGGCCGTTTCCGCCTCGGTCAGGATACGCGGAGCTTTGCGTTCCGGCTTCGGCGGCCGGATATGGGCCGCCGGGTCGGCCTCGATCGCGTTCAGATCGGCGGCCAGATAGCGGAAGAACGCGCGGATGCTTGACGCGGCGCGGGCGACGCTCGCCGGCGCCTTGCCTTCCGCCTTGAGTCCGGCCAGATAGGCCGCGATATGATGCGGCTTCACCCGCCCGGGATCGCCGATGCCCTGCGCTTCCATCGCGCCGGCGAACGCCTTCAGATCGCGGGCGTACGATTCCGCCGTCGAGCGCGAAAAGCTGCGCGATTCCATGCGGCTCGCAAGAAACTTCTCCAGCAGATCCGGCAAATCCGGCATGTCCGAATCCCTCCTTCCCGCCGAAGCGGTTCTTCAGTCGCCGGTCAGATAGAACAGGCGCAGGCGGTCAAGGACGGACGGCGAGGGCCCGCCGTCCGGGTCGTTCACGAACACTTTGACCGCCCGGCCTAGCGGCGCGGCATAAGGGTCCGGCATCCGCAGCCATTCGGCCAGGAGCCGGAATGCCGCCGCGATCACCAGCGTCAGCACCAGGAACAGCGCGGCGAACAGCAGTCTGCGCAGCATGCGGCGCAGCGACACCACCATGCAGGATCACCTCCGCCGCCCGACGGGACGGGCTTGCTGCTAACACTCTATGTATCCGTTCCGCCCGCCAGTACCGCGAAGGGAGCTGCAGATGGGATCGCGGCGGTCTTTTTTTCAAAGTCGATGCAAAAAACTCCCGAACGGCCCCGCTAGGGTCCCCGTCCGGGAGCATGCGCTGCGGTTTATTCGTCGGATTCGCGGGATTCGCGGCAGCGGCGGCAAATGCCCTGGAAATCGAGCCGATGATCGATGACATGAAAGCCGTACTCCTGCTCCAGCCGTTCCTCGAGCGGGATGAGCCAGTCTTCCATGATCTCTTCCATCGAGCCGCATTGCACGCAAATCAGATGATGGTGATGGTGCTTGGAACTGTCCGTCCTCAGATCATAGCGCGCGACGCCGTCGCCGAAGTTCAGCTTCTCCACGACATGCAGCTCGCTGAGCAGTTCCAGCGTCCGGTACACGGTGGCCAGACCGATCTCCGGCGCGATCTCCTTCACGAGCATAAAAACGTCTTCCGCGCTGAGATGGTCTTCCTCGTTCTCCAGCAATACGCGAACGGTTGCTTCCCGCTGCGGGGTCAACTTGTAGCCCTGCGACTGAAGTTGTTGTTTGATTTTCTCTATCCGGGCTTCCATGTTCTCCCCTCCGCGAATCAGGCAACCATCGCTGTTACGATGTTTGGAATCATTATCATTATAGAAGGAGGTTCGAACGAAAGTCAAACCTTCCGGCGCAGTCCGTGATGCGAAGTCAGGATGCAAGCAGCGGCGCCGCCCAGCCGATCAGATTCGGCGCGACGTAAGCTTCGATGAATGCTCCGCCGGTCATGACGGCAAGCATGATCAGCGCGGCGGACGTATGGGCGAGCAGCGGCTCCCTGAGGCTGCCGGACGGCTGCACCAGCCGGTACCTGAACACGTGCAGCGCAAAGGCGACGGACGAGACGCTGGCAAACAGAAGCGCCGGAAGCACCAGCAGGTTCCCGGGCACCATCGCCGCCAGGGCGAACAGCATCCCTTTCCACCCGTACGCCTGGACAAGCACGCCGAGGCTGAAGCCGATCAGCACGCCCTTCAAAAAATCGAGCACCAGCACAAACGGCGCCCCGATCACCGTCACACCCAGCAGCCAGACGGCCAGCAGCCATTTCCCGTGCAGCATCGCCCGGTCGCTGAGCGTATCCCCGGCGTCCGCCATCTGCCCGGCTTCGGCCGTCAGCGCGTACCGCGCCAGATCGGAAGCCAGATTGTCCTGCTGGTCGAGCGTCAGCGTCCGGCTGGCCAGCACCCCGAACACGATGCCCGCCGCCGTAAGCACCGCAATGAAGACCAGCAGCGTCTGCCGGTATGACGCCGTCATAAAGCCGAATTCCGCCCGCATCGCCGTCTCTCCCGTCGCGGAAAAATCAGACATGCTGTACCATTGTATGTTTCGGGTCGAAAGGGTATGCCGGCGTGCCGATTGCAGCGTTTCAGCGGATGGCGTCTAGCCCGACAGCGCCTTGCCGTAGCGGCCTCCGCCGCCCGCCTTGAGGCCGAGCCGTCCTTCCCGGGCGGCGAGGATCAGCGCGGCCGTCTTGTCCCCCGCCGTTTCGGCCAGCGCTTCGGGCGAAGCGTCATGCAGCACGTTCATCTCCGTGCCGAAGCGGTCCAGCAGCCGCTCGAGCAGCTTCGGCCCGACGCCCGGGATGAATTCGAGCGGCACCTGGCAGATGTACGGCGGCCTTGCGCCGCCGATCCGCGGGATGTCGCGTCCGGCGAGCCGGCCGAGGGCGCGCACCCGCTCGGATACGCCGCGGATCAGTTTCGCCGACCCGCAGAGCGGGCAGCGCATTGCAGCGTCCGGGCTTTCCGGCATTTCGCCGTCCTCCGCGCCCAGCGTCGTTCCGCAGCCCGCGCAATGCGTCCGGTGATACTTGCCGAGACGCGGATCAAGGCCGTAATTCGCCGCGATCCCGCGGCCGTCTTCGCCGCGCAGCGCCTTGCACAGCTCGTCGAACGAAGGTTCGCCGAGGATGAGCGCGTTGTATTCCCGGCCGATGCGGGCAAGCGAGTGCGCGTCCGAGTTCGTCAGGAACGGATAGCGGTCCAGCTCGGGCACGAGGCCGGCCATCGCCGTGTCCGCGCTGAGTCCCAGCTCGACCGCGTCGACGAGATCGGGATCGAGCACGTCGGACAGCCGGTCCGCGCAGCTGCCGTACAGGCTGCGGTGCGGCGTGAAAATGTGGGCGGGGATGAACAGCCCGCCCCGCGCCGCCGTCTCCCGCTGCAGTTCCAGGCCGCTTGCGCGGATGCGCTGCGAGCTGAGCCCGACGTTCGTCATCCGCTCCTTGAGCCATTCGGTGAACGAGCGCATCGCGTCGAAATCGCGCAGAAATACGAGGTGATGCGCCGGTCCGCGTCCGGGCTCCTTCACCTCGATCTCCGCGCCGAGCAGCAGCGTAACGTCCCGATACCGGATGCCTCCGCCCGGCGCTTCCGCCATCTCGCCGCGGTCGAGCAGTTCCGCAATATCCCGCTGGACACCGGGCGAGTGGGCATCGATGACCCCGAGCAGCCGGATGCCTTTGCGGCAGGCGGCTTCATGGGCGATGTTCCGGAACGTCAGCGCCCGGCTGGCGCTGATCTTCACCGGTTCGCCGCGCCCGGTGGCGCCGATGTGCAGATGGAGATCGGCGAATACGCGGCGCAGGCCCTCGTCTTGGCCGCGCTTTGGGTTTGTGCCGGTGCCGCCCATGTCAGACGAACGACCCGGTGAGCCGCTGCAGCCGCCAGGCCTGCACGGCCATGATCGTCTTCGCGTCGCTGATCCGGCCTTCGCGGATGTAGGCCAGCGCCTGCTCGAACGTGATGGCGTCCACGTTCAGATGTTCGTCCTCGTCCGGCGCGAAGGTTCCGCGCGAGAGGTCGTATGCCGCGTACAAGTACAGCTTCTCGTCGGCGAATCCGGGCGAAGTGTAGAAAGCATGGAGCGGCTCGAGCCGCTCCGCCCGCCAGCCGGTCTCCTCCTCGAGCTCGCGCCGCGCCGTCTCCATCGGATCTTCGCCGGGTTCGAGCTTGCCCGCCGGAATCTCGATCTGCATCTTCCCGAGCGGCTTGCGGTACTGTTCGACGACGATCAGCCGGTCGTCGTGCAGCGCGAGCACCGCGGCCGCGCCCGGGTGTCTGACGATCTCGCGCGTCGCCGTCTTCCCGCCGGGAAGTTCCACCGTGTCCACCTGCAGGGAAATCAGCCTGCCCTGAAAGACCGGCTCCGTGCGGACGGTCCGCTCGGGTTCCTGCCGCTCCTTCTCTCCGCTCCTGTTGTTCATTTTTGCTCTCTCCCCGTGTGATAACTTGTCCGCTCCGCGCATAGGATGGGGCATACCCACCCCGGAACGGAGGTTTGACGAATGAAACAGTACAACGATCCGAACGGCATCCGTCTCGTCGGCAAAGCGTGGGAAATCCGCCACAAGCTCCGCGTGCTGTCGAGCGGGCGGAAGAAGCTGTCCGACTATGTCCGTTCGTTCGGCGGTCCGTCCGGTTCGAAGTGAGCGCCGGAACCTGCCGCCGGTTCGATCAAGCACGCAAAGCGCGCCTTCACCGCCGGGCGTCAAACAGGACGAGGGCGGCCGGCGTCGAAGTCGGCTGCTCGCTTCCGCCTTTCGGCTCGGCGGTGAGCGAGATCATCTCGGCATTCGGCAGAAGAAGCGAACGAACGTGCAGATGGGCGATGCCGTCGACCAGTTTGAGCACGCCGAGGCTGTCCGCGTGCGGTCCCCGAACCGCCCAGGCCTGATAGTCGACCAGATCCGTGTCGGGCAGACCGTACAGATAGAGCAGCGCTTCCTGCGCGTCGCCGCTCAGCCAGATATACCCCTCGCCCGATGTCCCGAAGGCGTGGACGACCTTGAATTGCGTCGTGTCCGGAGCGGTCAGGACGGTGCCCGCCTCCGGCTCGCGCATCAGCAGGTATTCGCCGGGCGATTCATGCCGCGCGGACGGCGCGAACGAATCCGCGGCCAGCCCCGCGCGATGGAGCAGTCCGGCGGTCAGCAGCACGACGGCGGCCGCCGCGGCCGCGGCGATCGCCGGACCCCGCAGCCTGCGGCGCAGACCGATCGCGCGGACCGCCCGTCTGAGCGACCGCCGGCGCCGCTCCGACGGCAGCGGCACGGACGGCGCATCCTGCGGCCGGCCGCCCGGCGCGGGCGCAAGCCGCAGCCATTCCGCCCGGCGTGCGGCGCAATCGCCGCATGCGCCGGCATGCGCCTCCATCGCGGCCGCATCCTTCGCATCCAGGAGCCCCAATGCGAAATCCGCCCACTCCCGATCGGTAAATCCGAGCGCGCACCGTTTCAGATCGAAGCCGCCTTCATTTCGCATCATGCCGCGTACCTCCTTCCCCGCCGCTCAGCCAGCCGCGCACGGCCATCTGTTTCCGCAGATTGGCGATGCCGCCGCGTATCCAGGACTTGACCGTGCCGAGCGGCACGTTCCACTCGTCCGCCATTTCCCGCTGCGTCTTCTCCCGGTAATAGGCGGTCGCCAGCGCGCGGCGCTGCTGGCTCGGCAGCGCGGCGAACGCTTCCCGCACGGCCGCCTGCTGGAACCGCAGGACGACCGTATCCTCCGGCGCGGACGCAGCGGTCTCCAGACCCGCGATCCGTCCGATCGCCGCGTCCGCCCCGCCGGGAACGGCGCGCCGGGACCGGCGCAGCCGGTCCAGCCCGCGGCTGCGCGTCAGGACGGCCAGCCAGCTCTCGATCGACCCCCGCGAACGGTCAAAACGTCTGCCGGTCCGCAGCACTTCGAGGAACACATCATGGCAGAGGTCCTCCGCTTCCATCCGGTCATCCATCACCCGGAGGGCAATATGCATGACAAGCGGCGCGTACCGTTCGTAGAAACGGTCGAATGCCTCGACGGAGCCGGCGCACATCGCTTCCAGCACCGCCGCCATGTCATCTCCCCGTCTGTCCAATCCGCTATCCTCCCCGCCGACAGCAATTTTCTGCTTGTTATTTTAGCAGAAGCAGGGATGGGCCGGAAGTTTCGCCGGGCGCCGAAAAAAATTGGTTGACCGCATTAATCCGCGCCCGCCGCTCGTTCGTAATGTAAGCGAAATCGTAATTTTCTAAGTCAGAAGGGGGATTGGAAGCATGCTTGCCGCATGCCGCAACATCTGGATCAAGCTTGGGCTTGCCGCCCTGATCGCGGCCGGAGCGGCCGCCGCGTCCGCGGGTCAGGCCGATGCCGCGGAACCGTTTGAACTGTACACAACCTACGTCAACCTGGCCGCACCGCCCGGGGAGTCGATCACGTACTCGGTTGAAGCGATTAACCGCAGCGATGCGACGAAAGTGTTTCCGATCACACTGGAGACGAACGGCAACAACTGGGAGTACAAGATTACGTCCGGCGGACGCACGGTCCGGGAAATTGCCGTCAAGCCGGACGAGTCGGAATCGTTCAACGTCCAGATCGAAGTGCCGCTCGAAGTGAACAAGGGCGAATACCGGTTCACGGTCGTCGCCGGCAATCTGGCCCGGCTCCCGCTCGTCATCAACGTCACCGAGCAGGGCACGTTCGCGTCGGAATGGACGGTGGAGCAGCCGAACATGGAAGGGTACGCCGACGATACCTTCACGTTCTCGACCGAGCTGCGCAACCGGACCGCTGAAGAGCAGACGTATGCGCTGGCCGCGGCGGTGCAGCCGGGCTGGGACGCCCGCTTCTCGGTCAGCGGCGACAGCGTCCGTTCCGTGACGGTTGAGCCGAACGCGACGAAGACGATCTCCGTCCAGATCATTCCGCCGGAGTCGATCGAAGCCGGCACCTATCAGATTCCGGTCGCGGCGACGAACAATTCGACGCAGGCCGAAACGACGCTCGAAGTCGTCATCACCGGCACGTACGGCATTGACCTGACGACGGCGGACGAGCGGCTGAACACGAAAATCAAGGCCGGCGGCACGCGCACGGTCGATCTTGTCGTGAAGAACACCGGCACGGCGAAGCTCGAAGATGTCAGCCTGACGTCCAACTCGCCCGTCGATTGGGAAGTGACATTCGAGCCGTCCAAGATCACGTCCATCGAGCCGGGTCAGACGGCGACCGTTCAAGCCACGATCAAGTCGACGGACAAGGCGCTCGCCGGCGACTATGAAGTGGACATCACCGCCCGCTCGGCGCAGAAGTCGGACACGATCGCGCTGCGCGTCGCGGTGCAGTCATCCGTGCTGTGGGGCTGGATCGGCATTCTGATCGTCATTGCCGTTGCGGGAGGCGTCTACTACCTGTATCGCAAATACGGGAGGCGGTAATCGTGGACGTGCGCAGCGGTGAACGCGAGCCGGTCATCGAACTGAAAGGGCTGACGAAGATGTACGGCGAGCACGCGGCCGTGAACCGTCTCGATCTGACGATCGGCCGCGGCGAAGTGTTCGGCCTGCTCGGGCCGAACGGCGCCGGCAAGACGACGACGATTCTGATGATGCTCGGGCTGACCGAGCCGACTTCCGGATCGGCCCGCGTGCTCGGCCTCGATCCGACCCGCAGCCCGCTGCAGATCAAGCGACGCGTCGGCTACATGCCCGACGATATCGGCTTCTATGAAGACCGGACCGCCATCGACAACCTGATCTATACGGCGCGGCTGAACCGGATTCCGCCGGCGGAAGCCGAAGCCCGCGCGCGCGAGCTGCTCGAACGCGTCGGTCTGGCCGAAGCCGCCGATAAGCGGGTCGGCGCCTTCTCCCGCGGGATGCGCCAACGGCTCGGTCTCGCCGACGTGCTGATCAAGAAGCCCGAGATCATCATTCTCGACGAGCCGACGCTCGGCATCGACCCGGAAGGGGTGCGCGAGCTGCTGGAACTGATCACACGGCTAAGCCGCGAAGAACGGATTACGGTGCTGCTCTCGTCCCACCATCTGCATCAGGTGCAGCAGGTGTGCGACCGGGTCGGCCTGTTCGTCAAGGGACGGCTGATCGCCTGCGGCGACATCGAGTCGCTGTCGAAGCAGCTCGACGAAGACGGCACGATTACGGTCGAGCTCGAGCTCGAAGCGTGGCCAGACGCGCTGGACGAGGCGCTGAACGGACTCGGGGGCGTCGTATCCGTGAGGCGCGGCGAAGGCGGCAAAGCCTCCGTCATCTGCAGCTCGGATCTGACCGCGGACATCGCGCAGGCGGCCGTCGGATGCGGCGGGCGGCTCTTGGCCGTCAGCCGCAGGAAATACGGGCTGGACGACATCTATCATCGCTATTTCGAAGGAGGGGAAGCCCATGGCGCTTGACGGCAAGGCGATTCTCGGCCGGCTGACGCGCCGCGCGGGACGGCGGGACGGCGCCGAAGACACCGGC
This sequence comes from Thermobacillus xylanilyticus, assembly GCF_907165215.1. Lineage (GTDB taxonomy): Bacteria > Bacillota > Bacilli > Paenibacillales > Paenibacillaceae > Thermobacillus > Thermobacillus xylanilyticus. Next base: position 42,952 of record NZ_CAJRAY010000070.1, on the reverse strand, counting down.
GCCAGGGAAGCGCAGGGCGCCGCGATCTCTCCTTTCTGGGTCATCGTGCAGAAGGAATTCGGCGACCATATCCGCAGCTGGCGGTTCACGATTCTGCTCGCCATCATTACGCTGGCGTGCATCGGGTCGATCTATTCCGCCGTTTCCGCCATCCGGGGCGGCGCCCTGAAGGACGAGCTGGACTTCCTGTTCCTGCAGATGTTCACGATCTCGGACGGGACGCTGCCGAACTTCATTACGTTCGTCTCGTTCCTCGGCCCGCTGATGGGGATTGCCCTGGGGTTTGACGCCGTCAATTCGGAGCGGAACCGCGGGACGCTCAGCCGGCTCATGTCGCAGCCGATCTACCGGGACGACTTTATTCTGGCGAAGTTTACGGCTTCTCTGCTGCTCGTGACGGTCGTCATCTTCGCCCTGGGCCTTCTCGTCATGGGGCTCGGCCTGTTCACGATCGGCTATCCGCCGACGCCGGAAGAGTTCTGGCGCGTCTTCTTCTTCCTCGTGCTCGCGGTCGTCTACGTCGGGTTCTGGCTCAACCTGTCCATCCTGTTCTCGATCCGGTTCCGCCAGGCCGCGACATCCGCGCTGTCGAGCATCGCGCTGTGGATCTTCTTCACTGTCTTCTACGGGCTGATCCTGAACCTGATCGCGCGCGCGATCGCGCCTTCGTCGGACGCCGCGGTGCAGCGCATCCTGAATTATCAGGAGACGATGCTGTGGCTGAACCGGCTGTCGCCGGCGGAACTGTTCTCCGAGGCGACGACGACGCTGCTGACGCCGAACGTCCGGACGCTCGGACCGTTCACGCTCGAGCAGGTGTATCTCGCGATCAAGAGTCCGCTGCCGCTCGGCCAGAGCCTGCTGCTCATCTGGCCGCATGCGACCGGGCTCATCGCCGCGACGGTCATCTGCTTCGGCATCTCTTACGTCATGTTCATGCGTCAGGAGATCCGTTCACGGTCATAATCGCCTGTTTTGGCATAAGACAGAGGCTATAGGAAATGGATACGCTCCCCTCCAGGCAGACTCCTGGAGGGGAGCTTTTCTATGGGGAGATGCGTGAACCGAAGACCGAAGCGGAAGGATTTTCACAACCTTTCCTCATTTGGAAAGTATAGTTTATTAGTGTAAATAGTACCTTGTGAAGGAGAGTTGAAGGTGAAAAAGTGGTTACTCGTCTGTTCAATCTTTCTGTTGCTGGTTGGCTGTGGAGAGCATGCGAACCCATCTGCGCCAAAGTCGCCTTCAAACGAAACGCAGGCTGCTCCTAACGACAGCTCACCACCCGAGACGTCGTTATCTTCAAATGAGACGCAGGCTGCTTCTGATAACTCGCCGCCCGGGACGTCGCAATCTTCAAATGAAAATGAAACGCGGACTGATCCTTCCGACAGCTCGCCGTCTGAGAAGTCGTCATCCATACCAGAAGAGGAAGAAATGGAGCCGGTGTATATCGATGAATCTCAATATGAAGGAGACGAGCTGATTTTTGTCCAGTTAATCAATCATTCTGTTCGATTTATAAATGAAGAGAACGAAGAAGGGTATATGTCACTGTTAGCCAGCAATTCTGTAGTAACTGCCATGCCCAAAAGAAAAATAAGCAAAGTGGAGTTGGTAAGTATAGGTGAACCTAACGGGTCACATATTGCTGTTAGCGTAAATTACTGGCGAAATGAAGAAGAGCAAAGCAGGATGTACGTTTTCACAAAAGAAAACAACGAATGGAAAATATTAGATATCGACTAGACATTTATAGAAAAGAACCGGCAGGATATTTTCCGCCGGTTGATATGAACTTCGAATACGACTCTGCACTCTTATTCTCCCTTATCCTTTCGCAACTCTTTGATGGCCTGGGTTATCTCTTGCACGAATGTTTTAAAATCATTGCGCTGGTCTTCAAGAGTTTTGCGAAAGCTGGTCAAAAGGTAGATTGTCAGCGCCATGGCAAAACCATTATTGGTGACCACTTGAACCCAAAAATCGGCAGCTTCCATAGCCAATCTACTCCTTTTGAAGCAGGAGCCGGCAGTAAATCTCTGCCGGCTCGTTGCGATTCAGTACTGATAAATCCACTGCGTCGGATTTACAGCAACCATGTTGTAGACGGAACGATTCTCTCCGGAGGGATCATATGTGCCAACAAAGTTGCCGCTGGGAGATGCGACAAGAAAACGCATTTGCGAGGAACCGCCTCCGTCAAGCATGACCGCCATAGTGCAACCTTCATTTTTCATGAATTGGCGAACTTCATACGCTTTCTCCGATTGGAAAACAGCGAGAACGATTTTCGAACCATCCCAGCCAATCGCTGTCCGCGGAACAGTGCCACCAGGATTCAGACGGTAAGCATTTTCGGTATTGGCCTGAGCAGGAGTACACGAGCTCGCGCTACCCGACCCGTTAATGTCGGCAAGGTACTGAGACTCGCTGGTATACGTTTTGTTGAGGTGCAGACTATAGCCGCCGATTGCCCACTTGATTTGACTGGACGACGCTCCGGTATCCAAAATGCTCGCGAAGGCAGCAAAATAAGGAAGAATAAGGTAAATGGGCAGTCCTGAAAAAGGATGGGGATGAGGTGATGTTCACGATCGGACTTTTTCAGGAGCAACCAACTATGAAAGTATGTGTCCATCTCTCTCATCACGGCGAACACAAACAACCAATATCCTTAGGCTTTTCAATACACAAGCAAGAAGCCTTATATAAGCAATTGAAGTATTTACACACTTCAGCAACTCGAGCGGAAAAGGCGGCTAGGTGACTTACCCTCGGTTGCTTTTGCATGCTGCAAAAAAATTCCACAATTTACGGAATCCAAACAATCCGATTTAGTTTGCAGTCTACTTGACAGGGAGCAGTTCAAAATCCGGGCCCTCTTTCGACCATTTATGCCTTCATGTCCGCGGCCAGCTTGATCAGCTGTACGACGAGTTCCGTCGTCTTGACGAGGTTATCGACGTGAATCCGCTCCCGCGTCGTATGGATCTCTTCGTAGCCAACTGCGAGGTTGACGGTCGGGACGCCGTGGCCGTTGAAAATGTTCGCGTCGCTGCCGCCGCCCGAATGGAACGTCCGCGCCTTGCAGCCGATCGCTTCGATCGCTTCTACGGCGAGCCTCACGACCGGATCGGCTTCCGTATAGCGGAACGACGGATACAGAATCTCGCTCTCGAATTCCGCCCGGGCGCCGAACTCCGCGGCCGCGCTCTCGAGCGCCTGCCGCATTGCTTCCACCTGCCGGTCCAGCTTCGCCTGGTCGATGCTGCGCGCTTCGGCATCAAGCTTGACGAAATCGCAGACGATGTTCGTCGCGCCGCCGCCTTCGAACCGGCCGATGTTGGCGGTCGTCTCATGATCGATGCGGCCGAGCGGCATGCGCGAGATCGCCCGCGCGGCCACCTGGATCGCGCTGATGCCGTCCTCGGGGTTGACGCCCGCGTGCGCCGATTTGCCGTGCACCTTCATCGTGATCTTCGCCTGGGTCGGCGCCGCGACGGCGATGTCGCCGATGCTGCCGTTCGAATCGAGCGCGTAGCCGAACGCCGCCTTGAGCCGGCCGCGGTCCATGGCGCGCGCACCGTTCAGCCCGGCTTCCTCGCCGACCGTGATGACGAACTGGACCGGTCCGTGCGGAATGTTCCGCTTCTTGATCACCCGGATCGCTTCGAGCATCGCCGCAAGGCCCGCCTTGTCGTCGCTGCCCAGAATCGTCGTGCCGTCGCTGCGAATATAGCCGTCATCGTCCAGCCGCGGCTTGATCCCCCGGCCCGGCGCGACGGTGTCCATGTGCGACGTGAAGAAAATGACCGGCGCATCCTCCGCCCCGTCGGCTTCCAGCATCGCGAACAGATTGCCCGCGCCGTGTCCCGTCTTCTCCGCGGCGTCGTCTTCCTCGACGGCAAGACCGAGACCGGCGAACTTCGCCTTGAGCACGCGGCTGATCTCCTGTTCGTGGCCGGTCTCGCTGTCGACGCGGACGAGTTCCATGAACTCGTCAATCAGTCTCTGACGATCAATCATCGCTTTCCTCCCGTCTCGCATATCGGATAAAATAGAATCTGTACAGCCTGGCTGAAAGGAGCGTTCAGCAAACCATGATCAACCGCAAATGGATCCGGATCACCGCCATTGTGATCGTCGCCGCCATGCTGCTCTCAACCGTCGTGGCCGGCATCGGCCTCCTCTTCTATTAAGGGCCCGGCGCTCCTGCCGAATACGCGGCAGAAATGCGGCACGATCTCCCGCGCCGCCCGCTCCGGCGGCATCTCCATCCCCGTCAAATCTTCGAAACTGGTGACGCCGTATTCGCGGATGCCGCACGGAATGATCCCCGAGAATCCCTCGTTGCCGATGCCGGCGCGCAGGTTGAGCGCGAAGCCGTGGCTTGTAATAAAGCCGCGGCGGCTTCGCGCTTTGTTGAATTTGACGCCGATCGCCGCGATTTTTTCCTCCCCGACCCACACGCCGGTGTAGGCTTCCTTGCGGCCGCCTTCAATTCCGTAATCGGCCAGCCAGTCGATGATAACCTGCTCAAGCGCGCGCAGATAGCCGTGCAGGTCGAGCACCGCCGGATTCAGGTAGAGCAGCGGATAGCCGACGAGCTGGCCGGGTCCGTGATAGGTGATGTCGCCGCCGCGGTCGATCTGAAACACGCGGATGCCCCGCACGTTCAGCTCTTCCTCGCTCAGCAGCAGATGCTCCGGATGCTTCTGCGACCCGATGGTGTAGGTCGGCGGATGCTGGAGCAAGAGCAGCGTCTCCGGCCGCTCGCCGCGGTCGATTCCGCGCACGATTTCCTTCTGTCTGCCCCACGCCGCGGCGTAATCGATCATCGGGATGTAGCGGATATCGAGCAATTGGTTATCGTTCATGGCGAGCCTCTCAATACAATGTGGTCGTCTCGATGCTGTAGCTTTCGAGATTCTCTTTCACCCGCTGCAGGAACCGTCCGCAGATGACGCCGTCGAGGATGCGGTGGTCAAGCGAAAGACACAGGTTCACCATCGAGCGGATCGCGATCATGTCGCCGATGACGACCGGTTTCTTGACGATCGATTCGAACGTGATGAGCGCCGCCTGCGGGTAGTTGATAATCGGCTGCGACAGAATCGAGCCGAACGAGCCGGTGTTGTTGACCGTGAACGTTCCGCCCTGCATGTCGCTGAGCGACAGCCGGCCTTCCCGCGTCTTGCGCGCGAGGTCGTCGATCTCGCGGGCCAGCCCGGCGATGTTCTTCTGGTCGGCGTTCTTGATGACCGGCGTCCAGACGCCGTCCTCCGTGCCGACGGCCAGCGAAATGTTGATGTCGCGCTTGACGATGATTTTGTCGACGGCCCACACCGAATTCATGATCGGATAGTCCTTGATCGCGTTGATGACCGCCTTCAGGAAGAACGCGAGATATGTCAGGTTGATGCCTTCGCGCTTCATGAACTCGTCTTTCAGCTTGTTGCGCAGCGCGACAAGATTCGTCACGTCCGCCTCGATCATCGTCCAGGCGTGCGGAATCTCCGTGACGCTCTGCCGCATCCGGGTCGCGATCGTATGGCGGAGCGGCGACACGTCGATGAAGTATTCGCCGCTGCCCGGCGCCGCCGCCTCGACTTCGATCGCGGGCAGCTTCGGCTCTTCCGACAGATGCAGGCCGCTGGACCGGACCGGCTGGCGCGCCGGATCGGCCGAACGGCTGTCCGCGGGTTTGCCGGATGCGCGGCCGGATTCGATGTAGTTCAACACGTCCTTGCGGGTAATGCGCCCGCCGAGCCCGGTGCCCCGCACCTCGGCCAGATTGACGCCGTGTTCGGCGGCGAGGCGCTGCACCGCCGGCGAATAGCGGCCGCTCATAGGCGCCGCGCCTTCATCCCCGTCCGATGCGGCCGCCTGCCGTGCCTGCGGCTGCGCCGCATCTCCCGAATCCGGCGCGGATTCTGCCGGAGCGCCGGCCGACGCCGTCTCGACGAGACAGATCGGTGCGCCTACGTCCACGGTCTCGCCTTCGCCGGCCAATATTTTGACCAGTTTCCCGGTGACGGTCGACGGCAGCTCCGCGTTCACCTTGTCCGTGTTGATCTCGCAGATCGGCTCGTACATGTCGATCCGGTCACCCGGCTGCTTCAGCCAGCGCTCGATCGTCGCCGACACCAGCGATTCCGCCAGCTGCGGCATGACGATTTCCTGAAGACCCTCTCTCACGTTCTCAACTCCTTCTTCCCATCCCGGATTGGACCATAAGGTCATCAATAAAGCGCCAACTGCCGCATCGCATCCCGCAGTTTCTCCCGATTCAGCATGAAATGTTTCTCGCCCGGCGCATGAATCGGCATCGCCGGCACGTCCGGACCGCACAGCCGCATGATCGGCGCGTCCAGCTCGTACAGCAGCTCCTCGGCGATGATCGCCGCCACTTCGGCGCCGACGCCGCCCGTCTTGTTGTCTTCGTGGACGATGAGCACTTTACCCGTGCGGCGGACCGCTTCGAGGATCGCTTCCTTGTCCAGCGGCTGCAGCGTGCGGAGATCGAGAATGTGGGACGAGATGCCTTCCGCCTCCAGATCCTCGGCCGCCTGCATCGCGAAATGCAGCGGCAGGCTGTATCCGATCACCGTGATGTCATCGCCTTCGCGCAGCACGTTCGCCTTGCCGATCGGCACGATGTAGTCGTCCTCCGGCACTTCGCCGGAGACGAGACGGTAACATTTCTTGTGTTCGAAATAGAGCACCGGGTCCGGATCGCGGACGGCAGCCTTGAGCAGCCCCTTCGCGTCGTAGGCGGTGTACGGTGCGACGATTTTCAGGCCCGGCGTGCCGAAGAAGACCGATTCCACGCTCTGCGAATGGTACAAGCCGCCGAACACGCCGCCGCCGATCGGGGCGCGGATGACGACCGGGCACGTCCAGTCGCTGGCCGAACGGTAGCGGATTTTCGCCGCTTCGCTGATGATCTGGTTCGTCGCAGGGAAAATAAAGTCCGCATACTGCATCTCGGCGATCGGCTTCAGGCCGTACATGGCGGCGCCGATCGCCGCGCCGGCGATCACCGACTCCGCAAGCGGCGTGTCCAGCACCCGCTCCGGCCCGAACTTCTCGAGCAGTCCTTTCGTCGTTGTGAAGACGCCGCCCTTATAGCCGACGTCCTCGCCGAGCACAAACACATCCTCGTCGCGAGTCATTTCTTCTTCCATGGCCAGCCGGATCGCGTCGATGTAATGCATGACCGCCATGTTACCGCCCTCCTTCCGCATCGCCGGCATAGACGTGGTGCATGATCGATTCCGGAGAAGGGTATGGCGCCTTGTCCGCATACTCGGTCGCTTCGTCGAGCATCTGGCGGATGTTCGCGTCGAGCGAACGGTCCAGCTCTTCGTTCCACAGCCCGCAGTCAATCAGGTACTGTCGATAGCGCGGCAGCCCGTCCTTCGCCCGGTGCTCCTCGACTTCTTCCTTCGACCGGTAGGCCAGGTCGTTGTCGGATGTCGAGTGCGGCGACAGCCGGTACATCACGGCCTCGATCAATGTCGGGCCTTCGCCGGCGACCGCGCGCTCGCGCGCTTCCTTGACGACCTTGTACACTTCCAGCGGATCGTTGCCGTCAACCCGGACGCCGGGGAACCCGTAACCGACCGCCCGGTCGCAGATCCGCCCGGCAACCTGCCGCGAAATCGGCACCGAAATGGCGTACTGGTTGTTCTCGCACATGAAAATGACCGGCAGTTTGTGCACGCCCGCAAAGTTGCAGCCCTCATGAAAATCGCCCTGGTTGCTTGAGCCCTCGCCGAACGTCACGAACGACACATAGGGCTGCCGCTTCAGTTTGAGCGCGTATGCGATGCCGACCGCGTGCGGCACCTGGGTCGTCACCGGGCTCGATCCGGTGACGATGCGCAGCCGTTTGCAGCCGAAGTGGCCCGGCATCTGCCGGCCCGCGCTGTTCGGATCTTCTTCCTTCGCGAACAAGGACAGCATCAGCTCGCGCAGCGTCATGCCGACCGCCAGCACGAAGCCATAGTCACGGTAGTAGGGAAGAAACCAGTCGTTCTCCCGATCCAGCGCGAAGGCGGCCGCCACCTGCGCGGCTTCCTGTCCGATTCCGGAGATGTGAAAATTGATCTTGCCGGCCCGCTGAAGCAGCAGTGCCCGCTCGTCGTATCGTCTTGCCATCAGCATCGTCGCGTACATCTGCACCGCTTCGTCGTCCGTAAGACCGACCTCGCGGTGGCGGAACGTCCGCTTGGTACCGGTATTGGCCATAAAATGCCTCCTTCTCCCGGCTGCAAGAGAGCCGCCCGTTCGAGGCCAGCTCTTAACACCAGGTACTAAAGGTAAGATGCATCCATTATACCCTGTTTTGCCGGAAAAAGAAATGAACCGATCGCCCCGAACCTTCGAGTCAGAACGACAAGGACACGCCGTCGATCGCCAGCATCGCCTCGCCGAGCATTTCCGACAGCGAAGGGTGCGGATGAACGAGCTGGCCGGCTTCCCATACCGAAGCGTTCAGAAGATCCGCGAGGCCCGCCTCGGACAGCAGTTCCGTCACATGCGGTCCGATCATGTGGACGCCGAGGATGTCGCCGGTCTTCCGTTCGGCGATCACTTTCACGAAGCCGTCCGTCTCGCCGAGCACGATCGCCTTGCCGCTCGCCCGGAACGGAATCCGGCTCGTCTTCACGTCATGGCCGCGGGACAGCGCCTGGCTCTCCGTCAAGCCGATGGAGGCCACTTCCGGCCGCGAGTAGATGCAGCGCGGAATGCGGTGCGGCTGAAGCGGCTCAGTTTTGAGGCCGGCGATATGTTCGGCCGCGATCACCCCTTCGCGCGCCGCCGCGTGCGCAAGCTGCACGCCGCCGATGACGTCGCCGACCGCATAGATGTGCGGTTCGGCCGTCTGGTACGACGCGTTGACGGCGATAAAGCCGTCCTTGACCGCCACATCGGTCGCTTCCAGGCCGATCCCGTCGACGTTCGCCGTCCGTCCGATGGCGACGAGCATCCGCTCGGCGGACAGCGCGACCGCCCCCTCGCCGGTTTCGATCTTGACCGCCACGCCGTCGTCTTTCCGCTCGAACGTGTCGGTGAGCAGCTTCGCCGAAGTGATCACGCGGACGCCGCGTCTGCGGAGCAGCCGCTCCATCTCGGCGGACACGTCGGCGTCTTCCCCCGGCAGCAGGCGCGATGCCGCTTCGACCAGCGTCACGGCCACGCCGAAGTCGTTCAGCATCGACGCCCATTCGATACCGATGACGCCGCCCCCGACGATCAGCATATCGCGCGGCAGCGTCTCCATGTTCAGCGCGTCATCGCTGCTCAGCACCCGGATGCCGTCAAACTTCAGTCCCGGCAGCTCGCGCGGACGCGAACCGGTCGCGATGATCAGCTGCTGCGGCACGACCGTCTCCATCTCGCCGTTCTCCAGCTCGACCGCGACCGAACCGCTGCGCGGCGAGAAGATCGACGGCCCGATGATTCTCCCCTTCCCGTGGATAACCTCGATGTTGTGCTTTTTCATGAGCGACGTGAGTCCGCGGTAAAGCTGCTCGACGGCGGCGCGCTTCCGCTCCAGGACAGCGTCGTAGCGCAGCTCCGGCTCGCCCTGGACCGCAATGCCGTAGCGGGCGGCTTCCTTCACCGTATGGAACACTTCCGCGCTGCGCAGCAGCGACTTGCTCGGAATGCAGCCCCGGTTCAAACAGACGCCGCCAAGCCGGTCCTGCTCGATAATGACCGCTTTCTTGCCGAGCTGGGCGGCCCGGATTGCGGCTGTATAACCGCCGGGTCCTCCGCCGAGTACCGCAACGTCCGCATGTATCGTCATGTGCATTCTCCTCTTCCCGGTCTTGGGTGTTGATCCGTACTCTACTATTTTACCTTTCCCGCGCGTCATATAACAGACCTGTCCCCGCGTTGGACAGCGAATACGCTTTCGCGGTATGATATAATGTGCTGGGATTTGCGTCGCACGCTGGACAACGGAAGGATGGTAAAAACATGAGATTGGTGCTCTCGCGTTTTCTCGCCGTGCTGCTGCTTGTCATTCCCGGCATCGGGGCGGCTTACGGCTTTCTGCAGATTAAAAACACGCTGTTCGATTATTTCGCTGCCTTCGGGCCCGACGACCCGGCTCCGGTCTTCAACTGGCTTCGGTTTATTATCGGCCTCATCCTGTTCCTTGGCGGCGTCGGCTTCATCGGCGGCTGGATTTTCTTCCGCGACCGGAAGCGCAACTATGTCGCGCCGCGCTTCCGGAAGAAGCGTCCCCGACCGCCGAAGCCTGTCCGGCTGCCGGACAACGAGCAAACATGACAGTAACGCCGCATCCGGGCTTGCATCCCGATGCGGCGTTTGTCTCTTCTATGCGGGAGTCTTGCGCCGTAGCGCTGTCGTCCACCTGTTTTGGCGCTGCAGATCAAAGAACGCTTCTTCGCTGCTGAGCCTGGTTTTGTCCAGTTTCGTGAAATCGATGATACTTCGACGGACCGTTGCATCCAGCACGACGCGCCCGTCCAGGGCGAACACAAGTTTCTGGAGAGAGTCGTCGTCGACCGGGTGCCGGCCGATCGGCGTGCGGCGGATCAGGTAATCGGCATAGGATTCGTACCAGGCTCTCCCGACCTGCTCCTCCATCTCACGCCAGGTCGTGTATGGACCGAAGATGTACAAGGTATCCCAATCGAAATCCGTTACCTCCGCCATCCCGAACGCATCCGCAGTCAGCGCGATCACCGAAAGCTCGCGGATGAACCGGCTGTCGTCGTGGAGTGCCGTTTTGGCCCGTGTGTATTCGCCAAGTGACGCCACGACGGGTATGGCGATCAGCACGACCAGCGCGGCGATGATATAGATCGCAATTCGTCTCACGTCTCAAAACCTCGTTTCCGATCCTCACTTGAATCAGACGAGGTCTGCGCGGAGAAGGTTGCATATTTGCGGGCTGCAGCAACGGCCTCACGTACCGCAAGCGAGATCCGGCAACCGGATGCCGCGCCACCCGCTGACCTCGCATTGACCGAACGTGTTGTCCCCGATGGCGACGACTGTGCCATTCGCGCACAGCCCGACGGTATGGACGCAGCCCGCCGCTATGGCGACAATGTCCCGCCAGCCCCGCACCTCGCATTGGCCGAACGCATTGTGCCCCGCGGCGACGACCGTGCCGTCAGCGCGCAGGCCGTCGGTATGCAGGCTGCCCGCCGCGACCGCAACGATGTCCCGCCAGCCTCCTACCTCGCACTGGCCGGCCTGGTTGTTGCCGGCAGCGACCACCGTGCCGTCTGATCTCAGCCCTACCGTATGCAAATAACCTGCCGAAATCGCCACAATATCGCGCCAATCGTCCACCTGGCACTGACGATGCCGGTTGTTTCCCGTCCTGGCGACCGTGCCGTCTGCGCGCAAGCCGACCGTGTGCCAGTCGCCTGCCGCAACAGCCGCGATATCCCGCCATCCGTCCGTATCGCATTCCCCTTCAAGATTCCGTCCTGCCGCGGCCACCGTTCCATCCGCGGGCAGCCCTACGGTCCGGCACCAACCCGCCGCGATGGCAACGATGCCGCTCCAGCCGTCAACCGCGCATTGGCCGTACCGGTTCCAGCCCGTTGCGACAACCGTTCCGTCCTCGCGAAGCCCGACGGTATGCGCGTTGCCCGTATTCGGCGCCATATGGACATTGCCCGCTGCAACCGACACGATCCCGCGCCAGTTTTCCACCTTGCATTGGCCGAGACGGTTGTCGCCGGCCGCGACGACCGTGCCGTCCTTCCTCAGACTGACGGTATGCCGCCTGCCCGCCGCCAGGACATTACGCTGCATTCCCGGAAAAAGGCTCCCCATCCCGTGCCGCGATCGCGTCTCCCTCCTTCTTTCGTCATGCCGCCTTGAAAGCAAAAACACCACGCCTCCATTGGTCATGCGACCAACGAAAACCCGTGGTGTTTCGAGGCTCCGCCGCTCAAGCCGCCGCTACGATACCTTGTGCTCGATCCGCAGCTTGTCGGCCACCATCGCGATGAATTCGCTGTTCGTCGGCTTCGACTTGCTGATGTTGATCGTGTAGCCGAACAGATGGCTGATCGAGTCGATGTTGCCGCGCGTCCAGGCGACTTCGATGGCGTGCCGGATGGCGCGTTCGACGCGGGACGGCGTCGTCTTGAACTTCTCGGCGATCGCCGGATAGAGTGTCTTCGTGATGGCGCCCAGAATTTCGATGTTGTTGTACACCATCGTGATCGCTTCGCGCAGGTATTGATAGCCTTTGATATGGGCAGGCACGCCGATTTCGTGAATGATGCTCGTAATGTTGGCGTCGAGGTTTTTGCTCTTGCCGATCGGCACAACGTTGGTCGACTTCGGCAGCACCGAGCCGTAGCTTGCGGACGGGGACAGCACGGGATTGCTCACCAGCTGGCGGATCCGGTTCGCCAATATTTCCATGTCGAACGGCTTCAGTATGTAGTAAGACGCACCGAGCTGGACCGCCTTCTGCGTAATATTCTCCTGACCGAATGCCGTAAGCATGATGATTTTCGGCATCGGATTGAGATCCATGTCGCGCAGCCGTTCAAGCACGCCAAGGCCGTCGAGATGCGGCATGATAATGTCCAGGATGAGGACGTCCGGCGCCTTGCGGGATTCCTCCAGCAGCCGAAGCACTTCTTCGCCGTTGTAGGCTACGCCCGTGACTGTCATGTCGCTCTGTTCTGAGATGTACTCGGAGAGCGGATTCGTAAATTCACGGTTGTCGTCGGCCAGCAATACTTCAATTCTTTGCAAGGTGTGAGTCCTCCTTATTTGAATGGGATTCACTTGTGGAAGGTCTGTTCCTCCCCGATATATTACCGTTTCGACATGGGAAAGGAAATTCCTTCATGTTAAAAATTTTTTCTTTACTTTTTTTGTGACAATGAATATAATAAAAATTTATTCCAAAATATTCGTGATTTCTGGGATGTTCAACATTTTTCGACACGGACGGAAACAACGAAAGCTTAGGGCGTTATCCCGCCTTAAGCTTCCGTTGATGCGCGTTGGGCAGAATGCCCGCATCGCCGAGCATCCATTCGATGTAGCAGCCGTATCCCGATGACGGATCGTTGACGAATACGTGGGTGACGGCGCCGACCAGTTTACCGTCCTGGATGATCGGACTGCCGGACATCCCCTGCACGATGCCGCCCGTCCGTTTCAACAGCTTCTCGTCGGTGATCCGGATGATCATGCCTTTCGTGGCCGGCTCGGTCTGGCGCATCGCACGCGTAATCTCGATATCGAACTTCTCCACTTTCTGACCGTCGACCACCGTCAAAATATGCGCCGGCCCTTCCTTCACTTCATCGGCAAACGCGACCGGAATTGCCTTGTCGTCGTAGCTGGGCTTCGGCAGTTCACTCATCCGGCCGAATATGCCGAACTGTGTATTGCGCTCGACGGTGCCGAGCACCTTCCCTTCCTTGACGAAATGCGCTCTTTTCTCGCCGGGTTCGCCGCTGGAGCTCTTGTTGATCGACGTGACGCTTGACTGCACGATCTGCCCTTCTCCGACCCGGATCGGCGCCTGCGTGTCCATATCGGTGATGATGTGCCCCAGAGCGCCATATACGCCCTGTTCCGGCGCGTAGAATGTCAGCGTGCCTACGCCGGCAGCGGAATCCCGGATATAGAGACCGAGCCGCCACGCCCGGTCTTCCGCGTCATAGACCGGCTTGAGTTCTTTTTCAAATTTCTCGGTTCCACGCTCGATCGTGAGCTTCAGCGCCTTGCCCTCCTTGCCCGCCTGCTCGACCATCTTCGCCATCTGGCTGACTTCCTTCAGCTTGACGCCATTCACGCTCATGATCAGATCGCCGAGGCGGATGCCGGCCGACTGGGCGGGCGACAGCGTTTCGCCTTTTTCCGTCTTCACCTGATGATGACCGACGACCATGATGCCGTCCGATTTCACTTTGACGCCGATCGTCTGGCCGCCGGGTATCACTTTCAGCCCGGGAACGACATGGACGGTGACCGTCTTGAAAGGAATCGTACCGAATAATTTCATTTTCAGCTTGGCCATGCCGCTGGACTGCGGAACGATCGACAGCGGCTTGCGCAGATCAACCTTGACCGAACGGCTGTCCGAACCGTTGATGTTGACGATGGATGGATCGACCGTGATGTCGGCGTGCACCGGCATCGTGTAATCGAGCTGTCTGTGCTGGCCGAGGAACAGATTCAGCTCACTGGGGAAGGCGGCATAATGCCGAAACGGGGCGGTGAAACCGGCCGCGCAGACGAGAATGGCGAGCAGAAGACCGAACCAACGGATCCGTGCGCTGTCATTCAATGGATTCACGCTCCCTAAGGAATCTGGATGAACAGCGGGCGGGATGCGGACGGCGCATAGAAAAAAGCCGCCGATGAACCGCATGTCGGAACTAGCCCGGCATGCGGTTCTCGCGGCTTCGTCGGCGCGGGCGTGGGAACAAAGGCCGCCCGATGCGATTGAAGCCGCGGAAGCTGCCGCTCCCGTGTCTGTCGCTTCGCCCTGTTGGCGTACCTTTAAGGTAACCCCGCCCCTTTTCTTTTATGACCGATAAAACATTCCCGGACTGGCTTTCAAGCGCCCTTCTTCCGTTCGGCCAGATCCAGCATCTCCCGGGCGTGATGGCGCGTCATATCCGTCACTTCCACGCCTCCGAGCATGCGTGCCAGCTCCTCGACCCGGCCGATGCCTTGCAGCGGTTCGACCGTCGTGGACGTGCGCTCGCCGAGCGTCTGCTTGCGAATGCCGTAATGATGGTCCGCCATGCAGGCCACCTGCGGCAGGTGCGTGATCGCGAACACCTGGCAGCGTCGGGACAGCTTCGACATCTTCTCCGCGATAGCCTGCGCGGCACGTCCGCTGACGCCCGTGTCCACTTCGTCGAACACGAGAACCGGCACCCCGTCGATCGCGGCGAAAACCGTCTTCAGCGCCAGCATGATGCGCGACATTTCGCCTCCGGAAGCGATCTTCGCGAGCGGCTTCGGCGGTTCGCCCGGATTCGCGGAGAACAGGAAGACTGCCTCGTCGATTCCGTGCGGCGCCAGCTTCGGCTCGCCATCCTCGCCCGGCTGCTGATCGAGCTGCACCTTGAACGTCGTGCGCTCCATCTGCAGCTCCTTAAGCTCGCTTTCGATCTCCTTCGCCAGCCGGTCCGCCGCAAGCCGGCGCTGCTCCGAAAGCCCGAGCGCCAGGCGCTGCGCCTGCTCGCGCAGCTTGCGCTCTTCCTCGCGCAGCCGCTCAAGATGCTCGTCCCGGTTCTCCATCTTGTCGATGGCGTCGGCGATCTTCGCCCGGTATTCGAGGATATCTTCGATGCGCTCGCCGTATTTGCGCTTGAGCCCCCCGATCAGATCAAGCCGGTCTTCGATCTCGGTCAGCCGCTCGGGATCGGACTCGATGCGTTCGCGATAGTCGCGGAGCTGGTACGCCGCGTCTTCCGCCTGATAATAAGCCGACTGCAGCTGCTCCAACAGCGGCTCGATGGCCGGGGCGTCGTACTTGCGGATATCCTCGAGCCGCGAAATCGCCCTGGCCAGCGCATCCAGCCCGGCATTGCCGTAAATGAGCTCATACGCCTCGGATGCGTTCTGCATGATGCGCTCGGCATGCGCCAGCCGCCTGCGCTCATCCTGCAGCGCCTCGTCCTCGCCGGGCTTTAGCCGCGCGTCGTCGATCTCCGCGAGCTGGAACTTGTACAGATCGAGCATCTGCATGTTTTGCCGCGAAGCGTCTTCGAGTTCCCGCAGCTTGTTCCGCGTCTCCGTATATCGCCGGTAGATCTCCTGATAATCCCGCTTCAGGTCGGCCAGCTTCCCGCCCGCATAGGCGTCGAGCCACTCGAGGTGCCGCTCCGTCTTGAGCAGCGACTGATGCTCGTGCTGACCGTGAATATTGACGAGACATTCGCCGATCTCCCTGAGCATGGACAGATTGACGATCCGGCCGTTCACGCGGCTTACGCTCTTGCCCTGGACCGACAATTCGCGCCGCACGACAATCGGCTCATCCGGTTCCGCTTCGATGCCGAGCGATTCCAGCACTTCCCGCACCGGATGGCCGGCAGGCGGGTCGAACAGCGCTTCGATCTCGGCCTTCTCGCATCCGTAGCGCACGATGTCCGCCGCGCCGCGGCCGCCGATGACCAGGCTGAGCGCGTCGATCAGAATCGACTTGCCCGCGCCGGTCTCGCCGGTCAGCACATGGAACCCCTCCGCGAAAGATACGGATACGTGTTCGATGACAGCCAGATTGCGTATCGACAGCTCGCGAAGCATGACGTGTCCCCTTCCTGCCAATAAATACGATGGCTATTTCCGCCCCGGTTCATTCAGCAGTCCGATCAGCCGGTCGACGACGGTCTTGCTCTGCGCTTTGGTCCGGCAGATGATCAGAATCGTGTCGTCGCCGCAGATCGTGCCCATGACCTCGTTCCATTCCATCGCGTCGATGAGCGAACCGATCGCGTTCGCCGTGCCGGGCAGACATTTCATGACGATCAGATTGTCCGCGCTGTCGATATGGACAAAATGATCGAGCATCGCCCGTTTCAGCTTCTGCAGCGGGTAGACGCGGCTTTCCGCCGTCAGCGAGTATTTGTAGCGCCCGTCCTCGGTCGGCACCTTGACGAGCTGCATCTCCTTGATGTCGCGGGAGACGGTCGCCTGCGTCACGTTCAGGCCGGCTCGGCGAAGCGCCTCGACGAGCTCGTCCTGCGTCTCGATCTCCTGTTCGCCGATAATCTCCCGAATCTTCATCTGTCGGAATCCTTTCATTGCCTGGGCCTGCCTCCTTAAGCTTCCGTTCCGATCGCGAACGTGATCGTTCTCAGCCACCGCTCCCTCGGATCCGCATACACGATGCCTTCCGCCGACGGCACGAGCAGCGCGTATACGAGAAACTTGTCCCGTACGCCGGCTCCGGTCCAGTCGATCGGCATCCGGTCGCGCGCCGTCTTCACCAGCCACGTCCGTCCGTCCTTCACGGCCACATAGTCGATGAACAGCCGCGACTGCATCAGCTCGCCGTCCACCTCGATCTCGATCGGTACCCGATGCTTGCCCGAGACGACCTCATAGCCGCTTGCGGTCAGGAAACGCACCGTCTCGTCGCCGGGGTCCGGCTCCGATCCTTCGCCCAGCCGGTAGACGCGGCTGGCCGGCGGCTCATGGAGCCAGACGTAGAACCGGCGAAACAGCCAGACGGCGATCAGACCGCCGGCGGCGATCATGAGAAACCAGTCGGCCGCATTGTTCACATTCGCCGCCCCCTTCACGCAACAAGCATGCATGGAAATGCTTGCGCTATAGGTTCTCGCTTCGGGGCGGAAATTCCTTCCACAAAAATTTTTTAATAAACGGGAACGTTTGTTTGGTCCTAGTATACCAGAAATTTCGTGCAAACGGAAGACGCGGCTTGATCCTGCTTGCGTTCCCTTGAAAGCAAAAAGGTCAATCGATTGTTCAACCGATTGACCCCGCATGCTCTGCGCCATGGTCTTGGCGATGCCCGCGATCGACAACGATCTGCGACGGCCCCGCAACCATGGAATGGTCCATTTTCCCGCTTTCCTTCAATGGTCAAGCCCGGCGGAACGCCGCGTGCGCTTCCGCCACAAGCCGCGCGACCGCATCGGCTGATGCCTGGAAGCGCGCGTCCGCGCCCAGCCGCCAGTAAGCCAGAAACTCGATATTCCCTTCACCGCCCGTAATCGGCGAATACGTCAGCCCTTGCAAGCCGTATCCTTCGGCTTCCGCGAAGCCGCACACCCGGGCGATGACCTCCTCATGCACCGCCGGGTCGCGCACGACGCCGGACTTGCCGACGGCTTCGCGCCCCGCTTCGAACTGCGGCTTGATCAGCGCGACGACGCCCGCGCCGGGCGGAATCAGCTGCTTGAGCGTCGGCAGGATGAGCCTGAGCGAAATAAATGAAACATCGATCGCGGCAAAATCCGGCTGCGGGCCGCGCAAATCTTCCGGTTTCAGATAGCGGAAGTTCGTGCGCTCCATGACGCATACCCGGCTGTCCTGCCTGAGCGACCAGTCCAGCTGATTGTAGCCGACGTCGATGGCGTAGACATGGGCGGCGCCGTTCTTGAGCGCGCAGTCGGTAAATCCGCCGGTCGACGCCCCGATATCGAGCATGACGCGTCCTTCCATCGCGATGCCGAACGTTTCGATCGCCTTCTCCAGCTTCAGGCCGCCGCGGCTGACATACGGATGCGGCGCGCCCTTCACCGTGATCGCGGCCGTGCGCGGCACCTTGGCGCCGCTCTTCTCGATCCGTTCGCCGTCCGCGAGCACGAGCCCGGCCATGATCGCCGCCTTCGCTTTCTCCCTGCTCTCGAAAAACCCTTGCTCCACGAGGAGCACATCAATCCGTTCCTTGCCTTTGAGATCCTTGTCTGACATGTGATTCCCGTCCGCTTTCTCCGCGTCAGCTGCGGATGACGCTCGCGCGCCTGCCCGGCCGGGCCCGCAGCTGCTTCACTTCGCTCACGATCCGTTCGACGGTCAGTCCGATCTCCGCACGCTGCTCTTTGATCGAGCCGTGCTCGATGAACCGGTCCGGCACGCCGATCAGCCTGATCCGCATATGGTCGATGCCGCGCAGCGCACAGAATTCCAGCACCGCGCCGCCCAGTCCGCCGTGCACCGCGCCTTCCTCGAGCACGATGACGGGCAGCCCTTCACCGGCGAGAGCGAGCAGCATCGCTTCGTCGAGCGGCTTCAGGAACCGGGCGTTTACGACGCGCAGCTGCAAGCCGTCCCGCTTGAGCTGCTCCGCCGCCTCCATCGCCAGGCCGACCATCGGGCCGCAGGCGAGCACGACCGCGCTGTCGCCCTCGCGTACCGTCTCCCATTCGCCGATCGGGATCGGCTGCGGGTCGGGATCGAGGCTCGCGCCGACCCCCGCGGCCCGCGGATAGCGGACCGCGATCGGGCCGCCGTCATAATCGACGGCCGTGCGAAGCATGCGCCTCAGCTCGTTCTCGTCCTTCGGCATCATGAGCACCATGTTCGGAATATGGCGCAGAAACGCGATGTCGAACACGCCCTGATGCGTCTCGCCGTCCGGACCGACCAGTCCTGCCCGGTCAATGGCGAAAATCACATTCGCGTTGTGGCGGCAAATATCGTGCACGACCTGATCATACGCCCGCTGCAGGAACGTCGAATAGACGGCGAAAACCGGCTTCATCCCTTCCAGCGCGAGCGCGGCGCACATCGTCGCCGCGTGCTGCTCGGCAATGCCGACATCGAACATCCGGTCCGGGAACCGTTTCGCGAACTTCAGCAGCCCCGACCCGCCGGGCATCGCCGGCGTTACCGCAACGATGCGCGGATCGCGCTCCGCCAGTTCCACCAGCGCTTCCCCGAACACGTCCGTGTACGTCGGCGGGCCGACCGCCTTCAGCACCTGGCCGGATTCGATTTTGTATGGTGTGATGCCGTGCCATTTGTGCGAATCCGCTTCGGCCGGCTCGTACCCTTTCCCTTTCACGGTTAACACATGGACGAGCACCGGTCCCCCGACCGATCTCGCCTGCTGGAGCGCTTCGAGCAGCTTGCGGATGTCATGCCCGTCCACTGGACCGAGATACGTGTAGCCGAGCTCCTCGAACCACATGCCCGGCACAACCATATACTTCAGGCTGTCTTTCACCCGCTCGGCCGTCTTCGCCAGCTTCCCGCCGATCGCCGGAATCCGGTTCAGCAGCTGCTGCAGCTCTTCCTTGGCTTTCAAATAATGCCGGTCCGAGCGGATCCGGCCGAGATAATTGTGCAGCGCACCGACGTTCGGCGCGATTGACATCTCGTTGTCGTTCAGGATGACGATCAGATCTTTCTTCTCGTGGCCGATATGGTTCAGCGCCTCGAGCGCCATGCCGCCGGTCAGCGCGCCGTCGCCGATGATCGCGACAACCTGGTGGCTTTCGCCCTTCAGGTCGCGGGCGATCGCCATGCCCATGGCACCCGACAGCGACGTGCTGCTGTGTCCGGCTTCCCAAACGTCGTGCTCGCTCTCCGCGCGCTTCACGAAACCGCACAGGCCCTTGTACTGGCGCAGCGTATCGAACCGGTGCATCCGGCCGGTGATCATCTTGTGCACATACGCCTGATGGCCGACGTCGAAAATCAGCTTGTCCTTCGGGCTGTCGAAAACATAATGCAGCGCGAGCGTCAGCTCCACAACGCCGAGATTCGACGCCAGGTGGCCGCCGGTCACGGACAGCTTCTCAATCAGAAACTGCCGCACTTCCGCCGCCAGCTCGTCGAGCTGGTCGACCGGCAGCGCCTTCAGATCTTCCGGTCCCCGGATATGTTCGAGCAGCATGCGTAAACCTCGCTTTCGTCTGACAGAACAGCTCTCCGGCATGCCGGTTCAGCCGCCGGGCCGCGAGCCGGTCCGTCGAGCATCGATCGCCTTCCGGCCGTCAAATGCCCTTATGTCTGCAACGGAATCAGTTTTGCAAAATCATGTGCATGTAGGGCCATTATACCATAACCGGATCGGGCCGGCACCCGACGGAAGACCGGCCGGCCGTTTGTGCGGCAGGCGCCGCCTTCCTCAACGATCGCGGCTCATCAAATATTCGGCGATGCCGAGCAGCAGATCGGGCTTGCGCAGGCCGGCGTCAAGCAGCACCTCTTTCGCCTCGCGCGTCAGCCGCTCGACCTCTGCCCGGCTGGCATCGAGGCCGATCAGATACGGATAGGTAACTTTCTGCCGCCTCGCGTCGCTGTTCGTCTTCTTGCCGAGCACCCGCTCGTCGCCGACGACATCGAGAATGTCGTCCCGGATCTGGAACGCCAGGCCGATCCGCATGCCGAATCCCGCGAGCGCGTTGATCTGCGCGGAGTCGGCGCCGCCGGCCCGGCCGCCTGCCGTCAGCGAGAAGATGATCAAATCGCTTGTCTTGTGCAGGTGGATGTAGCGCAATTCGTCCAGCGACGTGACGCCCTGCTCGCCGAGTATGTCGGCCGCCTGACCGCCGACCATGCCGCTTACGCCGGCGAGCCTGGCCAGATCGGCCGAGATCGCCAGCGCTGCGCCCAAAGGCAGCTTGCCGGAGAGGCCGGCTTCCGCGATCAAATGAAACGCGTGGGTAAGCAGCCCGTCTCCTGCGAGAATGGCCATCGCTTCCCCGAACACTTTGTGGTTCGTCGGTTTGCCGCGGCGGAAGTCGTCGTCATCCATCGCCGGCAGATCGTCGTGAATCAGCGAATAGGTGTGCACCAGTTCGACGGCGCAGGCGGCCGGCATCGCCGCCTCCGCCGCCGATTCGTCTCCCCTCACCGCTTCCGCGGCGGCGAGCACCAGCACCGGGCGGATGCGCTTTCCCCCGGCTTTCAGCGAATACAACATCGCTTCGCGCAGCCTGCCCGGCACATCCCATTCCGCGGGAATTGCGCTGTCCAGCGCCTGTTCGACCGTGCCGGCCAGCCGCGCGATATACGCCTCAACAGACATGTCGCTCATGAACTCCATTCAACCTAATCTCAACCGTATCTTCCCCCGAAGCGCGACAAACACCGCGGCATCCGACCCTTATTCCTCGGGGGCAAACGGCTTGCGCTGCAGCCCCTGCTCCGTCTCGATCAGCATCTCGATCTTCCGTTCCACCTGCTCCAGCTTGCTGCCGCACAACTGGGAGAGCCGCATGCCTTCCTGGAACAGCTCGATCGCCTGCTCGAGCGGCACATCGCCCGATTCCAGCTTCGCGACGATCGCCTCGAGCTGCTCCATCGCTTCCTCGAAGCTGACGGACGCCTCCTGCGGCGCGCCGCCGGATTCACCGCCTTGTTCGGGCATGCCGCCGCCCGTCCGCTCAAAGCTCGTTTCCGCCAAAACCGTCCTCTCCTCTCATGGACCAGATATGGCATTCCAACCTTCCGTCCGTCAGCCGCACGTTCACCATGTCGCCCGGCTGCACGTCCCGGATCGACCGGATCAGCCGCTCTTCCCGCTCGTCGTAGACGAGGCTGTACCCGCGCATCATCACCTTGAGCGGGCTGAGCGCGTCGAGCTGGCGCATCGACATCGCCAGACGCTGTGCGCTGTCCTTCACGGCTGCCCGCATGGCGGCCGCAAGCCGGCGCTCCGCCTCGCGCCGCCGGGCGGTGGCCATCTCCACCCGTCCGCCCGGATGCGCCGCGGCCAGGCGCGCCCGCACGCCGA
>NZ_CAJRAY010000070.1:0-20359 GCF_907165215.1 Thermobacillus xylanilyticus | reverse complement strand
GCTGCCGGCTCTGCTCGGCCCGGCGCCGCATCCGCTCGCGCAGCCGCTCGCTCGCCCGGTCGAGCCGCTCCGCGTGCGCGAGCAGGTAGCGGCGCGGATAGAGCAGCACCGGCGAGCGCCGGACGCGCGCGAGCCTTTGCCTGCGTGACTCGATGCAGGCCGACAGCGCGCCGCGCATGCGCCGCCTGAGATGCTCCAGCGTCTCCCGCAGCTCCGCGATGTGCGGCACCGCCAGCTCGGCCGCAGCCGTCGGCGTCGGGGCGCGCAGATCCGCCGCGAAATCGGCGATCGTGAAATCCGTCTCGTGCCCGACGGCGGAGATGACCGGGATGCGGGACGCCGCGATGGCGCGGGCGACGATCTCTTCGTTGAACGCCCACAGCTCCTCGAGCGAACCGCCACCGCGCCCGACGATCAGGACGTCCGCCTCGCCGATCCGGTTGAGCAGCTCGATCGCCCGCACAATCGACGGCGCCGCGCCCTGCCCCTGGACGAGCACCGGGACGAGCGTCACCGCCGCCTGCGGATACCGGCGGCCCAGCGTCGTCAGAATGTCGCGGATGGCGGCGCCGGTCGGGGACGTGACGACGCCGATCGTCCGGGGCACCCGCGGCAGCGGCCGCTTGCGCGCCGGATCGAACAGCCCCTCGGCCTCCAGCTTCTTCTTCAGCTGCTCGAAAGCCAGATACAGGGACCCGATCCCGTCCGGCTGCATCTGCGTCACATAAAATTGATAATTGCCGTCCCGCTCGTAGACCGAAACATTGCCGCGGGCGATCACCTTCGTCCCGTCGCGCGGCATGAAAGCGAGTTTCCGGTTATGGGCGGCGAACATGATGCACTTGATCCGGCTGCCCTCGTCCTTCAGCGTGAAATACATATGCCCGCTCGAATGGTGGGTGAAGTTCGAGATCTCCCCGCGCAGCCACACGTCGCCGAGCAGTTCGTCCGATTCCAGCTTCATCCGGATGTACCGGGTAATCTCCTGGATCGAAAAAATACGCGCCTCTCCCACAGGATCACTCCCCCGGTTCCCGCGGCCGATCAACCGATTCCGTGAATCCGCTTCGCCGCGGTCAGCGTGTTGCGGAGCAGCATCGTGATCGTCATCGGTCCGACGCCGCCCGGCACCGGCGTAATCCAGCCGGCGACTTCCGACGCGCTCTCGAAATCGACGTCCCCGGCCAGCTTGCCGTCCGGAAGCCGGTTGACGCCGACGTCGAGGACGACGGCGCCGGGTTTCACATACCGGGCGTCAATCGCCTTCGGCTTGCCGATCGCGACGACAAGGATGTCGGCTTGCCGTGCGATCTCCTCCAGATTCGCCGTGCGGGAATGGCAGATCGTCACCGTCGCGTGCTCGCGGAGCAGCAGCATGGCCGCCGGCTTGCCGACGATATTGCTGCGGCCGATGACGACCGCGTGCTTGCCGGCGATTTCAATGCCCGTCCGCTTGAGCAGTTCGATGCAGCCGGCCGGCGTGCAGGGAAGCAGACTGTCGTCGCCGATCATGAGATTTCCCGTGCTCACCGGATGGAACCCGTCAACGTCCTTGTCGACCCGGATCGCGTCGATGACGGCCTTCTCGTCGATA
Source organism: Thermobacillus xylanilyticus (assembly GCF_907165215.1). Lineage (GTDB taxonomy): Bacteria > Bacillota > Bacilli > Paenibacillales > Paenibacillaceae > Thermobacillus > Thermobacillus xylanilyticus. The sequence goes on along the minus strand of NZ_CAJRAY010000070.1, from coordinate 18,765 downwards.
TGCTTCGGCAGCGGAAGCTGCACGAGGATGCCGTGGATGGCCGGATCGCCGTTCAGCCGTTCGATCAGCGCAAGCAAATCGTCCTGCGGCGTCTCCGCCGGCAGCCGGTGCACCTCCGAATGAAACCCCATCGCCTGACACGCTTTCTCCTTGTTGCCGACGTACACCTTCGACGCCGGATCGTCGCCGACGAGGACAACCGCCAGCCCCGGCACGATGCCGCGCGCTTTGAGCGCCTCCGTCTCCGCGCGAATCTCCTCCCGAATCGCGCTTGCAATCTGCTTCCCGTCAATGATGGATGCCGCCATGCTCCCACTCCCTTTTCAAATTGGACGGTTCTGCTTCAATGTGTCGAGCTCGTCAAGGACCCGGCCAAGCACACCGTTGACGAACTTGCCCGAATCCTCGGTCCCGAAATGTTTCGCCAGCTCGATCGCCTCGTTCACCGCCGCCTTGGGCGGAACATCGTCCCGCCAGACGATCTCGTAGGCGGCCAGCCGCAGAATCTGCCGGTCGACGCGGGACAGCCTGTCCATCTGCCATCCGGTCAAATATTGCTGCAGCATTCCGTCGATCGCGGATCTTGCGCCGGTCACGCCTTCGACCAGCTCCAATGCCCGCGGCACCGCCTGCCGAAGAGCGGACCGCTCCGCGCCGAGCTCGCTGTCCTCCTGCGACGCTTCTTCCGCGATCATCGCAACCGCGTCCGCGGCGGTCACGTTGTTCATTTCCATCTGGTACAACGCCTGCACGGCGATCTCGCGCGCCAATCTTCGTCTCATACTGCCTCCCGATTGCTAACGGCCCGGCCTTGGAACCCGCGCCGAATCCTTGACTTTAACGAAAAAAACCTATGATCTCCTCCCTGCACCGAACGTAAGGCTGCCACCTCCGGCGCACGGAGGAAATCACAGGGTCTATCGGAACCAGCGCCACCTGTCGCCCAGCCATTCGGTCAGCCGATCCCAGGGAATCGCCGGTCCGGTCCGCTCGTCTTTCATTCTGCCTATGTAATACCCGATCCAAACGAGCAGCGCGAAAAACAGCATATCCCAGAAGCCCGCGATCAGATAAATGATGCCGAAAAACACGCCGGCCAGAACGCCGGCTGCCCGTCCCCCGTGCGTCGTCAGGAGATCCCTCCAGAACATGGCAGACTCCCCCTCTTATTCCACGCGGTTCTTGAACGTCTGGGTCCGCACGATGTTCGCGACAAAGACGGCAACATTCGCCACGGGAATTCCGGTAATTTCCTCAACGTAATCCTTGACGGACCGCTGGATTTCCTCCGACAGCGACGGAATGGGACTGTCGCCGTCCACGACGGCGCGGATCGAAATGTCGATGCCGGCGTCCGTGACCCGGATGCGCGCGCGCAAATCCTGTACGCCGCGCTGGCGGGATGCCGCCTTGAGCGCCAGATTCTCGACGGTCTCGAGCGAAATGCGGATGTCTCCGAAGTCGGTCCGCTGATCGATCGACGGCGCGGCGCCTCCCCCGCGGCGAAGCGCAATATAGAGGAAGCGAAGGCTGATCAGCAGCGAGACGGCGGAGACGATGATGACGGCCGTGCGGACGCCCCATCCGTCATACAGCGAGCGGACCGACGCGATCGCATCCGAACTTTCAATGATGCCGGAAGCGGCGCCGAGCGCGGCGAACGAAGCCGCGAGGATGATCAGACTGTAGATGAACAGAAGCAGCTTGTCCAATACTCTGGCCAATTCGTCATCTCTCCCCATAATTAAAATCCCCCCGACGGGCGGCATGCCGTCCACGAGGGGAAAACCCGTGTAAAGCCGTTACTTCACCCGGTGTGTCTCTTCATCCTCCGTCTTCTCGGCCGACTTGAAATGCACGTCATGGATGTGCACGTTCACCTCGACGACCGACAGGCCGGTCATCGTCTCGATCGACCGCTTCACGCTGCGCTGGATTTCGGAGGCGACTTCCGGAATCCGGTAACCGTATTCGACGACGATCGAGACATCGACTGCGGCTTCCTTCTGGCCGACTTCGACCTTGACGCCCTTCGCCAGATTCTTCCGGCCGAGCAGCTCGGCGATGCCGCCGGCGATGCCGCCGCTCATGCCCGCAACGCCGCTGACTTCCACCGTCGCGAGTCCCGCGATCACCCCGATGACCTCCGGCGCGATCTGGATCGTGCCGATCTCCGTGCGTTCGAATTCGGCAGCTTCCGCAATGCTTTCCATGCTGCACCTCCCGCTTCATGCTCTGACGCTTCCGGATATCCGGCACTGTGTATGCCGGATTTGCCGGAAACGTGTATTCAAGGGCTTATCCGCGTTTATTTCTATACTATAACATTCGGCGGGAATTATGACAAACCCGCTTCGTCCGCGAACAAATCGTGCTCTTCGAGGAACTTGATATCGAAGTCGCCGCGGACAAACACCGGATGGTTCAGCACCCTGAGATGGAACGGGATCGTCGTCTTGATGCCGTCGACCGCGAACTCGGCCAGCGCGCGCTTCATGCGCGCAATCGCCTCCTCGCGCGTCGGCGCCCAGACGATCAGCTTGGCGATCATCGAGTCATAGTGGGGCGAGATGACCAGCCCCGGATACGCGCTGCTGTCGACGCGCACGCCGATGCCGCCCGGCGGCAGATAGAACTGCAGCGTGCCCGGAGACGGCATGAAGCCCCGTTCCGGATCTTCCGCATTGATGCGGCATTCGATCGCCCATCCGTCGATCGAAAGATCCTCCTGCGTGAACGAGAGCGGATGACCTTCCGCGACGCGGATCATTTCGCGGATCAGGTCGACGCCCGTGATCATCTCCGTCACCGGATGCTCGACCTGGATGCGGGTGTTCATCTCCATGAAATAGAACTGCCCGTCCGGTCCGAGGAGAAACTCGAGCGTACCGGCCCCGACATAGCCGACCGCCTTCGCGGCGCGCACGGCCGCCTGGCCCATCCGCTCCCGGAGCTCCGGCGTCAGCACCGGGCACGGCGCTTCTTCGATCAGCTTCTGCCGGCGGCGCTGCACGGAGCAGTCGCGCTCGAACAGATGGACGACATTGCCGTATTTGTCGGCCATGACCTGGATCTCGACGTGCTTCATGCCCGTCAAATATTTCTCGATGTAGACGCCGCCGTTGCCGAACGCCTTCTCGGCCTCCTGGCGCGCGGTCTCGATCCCGGCGATCAGCGCTTCCTCGTCTTCCGCGATGCGGATGCCGCGGCCGCCGCCGCCGGCCGTCGCCTTGATGATGACCGGATAGCCGATCTCGCGGGCGATGCGGACCGCTTCGTCCACGTCGCTCACCAGCCCGTCGGAGCCGGGAATGACCGGCACATCCGCTTCCTTCATCGTCTGCTTCGCCGCCGATTTGTCGCCCATGCGGGCGATCGCTTCGGCCGGCGGGCCGATGAAGGTGATATTGCAGGACTCGACGATTTCCGCGAAATCCGCGTTCTCGGACAGGAAACCGTAGCCCGGATGGATTGCGTCGCACCCGGTCAGCGTCGCGACGCTCATGATGTTCGCGAAGTTCAGGTAGCTGTCCTTGAGCGGCGTCGGCCCGATGCAGTACGCTTCGTCCGCCAGCCGCACGTGGAGCGCGTCGCGGTCCGCCTCCGAATAGACGGCGACCGTGCCGATGCCGAGCTCGCGGCAGGCGCGAATGATCCGGACGGCGATCTCGCCGCGGTTGGCGATCAAAATTTTATCAAAGCTCAATCGTTGTTACCCCTTTCGACGATGCGTAAGCCGCCGCCGGCATCACTCCGGCTTCACGAGGAACAGCGGCTGTCCGTATTCGACCAGCTGCCCGTTCTCGACGAGCACCTCGACAATCTCGCCCCGCACTTCGGCTTCAAGCGGATTCATCAGCTTCATCGCCTCGAGGATGCAGACAACGGTCTTCTCCGTGACGCGGTCGCCCACATTGACGAACGGCGGCGCATCCGGCGAAGGCGCGCGATAGAACGTGCCGACCATCGGGGATACGATCTGGTGCAGATTGCCCGCCCGGTCCGTAGCTTTGGCCGGTTCGGCGGGTGCGGCGGCTTCGGGAGCCGGCGCGGAAACGGCGGCCGCTGGGGCAGCCGGTGTATGCGCAGGTACGGCTTGCGGCGCCGGAACATAGGCGACCTCGGCCTTGCCCGGCTTGCGGATGACCAGGCGCGAGCCTTCGTTTTCGACCTCCAGTTCCTGCACCGAAGTCGAATCGACCAGTTTGATCAATTCTTTGATCTCACTGAGTTTGAACATGAGCGCGTTTCACTCCTTAAGCGTCTGTACGCGGATGCGGCTGGCCGGTCCGCGCACCGGTTCCTTCACTGAACGTAAGTATTATAGCACAAACCTGAAGGAACTCGTACAATCTTTTTCCTGCCCTGCTATCCGTCCAAGAAAAAAGCCGGAGACGCGCTCCGGCGGCCGTCCGGCCACACCCCGGCGGGCATGCCCCGTCAGGGCACATATTGCACCGACACCCGGTCGGCCGACACATCCATCGTCTTCATGACGAGGTCGACGATGTCGACCGCATCCTTCGTCTCCAGCTTCTCGCTCTGGACGACGACCTTGTACCGGTCGTTCTCCTCCGTTACGACGACGTTCGGGAAGCGGGACTGCAGTTCCTCCTCGATGCCGGTCAATTTTTCCTCCTTCTCCTCCAGACGGCTGAGCTGCTCCATCGCCGCCGACGATTCGCCCGGGTCCAGGCTCGTGTCCGAGATGATGCCGTACAGCCGTTCCGCCTCTTCCGCAAGCGCTTCGGTGCGCGCGTATTGCAGTTTCGCAATGTAATCGCCGCCCGACGAGTCGATGCCCTGCGCTTCAAGCTGGCGGAGCACTTCGGCTTCCTCCTCCGTCAGACCGTCCGAACCGTCCGCCGCCCATTCGCTCCCCGGCTCCACCTCGTCGACGACGATGCCGTGATCGTCCGCCGCCGTATGCCGGCCGTCGGGCGAACCCGTGTCAAGATCTTCGGTGAACAAATAATAAGCCGACAGCACGACCATCAGGCTCAACATCGATACCAACCAAATCGTCTGCCTTCTCGTGTTCATGATTCCTTATCCTCCCCCGTGAATGCATGGTATTCAACCCGTCTTCCGCGGTACGACCGAGATGCGGCCGACCGGCACGCCGGTGCCTTTCTGCACGGCGTCCATGATCAGCGCGCGGACCGTCTTGTTCTCCGCGCCCTTGGCGACGACGAGGATGCCGCGAATTTTCGGCTGGATCCGCTTGACGACGACCGGCGTCTGATCGCCCGACACTTCGTAGAGGACGACCGAGCCGTCCTGCGTGATCTGCGTGATGTGCCGGGTTCCGCCCTGCCCGTCCGTCTCGTCGGTCTGCTGCCGCGTTATCCGGCCGTTCTTCTCGTACACGATCTCTTCCGTCGAATCCACGGTAACGAGCACATCGACCGTGCCGACGCCCACGATTTTCTCCAGCATCTCCTTGAGCCTCGCCTCAATCGGCTGCTCGATCGCTTCGAACGGCGATGCGGCCGCCGGCTCGCGGCTCAGGAATACCTCTTCGCCCTCCGGAGGCGGACCGGCTGCGCCTTCATTCGGCTCGACGCCGCGCAGCGAGATGAACGAATTGACGAGCAGAAGCGCCGCCCCCAGACCGCCGATGAGCAGCAGCCAGCGCAGCGATCGGACGCGTTTCTCCCCGTCCGGCCCTCCGCCGACAATCCGTTCAAGCCCATCCAGCCATTTCGCCACCCGGAATCCCTCCCGCTAAGCTTCCTGCCGGCCGCCTCAGGCCGGCATCCACACCGTTATCCGTTCCGGCTCCACCCCCCAACCTTGGTGAACGACCGCCTTGATGACGGCGGCCGCTTCGGCGGGCGCCGCCTTGAGCCCCTCCGGCGCCCGACCGGCCTCGCCGGTCTCGCCGGCCTCCGAACCGAATGCGGAGACGGCGCCTCCTGCGCCGATGCTGACGCGCACGGCGTCCACCGGATCGACGGGCTCGATCGGTCCGATCCGGATTTCTCCGCCGGTTCGATCCCCGTCTTCGCCGTCCGCTTCATCCGCGGCCGACCCCTTTTCTTCCGCCGCAGCCTGTTCCGTCTCACGCCCGGCCTCCAGCACGACCATGACCGACACGATCTCGGCACCGCCTGCGCCGTTTGCGATCTCGGCCTTGACTTCCCGCGCCTTCGGGCCGTTCAGCCGGTTCACCGCCTCGCGGATCGATGTCTCGAGCGCCTGCTCCGCAAGCCGGGCCGTCTGCCGATCCTGCCGGTCGCGCAGCGCATCGGCTTCGCGCCGGATCTCATCCAGTCCCGGCATCCGTGTCGACGCGCCCGCCGATTCGATCCATCCGGCAAAGCCCCGGTCGAGCAGCCGCTCCGGATCTTCCTGGAACAGTTTCAGCAGCGGGCCGAGCATCGCCGTCAGGACAATGAGGCCGAGCGCAAGCCTCGTGTACCGCTCGTACGCCTTGCCGGGCACGAGCAGGTCGACGATCGCGGCGAGGAGGAGGACGGCGAGAATCTGCTTCAGCCAATCGCTCAGCCATGCCATCATGCGGCATGCCTCCCCTCGGATTCAGCGCTCCGATTCACCGGATCATGAGCGCCGCGTTGCCCGCGGCCAGCATGATCGTGACGGCGAGGAAGAACATCATGCCGACCGCGGCCACGGCGGCGAACACGTACACCATCGTCTTGCCGATCGTCTCGAGGCAGGTCACGATCGGACTTGATCCGAGCGGCTGCAGCACGGCCGCCGACAGCCGGTAGATGACGGCCAGCGCGATGATCTTCACCGCCGGGAACAGGCACAGAAACAGCAGAATGACGACGCCCGCGATGCCGATCGCATTCTTGACGATGACCGAAGCGCTGAGCACGGTGTCGGCGGCGTCTGAGAACATCCGGCCGACGACCGGCACGAAGTTGCCGGTGATGAACTTGGCGGTGCGGAGCGCCACGCCGTCCGTGACCGATCCGGTCGCGCCCTGCACCGTGATGACGCCGAGAAAGACGGTGAACAGCGCGCCCAGGGTGCCGACGCCGATCGAGCGGAGCAGGTCCGCCAGCTGGGTCGCCTTGAACCGCTCCGACAGCGAGCTGGCGATGTGCAGCACCGCCGAGAAGAACAACAGCGGGAACACGACCGTGTGGATCAAGGCGCCGACCGCGTAGATCATGAACACGATGAGCGGATGCATCACCGTCACGGTGACGACATTGCCCATGGAAGCGAGCAGCGTGAGCAGCAGCGGCACCATCGCCATCATGAACTGGACCATCCCGCCGATCGCGTCCCTGGCGTAGCCGATCGCCGCATTGAAGCTGTTCGCCGCCAGCACGAGCAGCACCATGTAGGCGACGGCGTAGGCGGCCTTGCTGACCGCGCCGCGCTCGAACGCGGACTGGACGGTCTCGAGAATCATGCAGAAGACGGTCAGCAGCACGATCGTGCCGATCAGCCTCCCGCTGTAGATCACCTCATGCAGCAGATAGCGGATGATTCCGGTCAGCGCGGCGCCGATGTCGAGCTTTTTGCCGCCCGGCATGATGAGGTCCATGAAGCCCGGCACTTCGCGATCCGGAAAAAATCCGCCGTATTCGCGCATCAGTTCGGTCCAGTACGCTTCGATCGCGCCGGTGTCGATCGCCTCGAGCTGCTCCTCCGTCAGCCGGCGCGACAGTCCGCCGTCCGTCCGGTCCGCGTCCGTCTCCGCGCCGTCCCCGTAAGACGAAGACGGCAGGCTGGCGGGAGGCGGCTGGCCCGACGCCGCGGCTCCCGCCGGTTCCGCGCCGGCCGCAAGGAGGAGCCAGAGGACCGGCATCGCAAGCAGCAGCAGCCGCAAGCGCCTTACCCCCCTTCGGGCAGCATCCCGATGACCGTCTCGATGATGACGCCGATGATGGGGATGGCCAGGACGAGGATGAACACCCGTCCCGCGGCCTCGATCTTCGACGCCACGCTTTCCTGGCCTGCGTCCCGCACGATCTGGGCGCCGAATTCGGCGATATAGGCGATGCCGATGATCTTCAGCACCGTCTCGAGATAGATGCCCGGGATGCCCGAACGGTCGGCCAGCCGCTGCAGCATCGCGATGACCTCCTCGATCCTGCCCGCCAGCGCGAGAAAAACGTACAGTCCGGTGAACGCCGCGAGGAGGAAAGCGAACAGCGGTTTCTGCTCCCGGATGACCAGAATGAGCACCGCCGCAACCAGACCGAGCCCGACCAATTGGATGATGTCCACGCGCGTTCACCCGTCCCATGCGTCCTTGCCGGCTGCCGGAACTACTGAAAGAGAAAGATCGCCTTGATCTCCCGGAAAAGATCGTTCAGCAGCCGGACGACCATAAAAAGCACGACCACGAATCCGATCAGGGTTACCCAATGCGCCATGTCTTCCTTGCCCATCTGCTTGAGCACCGTATGAATCATCGCGATGATGATGCCGATGCCCGCGATCTGGAAAATGGCGCTGACGTCGATACTCATTGCCCGGCCTCCCGCTACAACATGAGAATGACGACAAGCAGCGCAGCCATGAAACCAAGGCTTCTCCACATCTTGCCGTAGCGGGCCTGCTCGTCCCGCGCACCGGCTTCTTCGGCCTGCAGCAGCGCGGCCGCCAGCCGCAGATGCCGAATCTGGTCCTCCCGGTCGCTGATGCCGAGCGCGTCGCCGAGCCGGATGACCGCCGACCGCTCCGGCTCGCGCATCGCGGTAAGGGACCAGCCTTCGTCGACCGCCGCGCGCAGCGCGTCGCGGACGGCGGCGCCGCCTTCGCGCAGCCGCTCCGCCGTGCGGCGGAAAAGCGCGGCGACCGGTCCCGCCGCGCCCGCCGCGGCGCGCTCGAGCGCTTCCGGCAGCGGCGTGTGGCCGAATCCGATCTCGGTCTCCAGCCGCTGCAACACGTGGAGCAGCTGGCGGATCTGCGCCGTGCGGTCCGCGTACCGGGCGGCCTGGCGGAAGCCGATCAGCGTGCCGGACAGCAGCACGAGAATGGCGCCGGCCAGCTTCAGCATGCTCCAGCGCCTCCCGCAAGCCCGGTCGGCTCGCGCGCCGCCGGAATCGGCCGCACAACGCGGAACGCGGTTGCGGCGCCCCGGCGCCGCAGCTCGACGACGGCCGCGAAGGTTCCCTCGTCGATGAGCCCGCGGATCGCCGTCCGGCCGCGCGCGTCTTGCAGATCGCTCGCATGCGCCGTCGCGATGACCGGCACGCCGGCGTGCGCCGCCTCGCGGATCGCTTCGGCGTCCTCCGGCCGCCCGATCTCATCGGCGGCCAGCAGTTCGGGCGACATCGAACGAAGCAGCATCATCATCCCCTCCGCCTTCGGACAGGCGTCCAGCACGTCGGTGCGCGGCCCGACGTCGAACACCGGCACGCCCCGGACGCACGCGGCGATCTCGGACCGCTCGTCGACGACGCCGACCTTGCGCGCCGGCCAGTCCCGCGCCTCCGGCATCGGCCAGCTGCCATAGCTGACGGACCGGATGATGTCGCGCAGCATCGTCGTCTTCCCTTGCTGCGGCGGCGCGACGATGAGCGTCGACATCAGGCTGCGGCGCGCGCGGTCGGCGATGTGCGGCAGGAGCCTTGCGGCGGCGCCGCGGACGTCGCGGGCGACGCGGATGTTGAACGCGCCGATGTCGCGCAGCCCCTTGACGGAGCCGCCTTCCAGCACCGTTCTTCCCGCCAGGCCGATCCGGTGGCCGCCGGGCACCGTGACATACCCGCGGCGCAGCTCTTCCTCCATCGCGTAGAGCGAATGGTTGGTAATCCGCTCGAGCAGGCGGGCGCACAGCTCCGCGGTCGGCCGGTAGCCGGCCGCCGGGTCGTCGGAGACCGTTCCGGCCGCCGTTACGAATGCGAAGCCTCCGGCATGGCCGATCTCGAGCGGCCTGCTCTGCCGGATGCGGATCTCTTCCAGCCCGCCCAGAACGGATGCGGGCAGGGAGCGGATCAGCGACGCCAGCTCCGCGGGCAGAAGATTCAGCAAGCCGTCGAGCATCTTACTCCCCCCTTGAGGGCCGCTTGCCGCTGCGGTACTTGTCTCATCTATATGCCGCCGGAATCGCGGATTATGCCAGGCAAGTCCGGAATGTCGGACGAGATGCTATTTTTTGAGAATGCCGATCAGGAGACAGGTGACGCCGGCCGTGATCCACACCAGCTTCGTCGGCGACAGCTTGTCCGCCAGGCCGGAGAGCCCGACCGCCGTCGTCGTCAGCAGGACGATCGGCCCGACAAACGCCAGCGACGAGTTGACGACGAGCGCCTTGTCCACCTGGTTGAGCCTGAGCATGAGCAGCGCGGCGAGCATCTCGATGCTGCCTGACAGGAGCCGGAGCGTCGCCATCGCCAGCACGAATTTGTTGATCATGTGGCCCACCTCCGTTGGACCGTGCCGTAAACGGCCGGTCCCTACACTGTATGCGGGCTCGTCCCGCCGCATGCCGGGCACCTGCCCGCGCGGGGATGCATATATTGCTCGCAAGATTGGCAATAGCCCATAACTTGAAAGGCAAGGAGAATCGGAGGATGAAACTTACCCCGCGAGGGGCGTGGTCCCCCCATCTGCTCGATCCGGTCGGCGAACGCTCGGGGCTCCGGGCCGACGTTGCGGACGGGCTCATCAACAGACGTTCGGGCGGCAAGACGATGGTGATCGACAAGGGCATCGGCTGGCACGCTTATTGCGACATGATCGATGCAGCCGGCGCCTACATCGACATCATCAAGTTTGCGTTCGGCACTTCCGTGCTCTACCCGACCGGTCTGCTGCTCCGGAAGATCGGATATGCCCGGCGGAACGGCATCACCGTCATGCCCGGCGGAACCCTGCTGGAGACGGCGGTCCGCCAGAACACCGTATCGGCGTTCTTCGACGCGGTCTGCGCCCTCGGCTTCGACGGCATCGAAGTATCGGAAGGCACGGTCGAGCTCGGCCGCAGGGAACGGACGGCGCTCATCCGCGAAGGCCGGGCCCGCGGGTTGACCGTTTTTGCGGAGTTCGGCAAAAAGGAGGCGGGTTCGTCGATCGATCCGTACGAGCTCCTGGTCACGGCCGAGGCCGACTGGGACGCGGGGGCTGCCCTGGTGACGATCGAAGCCCGGGAATCCGGCACGGTCGGCATGTTCGACGGCGACGGACGTCCGGATCCGGCCGTGTTCGAACAAATCGTCAAGTTGATCCCGGACACGGGTCGGCTCATGTGGGAAGCGCCGAGGAAGGAACAGCAGGTGTTTCTCATCCGCGCGGCCGGGCCGAATGTCCATCTCGGCAACATCGCGCCCGGGGATGTGCTGGCGCTGGAAGCGATGCGGAGGGGACTGCGGAACGATACGTTCATGATGCAGAGGGAACTGGCGGTCTGCGATTATGTCATCTGACCAGGTGCGATGCCCGCCGTGCTTGTGCCGGGATGGCCGGCTCCCCGGGGCCGTGCCGCCGGCCGTGCGCGGCCCCGGTCCGGGTCACGCGCCGGGACGCGGCGTTCGTCACCGTGCCCGGCGGGCTTTCGCGCTGTTACGGATGTGATGTGCTGATCCCGGGTATCGCGCCGTTCGGGTGCCGGATACGGCCAGCGGCTCGCCACTAAGCGCTGCGCGGGACGTTGGCCGGCCGAGTGCAGAGTGCCGGAGGCATGCCGATGCCGGCTTGGACATAGAATGGAACGAAGCCGCCGCAATCAGGCCGAAACGGCCGGTGCCATTCTTCCGGAAGACGCGTCCGTTTTGCGGCGATAGACAAGCCGTATGGCCAGCGTGAACCGTGCAAGGGTTGGGCCGTCGGAGAAAACCAGGCGGCTTCGGGAGAGAACGCCCGTGACCGGAGAAATCATCCTCGTCGCCCTGATCATCGTCGGCATCGTCGGCAGAAGTCCGATCATCTCGACGGCCGCCTGCATGCTGCTCATCATCAAGCTTGTCCATCTGGACCGTTACCTCCCGCTGCTCGAGCGGCGCGGGCTCGAACTCGGCCTATTGTGTCTCACGTTCAGCGTGCTCGTGCCGTTCGCGACGGGACGCATTCAATGGAAGGAGATTCTCGCCGCCTTCTCGTCCTGGCCGGGATGGCTCGCGCTGCTCGGCGGCGCCCTCGCCACCTATGTCAACGGCAAGGGGCTGGAGATGCTCCGGTTCGATCCGCAGCTCATCGTAGGCATGGTCATCGGCTCGATCCTCGGCATCGTCTTCCTGCGCGGCATCCCGGTCGGCCCGCTCATGGCGGCTGGCATTACCGTCATTTTGTACAAGCTGCTCACGTTCATCGCGGACAGGGTGACGTAATATAAGCGAAAAAGAAAAACCGCCCGCTTCGGAAAAGCGGACGGTTGGCCGGAATGCGGTGTATTTCACCTCAGCCCCGCCAGGCGGATGCGTCTGCCGCAGCCGGCTCGGCGGCTTTCGATCAGCGGCGAACCTGCGGGCCGCCGACAAACGCTTGCTCGTTCGTGTCCAGACCGTAGGCGGTGTGCAGCGCCCGGACGACATCGTTCAGCGGCTCCGCGTCGATGACGCAGGATACTTTGATCTCGGACGTGCTCACCATTTTGATGTTGACGCCGAGGCCGCTGATCGTCTGGAACATCTGCGCCGCGACGCCGGGATTCGAGACCATGCCCGCGCCGACGATCGACACCTTCACGAGGCCGCTCTCGCTCGTCGCTTCGCGGTAGGGCACCGCGCCCCGCACCTCTTCGATGACCTGCATCGCCGCGTCAACGACATCGCCGGAGACGGTGAACGAGAAATCGGCTTTGCCGTCCTGCACGCCGCTCTGCACGATAATGTCGACATCGATGCCGGCGTCGGCGAGGGCGCCGAACACTTTCGCCAGCACGCCCGGCACGTCCTCCACACCCATGATGCTGATGCGGGCAACATTTTTGTCATAGGCGATGCCGCGGACGACAATGCCTTGTTCCATCGCTGCTTCCTCCTTCACTTGCGTACCTTCGCGGTCCGTGAAGCTCGAGCGGACGACGAGCGTCACGTTGTACTGCTTCGCGTATTCGACGGCGCGCGGATGGAGCACCGCGGCGCCGAGATGGGCGAGCTCCAGCATTTCGTCGTAGGTGATGGCGTCCAGCTTGCGGGCGTTGCGGACAACCCGCGGGTCGGTCGAGTATACGCCGTCGACGTCCGTGTAGATCTCGCACAGATCGGCATTCAGGGCGGCGGCCAGCGCAACGGCCGTCGTGTCCGAGCCGCCGCGGCCGAGCGTCGTGATCTCGCCCGCTTCCGTCACGCCCTGGAAGCCGGCCACGATGACGATGCGGCCTTCCTTCAGTCCGGCATGGACCCGATCCGGCGCAATGTCAGCGATCTTCGCCCTGCCGTGAACGGGCTCCGTCGTGATGCCGGCCTGCCAGCCGGTCAGCGACATCGCTTCGCCGCCCATCGCCTGGATCGTCATGGCGAGCAAAGCGATCGACACTTGTTCCCCGGTCGTCAGCAGCATATCCATCTCGCGCGCCGGCGGGTTCGGATTAAGCTGCTTCGACAGGTCGATCAGGTCGTCCGTCGTATCCCCCATGGCCGACACGACGACGACGATGTCGTGCCCCTCACGCTGCCGCGCCAGGATGCGCCCGGCGACGTGCCGCATCCGATCCGGCGTGCCGACCGAGCTGCCGCCGAATTTCATTACGATCAACGACAATGCTGTCTCACTCCTATCCGAATCAATCACATACAGGTCAATATTATAGCATCAAGACAGATGTCCGGTATAGAAAATTTCACACCTTGCCGCGCGGCTGCATGAGAAAGCCGTCCGGCGTTCCGGACGGCCATGCTTCCGCACATCAGGCGCGGGAAATGTATTTGCCTTCGCGGGTGTCGATCAGGAGCACGTCGCCTTCGTTGATGAACAGCGGCACCTGAACGTTCAATCCGGTTTCCAGCTTCGCGTTCTTCGTCGCGCCCGTCGCCGTGTTGCCGCGGATGCCGGGCTCCGTCTCGACGACTTTGAGCTCGACGCTGTTCGGCAGGTTGATGCCGATGATTTCGCCCTGATAGCTGACGATGTGGACGTTCATGTTCTCTTTCAGGAAGTTGATCTCCCATTCAAGCTGCTTCTTGTCCAGCGTGAACTGGTCGAACGTCTCGTTGTCCATGAACGTGTATTCGTTGCCGGAGTTGTACAGGTATTGAACCTCGCGGTTTTCGATCTGCGCCCGGTTCACGTTCTCGCCCGCGCGGAACGTTTTCTCGACGATGTTGCCGTTGCGCAGATTTTTCAGTTTCGAACGGACGAACGCCGCGCCTTTGCCCGGTTTCACGTGCTGGAATTCGAGAACGGAGAAAATTTCACCGTCCACTTCAATCGTAAGACCGGTTCTGAAATCGTTGACTGAAATCACTTTTTCTCTTCCTCCCTGCATCATTGGAGCCGGCGCTGCCGGCCCGCCTTGCCTTGGCCTACCCCGTCGCGAAGAACGATTTCGGGGATGAAGTTAACACGCGGATCCCGGTATCCGTGACGACGACGTCGTCTTCGATCCGTACGCCGCCGAATCCCGGTATGTAGATGCCGGGCTCGACGGTCACGACCATGCCGGGCACAAGCACCGCATCGCTGCGCTGCGACAGCCTGGGCGCCTCATGGATCTCCAGACCGATGCCGTGACCCGTGCCGTGTCCGAAAAACTCACCATAACCATACCTTGCGATGATGTCCCTCGTCAAGGCGTCCGCCTCTCGCCCCGTCATGCCGGGCTTCAAGTTCGCCAGGGCATGTTCCTGCGCCTCGAGCACGATGGCGTAAATCTCCCGATGGCGGTCGGTCGGCTCGCCGACGACGATCGTGCGCGTCAGATCGGAGCAGTAACCCTGATAGTACGCGCCGAAATCGAACGTCACGAACTCGCCCGGCTGCAGCTTGCGGCCGCTCGCGACGCCGTGCGGCATCGCCGACCGCTCGCCGGATGCGACGATCGTGTCGAATGACGGACCGGCCGCGCCGTTCTTGCGCATGAACGACTCGAGTTCGGCCGCAAGATCCAGTTCCGTCACGCCAGGACGGACGAAATGGAGAATATGCGCGTATGCCGCGTCCGCGAGCTTGGCCGCCTCCTGGATGACGGCGATCTCGTCCGCATCCTTCTTCACCCGGAGTCTCTCGGCCATTCCGTCGACGGGCACAAGCTCCACGGGCGAGAGCGCCTTCGACCAAGCGGACCAGTCGGTGTACGACACATGCCGCTCCTCGAAGCCGAGCTTCTTCACGCCCGCTTCGGCGAGCAGCGCCCCCACGGTGTCCATCATGTCCGGCGCATGCTCCACGACCGTATAGTCCGGCGCCTGCGCCGGAGCTTGCGTCATGTATCGGAAGTCCGTCAGCAGGTATTGGCCGCGGGGCGTGAACAGCAACGCGCCCGCCGTGCCCGTGAAGCCGCTCAGGTAACGGCGGTTGACATCTGAAGAAACAAGCATCGCCTCAAGGCCGGCCGCCTCGAGTTCGGCGCGAAGCGCCTGAATCCGGCTCTCCGTCTTCATTAACGTCACGCTCCCTTGCCGTCCGATCCGGCCCGCGCTTCGATCGCCCGGGCCAGCGCCGTCAGCCCGAGCTCGTAGCCGAGGGCGCCGAAACCGGCGATCTGGCCGACGGCGATCGGCGCGATCACCGACACATGCCGGAACGGTTCGCGCTTGTGAATGTTCGACAGATGCACTTCCACCACCGGCAGCGCGACGGCGCTGAGCGCGTCGCGCAGCGCATAGCTGTAGTGGGTCAGCGCACCGGGATTGATCAGGATGCCGTCCACCCGGCCGAACGCCTCATGGATGCGGTCGATCAGGGCGCCTTCGTGGTTCGACTGGAAGCATTCGATCTCGACGCCGAGCCTTCCCGCGGCCTCGCGCAGCGACGCTTCGATCGACTCCAGCGTAACCGTTCCGTATATGCCGGGTTCCCTGACGCCGAGCATGTTCAGGTTCGGTCCGTTCAGCACCAGCACTTTGGGCATGTTGCACCTCTCGCTTACAGATACGCACAGATACATGATATTTTATCACAGTTTGGATACTTTTGAGAAGCGGTCTGCATCGCCGGCAACGCCGGGCACGGCGCGAAGGCCCGGGCGGCTTGCCCGGGCCTTCGGCCGGCCTGTGCGATGGGAAGCCCGGGCCGAGCGCCCGGGCTTCCCGGTTCACCCCGCTTTCGCGGGTTCGCCTTGCGCCGAATCATGAAACTCGAACGCGATCGAATAGCCGATGAACAAACCCCACAGCATATGGATGCTCCACTCCGTCCAGATCGTGGCCCAGCCGATCCGGTTCAGCGGCTCCATCATCCCGGACATCGGCCCGATCGCCGCAAATATGGCGGCCCACCAGGCCGTGCCGTAGAGGATGCCCGCCCACGGTCCGCGGAAGCGGATGAACGCCGCCCGATACAGAAGCGCCGCGACGATGGAGAACAGGATGAACGACGCGATGCCCGCCGCGTGTCCGATCGGCGAAACCAGGAATTTCCGCAGAAAGAACGGTTCAATCCAATACCCCGCATGCACGGACGTGAACTTGAGCAGCTCGCACAGCCAGTGGATCAGCCCCCAGATCAGCCCGGCATAAAAGCCGATCGAGGCCGCGTGCGCCCATGAGTTCGTCCCGCCTTCCCGCCTGCGGCTGCGGGCTTCGTGCCAGATGCCGGACATGGGCGGAACCTCCTTTCCCGCATTCAAACTGTCTGCGATTGCTAGTATGCCTTGCCGCGAAAACCGCCATTCTCCCGCAAGGCTCGCCGCAGCCGTTGGCAATCGCCGCCCGAATCAAGTACAATGATTTTGCACGCCATTTTCGAACCGGCAATTAAGAAAGGTGGAACGCGCTTTGCCTCAGACTAAACCCGCCCTGTACGGCGGCCAGGCCGTTATCGAAGGCGTCATGTTCTCCGGAAAGCATGTGAATGTGACGGCGGTCCGCCGGAAAAACGATGAAATCGTATTCTATGAAATGCCGAAAACGACGAAACCGTGGGTGAAGACGCTGCTCAAAGTCCCGTTTGTCCGGGGCATCGTCGGGCTGATCGATTCGAGCGCCAAGGGTTCGCAGCATCTCAACTTTTCGATCGAGCAGTATGCGGAAGACGAAGCCGGCGCGGACGGCAAGGACACCGCGGAGAAGGACAAGAAGGAAGACGGCGGCTCGTTCTGGAGTCTGTCGATGATATTCGGCGTCGCCGTCGCGGGCGTCATTTCGTTCGTGCTCGGCAAGCTTGCCTTCACCGTCGTGCCCGCGGCCGTGGAGGAGCTGCTCTTCGGCAAATCGTTTGACAATATCGTGCTGCACAATCTGATCGAAGGCTTGATCAAGATCATCTTCCTGCTCGGCTATCTGTACGCGATCTCGTTCACACCGCTCATCAAACGGCTGTTCCAGTATCACGGCGCGGAGCACAAGGTGATCAGCTGCTACGAAGCCGGAGAGGAACTGACCGTGCAGAACGTGCAGAAATATACGCGCCTGCACTACCGGTGCGGCAGCAGCTTCATCGTGCTGTCGGTCATCGTCGGCGTCATTCTCTATTCCATGCCGTTCTTCGAATGGAACAGCATCTGGGAAAGAATCTACATCCGCATTCTGTTGCTGCCCGTCGTGCTCGGCGTATCCTACGAGGTGCTGCGGCTGACGAACGCGGTGCGCGACATTCCCGTGCTCCGCTATCTCGGTTATCCCGGGTTGTGGCTGCAGCTGCTGACGACGAAGGAACCGACGGACGATCAGGTCGCGGTCTCGATTGCATCGTTCAACCGGATGCGCGAGCTTGACGCCCAGATCTCGGAACAGCCGGGACAAGCTGCTGTCAATGCGTGAAGTTGAAGGGGGAACGCCCATGCGCAGGAGACTCACCCCGGTGTCGGCCATCCTGCTGACGCTTGCCGCGATCGGCCTCGTCGCAATGCTGATTGACAGGCCGATCGATCTCATCATCCCCGCCGTCGTCTTCGGCATCGTGTTCCTGCTTTACAAGTTTCCGCCAGGCCGCAGCCGGCGGGAGTACCGGCCGCCGCGGCCGTCCGCGCGCGAACGGCGGAAGACCGGCGCCGCGTCCCGGCGCAAATCCGCGCCGTTCAAGGTGATCGAAGGCGGCCGGGACGATGACGAGGACAGGCCGAGATACCACTGAAGCTGCCGAATGCGCAAAGCGACCCGCTGACGATGGATCGTCGGCGGGTCGCTTTGTCGCATGCGGTCATTCGTTTTCCAGTTCACGCCTTACGGCGGCCAGCTCTTCCAGCCGCTTCGGATCGCGCTTGAAATATTCGACGAGCGTCTCGATGCAGGTGATCGAGTCCCAGCTCAGGTGATGTTCAATGCCTTCCACGTCCTGGTAGATGTTCTCTTCCCGGACGCCGATCAGCTCCAGAAACGTCTCGAGCAGCTTGTGCCGGTCGACGAGCCGCTTGCCGATCCGCTTGCCTTTGGCCGTCAGGACGAGACCGCGATATTTCTCGTACACCAGATAATCGTCCTTGTCGAGTTTCTGGATCATCTTCGTGACAGACGACGGGTGGACGTCTAGACCTTCCGCGATGTCGGAAACGCGGGCGTAGCCTTTCTCGTCGATCAGTCGATAGATGCGCTCCAGATAATCTTCCATGCTCGGCGTGGCCATCGGCAACCTCCTTGATTCCCCGTCGCACTCGCCCGCGGCTTAAGCTGACGGTATTGGACGAATAATCATTGTACCATATCGCACCGGGATGCGCCACCGTCCGTCATTCGCCTGTGTCGTTGTTCTGTGATAATGTCACGGTATAACTGTTCTGAGATAATGTCACTATGG
>NZ_CAJRAY010000069.1 GCF_907165215.1 Thermobacillus xylanilyticus | reverse complement strand
TGCTAGTTGAGGACTCCCTATGAAGCTGGCTTCAAAACGAAATTATGCAAAAGGCTCAATACAAAAAACATCCGCCTTTCGGGCGGATGTTTTTGTTTTAATATCACAAATCCTTACATTTGTCAACCACAATTTACATGTGTGAATGGCAAACCACTCCCAGCGAAAACCGTGTTATGATAAAGACACAGCAAGTTCCAATTTCCTACAAATGAAGGCGAGTTCTGAGAAATTTGGATGGAGTGATCAACGTGGCAGCCACGCGATCGACGCACACCACTCTGCCTGACGGCGAATATCCCATAGTGCACGACAAGATGATCCTGCTTCGGCCGCTCACGGACGAGCATCTGCTCGAAGTGTACCACGAAGCTGTCGCGATGGGATTGTCTGCCGAATTTATTCAATTGATCGAAGAAGCGATTCGTTCGCGCAATCTGGACCCGAAAACCTCTCTCTGATCTGGCTGCCGATTCGGCAGTTTTTGTCTTTATGGCCCGGCCGGCGGCTGCGCCGTCCGGCTTGCTTCTTTCGACCCCGATCCCAAGGCAAAGGGACGGATCCGCCGGGATCCGTCCCTTTTGCCCTTTCAAGCCCCGTTACTGGTTCTCCAGCTCTTCCTTGCTGACCAGTTGGACTAAAGCGTTTACAGCCTGTTCTGCGTCGGAACCGTC
Source organism: Thermobacillus xylanilyticus (assembly GCF_907165215.1). Classification (GTDB taxonomy): domain Bacteria; phylum Bacillota; class Bacilli; order Paenibacillales; family Paenibacillaceae; genus Thermobacillus; species Thermobacillus xylanilyticus. The sequence goes on along the minus strand of NZ_CAJRAY010000069.1, from coordinate 25,311 downwards.
CGCACTGATGGTGACCTCCGTGCCCGAACTGATCGCGAGGCTCATGATGCCCATGATGGACTTCGCGTTTACTTTTTTGTCGTCCTTCTCCACGAAGATTTCAGCTGAGAATTTGTTCGCTTCCTGTACGAAAAGCGCAGCCGGCCGTGCGTGAAGGCCCGTCTTCAGACGAACGACCACCGGTTGCTTGATCATGCACTTTTTCCCCCTGTCCAGAAATTATCGGCCCGATGCTCGGCTCGCTCCTCACAAGCGCACCTTCCCGTGCCTGCGGAGGCCCATAGATCATGCAAGTATTATAACATTATTTGGGGCGTCAGACTAGGTTTGCGCCGTCAGAGCGTGCCGTTCCGGATTTTCTCGGCCAATTCGTCGATTTTTCGCAGCCGGTGGTTGACACCCGACTTGCTGACATTGCCCTTCAGCAGATCGCCCACTTCCTTCAGGTTGATGTCCGGATGGGCGAGCCGCACCTCCGCCACTTCGCGCAGCTTCTCGGGCAGATTTTCGAGGCCGATCACCTTCTGCAGCAGTTTGATGTTGTCGATCTGGCGGACGGCCGCGCCGATCGTCTTGTTCAGATTGGCCGTCTCGCAGTTGACGATCCGGTTCACCGAATTGCGCATGTCGCGCATGATCCGCACGTCCTCAAACTTGAAGAGTGCCTGATGCGCGCCGATGATGCCCAGGAGCTCGATGATCTTCTCCCCTTCTTTGATGTAGAAAATAAAGCCCTTCTTCCGTTCGATGCAGCGCGCGTTGAGCCGGTATTTGTTCGCCAGTTCCACCAGCGCCCGGCAATGCTCCTCGTACTGCGTCGCGATCTCCAGGTGATAGGACGATCCTTCCGGATCGTTGACCGAGCCCCCGGCCAGAAACGCGCCGCGCAGGTAGGAGCGCTTGCAGCACGCCTTGCGCACGATGTTCTTGTCGATTCCCTGGCGGAACACGAACCCTTCCGACACGATGGCAAGCTTGGACAGAATGTCCTCCACCATCGTCGGAACACGGACGATGTACACGTTGTTCTTCTTCAGCCGCATTTTCTTCCGCACCAGCAGCTCGGCCTGAACGCCGAACCGACGCTTGAGCAGGGTGAAAATGCGCCGCGCGATCGCCGCGTTCTCCGTCGAGACATCCAGTACAATCTTCCGGTTCGACAGCTGCACCGTACCGTTCATCCGGATGAGAGCCGAGAGCTCCGCCAGTTCGCAGCAAGGCGCAGATTCAATCATCGTGAGTTCTTTCTTGGTCTGGGCCGCGAAAGACATCCGCATCACCTCTTCCCGGATATCCAATCTTGAACCAGCCGCTCGATGTGATGGCTGAGCCTCGCGGCGTCGTGCCGCAGATAGGTCTGCACCTTGATCAGCCGATCCGCGATGACGCGGATGCCCCGCCGCCGCAGCTCCTCTTCGTCGCAGACGACGACCGAGGCGCCTTCCTCCGCATACTTGGACAGCACATCCGGCGGAATCTCGCCGTTGTTCACGATGACGCCGTGGAACAATGGCGCGCCGACATGCGCCTCAATGGCGTCGAGATGGTCGCTCACCGTGTAACCGTCCGTCTCGCCCGGCTGGGTCATGACGTTGCAAATGAACAATTTCATGGCATCGGAAGCGACGATGGCTTCCGCAAGTCCCTTCACGAGCAGATTCGGCATGATGCTCGTATACAGGCTTCCCGGGCCGATCAGGATGCAATCCGCCTCGCGGATCGCCTCCACCGCCTCCGGCAGCGGCTCGACCCCGGGCGGTTCAATCATGACGCGGCGGATTCTGCCGCGGGCTTTCGGAATCTGCGATTCGCCGACGACGATGCTGCCGTCTTCCATGACCGCCTTCAGCACGGTGCCCTGCGCGGCGGCGGGCAGCACCCGGCCGCGCACGGCGAGCACCTGGCTCAGCTCGCGCACGCCTGTGACGAAATCGCCGGCGATGTCGGTCATCGCCGCCAACATCAGGTTGCCCAAGCTGTGGCCGGCCAATCCGCTGCCGGCGGGGAAACGGTAGCGGAGCAGCCGCGAGAGCAGCGGCTCCACATTCGCGAGCGCCATCAGCACGTTGCGGATATCGCCCGGCGGCGGAATCTGCAGCTCCTGGCGCAGGACGCCGGAACTGCCTCCGTCATCGGCAACCGTGACGATGGCCGTCAGATCGAGCGGCTTCTCCTTCAAGCCGCGCAGCATGACGGACAGCCCGGTGCCGCCGCCGATGACGACGACTTTCGGCAATGGGGGCGACACGGACGGCGTGCGGGACTTCATGTCTTCACCCCGTCAGTGCCGGTCGCGCTCGGCGTCCCGGTGGCCGACACGCACCGTCTCCGTCTCGCTGTTGCCCAGCGTGCGGGCGAGGTACTCGGCGATTGCGACGGATCGATGCTTGCCCCCGGTGCAGCCGATGCCGACGACGAGCTGGCTTTTGCCTTCTTTCTTGTACATCGGAATCAGATATTGCAGCATGTCGACCAGTTTCGACAGAAACGTCTGCGTCTCCGGCCATTTCATGACATATTCGTACACTTCCGGATCCTTCCCGGTGTTCGGCCGCAGATGCTCGACATAATGCGGATTCGGAAGGAACCGGCAGTCGAAGATCAGATCCGCGTCAATTGGAATGCCGTATTTATAGCCGAACGACGTCAGATTCACGACGAACGTTTCCCGGTTCGCTTCGGAGAACCGATCGGCGATGAGCGCCTTCAGCTGCGACGGCTTCAGGCTGCTCGTATCGATCACATGGGTCGCGATCCCTTTCAGGTCCTCCAGCAGCCGGCGCTCCAGCCGGATGCCTTCAAGCGGCACGCCGCCGTCGGCAAGCGGATGCCGGCGCCGGCTCTCCTTGTACCGCTGGACGAGCACGCTGTCCGTCGCGTCGAGGAACAGAATCTCGATGCCGATCGTGAAATGTTCCTGCGTGTAGGCCAGCGACTCGGACAGCGCGGTGAAGAACTCCCGGCCGCGCAGATCGATGACGAGCGCCACCTTGCCGATCTTGCCGCTGGACGACTCGATCAGCTCGGCGAACTTCGGGATGAGCACGGGCGGCAGGTTGTCGACGCAGAAGAAGCCCAGATCCTCGAAGCTCTGGACCGCAATCGTCTTGCCCGCGCCCGACATGCCCGTAATGATGACCAATTTTGGGACTGCCGTTCCGCCGGTCATGGCGGCATCCCCTCCCCCGAATCAAGTAAAAACGGCCCGCGCCATCCTTCTTCCGGCAAGGCGCATCCGAATCAGCGTCGAAACTTCCAAATGTCTATCTTATAGCGTATGAACCGCCCGGCCGCCCCATCACCGCAGCGAATGGCGGCCGGGAATAACGAACAGGCCGGTCGCAACCGGCCTGCACGTTCATCAAGAACGCAGAATGAGCCCTGCTGCGCCGACGACCCCCGCGTTGTTGCCGAGTTCGGCCGGCACGATTTCCACGCCCTTCGAAGCAGCTTCCAGAGCATGCTTGAAATACGCTTCGCGGATTTGCTCGAACAGATACTCGCCCGCTTTGGCAACGCCGCCGCCGATGATGAACCGCTGCGGGTTGACGACGACCGACACAAGGGCCATCGACTTGCCGAGATAGTGCGCCGCGCGCTGCACGATGCGCGCCGCCGTCTCATTGCCGGCTTTCGCCGCGTCGAAGACGTCCTTCGCCGTGATCGTATCCAGACCGGCCAGCGGCGCCAGGTCGCCGCGCGCCACCGCGTCCTTGGCCATCCGGATGATGCCCGTAGCGGACGATACCGTCTCCAGGCAGCCTTTCTTGCCGCAGCCGCATTGAATGGCTTCCAGATCGGGCACAATGGCGATATGCCCGAGCTCGCCGGCCATCGCGTTGAAGCCGACGACGATGCGGCCGCCGATGATGATGCCGCCGCCGACACCCGTGCCGAGCGTGTACATCACGCAATCGGACACGCCGCGTCCTGCGCCGCCCCACGCTTCGCCTAGCGCCGCCACGTTCGCGTCATTGTTGATCAGCACCGGCTTGCCGAGCTGTTCGGAGAGATAGCTCTTCAGCGGCGCATTCCGCAGAACAAGGTTGGGCGAGGTGAGCAGAACGCCGTTCTGAATGTCCAGGAATCCCGGCACGCCGAGGCCGACGCCTTCGACGTCGTCCCAGGAAGCGGACATTTGCTCAACAACGGTACGGGCATATTGGGCCATATTGGCCATTACCCGGTCGCTGCCTTTCTCATTCTCGGTCGGTCCTTCGAAGGTATGCAGCAGCTTGCCGTCCTCGCTGCATACGCCCGCTTTAATCGCTGTACCGCCGACATCCAGGCCGACGTAAAGCTTACCCGACATGACAAGGCCACCTCAATCACTGTGTTAACTGCTCTTTTCACTATAAGCGAACGGTATGTCGAGGTCAAGAATGCGGGCGGCCTGTCATGGTCGCGGATACTGCCTTTGTCCTTGTTGACAGGGCGTAAGTAGGTGTGCTTAAATGTGAATGAACGAAAAAATATTCATTCACCAGAAAGGGAAGGAACGCGAAGTGGACATCAAAACCGCGATTTTCGATTGCGGCAAGGAGCTGTTCAGTGCAAAAGGGTTCAAAAAAACGAACATCAAAGAAATAGCCGAAAAAGCGGGTATTGGCGTAGGCACCTTCTACAATTACTACGCTTCCAAGGAACAGCTTTTCATTGAAATCTACAAAAAGGAAAATGAAAAGCTGAAACATCGCCTGATCGAAACGCTGGATCTGAGGCAGGAGCCGGTGCAGCTCGTCGGCAGGCTGCTCAGGGAAAACCAGGAGGCCATCCAGGCGAACCCGATTTTGAAGGAGTGGTATAATCGCGACTTCTACAAGGAACTCGAGAAGCATTACCGGGATGAAGACGGCCGCAGCATGGATTCCGTCCGGGAATTTTTCTTGGATCTGCTGCGCAGCTGGAAGCGGCAGGGATTGCTGCGGGATGATATCGATGAGGAGCTGCTGCCCGTTTTCTTCGATTCGCTGGTTTGCATCGACATGCATAAAGAGGAGATCGGCATCGAGCATTTTCCGAAAGTGATGCAATATTTGATTGAATTCATCATCAACGGGCTGACGAAGCCGAAGCATCAGCAATGATGCGCGTTTTTTGCAGCATAATGAATGAATAATAAAATATTCATTCACCCAGGACACAAATAAAATCACTCAAGACGGAGGAGTAGCACGAATGAAACGTACATTTGAAATTGCTTTAAGCGTTCTTGGGATTATTGCAAGCCTGGTCATGGTCGGAACCGGCATTGTCTTTCTGTATCTGACGAAAAGCGAAAAGTTTTTGCAGTACCTGGAAGAAGGATGGAGCGAAAGCGAAAATGCATACACCTTGGAGCAGCTGGGTCAGGCAGGGACGATGTTTATCACCCCCGGGTTGATCGGCATCGCCCTCGGGCTGTGCGCCGTCTGGCTGCTCAAGGGCAACCGGAATGCCGCCGTTGCGGGCTGGGGCTTGATCATCGTGTCTGTAGCATTATGCTTCGTTTCCCTGTTTGCCGCCATACCCGGTCTTTTCTACATTGCCGCAGGCATCCTGGCACTTGCGAGAAAGCCGAAGTTGAAGATGTCGAAGGCGTTGAGATAAGAAAACTTTCATCGAATCATGCAGACGCGATCGCGGTTCGGCAGCGTCAAAAAAACCGCCGACGGCCGGATGCTCCTTCCGTCGGCGGATTCCCGCATGCCATACTTATTGCAGCTTACAGCGAATGACTCCAATCGTGCACGGCGTTGCCTTCGAGGAACCGTTCGCACTCGAGCGCCGCCATGCAGCCGCTGCCCGCCGCCGTGATGGCCTGGCGGTACTTCTTGTCCTGCACATCGCCGCAGGCGAACACGCCCGGCACATTCGTTTCGGTGGTCCCCGGCTTCACGATGATGTAGCCCTGCTCATCGGTCTCGATCTGGCCGTCCAGGAACTTCGTGTTCGGCGTATGGCCGATCGCGACGAAAACGCCCTCCGCCTCGATCAGCTCTTCTTCACCCGTCTCGTTGTTGCGCACCTTCAGCCCGGTGACGCCGAGCGGACCGGCCACCACTTCAAGCGGCGTCCGGTTCAGATGCCAGCTGATCTTCTCGTTCGCCCGCGCGCGGTCCTGCATGATCTTCGACGCGCGCAGCTCGTTCCGGCGGTGCACCAGCTTCACTTCCGTCGCGAAGCGCGTCAGGAAGTTCGCTTCCTCCATCGCCGAGTCGCCGCCGCCGACCACGACGATTTTCTTGCCGCGGAAGAAGAACCCGTCGCAAGTCGCGCACGTGCTGACGCCGCGGCCGACGTTGTCCTTCTCGCCCGGGATGCCGAGATATTTCGCGGAAGCCCCGGTCGAGATGATCAGCGTCTCCGCCTGCAGCGGCTCCGCCATGCCCTCGACCTCGAGCGTGAACGGCCGCTTCGACAGATCGACGCGGTTCACCCAGCCCGTCTTGAATTCGGCGCCGAACCGCTCGGCCTGCTTGCGCATGTTCGCCATCAGTTCAGGTCCCATGATGCCGTCCGGGAATCCCGGGAAGTTCTCGACTTCCGTCGTCGTCGTCAGCTGCCCGCCCGGCTCCGGCCCTTCGATGACGAGCGGGTTCAAGTTCGCCCGCGCCAGATAAATCGCCGCCGTCAGGCCCGCCGGGCCCGTGCCGATAATGATCGATCGATATACCGTCATTCTGGTCTCCCTCCTGCTTCCCGGCATGGCCGGCAGATCCCGGATCCGCGATCCGCACGCCGCCTGCCGTTAATCTGCCCGCTCAGAGCCTGTATATCCTGCCAAGGACGATGACGTCTTGACGATGACACCCGCGATAAACGCCGTTCCCGCGCGCCCGCGCTAATCGCCCTCGGCCTCGCCCTGCATGTGCGCCGCCTTCATCCTGTCCCGGATGCCGCACACCTCGTCGATCCGGCGGACATGCTTGCACACGGTCGCCGCCGACACGCCGTAGCGCATCGCCGCTTCCTCGAAGGTGATCCCCTTGCGGTGCATTTTCGCCGTCAGATACTCGAGCGCCGCCGCCCATCCTTCCGCCTTGCGGATGACCGGCGTCTCGGGATACAGCCGCTGCAGAAACTCCGCCCACAGCGTCAGCAGATCGTGCTGCTGCACCGCGTCAAAGCGGTTCTTGATGCGCTGCATCGCCGCCTCGATGACCGCCTGCCACCGCGCGTTCGCGGCGGGCATCCGGACCGGCATCCGGTTCGCTTCGATGACCACCCGCTCTCCGCCCAGCACCGCCTCGATCGGCCCGTTGTCTCCGATGCCGCGCAGGACGAAGACCGCGACGCGCTTGAGCATGTCGTCTTCCTCGGGCAGCCTCAAAAATTCGCGCAGCGCCTCCTTCACCTCGTCGTCCCCGACGAGGCTGAACGCCTGGATGACCTGCAGCTTCATCCTGCGGTCGCCGTGGCGCAGCGCCCAGAAGAACGACGAGCGGACGAGCGGGTCCCGCTTCATCCGTTCGGGCAGCTCGTCGCCCGAGCCTTCCCAGCGCCGGAGCTGCTCCTCGAACGGCAGATGATAGTGGTAGCTGGACGGCGGAGACATCCTGCCGGACTTCAGGTCGTCCAGATGCTGCAAATAATACTCGGCCACGCCCGCTTCCGGATCGAGCAGCGCCGCCTCCTTCCACAGCCGCGCGGCTTCATCCAGGCGGCCGATGTTGCTGGCCGCGACGGCCGTGTAGTGCAGGAGGCATGGGTCCCGATGGCCGGACAGCTCGCGGAGCAGCCGCCGGAAATGGCCGTACGCCGCCTCATGCTCGCCGAGAATGCCCATCGTCGTCGCGAGCTTGAACGCCAGCTCCGGCTGCATCGGCACCATCTTGCGCAGCGCCCCGACGATCGCCAGCGCTTCCTCCCGGCCGCCATTGTGCATGCGGAAGATCGCGAGATTGCACAGCGCGTGCAGATTGCCCGCGTCCATCTTCAGCACATCCCGGACGGTGTCCGCCGCCTGATCGAACAGGCCCATGTAATAATAGGCGAGCGCCAGATTGTTGCGCGCCGCCAGAAATTCGGGCTGCTCCTCGATGATCGTCTTCAGCAGCTTGACCGCCTCGACGAACTTCCCTTCCTCGAGCAGCTGCCGGGCGCGCTCATGGTCGTGCAGCCGGCCGCGCGCCTTCACGACCGGCTGCTTCAGCGGCCGGTCCAGCTCGTAGTGAAGCAGATCCATCATCTCTTCCGCTTCCTCGAGAAACTGGCCGTCCGCGTCTTCTTCCAGATATTGGACGAGCGCTTCCTCCGCCGCCTCGTACATTTCCATGTTGGCGTAATTGTTCGCCATGTAGAACCAGCATTCCGTCATCGACGGGTCGAGTTCGTCCAGCACCTTCTTCAGGATGTTGTTCGATTCCTCGTAGTTGCCCATCTCGGACAGAATGCCCGCCATGTTGCAATGATTCACCGGATTGTCCGGCTCGTATTCGACAGCCTTGCGAAAATAGCGGAGTGCCTTGTCGTAGCGGAAGCGGTCCAGCGACCGGACCGCACGTTCATAAAAGAAGGCGGCGTCCAGCTGGATCGGGATGATTTTCGCGCGGGGCGCCGCTTTGTTCTTCTTGCGCATACGATCAGGCACCTCCCGTGCTTCGATTTTGCATCGATTATATCACATCACGGGTTCTAGACGCCCGCATTCTTGAACAGCGTGCTGATCGAACCGCCCTGGATGATGATCCGGGTCGCTTCCGCCAGCATCGGCGCGACGCTGATGACTTTGAACCGGTCCTCCGACAGATCCGGCTGGAAAATGGAGTCCGTCACGACCACTTCGCGAATGTTCGGATGGCCGAGCTTCTCGATGGCCGGATTCGAGAACAGCGGGTGCGTCGCGCAGACGATTGCGTCTTCCGCCCCGCGTTCCTTCAGACTCTCCACGACGTTGATGATCGTCGAGCCGGTGTCGATCAGGTCTTCGATGATGATCGGCGTCTGTCCTTCGACATCGCCGATGACATGCGTAATGACGGATTCGTTGTGTTTCGGGCGTTTCTTGATCATGATGGCGAAAGGCGCGTTCAGGTAGTTTGCCAGTTTCTCCGCCGTCGACGCCCGTCCTGCATCCGGCGAAACGACGACCGGATTGCGAATGTTCTTCGATTTCAGATAATCGCTGATCAGGTCAAGCGCGGTCAGGTGATCCACCGGAATGTTGAAGAATCCCTGGATCGCCGGAGCGTGCAGATCGAGCGTAATGATCCGGTCTGCGCCCACCGTCGTCAGCACGTCCGCCACCATCTTCGCCGAGATCGGCTCCCGCGGCGCCGATTTGCGTTCCTGCCGCGCGTAGCCATAATACGGGATCATAATGTTGATCGTCCGCGCGGACGCCCGCTTCGCCGCGTCGATCATGACGAGCAATTCGACAAAATGCTCGTTGATCGGATGAGAGAACGACTGGACGAGGAAGACGTCGCAGTTGCGGACCGACTCCTCGTAGTGAACGTAGACTTCGCCGCTCTTGAAGCGCGAAATCTTGATTCTGCCCAGGGTGCAGCCGAGCTCCGCGCATATGCGCTCCGCCAGCAGTTGGTTCGACGACCCCGAGAAAATACGCACCTTATCGCTGAACATGATACCCTCCTGAAATTTTGCGAATCCGTTTCGAGCCGCATGTCAATTTCATTATACATCGGCGACGGTCTTTTTCAAAAATCGACGAGAATCCGCCTGCGTCCTTCGAACGTCGCAAGCTGCGCGTACCCCGCATCCTTCAGCGCCGCCCCCGCCTCGTCGAGATACTGCCCCAGCCGCTCCGGCTGATGCGCGTCCGAACCGAGCGTGACCGGAATGCCGAGCTCGCGCGCCTTTACCAGCATCCGCCGCGACGGGAACATCTCCGCGCACGGCATCCGGAGCCCCGAGGCGTTCAGCTCGATCGCGACGCCCGCTTTCGCCGCCGCCGCAAGCGCCATGTCCTCCAGATGCGTCACATCGCCGCCCGGCTGCACGCCGAACCGCTTGATGACGTCGATGTGGCCGATCACGTCGTAGAAGCCGGTCGCCGCCGCCTTGCACACCGCGTCGTAATACTGCTCGTACACGGCCATCGGATCGCGGCTTTTCCAACCGTCCGTCTGCCGGTAGTCCGTGATGTCCCATTCGCCGAGAAAATGCACCGAACCGATGACATAATCCCACGGGTATCCCCGGACGATCCGCTCGATTTCTTCCTCGTACCCTTCGATGTAGTCGCCTTCGAGCCCGACGCGGACTTCGATGACACCCTTGTACTTCTCCTTCAGCGCGAACGCTTCTTCCACATAGCGCGGCAGCTCGTCCATCGGCATCGCCATCCCGGGATAATAGGATGCCGGATCGACATGGATGAGCGGCATATGGTCGGACAGGCCGATGTGATCGAGCCCGATCCCGATGCCCCGCTTCACATAATCCTCGAGCGAGCCCTCGGCGTGTCCGCACCGCGCATGGTGGGTATGATAGTCGATCTTCATCGCATTTTATTCGTCGTCGGCTTGCCTTCGCGGCTCGCAAGTTCCGCCATGACGTCATCCAGCGGCAGCCCGCGCTCCCGCAGCAGCACCATCATGTGGAAAATGAGATCCGCCGTCTCGTACCGCAGCTCGTCGTTGTCCCGGTTTTTCGCCGCGATGATCACTTCCGCCGTTTCCTCGCCGACTTTTTTCAGAATCTTGTCGATGCCCTTCTCAAAAAGATACGTCGTATAGGTGCCTTCCGGCCGTTCCGCGTAACGCTTCGCAATGATCCGCTCCAGCTCGCCGAGCATCCGGAACCGGTCCGCCGCAGGCTCGCGCCCGGCGTTTCCGTCCGGCTTGATCTCGTGATGGAAGCAGGTGTACTTGCCCGTGTGGCAGGCCGGTCCGATCTGTTCCACCTGGACGAGCAGCGCGTCGCCGTCGCAATCGTAAGCGATCGACTTCACCTTCTGCTTGTGTCCGCTGGTTGCGCCCTTGTTCCACAGCTCCCCGCGGGAGCGGCTCCAGAACCAGGTTTCCCCGGTTTCCAGCGTCTTCGCCAGCGACTCGCGGTTCATGTACGCGAGCATCAGCACTTCCTTGCTGACCGCATCCTGGACGACGGCCGGCACAAGCCCGTCATCGTTCCAGCGGATCGACTCCGCCAGTTCGCTCATCGCACTTCCACTCCCTTGCGGCGCAGATCGTCCTTGACCTCGCCGATCGTCATTTCCTTGTAATGGAACACCGAAGCCGCCAGCCCGGCGTCCGCCAACCCTTCCGCGAACACCTCGTGGAAATGCTCGACCTTGCCGGCGCCGCCCGACGCGATGACCGGAATCGACACCCGCTCGGACACGGCCCGCGTCAGCGCGATGTCGAAGCCGTCTTTCGTGCCGTCCTTGTCCATGCTCGTCAGCAGAATTTCGCCGGCGCCGAGCGCTTCGGCCCGCTGCGCCCACTCAAGCGCGCGGATGCCGGTCGGTTTGCGGCCTCCGTGCGTATAGACTTCCCATTCTCCCCATTCGGGATTGAACTTTGCGTCGATCGCGACGACAATGCACTGCGCGCCGAAGACGCGCGAGCCTTCCGCGATCAGATCGGGATTGAGCACCGCCGCCGTATTGATGCCGATCTTGTCCGCGCCGGCGCGAAGCAGCGTCTTCATGTCGTCGACATGCGCGATCCCGCCGCCGACGGTGAACGGAATCGTGATCTCGCCGGCCGTCCGGCGCACGACATCGACCATCGTCTTCCGCCCTTCGTGGGAAGCGGAGATGTCGAGGAAGACCAGCTCGTCCGCTCCTTCCCGGTCATACGCCGCCGCGAGCTCCACCGGATCGCCGGCGTCGCGCAGATTGACGAAATTGACGCCTTTCACGACGCGTCCGTCTTTCACATCCAGGCACGGGATGATCCGTTTCGCTAACATGATGGCTCCTTTCCGCATGCCGGCCCGTCCGGGTCGCGGTTCTCCCCTCATCCGTCCGGACCGCGCATCGCATTGCACCCTATCGATCCGCGGGCTGCTCCCGCGCCTCTCCCGGGCGGTTGCCGCCACCCGAACGATCTTCAACCTCCGTAGCGGTCACCGCCGCCTGGGCCGATAGCGACCTCGGGGCCGTCACTGCCCTGGACCGCGGTCACTGCATTCCGGGCGTCCACAGTCCCGCGGACAGTCACCGTCCCCCGGGCCGTGATCACGACGATTCGGTCTGCACCTTCGTCGTCAGCGACAGGAACCGGCCCAGCAGCCGCATGCCCAGCTCACCGCTTTTCTCCGGATGGAACTGCATGCCGTACAGCCCGCCGCGGCCGACGATCGCCGTGACCGGACCGTGGTAGTCCGTCGTCGCCAGCAGATCGCCTTCATGCTCCGGAAGCACATGGTAGGAATGCACGAAATAGACGTGGCCGGGATCAAGTCCTTCCGTCAGCGGATTCTCCCGCTCGAACTTCAGCCGGTTCCAGCCCATGTGCGGCACCTTGAACGGCCCTTGGAACCGGACCACGCGGCCGGGCAGCAGCCCGAGCCCTTCGTGCCGGCCGTGCTCCTCGCTCTCACTGAACAGGAGCTGCATGCCGAGGCAGATGCCGAGCATCGGCCTCCCCGAGCGGGCGAACGCCTTCGCCGCCTCATCCAGCCCCGTCTCGCGCAGATTGCGCATCGCGTCGCCGAACGCGCCGACGCCGGGCAGAATCGCGCCGTCAGCGGCGAGGATTTCCCCGGGGTCGCTCGTCACCTTCGCTTCATGGCCGAGCCGTTCGACCGCCTTGCTGACGCTGTGCAGATTGCCCATGCCGTAGTCGATGATCGCGATCATGTTGTTACAGCACTCCCTTGGTCGACGGGACGCCCTGCACGCGCGGATCGAAGCTCGACGCTTCGTCCAGCGCCCGGCCAAGCGCCTTGAACACCGCTTCGATCATGTGGTGGGTGTTGCGCCCGTAGTGCACGATGACATGCAGCGTAATGCGCGCCTCCAGCGCCAGCTTCCACAGAAATTCATGCACCAGCTCGACGTGGAAGCTGCCGACCGTCTGCGCCGGGTATTCCGCCCGGTACTCGAGGTGCGGCCGGTTGCTGATGTCGATCACCACCTGCGCCAGCGCCTCGTCCATCGGAATGAACACGTTCGCATAGCGCCGAATGCCGCGCTTGTCGCCGAGCGCCTCGAGAATCGTCCGGCCGAGGCAGATGCCGATGTCTTCGACCGTATGATGGTCGTCGACCTCGACGTCGCCGCTCGCCTGCACCTTCAGATCGAAGTGGCCGTGCTTCGCGAACAGCTCGAGCATGTGGTTGAGGAACGGCACGTCCGTCTCGATCAACGTCTCCCCCGTCCCGTCGAGCGCGAAGCTCAGCTTGATGTCCGTTTCGCCTGTTTTGCGGGCGATGTCCGCCGCGCGTCTGACCGGTTCCGTCATCGCTTCAGCCTTCTTTCATTCCAATATCTTTGACTTGCTCCTTCATCAGCCGAACCTCGACGGCGCGGGCGTGGGCCTCCAGCCCCTCGCGGCGGGCCAGCGCCATGATCTTGCCGCCGTGCTTGAGCAGCGCTTCCCGGCTGTACCGGATCAGGCTCGACTTCTTCACGAAGTCGTCGACGCCGAGCGCCGACGCGAAGCGCGCCGTGCCGTTCGTCGGCAGAATGTGGTTCGGTCCGGCGAAATAGTCGCCGACCGGCTCCGTGCTGTGCGCGCCGAGGAAGATCGCGCCGGCATTCTCGATCCGCCCGGCGACATCCAGCGGGTCCGCCGTCATGATCTCGAGATGCTCCGGCGCGAGCCGGTTGACGACCGCGATCCCTTCATCCAGCGAATCGACGGTCAGAATCGCGCCGTAGTCGACGATCGACTTGCGCGCGATCGCCGCCCGCGGCAGATCGGCCAGCTGCCGCTCCACCTCGTCCGACACCGCCTTCGCAAGCCCGGCCGAGGGCGTCACGAGCACCGCGGACGCCATCTCGTCGTGCTCCGCCTGCGACAGCAGGTCGGCCGCAATATATACCGGGTCGGCCGACCCGTCGGCCAGCACGACGATCTCGCTCGGCCCGGCGATGCTGTCGATATCGACCGCGCCATACACCTCGCGCTTCGCCAGCGCCACATAGATGTTGCCGGGGCCGCAGATTTTGTCGACCGGCGCGATCGTCTCCGTGCCGTAGGCGAGCGCGGCGATCGCCTGCGCCCCGCCGACCCGGTAGATCTCCTTCACGCCCGCTTCGGCAGCCGCCACGAGGATGTAAGGGTTGATCCCCGCCCGACCGCCCGTCGCCGGCGGCGTCACCATGACGATCTCGGGCACGCCGGCCACCTGTGCGGGAATGACGTTCATCAGGACGGAGGACGGATAGGCCGCCTTGCCTCCCGGCACATAGACGCCAACCCGCCGCAGCGGCCGCACGATCTGGCCGAGCAGCGTGCCGTCCGGCGCCGGCTCCATCCACGACTTCTGCTTCTGCTTCTCGTGGAAGGCGCGAATGTTGGCGGCCGCCTCGCGGATCGCGGCAAGGAACTCCTCGTCCACCTGGCCGTATGCCGCCTGGATTTCTTCTTCCGTCACCTTCAGCCCGGACGCCTCAAGCTTCACGCCGTCAAACCGCTCGGTGAACTCAAGCAGCGCCGCGTCGCCCTTCGTCCGCACCGCCGCGACGATCTCCCGGACCGCCGCGTTCTGCTCCGGGCTGCCGTATTCGACTTCGCGCTTCAGATTGAATGCGCTCGCCGCCATGATGCGCATGGCCCACACCCCTCACTGATTCGTCACTGCGCCTGTATCGCCCAATCTGGTGCAAAAATGCACCAGATTCATGCGCCAAACGCCGGAATCGCCCAATTTGGTGCAAAAATGCACCAGATTCACATCAACTTGCCGGAACAGGTCCAAATGTAGTGCAAAAATGCACCAGATTTGCGGTCCAATCGTCGGAATCGCCCAATTTGGTGCAAAAATGCACCAGATTCGCATACGGAACGCCGGGATCGCCCAATTTGGTGCATACATGCACCAGATTCCATCCGGAGCCGCCGCTCAGACGTCCGCACGCCGGCCGCACCCGCCGCTCCCGCGAATTTCCGTCAGCAGCCGGCCTTCCGGCCCCCGCCAGCCGCCCGCTGTCCGGCTCCTGGCCGCCTTGCGCGCCTCACGGCCGGGCGCCGCGCTGCAGCGTCTGCTGCAGCCGGTCGCACAAAGCCTGGATCGCTTCGTTCTTCATCCGGTAGCTGACCCGGTTCGCGATGAGCCGGCTCGTCACGTCGAACATCGTCTCCATCTCGACGAGCCCGTTCTCGCGCAGCGTCGCGCCGGTCTCGACCATGTCGACGATCCGGTCCGCCAGGCCGACGAGCGGCGCCAGCTCGATCGAGCCGTTCAGCTTGATCACCTCGACCTGCTGCCCCCGCTCGCGGAAATATTGCGACGCGACGTTCGGATACTTCGTCGCCACCCGCGGATGGATGACGGGCTTCCAATCCGGCAGCCCGATCACCGACATCCGGCACTTCGCGATGCCGAGATCCAGCAGCTCGTACACATCCTTGTTCTCTTCCATCAGCACGTCCTTGCCGACGACGCCGATATCGGCCACGCCGTATTCAACATAGGTCGGCACGTCGACCGGCTTGGCCATGATGAACGACATCCCCGCATCGGGCACATCGAAGATCAGCTTGCGGCTGTCGTCGAAATCGTCCGGGATCGGCAGCCCCGCATCCCGGAACAGCTGCGACGCCTGCTTGTAGATCCGCCCTTTCGGCATCGCGACCATCAACGTGTCACGCATGTTTACCGCCTCCGTCCGCGCCTTTGCCCGTCGATCCGACAAAACGCTCGAACCGTTCGTAAGCCGCGCCGTTGTGCAGGATCGGGCCGCCTGCTTGCAGCGCCCGTTCCAGCGCCCCGGCTTCTTCGGCCGACATCTGCGCCGTCACGGCAACAAGGCCCTCGGCGCGCAGCCGGCCCGCTTCGGCCAGCGCGGCGGCTCGTCCGGCAGCATCGTAGCCGATCAGCGTCCGGCCTCTGCCCGATTCGTCCGCGCCGCCGTCCACAAGATCGAGGATGCGCGTCGTCTTCAGCGCGAAGCCCGTCGCCGGCGAAGGCCGGCCGAACTGCGCCAGCAGATTGTCGTACCGGCCGCCGCTGACGACGGGGAACCCGAGATCCGCCGCGTAGCCTTCAAACGTCATTCCGGTATAATAAGAGAAATCACCGATCATCGTCAGGTCGATCAGCACGTGTTCCGTCACGCCGTATGCGTCCAGCACGTCCCAGATCGCGCACAGATGGTCGATCGCCGCCCGCGCCGCCGGATCGCCGCTCAGACTCTTCGCCTGCCGGCACGTTTCCTGACCGCCGCGCAAGCGCAGAATGTCTTCGAGCTCCCGCTCCGCCTGCTCCGGCAGCCCGAGCGAACGGAGCCGTTCGCGATAGCCGACGTGGTCGCGGCTCAGCAGGTAGGCTTTGAGCTCGCGCTGCGCCTCCGCGCTCTCGCTGAGCTTCTCCTCCAGCAGCCCGTTCAGGAAGCCGACGTGGCCGATGGCAATCTTGAACCGGCTCACGCCCGCCGCCTGCAGCGAAGCGATCGCGAGCGCGACGACCTCGGCGTCGGCCTCGGGCGTCGGATCGCCGATCAGCTCGACGCCGGTCTGGAAGAACTCCGCTTCCCGCCCGGCTTCCTCTTCAATGGCGCGGAAGACGTTCGCGTGATAGGAAAGCCGAAGCGGCAGCGGCGCATCCTTGAGCAGCGACGCGGCGACGCGCGCGATCGGCGCCGTCATGTCCGAACGGAGCACAAGCGTCGTGCCCCGGTTGTTGAGCAATTTGAACAGCTTGCTGTCGGACGTCGCGCTGGCGACGCCCACCGTATCGTAATATTCCATTGTCGGCGTCATGATCTGCTCGTAGCCCCACCGCTTCATGCATTCGAGCACCTGCTGCTCGATATGCCGCAGTTTCGCCACGACATGGGGCAGATAATCCTTGACGCCGGCCGGTTTTTCGAAACCTCTCGGTTTGGCCATAGCACGGGTCACCTGCAGTTACTTTATCTCGTTAAAGCGTTAATATGTTACCATACTGCCAAAATAAAGGGATTGACCGTATCGTAACACGACGAGGCGGCCCCGTCAAGCCGAGGCCGCCCGCATCACACCACTAAACCGTCATATTCGATTCCGCCGCTGCCGAACAGCCCGGGCGAACAGCCAGGCCAGCAGCGCCGCCAGCGCGAGGCCGCCGGTCCACAGCACCGCGGGCGACGTCGCATCCCGCACGGAATGGCGCGTCGCGGCCGGCGTGTCCTGCGGCACGAGCCGTTCATAGATCGTCTTCACCTTCAGGCCGTACCGGGCGAGATACCGGTCCACTTCCTCCTGGCTGTAATATCTCGACTCGGCCCGGCCGTTCTTCAGTTTGATGAAGCCCTGATGAACGCCGGCGATCGTATAACCGCCGTCCGCCGTCTTCTGGAGCAGCACCAGGTAGGACGAACCTTTGTCGAGGACGCCCTCATCGCCGAATTGCAGGACGCGCGCCGTCAACTCCGATTTCTTCTCCAACCCGCCCTTGAGCGGAATGTCGATGCGGAACGTGTACCGATGCTCCGTATCGCTGTCTTTCATCCTGTCCGTCACCGTGCCCACGAACACGATATCCGCGTGAACCGAGAGCTCATCCAGGGATTCAATTGGGAAATTAAGCGCTTCCACTTCGCGGGATGCGTGAGCCGCGAAGAGCATTGCCGTCCATACGGCCAACAGGACCATCATGACCGCCTTGGCGCGCCGTCCCGGTGTCCGAACCCGGTGCATCCCGCACCCCTCCCCGTCCTTACGCTTTCATTACATATGACGCGGAGGGGCCGGCAAACGTTGCGTTCCGACCGGCATTTTTTTATTACTCCGGCTGCCACTTGTCCACCCGCAGATCCCGCAGCGGATTGCCCCCGACGAACGCGCCGGGCGGCACATCCTTGTGCACGACGGAGCCCGCCGCCACGACGGCGCCGTCGCCGATCGTTACGCCGGGCAGAATCGTTACGTTCGCGCCGATCATCACGTTGTCGCCGATCACGACGTCGCCGAGCCGGTACTCGCGTATCAGATATTCATGCGCCAGAATCGTCGAGTTGTAGCCGATGATGGTGTTGCTCCCGACCCGGATCCGCTCCGGGAAAAAGACATCCACCATCACCATCAGGGCGAACGCCGTGTTCCGTCCGACCTTCATCCCGAGCACATGCCGGTAGATCCAGTTCTTGAGCGGCAGCGAGGGGCAGTAGCGGGCCAGCTGGATGAAAATGAAATTCCGCACCGCCTTCATCCGGCTGACCGTCTTGTACACCTGCCACAGCGAATTCGGTCCTTCCACCGGATAGCGCTCCACGTTCCTCACGGCGTCCTCCACTCCAATCCCGCAAGTTCGTACAGGTCGCGCATGTCATGGATGATGTGCCGCGCGCCCGTCTCCAGCAGCACCCGCTCGCCCTTGAGCGACCAGGCGACGCCGACCGGCACGGCGCCGGCGGCCAAGGCCGACTGCATGTCGGCAGGGCTGTCGCCGACCATGAGCGCCCGCTCCGGGCGGACGTCCAGCGCCTCCAGCGCCTTGAGCACCGGCTCGGGATGCGGCTTCGGGTGCTCCACGTCGTCGAACGCGACGACCGCGTCCATGAAACCGTCGATGCCCGCGAGCTTCATGCCGCGCGACGCCGTCAGCCGCATCTTCGTCGTGACGACGCCGATCTTGAGCCCGGCCGCCTTGAGCCGCTCCAGCACCTCGGCCACATGCGGGAAAGGCTTTACCAGCGCGTCATGCTCGCGCAGGTTGTACTCCCGGTATGCCGCGAGCAGATCGTCGACATCGTCCCGTCCGGTAAAATGCCTGAGCTGATCCTTCAGCGGCTTGCCCATGTGCGGAATGATGTGCTCCCGGCCGAATTCCGGCGGCGTCACGCCGCGCAGCGCATGGAGAAACGAGCGGATGATCAGTTCGTTCGTATCGAGAATCGTCCCGTCCAGGTCAAACAGTACGGCCGCTGTCGTCATCGTGCTGCAGTCCTTTCGCCCCGGTGCTGTCAGCGGGTTTCGTATCTCCCGCATCCTGCGCCTTGTCCTCTGACGGCTTGTCCGCTTCCGTCTCGTCCGCCGCCTCCGACTCGCGTGAAATGTTGCGCTCATTGGGAGCATTCGCATCGCGCGATGCATCCGACGCCGGTTCATCCGCCTCATCGGCCATCCGATCATCCTTGAGCGGCAATGCGGCCGCGCCATCGGGACGTCTTACAATGATCGGATCGGCGTACCGCTCCGACGACGCGCCGCTGAGGCGCCGGTAGATCGCGAGCGCAATGCCCGCCGCGATGAGCAGCACGGCGAGCAGCTGCGACGTGCGCACATTGCCGTAATTCGGATCCAGATAGCCTTGCTCGAACAGGGTGGTCATCGGCGACCACAGGCCGTTCAGGAGCGACGCCAGCCACTCCGGCCCCTGGAAGGCCAGGCTGTCCGTGCGCAGTCCTTCGATGAAGAACCGCCCGGCCGAATACCAGATGAGGTAGCCGAGGAACACTTCGCCCGCGCGCATGAACGACTGGCGGCGCAGGACGAGCAGCAGCACCAATCCGGCGAGATTCCAGAGCGACTCGTACAGGAATGTCGGGTGATAGTATGTTCCGTTTATGTACATCTGATTGACGATGAAGTCCGGCAGATGGAGCGTGTCCCGCAGGAACGACTCTTCGACGGGGCCTCCGTACGCTTCCTGGTTGACGAAATTGCCCCAGCGGCCGATCATCTGACCAACCAGAAACGAAGGCGCGCAGATATCGGCAATCCGCCAGAACGGATACCCTTTCACCCTGATGTAGATGGCGCCGCTTATGACGGCGCCGATCAGCGCGCCATAGATGGCGATGCCGCCGTGCCAGATCGCGAAGATCTCCCAGAAGTTGTCCTTGTAGTTCTCCCATTGGAACGCCACATAGTAGGCGCGCGCCGCGATCAACGCCGACGGCGTGCCGATCAGCATCAGATCCATGAAGAAATCCGAAGAGATGCCGAACCTGCGCCCTTCCCGGATGGCGAGCAGCAGGCCCAGCAGCGCTCCGAAGCCGATGATCGTGCCATACCAGGTCAGATTGATCGGACCGAGCCGAAGCAGGACCGGATCAATCGCCAGTTCAAAAACACGCATCGCCCGTCCGCCCCCTTATTCGAAATCGTCCATATCTTCCGCGATGGATTCCGTCAGCTTGTTCGTGAATTGGAGCGCGGCATTGTATCCCATCCGCTTCAGCCGGTAATTCATCGCCGCCACTTCGACGATGACCGCCAGGTTGCGGCCCGGCCGGACCGGCACGGTGACGAGCGGCACATCGGTCTCGATGATGCGGGTCATTTCCTCATCCAGCCCGAGGCGGTCATACTGCTTCTCCTGCTGCCAGTTCTCCAGCCGGATGACCATCTCGATCCGTTTCTGCGTCCGGATGGCGCCGGCGCCGAACAGCGTCATCACATTGATGATGCCGAGGCCGCGGATTTCGAGCAGATACCGGATCAGTTCCGGAGCCGACCCGTACAGATGACCGTCCGATGTCTGGATGATCTCGACCGCATCGTCGGCGACAAGCCGATGGCCGCGCTTCACCAGCTCCAGCGCCGTCTCGCTCTTGCCGATGCCGCTGGAACCCGTGATGAGCATGCCGATGCCGTACACATCGACCAGCACGCCGTGGATCGTCGCCGTCGGCGCCAGCCGCTGCTCGAGGAAGCCGGTCATCTTGCTGATCAGATAGGTCGTCGCCATGGAGGAACGAAGCACGGGGATTTGCTTCCGGCCGGCCTCCTCGATCAGTTCTTCGGGCACCTCGAGGCCGCGCGTGACGATGATGCACGGCGTCTCGTCCCGGCAGAGCCGGCTCACCCGGTCTTTCCGGACCTCCGGCTCGAGCGTCTGGAAGAATGTCAGCTCGGTGCGGCCGAGGATTTGAATGCGTTCGCCAGGATAATGTTCGAAATATCCCGCCATCTCGAGGCCGGGACGATGCAGGTCATCCACCGTAATGCTGCGGCCTAAGCCTTCCGCACCCGCCACGACCTCCAGTTGGTATTGCTTGACCAATACGGACACTTTAACGGCTTTTGCCAACGTCTTGCCTCCTTGCCGCCTGCGTTCGCGGCGCTGATGACTGACCGAAAGCCTTGTACGGCTCCCGGTTTCCGCTTGTTACCATCGTAACCGATCGGATGCGGTTTGCGCAACGCGGGGATATGCGCGCGGCAGCCGCGGACAACAGAAAAGCCGCCTCGCTGCGAGGCGGCTCGATTGACTTGCGTGTTGATCCTGCGGATCAGATCTCGAAGATGTTCAGTTCCGATTCCGGATCGAACAGATGAATCTTGTTCATGTCGATCGCCAGCTTGATGTTCGAGCCTTCCTTCACATCGGAACGGCCGTCCAGACGGGCGATGACTGTATCGCTGCCGAGTCCGGCGAGATAAACGTTCTTCTCGTGGCCGAGGTTTTCCACGACTTCCGCGAGCGCCGACACGATGCTCTTCGGCGATGCTTCCAGGAAGACCGGCTCGTCATGGAAGTCTTCGGGACGAACGCCCAGGATGACTTCTTTATTGACATAGCCTTTCTCGCGGACGATGGCTGCCTTGCCTTCCGTCAGCTCGATGTCGAGGCCGTCCGCTTTGAAGTGAACGGAGCCGTCGCGCTCGTACAGGCCGCCCTTGATGAAGTTCATCGCCGGCGAACCGATGAAGCCTGCAACGAACATGTTGATCGGATGGTTGTACAGCACTTCCGGCGAATCCGCTTGCTGGATGACGCCGTCCTTCATGACGACGATCCGGTCGCCCATCGTCATCGCTTCGATCTGGTCGTGGGTGACGTAAATAACCGTCGTCTCAAGCCGCTTGGCGAGCTTCGAGATTTCGGCGCGCATTTGACCGCGCAGCTTCGCGTCGAGGTTGGAAAGCGGTTCGTCCATCAGGAACACTTGCGGTTCGCGGACGATGGCGCGGCCCAGCGCGACGCGCTGACGCTGACCGCCGGAGAGCGCTTTCGGCTTCCGGTCCAGCAGATGCTCGATGTCGAGGATCTTGGCAGCTTCGCGGACGCGTTTGTCGATGTCGGCTTTCTTGAACTTCCGCAGCTTCAGACCGAACGCCATGTTTTGATAGACGTTCATGTGCGGATACAGCGCGTAGGATTGGAAGACCATCGCAATGTCCCGGTCTTTCGGGGCAACGTCGTTCACGAGGCGGTCGCCGATGTACAGCTTGCCTTCCGTGATCTCTTCAAGTCCGGCGATCATCCGCAGCGTCGTCGACTTGCCGCAGCCGGACGGACCGACGAGAACGAGGAATTCCTTGTCCTTGATATCGAGGTTGAAGTCCTTGACCGATGCGACATCGGAGCCGGGATACCGTTTGTAAACGTGTTCCAAGCGTACGCCTGCCATGCGTTTCTTCCCCCTAAGCTCTTATTGGAGTGCTTATTACCATCTTAGCGTACAGCAGCCGCCTAAGAAAATGCACAAACCATACAAAAAAAACTACTTTCTTTTCGTTACTTTATACAATAGCAAAATGATCTTCACCAGCACGGCATCCCGGAACAGACGCACATCGAGGCCCGTATCCTGCTTCAGCTTGTCCAGCCGGTATAGCAGCGTGTTGCGGTGGATGAACAGCTTCTTCGCCGTATCGCTCACATTGCAGTTCATGGCGAAAAACGTCTCCAGCGTCGTCACGATCTCCGGCTCCAGCAGCAAATCGGTCCGGCTTGCCGCCTGTTCGATGAATCGGAGCCGCTGCTCATCCGGAATGCTGTTCAGCAGCCGCTCCAGATGAATGTTCCAGGGCAGATGGACCGTGTCGCCCTGATGGAACCGGCGCCCGAGGGCAACCGTCTCGCGCAGGAGGTACACCGTATCGACGACCGCAGCGGACGGCATGATCGGATGGGCGACCGCGATATGATTCTCGCCAAGCCATTCGCTGGTGAGCATGTCATGCATGCCCCGCGCCACGCTCTCCAGCAGTTCCTCCGGCGTCTCTTCGATGTCCCCCCGGCCACCGCCCTCCTCATAGAGCAGCGAATCCGGCGCCAGAATGAGCCACTCCTGATCACGGAGCGGCACGAGCAGCACGTCCGTTTCGAGATAGGTCTGCAGCAGTTTCTCCAGTTCCGCATCGTTCGCCCTGGCGGCATGATCGGCGAGCAGAAGAAACGGGATCCATTCGATGTTGAGCCGTCCGCCTGCGTTGAACTCATCCGGGACAGCCGCCTGCAGACGGCCGGCGCCGATCTGTTCCTGAATCCATTCGCCGAACCTTTGCATTTCCCGGTTCAGCGGACGCTCCCGGCTTCCTTCGGCATGACTGGCGCGATCCAGCTCCCGCAGCAGCCATTCGAGCAGCTGCTCTTCCCGCCCGGTAAGGTCGCCAGGCTGGAGGTCGACATACTCCACTTTCTCATCGTCGGCACTGACGATCAATCGGATCGTGCCGTCCGGCAGCCTGAACCGATCTCCGGAGCGAATCCGGTCACCCGGTTTCAGACCGATGTCTTGCCATGCGGATTCCCGTTCGCCGAGCGGCAATCCCGCCGTCATAATCGGCGCGCCCAGCAGCGATTCCAGTTTCGATCTCCAGGACAACTCCATCGCAACGCTCCTATCCGCACCCGAATACTGTTATTGTAGCACAATTCGGACAGGCGGTGCCTTCCGGCGTCGATCATGCGCCCCATGCGAGCAGCAGCACGATGGACAGCAGGGCGAATACGATGGACAGCAGATAGAGGAACGATACGGTCTGGATCTGGGTGAGCCCCCATCGCATCAGCGCATGATGCGTATGGAGATTGTCCGCCTTGTGCAGCCCGCGGCCTTCGGCGAGCCTCCTCGCCATGACGATGATGGTATCCATGATCGGGACACCGAGCGCCAGCATCGGGATCAAAATGGTGATGAGCGTAGCGCTTTTGAGCGAGCCTTCCACGGCGATCAGCGACAAAGCATAGCCGAGGAATGCCGCCCCGGCGTCACCCATGAAAATGCGGGCGGGATAGAAGTTGAAAGCGAGGAACGCGGCGCATGCTCCGAACAGGATGAGCGCCAGCATCGCCGTATCCGTCTGATGCCGGATGACGGCGGTCAGAAACAGCGTCAGCGACGAGATCATGGAGACGCCGGCTGCCAGCCCGTCCACGCCGTCGATGAAATTGATCATGTTCGTAAGCGCGAAGATCCACACCACGGTCGAGACGACGGATGCCCATTCCGGCAGCATGATCATGCCGCCCGGTCCGGGCGAGGATACGCCGATGATGCGGATATCGAGCAGCACCGGCACGAATGCGGCCGTCAGATAGACGATCACACGCGGCCAGATCGGAAATTCATACCCCTTGGCCTTCGCCGTGTCATCCAGAAGACCGATGAACACGATGAGCAGTCCGCCGACTGCGACGGCGATGGACAGCGATGATCTGCCGCCGAAGAGCAGCATCGCCGCTGCGGTGGCGGCGTAGATCGCGGCGCCTCCGAGCAGCGGCACGGGAGCGGCATGAACTTTGCGCGGTCCCGGCATGTCCACGTAGCCGTGCCGCAAGGCGAACCGCGTAACATACGGCACG
This sequence comes from Thermobacillus xylanilyticus, assembly GCF_907165215.1. Classification (GTDB taxonomy): domain Bacteria; phylum Bacillota; class Bacilli; order Paenibacillales; family Paenibacillaceae; genus Thermobacillus; species Thermobacillus xylanilyticus. The sequence continues at coordinate 729 of NZ_CAJRAY010000069.1, read as the reverse complement.
ACCAGGAGCACGGCGAAGAAAGCGAACAATGCGCTGATGACCGCAAGCAACATCATCCCACCCCGATTCCACGGTTTGGGTTTTAGCTTTCCCTATTGCCGCTCCGCTAAACCAAGGAAGGAACTTTGACGAAATGCAAAAAACCTCCTGCGCTTATGCGCAAGAGGCTTCATTCGTGAAAGTGGTGGAGGGCGATGGATTCGAACCACCGAACCCGACTGGGAGCAGATTTACAGTCTGCCGCGTTTGGCCACTTCGCTAGCCCTCCACGATAAACAATCCATGGTGGCTCGGGACGGAATCGAACCGCCGACACGAGGATTTTCAGTCCTCTGCTCTACCAACTGAGCTACCGAGCCTTGATTTGAATGGCGGAGCCGACGGGATTCGAACCCGCGATCTCCTGCGTGACAGGCAGGCATGTTAGGCCTCTACACCACGGCTCCGCGATAGGTAATGAACTTGAATGGTGGAGGCTGACGGGATCGAACCGCCGACCCTCTGCTTGTAAGGCAGATGCTCTCCCAGCTGAGCTAAGCCTCCAGGTATGGTAGCGGCAGAGGGCCTCGAACCCCCGACCTCACGGGTATGAACCGTACGCTCTAGCCAACTGAGCTATGCCGCCGCGTTACAGGGGCGTTGCCGCTGTCAGCGGCTGCGGTTCCCCCGCCTTGCACCCTGAAAACCGGATGCGAATGAAATGTTGAATCAAGCTGATGGAATTTAGGA
>NZ_CAJRAY010000068.1:16205-46146 GCF_907165215.1 Thermobacillus xylanilyticus | reverse complement strand
CCCGCATGTACGGTGGTGTGAGAGGTCGGGGGCTAGCCGCCCCCTCCTACTCGATTTACCGGATGGCGATCTTGTATGTGCGCAGCCAGGTGTCGACCTGTACGAGATAAGCGAACAGCTGCGGCCCGGACATGAGCTGCCCGAACCACGGGATGTGCGACGACGCCGCGTCCGACTCCGCGATCTCGCGCACTTTCGCCGTGTTGATCAGCTTGAGCAGCGGCGACGACGGATCGTTCAGCACGTCGATCAGCCGCTTGCGCACCGCCTCGAGATAGTTCGGATTGTGCGTCTTCGGGTACGGGCTTTTCTTCCGGTAGAGCACGTCGTCCGGCAGCACGCCTTCCAGCGCGCGGCGCAGAATCCCCTTCTCCCGTCCGCCCGCCGTCTTGATCTCCCACGGAATGTTGAACACGTACTCGACGAGCCGGTGGTCGCAGTACGGCACGCGCACCTCGAGGCCGGCCGCCATGCTCATCCGGTCCTTGCGGTCAAGGAGCGTCGGCATGAAGCGCGTAATGTTGATATACGACATCTCCCGCATCCGGCGCCGCGCTTCGTCTTCTCCCGGCAGATGCGGCACTTCCGCGATCGCTTCCGCGTACCGCCGTTCGATGTACTCGAGCGGCTTGATCCATGCCGCAACGTCCGGCGCCAATAATTCGGCCCGCAAGGCGGTCGCGAGCGACCACGGGAACGTCCGGGCTTCCAGCGCTTCCCGGCGGTGAAACCATGGATAGCCGCCAAATACTTCGTCCGCCGCCTCGCCTGAAAGCGCGACGGTTGCCCCTTTCTTGATCTCGCGGCAGAACAGCAGGAGCGACGCGTCGATGTCGGCCATGCCCGGCGCATCGCGCGCGATCACCGCGTCATCGAGCGCCTGGACGAGCTCCGGCGTGTCGAACTGGACCCGGGTATGCCGCGTGCCGAGATGATGGCGCATCCGCTCGATCCACGGTCCGTCCGCGTTCGGCTGGAACGCGTGCGCCTGAAAATGCTTGTCGTTGTCCACGTAATCGACCGAATAGGTGTCGAGCGTGCCCCGGCCGGTGAGATGATAATGCCCGGCGGCCAGCGCGGTAAGCGCGCTGGAATCGAGGCCGCCGGAGAGCAGCGTGCAGACCGGCACGTCGGAGAGCAGCTGCCGCTCGACCGTATCGTGCAGCAGCTCCCGCACGCGCGCGGCCGTCTGCGCTTCGTCGTCATCATGCGGCCGGCTCTCCAGCCGCCAGTACGTGCGGACACGGACGCCCGACCGGTCGACCGTCAGGCATTGCCCGGCCTTCAGCTCGGTCATGCCGCGGTAGATGCCGACGCCCGGCGTCCGGGCCGGGCCGATGACGAAAATTTCGGCCAGTCCTTCCGCCCCGACTTCCGGCTCGAACGACGGATGTGCCAGAATCGCCTTCGGTTCGGAGCCGAACAGGAACAGGCCGTCCGTCTCGGCGTAGAAGAACGGTTTGACGCCGAGACGGTCGCGGGCGGCGAACAATCGCTCGGCCCGCGCGTCCCACACCGCGAAGGCGTAGATGCCGTTGAAGCGATCGAGCGCTTCCGGCCCCCATTCGATGTATGCGACGAGCAGCACTTCCGTATCGCAGTTCGTGAAGAACCGATGGCCGCGTCCTTCCAGTTCGCGCCTCAATTCCGGCGCGTTGTACAGTTCCCCGTTATACACGATGACGAACGTGTTGTCCCCGGCATGCCGGATCATCGGCTGCGCGCCGTTCTCCGGGTCCATGACGCTGAGCCTGCGATGCCCCAGCGCGCAGTGCGTCGTAATCCAGGTGCCGGAAGCATCGGGGCCGCGCGGCGCGAGCGTGTCGGTCATGTTCTCGAGTATGGCGCTGTCCAGCGTCAGATCGCGCGTCCAGTCGATCCACCCGGTAATTCCGCACATATGCTTTCATCCTCTCGTGTCGGTCTTGAGCTACAGAACAGCATAAGGAGATATATGCTGAACGGCGGCATAAAATGTCTGTCCGCGCGGCATGCTATGGCGAGATCGCGCGTCCCGGCTTCTGCATGCCGGTTCGGGTGAAGGAGGCAGGTATCGTGAGATCGGATGACGGAAGAGAGACCTATTACGTCTCCGTCGGAGGCAAGGAGATCGTGAAGGACAAAGGCGCAACGCCCTATGAATTGGAAATTCGCGCGAATGAAGAGGAATTGTACCGCCTGCAGGATCTGTTCGAGGAACTGGCAAGTCTGGAGGAAGCGGAAGTGTGGCATTTTCTCCGGCACCCGTACGAGACGGCGTCCACGGACCAAATGTCGGCCGCATCGGGCGATGTGACGGCGAGAATCTACGACCTGCTGCATGAGTTGGGAACGCCGGAAACGAAGGCGTTCATCGAACAGATGCGTCTGTCTTGAGAAAAGGAGTGTGCCATCCGATGGACATCGTTCACGCCGAAGTGAGAAGAACGACGAATCTGGACGGACGTCCGTGCGCGGAAGTGGAGGTTGTGACCGGCGATGCGGGCGCGGCGAATCTGCTCGTCTATTTCGCGGAGGCTCCCGACGGCGGATTTGAGATGGTCCGGGTGACCGAAAATGACGCGGACCGCGAGATCGATTGGTACGACAACCCGCTGCACCAGGCGGTGGTGGATCGGACGGACGCATTCATGAACGTCGCCCGGGATGGCGGATCATTCGGCGAGCAAGTGCTGCAATTCGGCTCCGTGCGGGAGGACGTGCGGCGAGCGCTCGGTTCGGTCGAATAAATTTTGTCTGATCTTTTCGATCATGATCAGAAATGGCGAAAAGCAGCATACGGCTTCGGCCGGCCAACGAAAAAGCCGCTTGCAAGTGCAAGCGGCTTGAATATTATGCATGGCGTCCCGGAAGGTGATGAAGCAATTATGCAGCGGGTGTTTTTCTGCAGCAGGAGCAGAGAGCCGTCGCATATTGACCGCCGCATTAGAATACCATGCCACTAGGCAAACCGTATCTTTGTCCCGGAGGAATATTCCCTTGAAGGAGCAAGTTGCGGAAGTCGTCGTAGCCGGCCATATTTGTTTGGATATCATCCCCTCCCTGCCGAATGCGAAGGGTGGGCTGGATCAGATCCTCGTTCCCGGGAAGCTGGTCAATGCCGGCCCGGTTGTGCTGTCCACGGGCGGGACCGTGTCCAATACCGGAATCGCACTGCATCGACTGGGGATGTCCGTGTTGCTGATGGGGAAAATCGGCGATGATTTGTTCGGGCAGGCAGTGCTGAAATTGCTCCGGAGGCAAAGTCCCGAACTGGCCGAAGGCATGATGGTTATTGCGGGTGAGAATACATCCTATTCGATCGTGATCCATTCGCCGGGAATCGACCGGATTTTTCTTCATTGCACCGGGGCGAACGATACGTTTCAGGGGTCCGACTTGAGGTGGGAACTGCTGACGGGTGCGAGGCTGTTCCATTTCGGTTATCCTCCGCTCATGAAGCGCATGTACGCGGACGGAGGAACCGAACTTGCCGGCATGCTCCATGAGGTGAAGAGAGCGGGACTGACGACGTCGCTGGACATGGCCAAGCCGGATCCCGCATCGGAAGCGGGGCGTGTGGATTGGATGGCCATCCTGGAAAAGGTACTGCCCAAAGTAGACGTGTTTCTGCCCAGCGTTGAAGAAATCTTATACATGCTGGATCGGCCTTTTTATGATCGGCTTGCTTCAGCGAAGGGTGACATCGCGGAACATCTCGACGGTGAAGATTTGAGTGCATTGGCTGATCGCATGATCGGTATGGGAGCAGCGATCGTCGCGGTAAAATTGGGGGAACACGGCCTGTATTTGCGTACCGCAGGTGAACGCCGACTTCAATCGATGGGGGGCTGCACGCCGGAAAATATCGGAGAATGGGCCGGTCGAGAATTGCTGGCAACTTGTTATCAAGTAGAAGTGGCGGGGACGACGGGTGCGGGGGACTGCACCATTGCCGGATTTTTGGCGGGTTTGTTGAAAGGCCTTTCACCCGAGTCTGCAATGCGCGCGGCGGTGGCGGTTGGTGCCTGCAATGTCGAGCGCCAAGACGCGGTCAGCGGCATTCCTTCCTGGGAAACCGTGCAGCGTCGAATCGAAGCGGGGTGGCCCAAGCGCGCCAACCGGTTGAGACTTGACGGGTGGCGGTTTCATGAGGAAGCAGAACTGTGGATCGGCCCGAATGATGGCAAGATCACGGTTTGAAATTTTCTTAAGGGATGGAGGTGACGAATATGAAACGAAGTGAAGTTTTACTGACGCAAAAGCGCTCGGCGGAAATGTTTGCAGGGGTTGGAATCGTATTGAACTTGTGCTGTTTCCCGCACCGATCCCAGGCAAGTGCGTATCCCGCGTATAGATAAAGGTTGATGAAGTTACAGAGAAGTTCGGAAACTTTTCGAGAACCAAGCTAAACAAAAAGCATTTATGGGAGGGACTGCAATTGAAGAAACTGTTGTCGTTGGTGTGCATCGTTGCGCTGGTCGTGTTGTCCGCCGCGTGCGGCGGCGGCGGCAGCAGCGGCAGTGGCAGCGGTGGCGGCGGTTCCAAGGATCATTTTGTATTCGGTTACACTTCCATGACACAGAATAACCCCTTCTTTATCGTCCTGGAGAAAGCGATTCGGGAGAAAGTCGAAGCAAACGGGGATGAAATGATTACGCTGAACCCGGCAATGGATGTGGCGCTGCAAATCAACCAGATCGAGGATATGATCGCGCAAGGAATCGACGCGATTTTCCTGAATCCCGTAGACTGGGAAGGCATCAGACCCGCGCTGCAAATGCTCAAGGAAGCCGGCATTCCGATCATCAACTATGATACCGAAGTCAAGGACTTTGAGTATGTTACCGCTTACGTCGGCTCAGACAACAAGAACGCCGGCAGAGTCGTCGGCGAGGACCTTGTCAAACGCTTCCCGAACGGCGGCAACATCGTCATCCTCGACAGCCCGACGATGAATTCGATCAACGACCGGGTGGCCGGTTTCCTGGAAGCCATTGAGGGGAAAAACTTCACGATCGTGGCCCAACAGGACGCAAAAGGAGACCTGGAAACCGCCCTGGGCATTACCGAGGATATATTGCAAGCCCATTCCGACATCACGGCCATCTTCGCCGGCAACGATCCGTCCGCGCTCGGCGCGTTGGCCGCCGTCAAAGCCGCCAACCGCTTGGAGATTGCCATTTACGGCGTGGACGGTTCACCCGACGCGAAAGCGGCCATCGCCGAAGGCGGACCGTTTAAGGGGTCCGGGGCGCAGTCGCCGATCTCGATCGGTCAGATTTCCGCGGATATCGCTTACAAAATTTTGAGGGGCGAAAGCTACGAAAAACGGACGCCGGTGGAAACGTTCCTGATCAACGAGGATAACGTTCAAGAGTACGGCGTGGATGGATGGCAATGACGAAACGACGGGGAGGGTGACGCCGATCACCCTCCCGTCATTCATCGAGGTGGAACGGATGAGTCAAAAACTGCTTCGGATGAGCGGAATTGAAAAGCGATTTGCCGGCGTTCACGCCCTGAAGGGTGTCGATTTTGAACTGGAAAGCGGTGAAGTTCACGCCCTCCTCGGCGAAAATGGCGCCGGCAAATCCACGTTGATGAAAATTCTCGCGGGCATCTACCCCGTCGACGAAGGGGAAATTTTCATCGAGGGGAACAAGGTTTCCATCAACAGCGTCAAAGATGCCCAGGCCCTCGGCATCAGCATCATCCACCAGGAAATTTCGCTGGTGCCGCATCTGTCCGTTGCCGAGAATATTTTTTTGGGCAAAGAACCGGTCACGAAGACCGGATGGATCGACTGGAAAAAAATGATCGAAGAAACACGGAAAACCTTGCAGCAATTCGGTCTGGAACTGTCGCCCGAGGTGCCGGTAAAAAAGCTGACGGTAGCGCAGCAGCAGATGATCGAGATCATCAAGGCCGTATCCTTCCGGGCGAAAATGATCGTGATGGACGAACCGACCTCCTCGCTTACGGAAAAAGAGGTCGAATTTCTTTTTCGAACCATCGGCCATCTGAAAGAGCAGGGCGTCGGCATTGTGTATATTTCGCACCGGATGAACGAATTGTTCGCCATTACCGATCGCATCACCGTTCTGCGGGACGGTGCCCTGATCGGAACTGTCAGAACGAAGGATACGACAGCCGATCAGTTGATCTCGATGATGGTCGGCCGGGAGCTCACCCAATATTACATCAAGGACACTGCCCCGGAAAACGGCGGGGAAATCGTGCTCAGCGTTCACAACCTGTCCAAAAAAGGCGTGCTGAACGATGCCAGCTTTGAGCTCAAGAAGGGGGAAATTCTCGGATTTGCCGGTTTGGTCGGCGCGGGCCGATCGGAGCTGATGAAATGCATTTTCGGTCTGGATGCCTTCGATGAAGGGGAAATTCGGATCGACGGCAAGCCGCTGATCATTCGAAATCCGAACGATGCGATCAAACACGGCATTGCCTATGTGACGGAAAACCGGAAAGAGGAAGGCCTGTTCCTCATCCGTTCGGTTCAATACAACATCACCATCAAGGTCCTGGATAAGTTCATCAAATGGTTGAGAGTCAATGCCCGTTATGAAGACCAGAAAACCCGGCAATTCATCAATGAATTGTCAATCAAAACCCCGAATCCGGATCAGGAAGTGCGGAATTTGAGCGGCGGCAATCAGCAGAAGGTGCTCATCTCCCGATGGCTGGCAACCAACCCGCGCATCCTGATCCTGGATGAACCGACCAGAGGGGTGGATGTCGGGGCCAAAGCGGAAATCTATGCGATCATGAACCGGTTGGTGAAAGAAGGCGTTTCCATTATCATGATCTCCTCGGAATTGCCTGAAGTGATCAATATGAGCGACCGGATCGCGGTCATGTACAAAGGCGGGATAAGAACCATTTTAAATCGGGACGAGTTCAGCCAAGAGACCATCATGCATTATGCCACTGGAGGTTAAACCATGGTTTACGGAATAAGATCATTTATTCGAGCCAACATGGGCATTCTCGCCGGGCTATTGGTTTTATGTGTCATCATCGCGGTGCTCAATCCCAATTTTCTGACGACCAACAATTTGCTGAACGTCTTGCGGCAAACATCCACCAACCTCTATTTGGCGCTCGCGATGACGATGGTGATCATCCTGGGCGGCATCGATTTGTCCGTCGGCTCTGTCATGGCCGTATCCGGGGTGGTGACCGCCATGCTGGTCGCGCTGTTCGATGTGCCGCTTTTCATAGCCGTCGCCGCGGGACTTCTCGTCGGCATATTATTCGGCGCGCTGAACGGTTATGTGGCGGCGACCACCGTCATACCGCCGTTTATCATCACCCTCGCCACCATGAATATCGGCCGGGGAGCGGCCTACGTATTGACCGACGGCCAACCGGTTCGCGTCATGTCGGATGCCTTCAACTTCATCGGATCCGGCTATATCGGCGGGATTCTGCCTACCCCCGTATTGTATTCAATCATTTTCGTGATCCTTTGTTACCTGATTATGAATAAAACAAAGACGGGCCGGTACATTTATGCGGTCGGCGGAAATCCGGAGGCCGCCCGATTTTCCGGAATCAACATCAAGCGGGTGAAATTTTTCGCGTACACGTTCAGCGGATTCATGGCCGGATTTGCCGGAATTGTGCTCGCCTCGCGCATGTTCTCGGGTCAGCCGACGGCGGGCGTTGCGGCGGAACTGGATGCCATCGCCGCAGTCGTGCTCGGGGGAACGAGCATGACCGGCGGCTACGGAAGAATCGGCGGCACGGTGATCGGCGCGCTCATCATCGGTGTGCTCAGCAACGGCCTGAACTTGATCGGCGTCAGTTCCTTCTGGCAGTATATTGTCAAAGGAATTGTGATCCTGATCGCCGTTTATGCCGATGTGATCAAACGGAAAACGGCCTGATCCGGACTGACTCCGGCCATATTCCAAATAAATATCATTCCGCCTTATGCGCTTGAAGCGGTAGGGCGGCTTTTTTTCTTGAATCAATCGCAGAACGATTCGGGACCGCGCATACAGGGCATCAGATTCCCGGGTAAAACAAAAATCCGCCCGATTGGCGGATTCGCTATTTAAGGTATGGCGTCCCAGAAGGGATTCGAACCCCTGACCGTACGCTTAGAAGGCGCATGCTCTATCCAGCTGAGCTACTGGGACAGGTATCTGGAGCGGGTGAAGGGAATCGAACCCTCGTCTCAAGCTTGGGAAGCTGGCGTTCTACCATTGAACTACACCCGCATGGAGAGCACAAATGATCATACCACAGGGAAAGGTGAAATGCAATAACCGCGGGAGATAAGTAGTGGGCCGTTCCGGATTTGCCGAGGCAAGGCTGTGGATGTATAATTTTCCCAAACAAGACTCGCTTGCCGGGGTGAGCGTTCGTGAATGTGTTTCAGGTCTGTTCGTCTCTTGCCCCGCGCTGGGTGAAAAAAGAAAGCCTCGATCCGGCCGTTGTCGTCCGCTGGCGGCATGAGGTCGAGCAGTCGGGGCTTGATGTGGACTGCGCAACCTTGACGGTCCGTATCGGCAAGGAAGAACTGCGGCAAACGCTGCGGAACAACCAACTGCTCCTCCGCGCTTTCGAACAGGCGCTTCAGGAGGAAAGTCTGCTGGCGGAATGGCCGCACCTGCTGCTTCTGACGGATCGGCGCGGCGTCCTGCTGTCGGTTGCCGGCCCGCAGGAAGTGTTGGACAACGCCCGCCGCATCGGAATCGAACGCGGTACCCGGTTCGATCTGCAGCACGCCGGCCTGAACGCCATTTCCATGGCCGTCAGGCTCGGGAAGCCGGTCTATTTGCGCGGCGACGAACACGATCTGCGGATGTTCAAGGACTGGAGCTGCATGTGCATGCCGATCGCGGCCGACGGCCAGATCCACGGATTCCTCGACGTGAGCTTCCCTTGCCGGGAGGAAAGTCCGGGTACGGAGCTTGCACTGGTTGAATTTTATATGCGGGTGCTGAAAGAGCGGCTTGCCCGGAAATGTCCGAAACGCCGCCGCATTGCCATGGACCGTCGGTTCGGAGAATACGGCCTGTCTCCCCGCGAACGGGAAATCGCCTATTATTGGGCGCTGAATATGGGCGGGCTGCAGATCGCGGCCCTGCTGGGCATTACCGAGAGCACCGTGCGCAGCGTAATCAAGAACATCTATCGGAAAACCGGCGTGAGCGACAAGGGACAGTTTATGCGCAAGTTTCTGGCCTGACCGGCGGCTGAGGAAAGCCGGCCGCCGGAATCGTCTCCCTGCCTTTCGGGGCGGGGAGACTTTTTTTGCTTATCGGACATCCCCAATATTGGGGATATCCAGAAACCGGAAACTCCCTTAAGCTGGTTCACGGAAACCAACAGAACAAGGAGGGCCGTGATGGATTACGCCAATCTCATCAGCGGCGGGCATCCGCAGGCGTTGCCCGAGGATCGCCCGTTGATGAACAGTCGGGTGCTAGGAATGGTGAATTTTGGTCCAGTCTTTCAGAAGCCGGTCCTGGAAGAAGGTTCGCCTTTTCTCTCGCTGCGCATGACGAGCGCGGACGAGAAAGGGTTTGTCGAACAGTGGACCGCAGGGCCGGCGCAAGCTTCCGTCAGCGGAGATCTGGTTTATGCGCACGATGGCGAGTATCTGTTCTGTGCGGCGGAAATCCCGGCCTCGGAGCGCTGCCGGAACCTGACGCGGGAAACGTACCTGGCTGCCTTCGAGCTGATGGATGAGCTGGGATATCCCCGGTTGTTCCGCATGTGGAACTACATTCCCCGCATCAACGAAGACAATGCGGACGGCCTGGAGATTTACCGCGATTTCTGCGCCGGCAGGTCCGAGGCTTTCGAACTTTACGGGCGGCGCAGACATTTGCCGATGCCGGCTGCCACCGGGATCGGAGCGCAAGGAGGGAATATTGCGTTCTTCTTCCTGTCCTGCCGGTCCGGACGGGTCACCTTTCTGGAGAATCCCAGACAGATGCCCGCTTACACGTATCCCCGCCAGTATGGCCCGCGCTCTCCCAGCTTTGCCCGCGCGACTTGCGTCCAGCATGATGCCCTTGGTGTCTTGAACTTATATATTTCCGGAACGGCGAGCATCATCGGGCACGAGACGGTTCACCGCAGCGATCTGATGCGGCAATGCGATGTCACGCTGGAGAACATTTCGCTCCTGATCGGCCGGGACAACCTGATCCGTCACGGCATTGAGACGCCGGCCGATCTGACGCTGCGGGATGTCGATTTCATCAAGGTGTACGTCCGCCACGCGGAGGACATTCCAGCCGTGCGGCGCAGGTGCCGGGAAGCTTTCGCGCCGCATGCCAACATCCAATTCCTGAATGCCGACATTTGCCGCTCCGATCTGCTGGTGGAAATCGAAGGCATCATCACGGTGCCGCTGCGTGCGGACGGAACGCAGGACGGAGCGGGACTTAAACCCCGCTGGCTGGTTCACGAGGAAACTTCTGACCAATGACGGACAGCGCCCGGTCGACGGTCAATCGGCCGGGCGGCATCGTCCGCTTGCTTGATTGGAGGGTCGTTATGTCTGTCAAACGGAACATCTTTCTGCTTGCACTCACGATGTTTATCGTCGGCACGGACGGTTTTGTCGTCGCCGGCGTGCTGGGCGATATCGCCGAACAATCCGGCGTCTCCATCGAAGCGGCCGGGCAGCTCATCACCGTCTTCGCCCTTGCCTATGCGATCGCCAGCCCGATCATCGCGTCGGTATTCGGCCAGATGGACCGGAAATATTTCCTGATCCTGTCGCTGGCCGTCTTCTCGCTTGGCAATCTCATCGTGGCGCTGACGGCGGATTATTCGCTGCTCATGGCCGGGAGAATCATCTCCGCCCTCGGCGCGTCGGCCGTCACGCCGGCGGTCATCATGATCGCGGGCATGATCTCGCCGCCCGAACGCCGCGGAAGAGCCATTTCCTATGTGTTCAGCGGCCTTACGATCGCCACCATTCTGGGCGTTCCCTTCGGCACGTACTTGAGCCATGCGATGGACTATCAAAGTTTGTTCCTGTCCATCACCATCGGCGGGGCGGTGATGCTCGCGGTGTTGTCCGCCGCGCTCTCCCGTCTGCCGTCGCCGCCGAATGTTTCGCTGAGGCAGCGGCTTTCGGCGGTGCGGATGAAGGGCGCGCCTTCCACGCTGCTGGTCACGGTGGTCGTCTACCTGTCCGCGTTCACCGTCTACTCCTATGTTTCGGCCTATTACAACGGCAGAGGCATTACCGACGGCAATGAACTGACCTGGATTTTGCTCGCTTTCGGTTCGGGCGGAGCCATCGGCAATCTGCTGGGCGGCCGTCTGACGGACCGGTTCGGGCCGCGGACGACGAACATCGTGAGCCATCTCGGCCTTTGCGCCTCCTTCGTTCTCATTTCACTGGCAGCCGACACGCTGATCCGCGCCATTGTCCTGACGTTCATCTGGGGCGTATGCGGCTGGCTGCTCGCCCCGTCCCAGCAATACCGGCTGCTGGCGCTGGGCGGCGCGCGGGCGCAGATTCTGATCTCCTGGAACTCCTCCTGCATGTACCTCGGGATCGGCTTGTCCGGAATTGCCGGTGCGCTCGTCATTCAAACGCTGGGCACGTCCGCCTTGACCTGGGCGGGCGCCGCAGGAGCGTTGCTCGCGGTGCTGTTGACCGGAACGTTGTACGCACCCGCCAGGGAGGAAAACCGTCTGGCCGAAGGAGCGGAGAAAGCGGTTTGACTTGCGGCTTGAGCCGTTGTGCACGGGCTGCCCGGCTTGTGCTCTGACGGACGGCCTTACCATGCCAAAGACAAGCGACGGGAGGTTATGAACGGATGTATCGGGATGAAGCGACCCGGGAACAGGTGAACCGATTGATCGCACAGCAGCAGCGGCTGATCCGCGCCTGGCGGCAGCCGGATTTCGACCGTGACGCGCATTACGCCGAGCGTCTCGGCAAGACGGTCCGCTCGGCGCTTGAACTTGAGTCGTACCGGGAATTGCTCGGCAGCGAGGGGGCGGCGTCGGTTGACGCTCTGCTGTCGCGCGGGGCGGACTATCGCGAACTTCTGGCCGCCCTTCCGATCCTGGCGAAGCGGGAGTATCGGGCGATCAGCGGGGAGGCCAGCCGCAGCAGACGTCATCGAATGCTGAATTATTTCGAGACGTCCGGCACCACCGGCGAACCGCTGCCCGCGCCCAAAGGGCTGCACGATCTGGTTGTCAATACGGTCAACTTCGGCGAGCATTGGGCCGAGTTTCTGAGCGGCGGCGACACGGCGCTCATACTGATCAATACGCCGCAGGGCCCGGCCGCCTTCCAGTTCGAACATGCGCTCAATTATCTGGGAATTGCGACTTTCCGGACATGGGTGGATACGGTCCGCAACGATTACGGCCGCGTCATCCGCATTGCGGGATTCCTCCGTCCGACCGTCTTCGCCGGTCCGCCGTCCCAATTGATCAATCTCTATGAATACGCCGCCGCAAACGGACTTGAAGCGCCGGCCTTCCGGAAAGTGCTGCTGACGGGTGAACGCAGCAGCCCTGCCCTGAAACGGCGTTTGCGGCAGCTGACGGGCGGGGCGGTGTACGACGCATCATACGGGTCGTCGGAGACCGGAACGACGGCGGTGGCCGTATCGGAAGACGCGCTCAGGCTGCAGACGCACAGTTACATTTTCGAGATCGAGGAGAGAGACGGCCGGATTCGGTTTGTCACCGGTGACGGACTGGTCGAAGGCGAACTGATCGTAACGGCGCTGGAGAATGATCTCAGGCCGCTTATCCGGTACCGCACCGGAGATCTGGTGCGCATCGAACCCCGCGAAGAAGGGGTGCTGGACATCACGCCGCTCGGACGCCTCGGTCATGCGCTGGATTTGCCGGGGGTCGGCTTGGACCAGGACGAATTCGAGGAGCTCGTCTGGCCGGAGGACGGGGATAGCCGCATTTTCAACTATTTCATCGCCGTCTGCCCGGATAAGGTCTATTTCGTGTTTACCGGCGATTATGACAATGAGGCGCAGGCGGAGCGTCATTTGCGGCATCTCCGGGAGGCCATTCCGGGCGTGGCCTTCTGCATGGTGCCGAAACTGCCCGACATCGCCGGGCTTGGATCGACACTGGGCTGGAAAGCCGCCCGGGTGCACGATCTGCGGAAACCCGCCGATCCGTCGTATCCGGCCAATATTCGACAGGCGATGGAGCAGCTGCGCCAATTCATGGAAACGTTGCGCAGTCAGGAGGCGGCCGTCTGACGGCCGCCTGATGTTCACGGTGAAAAGGGAGGGGATTCGGCATGAGCGCCATTGTGGTGCTACGGGATGAAGAGCCGATCGATCAGGCGGAACAGGAACAATTCGTGCTGAAGGGACTGGAGGCCATGTCCGGCCGCGCGTCCGGCGAGATCCGGATCGTGCGCGGGGACCGGCATGCGGTATTGGGACAGAGCAAATCCCGGGCGCTGGCCGGAATCGGGTGGTCCGGCAGCGGCCTTGCGCGGCAGCAGGCCGGCGAAAACGCGGTCCTGTTGGCGGTGAGCGGCTTTATCGACAACGCGGATGAGATCGGCGGCAAACTCGGCATCGACCGGGACGCGTGCGAGGCGTCCGTCGCCCGCTTGCTGCTGGGCGCCTATCTGGCCAATGGCCCTTCGTTCGCGGAACAAGTCGGGGGGGCTTTCGCGATCGCCGTCTTTGACGGCCGAACGGGCGAACTGCATCTCGTGCGCGACAGGCTCGGCATCGAGCCGCTCTATTACTGGCATTCCGCCCGCTTCGGCCGGATCGCGGCGGCATCGGAGCCGAAGGCGATCCTGCAGGATCCGCGGTTCCCCCGCGTGTTCGACGAATCGGCGATTCTTGATCTGATGAATTCGACCTCCCGCATCCCCGGGACGACCGTGTACAAGTATCTGGCCGAGGTTCGTCCGGGCGAGATCGTGACGTTCAGGGATGGCCGCATCTGGCGCCGCCGGTACTGGACGCTGCCGGAGCGCGCCGGCGCTCCGGCCGGCGAGAAAGCCGCCGCCGAACAGATCGCGGCGCTGCTGGACGACGCGGTGCGGCGCCGGCTGCACGACGTCGGTCGCGCGCAGGCTTTTCTGCTGTCCGGTGGGCTGGACTCCAGCGTCATCTGCGCAGCGGCCCGGCACACTGCCGGCAAGGAAGCGGAACTTCAGACGTTCTCGTTCTCGTATGCCGGAGAGGACACGGATTTTCGCCCCGATGCGCTGCATCATTCGCTGGACGGTCCGTATGTGGAGATCATGCGGGACCATATCGGCTCCCGCCATGAGACGATCGTGATCGAGCCGGGCGATGTTCGCGCCGCCCTCGAAGATACGGTGCGGGCGCGGGACCTTCCCGGCGTCGGGGATCTGGACATTACGCTGCTGCATCTTTACCGGCGCATCCGCGAGACGGGCCGGGAGGAAGTGTTCTCAGGGGAAGGGGCGGACGATCTGTTCGGCGGGTTCCCGTGGATTGCGGCTGAAGCGCAGTCGCCCGGCCATACGTTTCCCTGGCTGAAAGGGACGGGGGCTGCGAACTTTCTGCATCCGGAGCTTAGGGCGCGCTGCGATCTGGACGAGCAGCTGAGGCAGCGCTGGAAGGCGGCGGAATCCGAAATGCCCGGCCTTCGCGACGAGGACCCGCTGCAACGGCATATGGATTACGTGTTCTACATGCAGTTGACCCGATTTCTGCCGTTCCTGCTGGATCGCGCCGACCGCATGAGCGCGGCGGCCGGCCTCAGGGTGCAGCTTCCCTTCCTGGATCACCGGCTGGTGGAATTTGCCTGGAACTTGCCTTACAATATCAAGCGTACGGGATCGGCGGAAAAAGGCATTTTGCGGAAGGCATACGAACACCGTCTTCCCTACGAGGTCGCCTGGCGGAAAAAAAGCGGATTCGCCGTCATGCGAAACCGACCGTTCACCTCGGCCGTTCTGCAATATTTGCGCGAGGCGGCAAACGATCAAAACAGCGTCCTGCCGCAGATTGCGGATATCGAATACTTGAGGACCTTCATGACGCGAAGCGAGTGGTCGGACGGGACGTTCGACGCGCCGCCGATTCTGCCGCGGCTCGTCATGCTGGACATGTGGACCAGGCTGTACGGCGTCAAATTTGAGAGCAGCCATGCGGTGCATGCGGGATGAAGCACGTGCGGGCGAACTGAAGCAAATGCGGGTGAGCTTATGAAGTACGGGAACTTCCGATATTTCCGGCCGCCGGACGATTACGACATCGGCATTCGCGGCGGTCCCATTCTGCCCGGCGCCATCGTGAATGACCCGGCGGTCAAGCAGCCGCTTGAGCCCCGGCCCGGACGATACGCCCTGCTCTATTCGCCGGTGACGCCGACGGGCCAGCGGCTGGCGCTGATTGCGGCGCTCGGTGGATTTCTGGATCTGATCGCGGTGCTCTCTCCCAACAACGGGCGGCTGATTCAGCGGAGCGGGGACGGTTCGGAAGAGCCGTCCCCGGCCTGGGCGCCGATGTCCGGGACGGAGGCGGCGGCGTTCGAATGGGGGACGCATGTCCGGCTGCCGGCCCTGGTCGATCTGGAAGCCGGGCGGATCATCAGCAACGATCCCTATCTGCTCCCGGTCAAGATCGTCTCCGATCTGGCGGAGTCGGCGAGCCGCAAGGAGGCGCTCGCCCTCCTGCAGGAAGAGGAAGCCCGGCTGGAATGGGAAGAGCGGATTTTCTACGACTTGCATTGCGGCGTCTACCGCGCCGGATTTGTGGCCCGTCAGGACGAATATGAACGGGAAGTTGAACGGGTTTACCGTTTCCTTGCGGATCTGGACCGGCATCTGACCGGGCGGCGCTGCCTGCTTGGCGATTTTCCGACGCTTGCGGATCTGTGGCTGTACACGTTGCTTGTCCGCTACGATCAGGTGTACGCGCCCGGCTTTCGGCTGCACAAGTACCGGATTCGGGACTTTGTCGAAGTGCACCGGTATTTGCGGGAGCTTCACGCCTTGCCGGCGTGCAGGGCGACGACGGATTTCGCGCTCATTTCCCGCGGATACTTTCTCGGCATTCCGGCGCTCAACCGGGGCATCGTGCCGATTGGACCGGACGACCATTTTCTGTAAAAACCATCAGGAGAGCATCGCGCTTCCCCTGGACAAACTCCCATGTTTCAGGCGAAATGTGGGAGTTTGTTTTCTGTTCCGGACGCTCGCGTGCTATACTGGGAACGATTCTTGTGAACCATCAACTGCGGTTCGCCTGCCGGACACCGGCCGGGGTTCGAATCAGGCGGCCGCCAGGAGCGATGATATGTCGACGCAATCACGCGATGCGGATGCCGGCAAGGGCAATGTCTACTTGCTTCCGGCCATGGTGAACGAATATCGCGGCCGGCTGACCCGGCTGCTCGAATCCGAACGGTTCGGCGAAGCCCACGCGCTGCTGCGCTTCCTGCTCGATTGCCGCGGCCAGGATGAGCATGCCTACGACGAATGGCGCCGGCTTATCGAGTGGCTGGAGTCGGTATATCCCGGACTTGAAAATCGGGAAAGCGAACCGGCGGGCGGCCCTTTTTCCATCGAAGACGGCGGGGCGGAGGAAGATCTGCCCGATGATGAGGCGGTGATGCGCGGACTGGCCCTTCAGCCTCGGGACGACGGCGGGGAGCAGGTCCGCCGGGTGCTCGAGGACTTGAAGCAGAGCCCGCGCCTGGAGCAGCGCCTGCTCGCATTGGAGAAAGCCGTCTACCTCGACGATCCGGATGTCGACCGGGAAATTCTGGACTGGCTCCGCAAGGAGCCGATGCACCCGTCGATGCAGTTTCGCGCCCTGCAGACGCTCCGGCGGCGCGGCGCCACCGGCCGGGTGCTGCTGGATCGCGCGGGAGAGCGCGTGGAGCTTGAGATCGAGCGGACGCCGCTCGGGATGGGCGACTATCCGCCCGCCGCGGGCGAGGTGCTGGAACGGGCGTGCCGGGCTTCCGAAGCGTTCGATCCGACGCTGCCAATTTTCGCACGCGAACTTTGGGAAGAAATTCTGCGGTCGCTCTACGGCACTTCCGATTACGAGTGGATGGCGGCCGGAAGCGAGGAGGCGATCGACTGCTGGGCCGCCGCGCTTCATCTCGCGGTGCAGGTTGCGGCTTACGGCCGGGCAGACGAAGCGGAGATCCGCGCGGCGTACGGCATTCCCGAATCGCTGCGCTTCAGGTTCGAACAGGCGTACAAAGCCGTCCGGCGGGCGGCTCCGCCGCTGACCGCAGGGCCCGGAGAACCTTGAAATATCCGGGAAGGTTGGCTATAATGGAGTGGTTTAGTATCGTGAAGAAACAGACGGATGCGTCAGTTGTGGAAGGGGAAGGCATAAGATGAAGGCAAGTTGGCAGACTCTGGAGAAGAACACGGGCGTGCTGAGCGTCGAAGTCGATGCGGAACAAGTAGCCGCGGCGCTGGACAAGGCGTTCAAGAAAGTCGTCCAGAAAGTAAACGTTCCCGGATTCCGGAAAGGCAAAGTGCCGCGGCAGATTTTCGAAGCGCGGTTCGGCGTCGAGAGCCTGTATCAGGATGCGGTCGACATCCTGCTGCCCGACGCTTACGCGGATGCGGTGAAGGAGACAGGCATCTTTCCGGTCGACGCCCCGGAAATTGACATCGAGCAATTCGGCAAGGGCAAGCCGTTCATCTTCAAGGCGAAGGTGACGGTCAAGCCGGAAGTCAAGCTCGGAGAATACAAAGGTCTCGAGCTTCCGGCAGCCGAAGCCGAGGTGACGGAAGAAGAAGTGCAGGCCGAACTGGAACGGCAGCAGCAGCGCCACGCCGAGCTGGTCGCCGTCGAAGACGGACAGGCGGAGAAAGGCGACATCGTCATCATCGACTTCGAAGGGTTCATCAACGGCGAGCCGTTCGAAGGCGGACGCGGCGAGCGCCATTCGCTCGAGCTCGGTTCCGGAACGTTCATCCCCGGATTCGAGGATCAGATCGTCGGCATGCACATCGGCGACTTCAAAGACGTCGAAGTGACGTTCCCCGAGGATTACCACGCGGAGGAACTGAAAGGCAAACCGGCGGTCTTCAAAGTGAAACTGCATGAGATCAAGCGGAAGAACCTGCCGGCGCTGGATGACGAATTTGCCAAAGACGTCAGCGAATTCGATACGCTGGAGGAATACAAACAGGATCTTGCGGCCAGACTGAAGGAACGGAAGCAGAAGGAAGCCGAGAACGCGCGCGAACTGGCCGCCATCGAGAAAGCTTCCGCGAATGCTGAAGTCGACATCCCGGAAGCGATGATCCGCTCGGAAATCGACTACATGCTGCGCGATTTCGAGAACCGCCTGCGGATGCAGGGCATGACGCTCGAGCTGTACTACCGCTTCTCCGGTCAGGATGAAGCGCAGCTCCGCGAGCAGATGAGGGGCGACGCCGAGAAGCGGGTGCGCAACAACCTGGTGCTCGAAGCCATCGCCAAGGCGGAGAACATCGAGGTTACGGAAGACGAACTGAACGAGGAGCTGGAGAAGCTGTCCGGCATGTATAACCGTCCGGCGGATGAGCTCCGCGAACTGTTCAGCCGGAACGGCAGCCTCGACAGCCTGAAGGAGGACCTCGTCCTGCGCAAGACGATCCGGTTCCTGATCGACAACAGCAAAACGGCGTCTTCGGTCGCGTAAAGACCGGGAACATCGACATGAGAGTAAGGCACGTACTTTTACAGGCACGTGCCTTATTTCTCCATCAAAGCCCGGGCCGGGAAGTGCACGCCTTGCCGCCCGGCGCATACATATAGGTTAACGATGGGCGGGAGCCCGGACGGCGGAGGCCCCGTCCGCTTTCGCCGAGTATGACATTGCGCTTCAGACATGGTACAATAGGAATCGAAGCCGATTACGAAAAGAGGTGGGTCGCATGAATCTGGTGCCTATCGTAGTGGAACAAAGCAGCCGCGGCGAGCGATCCTACGATATCTATTCCCGGCTCCTGAAGGACCGGATCATTTTCCTGGGCAGCCCGATCGACGACGATGTCGCCAATCTCGTCATCGCCCAGCTGCTCTTCCTTGCGGCCGAAGATCCCGAGAAGGATATTTATCTGTACATCAACTCCCCCGGCGGTTCGGTGACCGCGGGGCTCGGCATATATGACACGATGCAATACATCAAACCGGACGTCTCGACGATCTGCGTCGGCATGGCGGCCAGCATGGGTTCGCTGCTGCTCACGGCGGGCGCCAAGGGCAAGCGGTACGCGCTGCCGAACAGCGAAGTGATGATCCACCAGCCGCTCGGCGGCGTGCGCGGTCAGGCGGCGGACATCAAGATCCACGCCGACTGGATCCTGAAGACGAAGCACAAGCTGAATCAGATCTATGTGGAGCGCACCGGACAGCCCTACGAGAAGATCGAGCGCGACACGGACCGCGACTACTTCATGAGCGCGGAAGAGGCGCTCGCTTACGGATTGATCGACAAGGTCATCACACGGCCCGAAGCCGCAGGCGAGTGACGCATGACGAAGGGGAGATATCCGAATGTTCAAATTCAATGACGAAAAGGGCCAGCTCAAGTGCTCCTTCTGCGGCAAATCGCAGGATCAGGTGCGCAAACTGGTCGCCGGTCCAGGCGTCTATATATGCGATGAATGCATCGAGCTCTGCACGGAGATCGTGGAAGAGGAACTCGGATCCGAAGAGGAGCTCGATCTGAAGGATATTCCGAAGCCGAAGGAAATCCGGGCGATTCTGGACCAATACGTGATCGGTCAGGATCAGGCGAAGAAATCGCTGTCCGTGGCCGTCTACAACCATTACAAGCGGATCAATTCGCAGAACAAGCTGGAAGACGTCGAACTGCAGAAGAGCAACATTCTGCTCGTCGGTCCGACCGGTTCCGGCAAGACGCTGCTCGCCCAGACGATGGCGAAGATTCTGAACGTGCCGTTCGCGATCGCCGACGCCACTTCCCTGACGGAAGCGGGGTATGTCGGCGAGGACGTCGAGAACATCCTGCTCAAGCTGATCCAGGCTGCGGATTACGACGTGGAAAAGGCGGAGCGCGGCATCATCTACATCGACGAGATCGACAAGGTGGCGCGCAAATCGGAGAATCCGTCCATTACCCGCGACGTGTCGGGCGAAGGCGTGCAGCAGGCGCTGCTGAAGATTCTCGAGGGCACGGTCGCTTCGGTTCCGCCCCAAGGCGGACGCAAGCACCCGCACCAGGAGTTCATCCAGATCGACACGACGAACATTCTGTTCATCTGCGGCGGCGCCTTCGACGGACTGGAGCAGATCATCAAGCGCCGGATCGGCAAGAAGGTCATCGGCTTCACCGCCGGCGGCGAGAACACGAAGGAAATGAAGCCGGGCGAATATCTGAAGCTCGTGCAGCCGGAAGACCTGCTCAAGTTCGGGCTCATTCCGGAGTTTGTCGGCCGTCTGCCGGTCATCTCCGCGCTCGAGCCGCTTGACGAACAGGCGCTCATCCGCATTCTGTCCGAGCCGAAGAATGCGCTGGTGAAGCAATACCAGAAGCTGCTCGAGATGGACAACGTGAAGCTCGACTTCGAGCCGGCTGCGCTTGAAGCGATCGCGAAGGAAGCGATCAAGCGGAACACGGGCGCGCGGGGTCTCCGGGCGATCATCGAGGACATCATGCTCGATGTCATGTACGAAGTGCCGTCCCGCGACGATATCAGCAGCTGCATGATCACGGAACAAGTGGTCAAAGACAAGATCATGCCCGAGCTGACCACGAAGAAAGGCAAGAAGAAGGAAGAGAGCGCCTGACGCAAGGCGATGGCAAACGACCACCTCTGCCGCGGGGGAGCGTCCCCCGCGGCTTGGGTGGCATTTGACGTTCTATGGGGAGAGAAGGCCATGTACCATCGGAAAGACACCGTCCCGGTCCGGGTCGGCGGTCTTGTGATCGGCGGCAGCGACGAAGTGACGATTCAGAGCATGTGCACGACGAAGACGGCCGATGTCGAGGCGACCGTCGCCCAGATCCACCGCCTGGAAGAAGCGGGATGCCAGCTTGTGCGCGTCACCGTCAACAACCGGGAAGCGGCGGAAGCGATCAAGGAGATCAAGAAACGGATTCATATCCCGCTCGTTGCGGATATTCATTTCGACTACCGGCTGGCGCTGGCCGCGATCGAGAACGGCATCGACAAGGTGCGGATCAACCCCGGCAACATCGGCCGCCGGGAGAAGGTGGAGGCCGTCGTCAAAGCGTGCAAGGAGCGGGGCATTCCGATCCGGATCGGCGTCAACGCGGGATCGCTCGAGCAGCATCTGCTGGAGAAATACGGCTATCCGACGCCGGAGGCGATGGTCGAGAGCGCGCTCTACCATATCGGTATTCTGGAGGAGCTTGATTTCCGCGACATCATCGTCTCCCTGAAGGCGTCCGACGTGCCGATGGCCATCGCCGCATACAAGATGGCGGCCGAGAAGATCCGCTATCCGCTTCACCTCGGCATTACGGAAGCCGGTACGCTGTTCTCCGGCACGGTCAAAAGTTCGGCCGGCATCGGAGCGCTGCTCGCAATGGGCATCGGCAACACGGTGCGCATCAGTCTGAGCGCCGATCCGGTGGAAGAGGTGAAGGTCGCCCGCGAGCTGCTGAAGGCGTTCGGCCTGATCTCGAACGCGGCGACGCTCGTCTCCTGCCCGACCTGCGGCCGGCTCGACATCGATCTGTTCTCGATCGTGAACGAAGTGGAGGACTATATCGCCAACATCAAAGTGCCGATCAAAGTATCGGTGCTCGGCTGTGCGGTCAACGGTCCGGGGGAAGCCCGGGAAGCCGACATCGGCATTGCCGGCGCCCGCGGCGAAGGGATGCTGTTCCGCTACGGCGAGATGATCCGGAAGGTGCCCGAAGCGGAGCTGCTGAACGAATTGAAGAAAGAAATCGACGAGATCGTGCGCGTCTACAACGAGACGGGCGAAATTCCGGGACGCAAACGGCACGCTGCCAAAATTTAACCTCCCGTATCATGTCCGGCAAACAGGCAATACTTACAAGTATTGATCCTGATTGCCGGATTTTTGTGTCCGGCGGTTCGGACAAGATCCGGACCGCCGCAAACGGGAGGAGCGAATCGCATGAATCTGAGTGTCGTGTTGCTGCTGATCCAGGTGTTTTTCGCCGTGGTGATCGGGCTGTATTTCTGGAATCTGCTGCGGACGCAGCGGACGAACCGGACGGCCGTCGACAAGGAATCGCGCAAGGAGATGGAGAAGCTGCGCCGGCTCCGTTCGATCTCGCTGACGAAGCCGCTCGCCGAGAAGACGCGGCCGCAGACGATGGACGACATTGTCGGGCAGCATGAAGGGCTGCGCGCGCTGAAGGCGGCGCTCTGCAGCTCCAATCCGCAGCATGTCATCATCTACGGCCCGCCGGGCGTCGGGAAGACGGCGGCCGCCCGCGTCGTGCTCGAGGAAGCGAAGAAAAACCCGGCTTCGCCGTTCCGCCATGACGCGAAGTTTCTCGAGATCGACGCGACGACGGCGCGCTTCGACGAGCGCGGCATTGCCGACCCGCTGATCGGCTCGGTGCACGACCCGATCTATCAGGGCGCGGGGGCGATGGGCGTCGCCGGCATTCCGCAGCCGAAGCCCGGCGCCGTCACGAAGGCGCACGGCGGCGTGCTGTTCATCGACGAGATCGGGGAGCTGCATCCGATCCAGATGAACAAGCTGCTCAAGGTGCTCGAAGACCGGAAAGTGTTCCTCGAGAGCGCCTATTACCATTCGGAAGACCCGAACATCCCGCAGTACATTCACGACATCTTCCAGAACGGGCTTCCCGCCGACTTCCGGCTCGTCGGCGCGACGACGCGGTCGCCGCAGGAGATTGCGCCCGCGCTCAGGTCCCGGTGCATGGAGATCTATTTCCGGCCGCTGCTTCCGGATGAGATTGCGGAGATCGCCGAAGGCGCCATGCGCAAGATCGGCATGCCGTACCATCCCGACGCGGTGCAAGCCGTCACGAAATACGCGACGAACGGCCGCGAGGCGGTCAACATGGTGCAGCTTGCGGCCGGACTGGCAATGTCCGAACGCCGCGAACGGATCGAGGCGGCCGACATCGAATGGGTGGCGAATTCCAGCCAGATTCCGCCGCGTCCCGAACGGAAAGTGCCGGCGGAACCGCAGGTCGGCTATGTGAACGGACTGGCGGTCTACGGTCCGAACATGGGGACGCTGCTCGAGATCGAGGTCAGCGCCATCCCGGTTCGCTCGGGCAAAGGCTCGTTCACGATCACCGGCGTCGTCGACGAGGAAGAACTGGGAGGAGGCTCGCGCACGCTGCGCCGCAAGAGCATGGCGAAGGGATCGGTCGAGAACGTGCTCACGGTGCTGCGGCGCTTCGGGTTCCAACCGCAGCGTTTCGACCTGCACATCAACTTCCCGGGCGGCACGCCGATCGACGGTCCGTCGGCGGGCATTGCGATGATGACCGCGATCGCGTCGGCCATCACGGGCCGTCCCGTCGACAACAAGCTGGCGATGACCGGCGAGATCGGCATCCACGGCAACGTGAAACCGGTCGGCGGCGTGCTGGCCAAAGTGGAGGCTGCGTTCCAGGCGGGCGCCCGGACGGTCGTCATCCCGAAGGACAACTGGCAGGACTTCTATTCGCGGTTCGACGGGCTGAACGTCGTGCCGGTCGGACACGTCGAAGAAGTGTTGAAGATCGCGTTTCCCGATCTTGAACTGCGCCGTCTCGACATCGAATCCGCCGCGCCGGCCGAGCGCTTCGCCGTGCCGGAGGTGTCGTATTTGCAGGCCGATTCGGCGGAATGCTAAAATAGAATTTATACCGCCGGACGGCCGCGCTGCATGAACCGGCCGGCGAACTGTGCAATCGATCAGGGAGGTGCTGGCGTGGTACCGGGCAAATGGAAAGGACGGCGCCTGCCCTTGCTGCCGCTCAGAGGACTGCTCGTCTATCCGAGCATGGTGCTTCATCTCGATGTCGGCAGGGAAAAGTCGGTGCGGGCGCTGGAACGCTGCATGGTCGGCGACAACACGATCCTGCTCTGTTCCCAATCGGAGTCGGGCATCGAGGAACCGACGCAGGACGATATTTACCGTGTCGGCACCATTGCGCGGGTGCGGCAGATGCTCAAGCTGCCGAACGGCACGATCCGCGTGCTGGTGGAAGGCTTGACGCGCGCCGAGATTACGGAGTACGTCCCGAACGACGAATTCTATGAAGTCATGGTCAAGGAACTGCCCGAGCGGGATGCGGCCGATCCCGAGATCGACGCGCTCATGCGCACGGTGCTGGGTCAGTTCGAACACTATATCAATCTGTCGAAGAAAGTGACGCCGGAGACGATGGCTGCAGTCAGCGACATCGAAGAGCCGGGCCGGCTCGCGGACGTCATCGCCAGCCATCTGTCACTCAAGATCAAGGACAAACAGGACATCCTCGAGACGATCGACGTTCGCGAACGGCTCGAGAAAATTCTCGATCTGCTGAACAACGAGCGCGAAGTGCTGGAACTCGAGCGGAAGATCAGCCAGCGCGTCAAGAAGCAGATGGAGAAGACGCAGAAGGAATATTACCTGCGCGAGCAGATGAAGGCGATCCAGAAGGAGCTCGGAGACAAGGAAGGCCGGGCGGGCGAAGTCGAGGAGCTGCGCGCCCAGTTGGAAGCGGCCGACGTGCCGGACAACGTGCGCGAGCGGATATCGAAGGAGATCGACCGGCTCGAACGAATGCCGACGTCGTCCGCCGAAGCAGGCGTCATCCGCAACTACATCGACTGGCTGCTCGCGCTGCCGTGGCGCAAACGTACCGAGGATGATCTGGACATCGCCAAGGCCGAGGCGGTGTTGAACGAGGACCATTACGGCCTGGAGAAGCCGAAGGAGCGCGTGCTCGAATATCTCGCCGTGCAGAAGCTGGTCAACCGGCTCAAAGGCCCGATCCTCTGCCTCGTCGGACCGCCGGGCGTCGGCAAGACGTCGATCGCCAGATCCATCGCAAGATCGCTCGGCCGCCAGTTCGTGCGCATTTCGCTCGGCGGCGTGCGGGACGAAGCGGAAATCCGCGGCCATCGCAGAACTTATGTCGGCGCAATGCCGGGACGCATCATCCAGGGAATGAAAACGGCGGGAACGGCCAATCCGGTCTTCCTGCTGGACGAAATCGACAAGATGGCGATGGACTTCCGGGGCGATCCGGCCGCTGCGCTGCTGGAAGTGCTGGATCCGGAGCAGAACAGCACGTTCAGCGACCATTACATCGAGCTGCCGTTCGATCTGTCGAGCGTCATGTTCGTGACGACGGCGAACGCGGTGCACAACATTCCGCGCCCGCTGCTTGACCGGATGGAAGTGCTGTACATTCCGGGCTACACCGAACTGGAGAAGCGGGAGATCGCGGAGCGCTACCTGCTGCCGAAGCAGAAGCGGGATCACGGGCTGAAGGAAGAACAGCTCGCCGTCGAGCCGGATGCGCTGCAGGCGCTCATCCGGGAGTATACGCGCGAGTCGGGCGTGCGCGGTCTCGAGCAGCAGATCGCTGCGCTCTGCCGGAAGGCGGCGAAGGAGATCGTCACCGAACCGGACCGCGGCACGATCGTCGTCGACCGGCAGCGGGTCGAGGAATGGCTCGGACCGGCCAAGTACCGGTACGGACTCGCCGAGCAGGAGGATCAGGTCGGCGCCGCGACGGGCCTCGCCTGGACGGAAGTCGGCGGGGACACGCTGGTGATCGAGGTGACCGTCATGCCCGGCAGCGGGAAGCTGACGCTCACCGGCAAGCTGGGCGACGTCATGAAAGAATCGGCGCAGGCCGCCTTCAGCTATACGCGTTCCAAGGCGGTCGAATTCGGCATCGAGCCGGATTTCCATGAGAAAAATGACATCCACATCCACGTGCCGGAAGGCGCGATTCCGAAAGACGGCCCTTCCGCCGGCATCACGATGGCGACCGCGCTCATCTCCGCGCTGACGGGCCGCGCCGTCTCGAAGGAAGTCGCCATGACCGGAGAAATCACGCTCCGCGGCCGGGTGCTGCCGATCGGCGGGCTCAAGGAGAAATCGCTCGCCGCCCACCGCGCCGGCATCCGGAAAGTGCTCGTTCCGAAAGACAACGCCCGCGATCTGCAGGAAGTGCCGGAGAGCATCCGCGAAGAGCTCGAGTTCGTCATGGTCTCGCATATGGATGAAGTGTTGGCGCACGCCCTGGTCGGCGGACTGCCGCCCGTCCATGTGCTGGAGTCCGGCGCCGGCGGAGAGGAAGCACGGATCGACATCCACTGACCCTCCGAGGGGAAATCGTGAGGAAGCGGGAGAACGGACAGGAGCCATGAAGATCGTCAGTACCGAATTCGTCATCGGCGCGGTGCGCCATGAACAACTGCCGGAAGACGGCCTGCCGGAGATTGCGCTGGCGGGCCGCTCCAACGTCGGCAAGTCGTCGCTCATCAACCGGATGATCGAGCGGAAAAATCTGGCCAGAACGAGCTCGCAGCCCGGCAAGACGCAGCAGCTGAACTTCTACCGGGTGAACGGCAGCATGTACTTCGTCGATTTTCCGGGCTACGGCTATGCGAAGGTCTCGAAGGCGCAGCGGGCGAAATGGGGGCGGTTCATCGAATCGTACATCCGCGAGCGGAAGCAGCTCAAGCTGCAGCTGCTTATCGTCGACCTCAGGCACCCGCCCACGGAAGACGACCGGCTCATGTACGACTGGCTGCGCCATTTCGGCATTCCGACCTGCGTCGTCGCGACGAAGGCGGACAAAGTGCCCCGCACGAGGCGGGAGCGGCATCTGCGCGTCGTCCGCGAGACGCTCGGGATGACGCCCGATGTTCCGCTTGTCATGTTCTCCTCGGAGACGGGCGAGGGGCGGGAAGAGCTGTGGAACATCGTGCGGCAGGCAATTGCCGGATAAGGCCGCAAGCCTTGTAACTTGCGGTACAATTTAAAGGATACCGGGTAAAAATTCGGCCATCCCGCGGTATTCGCCGGAATTTCTCGGGAAAATGCGCGATTATCGGGGCTGGAGCGGGAGGCGCTCATTCGGAAGATCGCGTATAATGGAATCAGGCAGAAAGCCGCGATTTGCGGCGCAAGCTTAAGAATTGAGGAGATTTTCATATGGCGAAACGGCTGGCCACAGAGTATGTGAACGCCCGACTGCAGCTTTCGGCTGACGATTTGGACCGGTTCGTTCGATTTGTGGGAGGCCAGAACATCCGCATCAGGGTGCGGGTGGTCGGCTGCGGCAACCAGGAGATGGCGCTGGTTGACGAGACGAACGGAGAAGAAGTCAGCATGACGTTCGAACAGCGCGATGATCGGTTTGTCTGTGAGCTGTCCTGCCGGTTAGTCCATCCGAAGTTGACCAATGCCTTGCGCAGAGCCGTCTCGGCTTTCCGCGGCGATGCCGTTGTCAATCGCATTTATTCCGGTTTTACGATGACGTATTATTACAAACGGGGCGCCGTCCACAAGATTGTCGAACATACGGCGGACGGCGTGCGGGTCGTATTTGAGCGGCGGGATACGGTCGGCGAGCTGGAGTCGCTGTACGTAAGCCGCCAGGTGGAACGGGAGATCGAGCGCATCCAGGACGCAATCGACGAGCTGCTCGATCTGCGCAATCAATGCACCTCGCCGAGCGAGAAGCAAGCCGTTGACGAACGGCTGCGGCAATACACGAAGCAGCTGTTCATCCTCGAAGCGGAATAATCGGTATGATTGGCCGCCGGTTTTCGAACCGGCGGCTTTTCTTTTGACAAGTCTTTCCCTGCAAACCGGACGCGCCGCCATGAAAACGGCGCATGCCATTGCCTGGCGAGAGGCCTTGTCCGGCGCGGGATCCGGACGATTTTCGCTGCCTGAAAAAAAGTGTTGCATTTCTCGCCTGAAGATGTTATTTTTATCTTCGTTGAATTCAATATAGGAACCAGGATTCACTCAGGACATGTAATGTTGCGAGAGAATGATTCCCTCGAGTAGTGAATGACGTAGGTCCTAGCGGATGAAATTTGCTTCACATTTTATTCCTAGGAAGGGGGAACCGAAAGTGGAGTACTCAACTTTCGGAAGACACGTGGCAGTCGACGCCTGGGGCGTAGATTTCGAACTGCTCAACAACGCCGAGTTCCTGCAAGCCCAACTGGTGGAAGCCGCAGAAACCTGCGGTGCTACGGTTCTCTCGGTACAATCGAAACAATTTGAACCGCAAGGCGCGACGGTGCTCGTCCTGCTTTCGGAAAGCCACCTCTCGATTCATACGTATCCTGAGAAAGGATTCGCGGCACTGGACTGCTATACCTGCGGCGAGACGGTCGACCCCCAGCTGGCGATTGACTATCTCCTTTCCGTATTGAAGCCGCGCACGGTCCATGCGAAGAAGCTCATTCGCGGCATCGGCGAGCTTCGGGTGGAAGAACCCGAACTGAAGCCGTTCGCGCTGGTGTGAACCGAACAATGAAGGAACGAACAGCCATGGATGATTCCGTGGCTGTTTTTGCATGTTTCGAATATCCGGTTCCAGTTGCGTCCACAATATAGAAGTGCGGCGAGCTTTCATATATTTTTCATTTTTGTCCGGGTACACGCTGCCGAACTATGCTATACTATTTCAAAGCTGAATTCTTGGCGGGCCCGGGAGCGGTACGGCCCGGTCTGGAGTGGTGACGCGGATGCACATCATTGTCGTGGGATTGAATTATCGGACGGCGCCTGTCGAAGTGCGGGAACGGTTCGCTTTCGCCGAGCAGGAACTTCCGAAGGCGATCGAAATGATGAAACAGACGCCGAGCATCATGGAATGCGTCATTGTCGCCACGTGCAATCGAACGGAACTTTATGCCGTTGTCGACCGCCATGTGCTGTGCGGTCATTACATCCGGCATTTCATGGAACAGTGGTTCGGCATGCCGCGCCAGACGTTCACGAAGTATCTCTACATGTATGAAGACGAAGCGGCAATCCGGCATCTGTTCCGCGTGGCCTGCGGCCTCGATTCGATGATCATCGGCGAGACGCAGATTCTCGGTCAGGTGAGGGACGCGTTTCTGCTCGCCCAGCGGGAGCGCGCGACGGGGACGCTGTTCAACATGCTGTTCAAGCAGGCGGTTACGCTCGGCAAAAGAGCCCACACGGAGACGTCGATCGGGGAGTCCGCCGTGTCCGTCAGCTATGCGGCGGTGGAGCTCGGGAAACGGATTTTCGGCGGCTTCGGCGGCAAGACGGCCCTGATTGTCGGAGCGGGCAAAATGGGCGAGCTGACCGCGAAACATCTGAACGCTTCCGGTATCAAGCGGGTGCTGGTCGCCAACCGGACCTACGAGCGGGCGGCCGAGTTCGCTGGTCGGCTCGGCGGCGAGCCGATGAGGCTTGAGGAAGCGGCTTCGCGGCTGGCCGAAGCGGACGTGGTCATCAGTTCGACCGGATCGCGGGAATACGTGCTGACGAAGGCCCAGGTGGAACAGGCGATGCGGTCCCGGCCGTCCCGCCCGCTCTTCCTGATCGATATCGCCGTGCCGCGGGATCTCGATCCGGCCATCGCCGACATTCCGAACGTCTTTCTGTACGACATCGATGATCTCGAAGGGATCGTGGAATCGAATCTGGAACAGCGGCGGAAGGAAGCGGCCAAGATCGAGACGATGATCGCGGCGGAACTGGAGGCTTTCCTGTCCTGGTACAGGACGCTCGGTGTCGTGCCGCTCATCCGCGCCTTGCAGGAGAAAGCGGAGAAGATCCACACGGAGACGATGCAAAGCCTGACGAACAAGCTGCCGGATCTGACCGACCACGAGCGCAAGGTGATCCGGAAGCTGACGAAGAGCATCGTCAACCAGATGATGCACGACCCGATTCTCCGCATCAAGGAGATGGCCGGAGACAAAAAGGCCGGCGAAGCGATGGATTGGTTCGTCAGATTGTTTGCGCTCGAAGATGCGATCGGGCAGCAGGAAACGGGGCCGGATGCGAAGACCGCCGATGCGCGCCCGGAC
>NZ_CAJRAY010000068.1:0-15842 GCF_907165215.1 Thermobacillus xylanilyticus | reverse complement strand
GGCGGGTCCTGTCCGGAAAGCGGCGGGCCGCCTCGCTGCCGCCACTCCGTGAGGATGCGGCCCGGAGGTGGCATGCCCCATGTACGGCCTGTCGGTTCACGGCCTGTTGGTATTGTATGCCCTGAGCCTTCTGTTTTATTTCTCCGATTTCGTATCATCGAACCGGAAAATGAAACGGATGGGCACAGGGCTCCTTGTGTTCGTATGGGTGCTTCAGACCGGCTATCTGATTTACCGCCTGCTGCAACTGGACAATCCTGCCGGGCTGACGCGGTTCGAGACGCTGTTCTTCTTCGTCTGGCTGCTCGTCACGATCTCGCTGGCCGCAAGCCGGCTTGTCCGGATCGAGCCGTTCGTCTTCGCCGTCAATGTCGTCGGTTTCTCGGTGCTGGCGACGGTGGCGGCAGAAGGCCCGTCCGCCGCGCCGCTCCGGCTGTGGGATGCCGCGCAGTATTTGCTGATCGTGCACATCAGTCTCGCGCTTGCCGCGTACGCGCTGTTCACCGCCGGCGCCGTCCTCTCGCTCATGTATCTGCTGCTGCACCGGCAGCTCAAGAGCCGGAGCTGGAACGCCGTCGTCCGGCGGATGCCCAGCCTGGAGACGATCGACCGGTACGCGTACGGCGCCGTGCTCGCCGGCACCCCGCTGCTCATACTGTCGCTCGCGGTGGCCGCGGCGACGCTGCTTGCCGCGCATCGGGCGGAATGGCTCGCCGACTGGAAAGTGATCGCGGCGCTGGTGGCGGTGATCGTCTACATCATCTACATAGCCAAGCGGAAGCGCCGGATGGATCCCGGTCTGCTGACGGCACGGTGGAATCTGTACGCTTTCGGTGTGCTACTGGCCAACTCGCTCATCGGCGCGGCGTCGCGCTTCCACTCCTGGTCATAGGGCGGTGAGCCGATGTGACGCGGTATTATCCGATCATGCTGCGCCTGGAAGGCGAACAATGCCTGGTCGTCGGCGGCGGCCCCGTGGCGGAACGCCGGACGCGCGGCCTGCTCGATGCGGGCGCCGCCGTGCGGGTCGTCGCGCCCGCCGCGACGGAAGGGTTGGAGCGGCTGGCAAGCGAGGGGTATATCACCTGGGTCCGACGGGAATACCGGGACGAGGATCTCGACGGCGTCCGGCTCTGCTTCGCGGCCGCGGATCGTGAAGTGAATCACAGGGTTGCCGAAGAAGCGATGCGCCGCGGCATTCTCGTGAACGCGGCGGACGACCGGGAGGCCGGGTCGTTCGCGGCGCCGGCCGTCGTCCGCAGGGGACGGCTCGTGCTTGCCGTCACCGCGTCGGGCGCCAGCCCGGCGCTGGCGGGCGCGATCGCGCGCGATCTGGCGGAGCGGTACGGCGAATCCTGGGCCGATTATGCCGAATGGCTGCACCGGCTTCGCGATGCGACCCGCGCCGCGGTGCCTGACGCGCGCGAGCGGAGGCGCGTGCTGCGCGCCGCGCTGGATGTGCCGGAAGCGGAGTGGCGCCGCGATCTTGCGGATGGGAATTTGGCCGCGCGCATCCGGGAGCTTATGGAGCGGCCGGTTTCTCCGGCGGCGGAAGACGGAATGGACGGAACAGACGGGGAGTGACTTTGGTGGCGGGAGTTCGAACAATCGTCGTGGGCACGAGACAAAGTGCCCTGGCGCTTACACAGACGGGACAGGTCATCGCGGATCTTGAGCGGCTGGCGCAGGAGCTCGGGCTGCCCTTTCGATTCGAGACGCGCCGCATCGTAACGAAGGGTGACCGGATTCTGGACGTGACGCTGTCGAAAGTCGGCGGCAAAGGACTGTTCGTGAAGGAGATCGAGCAGGAACTGCTCGACGGCGGCATCGATATCGCCGTCCACAGCATGAAGGACGTGCCGCATACGCTGGAAGACGGCCTGGTTATCGGCGCCGTGCCGCGCCGCGTCGATCCGCGCGATGTGCTGATCGCCCGCGGGGCGCGCTCCATCGCGGAGCTGCCGCACGGCGCGCGGGTCGGCACGAGCAGCCTGCGGCGGGTGTGCCAATTGAAGCGGCTTCGCCCGGACCTCAACCTCGAGCCGGTGCGCGGCAACATCGACACGCGGATCCGGAAGCTCGAGACGGAAGGGCTGGACGCCATTATTCTGGCGATGGCCGGCTTGAAGCGGATGGGCTGGGAAGATCGGGCGACCGCTCCGATACCGGTCGAGGAATGCCTGCCGGCCGTCGGCCAGGGCGCGCTCGGCGTGGAATGCCGCGCCGATGATGAAGAAATGCTCGCTCTCCTGAGCCGCTACAACGATGAGGTATCCGCCCGGGCGGTGGAGGCGGAGCGAAGCTTCCTCGCCGAACTGAACGGCGGCTGCCAGGTGCCGATCGGCGCCTACGCCGAGATCGCGGGCGAGGAGATCCGGCTGACCGGGATGGTCGGCACGCCGGACGGCGGCGTGCTGCTGAAAGAGTCGATGACGGGGACGGACGCCCGGCGCCTCGGCACGGAACTGGCGCGCAAGCTTGTTGAGCTCGGCGCCGACCGCATTCTCGCGGATGTGAGGTGACCGGGGGCTTGAGCAAGGGGAAAGTGTACCTGGTCGGAGCCGGACCCGGCGATCCGAAGCTGATCACGCTGCGCGGGCTCGAATGCATCCGCATGTGCGACGTGATCGTCTACGACCGGCTGGCCAGTCCGCGGCTGCTCATGCATCTGAAGCCGGGGGCGGAACGGATCTACGTAGGCAAACTGCCGGACCGCCATACGATGAAGCAGGAGGAGATCAACCGGATCCTGGTGGAGCAGGCGCTTCAGGGCAAAATCGTCACCCGGCTGAAAGGCGGCGATCCGACCGTGTTCGGCCGCGGCGGCGAAGAAGCGGAAGCGCTCCGCCGGGAAGGCATCGAGTTCGAGATCGTCCCGGGGGTCACGTCCGCGGTCGCGGTGCCGGCCTACGCAGGCATCCCGGTCACCCATCGGGATCTCGCATCTTCGGTGTCGATCATCACCGGGCACGAAAATCCGGAGAAGCTGGACGAGCTGATCCGGTGGGACCGGGTGACGAACGCAACAGGCACGCTCGTCTTCCTGATGGGCGTCGCGCGGATCGGCCACATCGCGCGGCAGCTCATCCGGCACGGACGTCCGCCGGGCACGCCGATCGCCCTCATCCGCTGGGGCACGACGGCCGACCAGCGGACGCTCGTCGGCACGCTGGCCGACATCGAGGATAAGGTGAAGGCGGCCGGATTCGAGCCGCCGGCCGTCATCGTCGTCGGCGACGTCGTCCGGCAGCGCGACAAGCTGATGTGGTACGAGAAGCGGCCGCTGTTCGGCGCACGCGTCCTCGTCACGCGGGCGCAGGCGCAGGCGGGCACGCTGTCGCAGCGGATCGAGGAACTCGGCGGCGAACCGATCGAGTATCCGGCCATCGAGACGCGCATGCCCGAAGGCGAGGCGGCCGAAGCGGCGATCGGGGAAGCGCTGGCAGCGGCGGAGACCTACGACCATCTGATTTTCACGAGCGTGAACGGCGTGCGTTATTTCCTGGAATGGCTCCGCCGGCTCGGGCAGGACATCCGCCGGTTCCACCGGGCCCGCATCGCCGCCGTCGGCCCGAAGACGGCCGAAGCGCTGCGCGAGATCGGCCTGGCGCCGGCCGCGCTGCCCGAAACGTTCCACGCCGAAGGCTTGCTGGACAGCATGCGCGAGGCCGTGCGGCCGGGGCAGCGGGCGCTTCTGCCGCGCGGCGATCTGGCCCGCAAGTCGCTGCCGGAAGCGCTGCGCGCGCTGGGCGTCGAGCCGGTCGAGATCGACGTGTACGAGACGGTGCCGGCCGGCGGCGGGGAGGACATCCTCGATCTGCTGCGCGAAGGCGGCATCCAGATCGTCACGTTCACCAGCGCGTCGACGGTGCGCAATCTGATCGGGCGGCTGCGAAACGCCGGCGTCGATGATCCGGCCGAGTTGCTCGGCCGCACGGCCGTCGCGTCGATCGGCCCGCTCACGTCGGCGGCTGCGCGGGAAGCGGGACTCGCCGTCGCGATCGAGCCGCCGGAATCGACGATCGACGCGCTGGTCGCCGCGATTGCGGCCTATTGGGCGGAACGCAGGCCGGTCTGATGACGGACAGTCTGCATTCAAAAGCTGAAGACCGCCCGGAACACTCATAAAGCTGGAGGAATGATCCGATGAGCTATCCGCTGATCCGGCACCGCCGTCTCCGCCGCACCGCCGCGCTGCGCGAGCTGGTCCGGGAGACGGTGCTGACCACCGCTGACTTCATGTATCCGATATTCGTCACGCATGGCCGGAACGTGCGCGAAGAAGTGAAATCGATGCCGGGCGTGTTCAACTTCTCGATCGACCGGCTCGGCGAAGAGATCGAACGGGTCAGAGAAGCCGGCGTGAAGTCGATCATGCTGTTCGGCATCCCCGAGCACAAGGACGAGATCGGCTCGTCGGCCTACGATCCGAACGGCATCGTGCAGGAAGCGATCCGGGAAGTGAAGCGGCTCGCCCCCGATCTCGTCGTCGCCGCCGACACCTGCCTGTGCGAATATACCGACCACGGCCATTGCGGCATCGTGCGCAGGACCCCTTCGGGCGGTGCGGACGTCGCCAACGACGAATCGCTCGAGCTGCTGGCGAAGACGGCTGTGTCGCAGGCGGATGCCGGCGCCGACATCATCGCGCCGTCGAACATGATGGACGGGTTCGTCTCCGCGATCCGCAGGGCGCTGGATGCCGCCGGGCACGAATCGGTGCCGATTCTGTCCTATTCGGTGAAATACGCGTCGGCCTATTACGGCCCGTTCCGCGACGCCGCCCAATCGGCGCCGCAGTTCGGCGACCGGAAGACGTACCAGATGGATCCGGCCAATGTCCGCGAAGCGCTGCGCGAGGCGGAGTCGGATGTGCTGGAAGGCGCTGACATGCTGATGGTGAAGCCGGCGCTCGCCTACATGGACGTGATCCGGACGATCAAGGACAACTTCGATCTGCCGCTGGCGGCTTACAACACGAGCGGCGAGTACGCGATGGTGAAGGCGGCGGCGATGAACGGCTGGATCGACGAGCGTTCCGTCGTGCTGGAGACGCTGACCGGCCTGAAGCGCGCCGGCGCGGACCTGATCATTACCTATCACGCGATCGACGCGGCGAACTGGCTCAAGGCTTGAATAAAAAAGAAGCTGCGGGCGGTCAGCTCCGCAGCTTCGACAGATCGAGCGTATATTCGTTCGGCGAGAGGCGCAGAATGCCGCGGTCCTCGATGTCACGGATGACTTCGGCGAGTACATTTTTCTGCACGCCGGCCATCTGCGCCAGCTCGTCGTAGTTGAGCGGCATGCGGATCGCGATGAGGTTGCCGCTGCGCTGGCCGTGCCGGTTCGCAAGAAGGATCAGATTCTTGATGACGCGGGTTCGCGAATCGAGGAACGTCAGGTCGTGCACATGCTGATTCGTATCCCGAAGCCGCTGGCACAGTTCGGCCATGATGCGCCTGGTAATATCGTAATGGGTGCGCAGCAGCTCGTGGAACGGCTGCTCCGCGATGACCAGAACCGACGTGGGCTCCAGCGTCGCGGCCGAAGCCGAGCGCGGGCGGCCGTCGATCAGGGACAGCTCGCCGAAGCTGTCGCCGCTCTGGAGAAGGGTAAGCACTTTCTCCTCGCCTTTGGCGGACCGTTTGAAGATTTTGATGGAGCCTTTCAAAATGACGTAGAACGCGGCGCCGTAATCGTTCTCATGAAACAGCACGGTGCCCGCGGGAAACGTCCGGCGCTGGGCGATGGACAGAATGTGCTCCAGCTGCTCGTCGGTCATTTGATCAAAAAGCGATACTTTTCTCAACAACTCAATCATGGCACAACCTCGGCTTTCCATTGCGGCGCTCCCGAAAAATTGCCGCGAATCGGTAATTCTAGTTTAGCATACCATGCCGACTCTTGAAATGACAGGAGTGACGAAATTGGTCGAAAAATCGCGAGTCCGCAGAGATGAGCATTCCAAGGCCGCCTTCGAGCGGGCGAAGCGGTCGATTCCGGGCGGCGTCAACAGCCCGGTGCGCGCCTTCCGGTCGGTCGGTCTGACGCCGGTGTTCGCAGCGCACGGCTCCGGCAGCCGCATCACGGACATCGACGGCAACACGTACATCGATTATGTCGCTTCGTGGGGACCGCTCATTCTCGGGCATGCCCATCCGGAGGTCGTCGAAGCGATCAAAAAGACGGCGGAAAAAGGAACCAGTTTCGGCATGCCGACGGAACTGGAGACGATGATGGCGGAACTGGTCGTCGAGCGGGTGCCGTCCGTCGATGTCGTGCGGATGGTCAACTCCGGCACCGAGGCGACGATGAGCGCGCTGCGGCTGGCCCGCGGCTACACGAAGCGGAGCAAGATCGTGAAATTTGAAGGTTCCTACCACGGCCACGCGGACAGCCTGCTTATCAAGGCCGGTTCCGGCGTGGCGACGCTCGGCCTGCCGGACAGCCCGGGCGTGCCGGACAGCGTCGCGTCGCATACGATCACGGTGCCCTACAACGACCTGTCCGCCGTCAAACTCGCGTTCGAACGGTTCGGCGAGGAAATCGCCTGCGTCATCGTCGAGCCGGTCGCCGGCAACATGGGCGTCGTGCCGCCGTTGCCGGGCTTCCTCGAAGGATTGCGCGAGGTGACGCGGGCATACGGCAGCCTGCTGATCTTCGATGAAGTGATGACCGGTTTCCGCGTCCATTACAATTGCGCCCAGGGGCTGTACGGCGTCGAACCGGATCTGACCTGCTTCGGCAAGGTCATCGGCGGGGGGCTGCCCGTCGGCGCGTACGGCGGCAAGCGGGAGATCATGGAAATGATCGCGCCGAGCGGGCCGATCTATCAGGCGGGCACGCTGTCGGGCAATCCGCTGGCGATGGCGGCCGGCTACACGACGCTCAAGCTGCTGACGCCCGAGACCTACCAGCGTCTGGAGGCGCTGTCCGCGCGGCTGCAGCGCGGTTTCGAGGAGAATGCGGAGCGCCGCGGCATCCCGACGACGATCAACCGGGTCGGATCGATGCTCTGCCCGTTCTTCACCGACAAGACGGTCATCAATTACGAGACGGCGAAGACGTCCGATCTCGACCGGTTCAAGGCGTATTTCGCATCGATGCTGAACCTCGGCATCAGCATCGCGCCGTCCCAGTTCGAAGGGATGTTCATCTCCGCCGTCCATACGGAGGCGGACATCGATGCGACGATCGAAGCCCATGACGAAGCGCTGCGCCGCTTGTAATCTTGCCGCCGGCTCCGTGCGGGCTGTGCGGAAGCGGGAGGGATCGCCTTGATCGACCTGGCGCAGGCCCGGCGCGACGGTGAATGGCTGCGCATCCCGCTGCCCGATCCGCGTCCCGAGGGGCTGGCGGACGGAACGCATCCGCACGATGTGCGCCGCCGGCTGATCGCGGACGGCATCCTGCCGGAGAAGTGGCTGAACCGCCTTTTCTCCGTCGGCGGCATCCGGCTGGAGAACGGCGTGCTGTCGCTGAAAGCATTTCCTCCCCATGACTGGACCGATCACCCGCTGCTCGCCGGCCGGGGAGAGCCGGCGCGGGCCGAAGTGCTGCATGAGGACGACTGGTGCCTCGTCCTGTTCAAGCCGGCCGGCATGCCTGTCCATCCCGCATATCCGGGCATGGGCGGGACGCTGGACGAAGCGGCCGTCCGGCATGTGCTGCAGGCGGGCGATCCGCTGCCGGTCCGCCATATCCACCGGCTGGATGCGGATACGTCCGGACCGGTGCTCTATGCGAAGAACGATCTGGCCCAGCTGCGCCTGGACGAAGCGATGCGGGAGAAGCGGATCGAGCGGCGATACCTCGCGATTGTGCACGGCGCGCCCCGGCCGCGCGCCGGCACGATCGATGCGCCGATCGGCAAGGATCGCGGCCGCAGCCCGCGCAGGCGGGTTCAGCCCGGCGGTGACCGCGCCGTGACGCACTACGAGACGGTGAAGGAAGCGGGAGATTTGGCGCTGGTCCGGGTGCGGCTCGAGACGGGAAGGACACACCAGATCCGCGTCCACTTCAGCCATATCGGCCATCCGCTGCTGGGGGATACGCTGTACGGCGCCCCGCCCGATCCCCGTCTCTCCCATCAGGCGCTGCACGGCGAATCGCTCTGCTTTCCGCATCCGTGGACCGGGCGGCAGATCGCCGTTCAAGCGCCCCGCCCCCGCTGGTTCGAAGCGGCGATGCGCCGTGCCGGCCTGTAAGGGAAAATGCAGGCATGCCCTCCTTCATGCGGCCATATAGATAGATTGAACGAAGGAACGAATCCGTTCATATCCATGGTTGCGGAAGGAAGGAGGAAGCGACGTGCACGAACCGAGCGGGCTCCGGTTCGACGTCTACGAGCGCGTTCACCTGCCGCAGGATGCGGCGGACATCCGCGAGATCGAGGAAGTCGAACTGACGCCCTGTGTCCAGGCCGAACGCCAGGGAGATCAGGTGGTGCTGCGCGGCAGCCTGCTTCTCGGCGGCGTCTATCTTCCGGACGACGAAAGCCGAAATTCGCGGCAGCTGGAGCATTGGATTCCGGTGGAAATCACCTTGCCGCTGGAACGGGTGAGCAGACTCGAAGACTTGGCCGTTGAAGTGGACAATTTTGACGTTGATTTGCTGGATAAGCGCACGCTCAACGTTACGGGCGTCCTGACGCTGCGGGGCATCGAGGCCGAAGCGTTGGGCAGCCGGCAGCAGACGTACGCATGGGGAGAAGAGCCGTATACGGTGGTTCACCGCCGCGGGCGGGAGCTGGTCGAAGATGAGGCTCCGGAATCCGCCGGCGAATCCGCGCAGTCCGTTGACGAAGCCGAGCCGTCCTTCACGGCAGCGGATGCGGCCCCGGCATCGGATGAAACATCCGAATCGGCGCAAGAGCTTGCGGAATGGCGTAACGCCGGCGGCGAAGACGCGTTTGCCTCGGAAAGCGCGGACAATGCGGGGGATCCGTCCTCCGAATCGGCGTCATTCGACGGGGGGCCTGCTGCGCAGCCGGAGCTTCAACCCGAAGCGGTTCAGTCGTCCGGGCCTGTGGAATGGAAGGAATTTGCGGCGCGGGCGCAAGAGAACCTGGCGGCTGCCGGAAGCGCCGTGCGGGAGAACGAGCCGGAATCCGGATCCGGGCAGGATGCGGAGCAGGACTTGTCCGCCGCCGGTTCGGAAGAGGCTTCGGACGTCAGAATCGGGTCCGGTTCCGCCGAAGCGGATGAGCTGACCGCGGCAGACAGCCGGGATGTCCGGCAGGCTGACGCGCAGCAGCTGCAGACGGAGGAAGCCGTCGTCGCGCCGGCGGCGCAGCCCGGGGAATGGAGCGAAACCGAAGGCCAGCAGCCCGCCGCGCAAGCCGCATCCGGCAAGGTCGACGTGAAAGTCGCGGTCAACGCGAAGCGGGAGAGCGAGCCGGCGGGAGCGGAAGGTTCTCCGGGTCTCGGAAAGCTGTTTTTCCCGGATCGGCGGGAAGCGCGGCCGGATGTCGGCGTGCGGCCTGCGGAAGAACAGGAACCGCAGGAGGAACAGGAAGCGGCGAATGCGGGATACCGGCAGTCTTCGGCGGACGAAGTCGATTGGAAGAGCCTGTTCGGCGGCGCCGCCGCGCAGGAATCGTTCCGCACGGTGCGGCTCTGCATCGTGCAGAAGGACGATACGCTCGATGCCATTGCCGGCCGCTATCAGCGGAATCCGCGCGAGATCGCGCTGGCCAACCGGCTGAGCGGCACGGAGGTGACGGAAGGCCAGGTGCTGTACATCCCGTAACGGGTTTGGCGGTCAGCTGCCAGCCTCACGGAGGGAATTCCCTTGCGTGGGGTTTTTTTGTTTGACGGGCCCGCGGCATGTCCCTCTTGTTGACGAAGACGGTTAACATCGTTATGATAGGAAATAATGACTGTTAGCATTACGGGATTCGGCAATCCCGACAGCGAACGACGAAGAAGGGGAATAGCAGCGCGTCTTGCCTTCAGAGAGCGGAACCGTGAGGCTGCGAGGTTCTGCAGGATCGGACGGCTGCGGGTCGCCCCGGAGTCGCCTGTTCGAGCGCCGTGCGCGCCAGGGCAGGCCGGTTGGCAACCGTTACGAGCCGGCAAGTGCCGCCAGCGTCTGGACCGCCGGCGGAATAAAGGTGGTACCACGGAAGCGAAGAGCCTTTCGTCCTTTGTCGGGCGAGAGGTTTTTTTGTTGAACCCGCTGCGCCCCTGCGCGATAGATTGCCGGATCCATGCCGCATGAGGAGTGAGGTTGAGCATGACGGAAAACAAATCCGCGATCGCGATGCCGACGACGTATGACCCGAAATCGGCGGAGAAGAAATGGTACGATTACTGGATCAAGGGGCGGTATTTCGAAGCGGGACGGCGGAAGGACGCGAAGCCGTTCACGATCGTCATCCCGCCGCCGAACGTGACGGGCATGCTGCATATCGGCCATGCGCTCGACTGCACGCTGCAGGACATCCTGATTCGTACGAAGCGGATGCAAGGCTATGACGCGCTCTGGCTGCCGGGCACCGACCATGCGGGCATCGCGACGCAGACGCGCGTGGAAGCGACGCTTCGCGAGCAAGGAATCAGCCGGTACGATCTCGGCCGCGAGAAGTTTCTCGAGAAGGTCTGGGAATGGAAGGAACATTACGCGAACACGATCCGCGAGCAATGGGCGAAAATGGGCTTCTCCCTCGATTATTCGCGCGAGCGGTTCACGCTGGACGAAGGGCTGTCCCGCGCCGTTCGCGAAGTGTTCGTCCGCCTGTACGAGAAAGGGTTGATCTACCGCGGCAAGCGGATCATCAACTGGGACCCGGCCGCCCGCACGGCGCTGTCCGACATCGAAGTCGTGTACAAGGAAGTGCAGGGCGCGCTGTACCATCTGCGCTATCCGCTCAAGGACGGCAGCGGTCATATTACGGTCGCGACGACCCGTCCGGAGACGATGCTGGGCGATACGGCGGTGGCCGTCCATCCGGAAGACGAGCGGTACAAGGACATGATCGGCAAGACGATCGTGCTGCCGATTGTCGGCCGCGAAATTCCGGTCGTTGCGGACGAATACGTCGACCGCGAATTCGGCAGCGGCGCGGTCAAGATTACGCCGGCCCATGACCCGAATGACTTCGAGATCGGGCTTCGCCACGATTTGCCGCAGGTCATCGTCATGGACGAGACCGGTACGATGAACGAGAACGCCGGTCCGTACCAGGGGCTGGACCGGGCGGAGTGCCGCAAGCGGATCGTCGAGGACCTGAAGGCGCAGGGCGTTCTGATCAAGATCGAGGAACACGTCCACCAGGTCGGGCACAGCGAGCGGACGGGCGTCGTCGTCGAGCCGTTCCTGTCGACGCAATGGTTCGTGAAGATGAAGCCGCTCGCGGAGCAGGCGATCGCCGTACAGCGTTCCGAGCGCGGCGTCCGGTTCGTGCCCGAACGGTTCGAGAAGAACTACATGCACTGGATCGAGAATGTGCGCGACTGGTGCATTTCCCGCCAGCTTTGGTGGGGCCACCGCATTCCGGCGTGGTATTGCGACGACTGCGGCGAAATGCATGTGTCCCGTGAAGATTTGACGACCTGTCCGAAGTGCGGCGCATCGCTCCGCCAGGACGAAGACGTGCTGGACACGTGGTTCAGCTCCGCGCTCTGGCCGTTCTCGACGCTCGGCTGGCCGGACGAGACGGAAGACCTGAAGCGCTACTACCCGACGACGGTGCTCGTGACCGGTTTCGATATCATCGGTTTCTGGGTGTCGCGGATGATTTTCACGGCGCTGGAGTTTACGGGCGAGCGTCCGTTCGCGGACGTCCTCATCCACGGCCTCGTGCGCGACGCCAACGGCGAGAAGATGTCGAAGTCGAAGGGCAACGGCGTCGACCCGCTTGACGTTATCGAGCGCTACGGCGCGGATGCGATGCGCTACATGCTGTCGACGGGCATCTCGCCCGGCCAGGATCTGCGCTTCCGCTGGGAACGCGTCGAACAGGCGCGCAACTTCGCGAACAAGATCTGGAACGCGTCGCGGTTCGCGCTGATGAATCTGGAAGGATTCACGGCGGCGGACATCGACCTGTCCGGCCCGCTCGGCACGGCGGACAAATGGATCCTGCACCGGCTGAACGAGACGGTCCGCGACGTCACCCGGCTCATCGACATCTACGAGTTCGGCGAAACCGGAAGAGTGCTCTACAACTTCATCTGGGACGATCTGTGCGATTGGTACATCGAATTCGCGAAGCTGAATCTGTACGGCACGGATGAGGCGGCGAAGCGCGCGACCCAATCGGTGCTGGCCTATGTGCTCGACCGGACGCTCCGGCTCATGCACCCGTTCATGCCGTTCATCACGGAGGAAATCTGGCAGCACCTGCCGCATGAAGGCGAGACGATTACGCTCGCGCCGTGGCCGGTGTACGAGACCGCGTTCGAATCGCCGGACGCGGTGCGCGAGATGAATCTGCTCATGGACATCATCCGCGCCGTCCGCAACATCCGCGCCGAAGTGAACGTGCCGATGAGCAAGAAGGTCGAGCTGATCGTGAACCTTGCCGGAGAAGCCGAGCTTGCCATCGCGAAGCGCAACGAGGAGTTCATCCGCCGTTTCTGCGGCACTTCATCGCTCGAGCTGGGCACGGGGCTTCCCGCGCCGGAGAAGGCGATGACCGCGATCGTGACCGGGGCGGAACTGTATTTGCCGCTGGCGGGTCTGATCGACATCGACGCGGAAATTGCGCGGCTTGAGAAAGAGTTGAAGACGCTGAACGCCGAGGTCGAACGGGTCGAGAAGAAGCTCGCGAACGAAGGCTTCATGGCGAAGGCGCCCGAGAAAGTGATCGAGGAAGAACGGGCGAAGCTGCGCGACTACACCGAGAAGCGGGACCGGACGATCGCCCGCATCGCGGAACTGCGCGGCTGACGGTCACACAAGGAGGAGAAGCGGAGAGATGCCCGATAAGAGCGAACGGACCGGAGGCGCTTTTGACACCGGGGTTCAGGAGGCGGGTCCGTTCCGGACATATGAAGAGGCGCGGGACTGGATCACCGGTCTGACCGCGTTCGGCATCCGTCCCGGACTCGAGCGCATTACCCGGCTGCTCGAGCGGTTTGATCGGCCCGAGCGCCGGCTCAAGTTCATCCATGTGGCCGGAACGAACGGCAAAGGTTCCGTCTGCGCCTATCTGACCAGCGTGCTCCGTGCGGCGGGCTATGATGTGGGAACGTTCACGTCGCCCTATTTGACCCGCTTTACGGACAGGATTACATTCAACGGCCGGGACATTCCCGACGAAGTGCTGGTGCGGCTTGCGAACGAAGTGAAGCCGCATGTCGACGAACTGGCCGAGACCGAGCTCGGCTCGCCGACGATGTTCGAAGTGACGACCATGATCGCCATTCTCTA
Organism: Thermobacillus xylanilyticus; assembly: GCF_907165215.1. Classification (GTDB taxonomy): domain Bacteria; phylum Bacillota; class Bacilli; order Paenibacillales; family Paenibacillaceae; genus Thermobacillus; species Thermobacillus xylanilyticus. The sequence goes on along the minus strand of NZ_CAJRAY010000068.1, from coordinate 2,465 downwards.
TTTCGCGAAGGTCGCCTATCCCGATTATGTCGTCTGGGAAGCCGGACTGGGCGGGCGGCTTGACGTGACGAACGTTGTCGTGCCGGTCGTGAGCGTCATCACGAACATCGGCCACGACCATCTGGACGTGCTGGGCGATACGCTGGAAGCGATCGCGGCGGAGAAAGCCGGCATCATCAAAGCCGGCGTGCCGGTCGTCAGCGCGGCGTCACAGCCCGAGGCGATCCGCATTCTCGCGGAAACGGCCGCCGCCAGGAAGAGCACGCTTTATCTGCTGGGGCGGCAGTTCCGCGAGATGCCGCTCGAGGCCGGCGAGGGAACGCAGCGCTTCCGGTTCGAGGGGCCGTTCCGCGCGATCGAGCCGCTCGAGATCGCGATGCTCGGCGCGCACCAGCGGACGAATGCCGCCGTCGCCGTCATGACGCTTGAGGTGCTGCGGCAATATTACGCGCTCATCCTCGAGGAGGGCGTGCTCGAGGAAGGCTTGCGCGCGGCCCGATGGCCCGGCCGGCTGGAGCTGGTCCGGGAGGAGCCGCGCATCCTGCTCGACGGCGCGCACAATCCGGAGGGCATGGCCGCGCTCGCGGCCGCCCTCAAGGAATCGTTCCGCTGGCGCAGGCTTCATCTGATGATCGGCGCGCTGGCGAACAAGAATCATATCGACATGCTGCGGCATATACTACCAATAGCGGATTCGCTCATTGTGACCGAACCGGATTTCAAGAAGAAGCTGGACGCAGGCGAACTTGCGCGGATCGCGGCCGGCATCCCCGGCTGTCCAGCCGATGCCGCGGCCGAACCGGATTGGCGCCGGGCGCTCGACATGCTGATCGGACGAACGGGTCCCGAGGATCTGGCCGTCGTATCCGGCTCGCTGTACCTGATTGCAGACGTTCGTTCCTCTCTGCTTCATGATCGCGATATTGAAAAAGGTTGGTGAGACGGCATTTGAGCACGGCGGAACATGTGCATTTCATCGGCATCGGCGGATATGGAATGAGCGCCATCGCCAGGGTGATGCTGGAGAAGGGATACAAGGTGTCGGGTTCGGACGTGGTCCGGCAGGAGCGGACCGACAAGCTTGCGGCGCAGGGCGCCCGGATCTATATCGGGCACAAGCCGGAGCACGTCAGCGGAGCGAACCTGGTCGTCTATTCGACGGCGATCGCGCAGGATGACGTCGAACGGAAAGCCGCCGAGGAGCGGAACATCCCGGTCATCCATCGTTCACAGATGCTGGCGCGCCTGCTGAACGCGGGCAAAGGCATCGCCGTTGCCGGCGCGCATGGCAAGACGACGACCTCGTCCATGATCGCCCTTGTCATGGAGTCGTGCGGCCTCGATCCGACCTATATCATCGGCGGAGAGATCGTCAATCTCGATACGAACGCCAAAGCCGGCAACGGCGAATACGTCGTGGCCGAGGCGGACGAGAGCGACGGATCGTTTCTGCAATATCAACCGCATACGGCGGTCGTCACGAACATTGAACCTGACCATCTGGAGAATTACGACGGCGATTTCGGCAAGCTGAAAGAGGCGTATGTGCAGTTTCTGCGCCAGGTGAAGCCGGAGGGCGCGGCCGTCGTCTGCGTTGACGATCCGAATATCCGGGAACTGCTACCCCGGCTTTCCGGTACCCGGATCATCAGCTATTCGATCGAATCCGGAGGTGAAGCGGACTACCGGGCGATGGATATCACGCCCGGCGATCGGAAAGTTTCCTTCACGGTGATCCGACGCGGCGAACGCCTTGGCCGCGTGGAACTATCGGTGCCGGGCCGGCATAACGCCGGCAACGCCCTCGCGGCAATCGCCGTCTGCCTCGAAGCGGGCCTCTCGTTCGAGCGCGTCGCGGAGGCGATCCGCCTGTTCCGCGGCGCAAAGCGGCGCTTCCAGGTGATCGGCGAGACGGGCGGCATTCTGGTGATCGACGATTACGCGCATCATCCGACGGAGATCCAGGCGACGATCGCGGCAGCCAAGGCGACGGGCAAACGGATTATCGCGGTCTTTCAGCCGCAGCGCTATACGCGGACGTTCTTCCTGCTCGACGCCTTCAGCCGATCGTTCGCGGAAGCCGACGAAGTTGTCATCACCGACATCTATTCGCCCGCAGGCGAGAAAGCGATCGAGGGCGTTACCTCAAAGCGGCTCGCCGAATTGATCGTGAAGAACAGCAATCCGAATACGATCTACCTGCCGACGAAGGAAGACGCGCTCACCTGGCTGCTCGAACGCGTGGCGCCGGGCGATCTCGTCCTGACGATGGGGGCCGGCGACATCTGGAAGACGGCCGAGCAGCTGGCGCGGGAATTGCACGGCAGATTTGCGGCAAGCGGTTGACGGCAAGCGGACAGCCGTCCGCCGGGCTCCATTCGGGGTTCGGCGGGCGGTTTTTTTATGCAACTCAACTTTCGCAGTATGAAATGGGCAAACAAGCCTTGATGTAGCTGGGTAAAGCG
>NZ_CAJRAY010000067.1 GCF_907165215.1 Thermobacillus xylanilyticus | reverse complement strand
GAAATCCTAGCTCCATCAAGGCTTAGCACAGATTTTCAAGCTGCGAAAGTTGAGTTAAAAAAAAATAACAAACAAACCGCCGTTTGCGTGTTTTCTGAATTGAAAGTTGGATGATATTACAAAATCGGGAGGCAGAAGCATGCGGTGTGTACAAAAACGAAGAGCCAGGTCTTCACACAAGAAGATCCTGGCTCCGTTTTTTTTCGCCGCCGGCTTTATTCCGGCTTACTTCGCAAAACGATGGGAACCCACCGTATCGACCACCGTCAGGCTGGACCAGAACTCGCCCTTGGTGACCTTCGGATTATAGAAATACACCGCGTCCTGAATGTTGTTCTTGCCGTTCAGCGCATCCTTCGCGGCGCGCTTGGCCGTCTCGGACGGCACGCTTTTGTCCAGCAGACCGTTGTGCGCCGGCGGGAACTGCTTGCCTGCATAGATGACATCCCGGATCGTATCCGGGAATCTGGGGTCCTTCACCCGGTTCAGAATGACATTCGCCACCGCCAGTTGGGCTTCATACGACTCGTACCCGACTTCCACCATCGTGATCTTGGCGAGCAGTTCAAAATCTTCCTCCGTAAACGGCTCCGCTTCACGCTCCAAAAACGACGGCAGCACCGTGCGCAGCGTGGTCCCCGCTTGGATGTCATCCGGCTGTTTCAATTGGTTGCGCCCCAGCAGTTCGGCTTCGCTGATGCCGATTTGCTCCAGGAGGGCGGCAAGATCCGTTTCCTCCGTTACCGAAACGGGCGCCACCGATTCCAGCCGCACGGTGCGCGCTCGCCCGTCCCAAGCCGCCTTGGCATGCATCATTTCCGCGGCATCCTTGACCGGCACATACATGCGGCCGTCGTCCATAAACGGAGGTGCGGACAACAGGTACCGTGCATCATTGAAATAGACCACCGGAACGCCGTCGCCCAACACGACACGGTCGCCGAGCGCCGTCACCAGCGTGACTTCGTCGTTTTTCGCATCCCATCGGATTTGGGCGCCGAACCATTTCGCCAATTGGGCAATGGGCGCATACAGACGGTTTTCCTGCATCTGCCACGCGTCAGCCGCGGGCACGGCTTCCCCGTCCAGCAGCACGGTTATGTCTTGCGCCGCTTCCGGGCGCTCCTCTGCCGATGCCGCGGTCAGCGGCGAGATCGCAAGCAGCACCAGTGCCAGAATCGCCGCAACACCCGGTTTGCCGATCCGCCTCTTTCCCTCTCCCCAAAGACCCATATCAAGCTCCTTGTCGTACCGAATTTCCGATTTTCAACTTACCGGAATCCGACCGGACTGTAAAGTTTTATGAGAAGAGTCTCATTTGCGGGCAGGTAATGTTCAAAAACGCTCGTCCTGTGCTTTATCAAGGACTTCGTCAAAATGGCCCTCTCGTTCCCGGTTCCCTAAACCCGAGTCAGCTTATCCGGGTTTCTGACAACGTAGATTCTATCAATCTTTCCACGCCGGTATTGTAAATATATAACGGCCAGGGGCTCGTCCCCGGAACGAAGCACGATACCGGCCTCACCGTTCAGCGCTGCAAACTCGGAGTGAAGACTTCCCTGAGACTTTAAGCCATGGAGCGCGCCGGCAAGGATAAGGGCCACTTGTTCGCGCGTTTGGATCGGACGCGTAGCCGCGATGGCTTTTCCGCCCCCGTCGGTGACAAGCATGACGTCTTCGCTCAGCAAGGACAGCACATGATCGACGTTGCCTTGCTCAAGGGATGTGAGGAAGCGGCTCACCCACTCCAGTTCGATCGCGTCGGCCGCGACCGCTTCTTCCTCGGATATGCCCATCTTGCTTCTTGCCCGGCTCATCAGCATGCGGCAATTCGTCTCTCGCTTGCCAAGCAGTTCGGCGATGTCGGGGTAATCGAATCCAAGCGCTTCACGAAGGACGAAAACCGCACGTTCTGTCGGCGACAGCCGCTCGAGCAGTACGAGCATGCCATAAGACAGCAGATCGCGGCGGACGACCGCTTCGAGCGTTTCCGCTTCCGGTGTCGGAATCGGTTCGGGGAGCCAAGGACCGACGTACACTTCTCTTTTCCTCCGCGCGGACTTCTGCAGATCGAGACAGCGATTGGTTACCATTTTGCACAAATAGGCCTTCGGTTCTTTCAAACGTTCGGGATCTACGTCGCAGACCTTAAAGAACACGTCCTGCACCGCATCCTCCGCGTCTGCCGCAGAGCCTGTCAACTGATAAGCCAGCGTGAACAGCAGCGCCCTATATTGATCGTACAGTTCCTCCATCGCCGTCTCACCTTTTCCTGTTGGAAATTGCAAAGCCGGGTCGCTCTGTATCTATCGAAGCATACTGGCGTTCCCAATCGCAACCGTCATCGGCAGCTTGGGCCGCGGTTATTGCCCAGAATTCCAGTAAGTCAATCGTTGAAGCTTGACCGAAATACCTCGGCATGATCGATCGCCCACTGTTGGAAGGTGCGAGGCGCCTGACCGGTTACTTCTTTCACGGTAGGAAGCACGGCAGAAAATCGTTGACCTTGCTTGGATAGATCCAAGAGTGCGTCGGCCATTTCCGCAGGCATATGCCGAAGCAGTTGCTCATGAGCGATGGCGTCCGGGATCGTTTCAAAACCGATCTCCCTTCCCAATACTTCGCCAAGGATGCGCACTTGTTGTCTACGCGTTAGTCGTTCAGGTCCGGTTAACGTATAAATCTTCCCTTCATGTCCGTCCGAGCTTAAAGCTTTCGCTGCGACGGCAGCCGTATCCCGCGAATCGATGACGGGAATGCCGAGGTCGCCGAACGGTACCCGGACAACCCCCTCGGACCTGATCGAATCTTTCCATCGAAACGCATCGGTCATGAAGCCGCTGGGCCGCAGGAAGGTCCAGGATGCACCCGATTCCCGGACTGCTTGCTCGGCATTTAAGTGGAGCCGCGCAATGGCGTTTTCTGCTCCAATCTCAACGGTTGCCGCAGAGAGCAATACGATATGCCGAACTCCGGAATGCCTTGCAATCCGCGGGAAATGATAGTCGGCGGCCAGCGGCAACATCCAAAATACCTTTTCGACGCCTTCCAGAGCCGCTTGAAAAGTCTCCGGCTTCAATAAATCTCCGGCTACCCCCTCAACTCCTGCAGGAAAATTCGCCTTCTCCGGATTGCGGCTGAGCGCCCGTACCTTTAAGCCGTCCTTATGCAGCAGCCGAACAACTTCACGGCCTACCGAGCCGGTGGCACCTGTAACCAGAATCATGTTTTTTCACATCCTTTGCTGCTCCTATTTATGCCGTTTGTACACGCTGCAGCCAAGGACAGCGGAATAGGGTTATGCACTTATCGTGAATTAGAAGGCGGATGCTGCTTTAACCGCTTTTGCCAAGCCGGTTTCGATGATTTGCTGAGCCCGATCTTGGAATTGCAAATGGCCTTCTATGACAACCGTTTCAATATCCGTTATTCCCCAGAAGCCGAGCATGCTTTTCACGTAGTTCACAGACATCTCCTTTTGAGCCAGCGGACCTTCGGAGTAAACACTGCCCCGTGCGTTAAGCAGTACGACTTTCTTGTCGCCTTGCAGCCCTACCGGGCCTTGTGACGTATAAGTGAAGGTTTTGCGAGGCTGGCTCAGATAGAACAGGTAGGTCAGCAATTGAGCCGGAATCGTAAAATTCCACAGAGGGAACGCGAATACGACCTTGTCTGCTGCCAGGAATTGATCTGCGTAACGGTTCGCGACAGCGATGGCGTCTTGTTCACGGGTTGTAAGTTCTTCGCCCTTGGATTGCTTGATAATGCCCGAATACGTTTCGCCGTTGTAGTAAGGCAGCTCCGCTTCGAAAAGGTCCAATTCCGTAATCTTGTCGTTCGGGTTTTTCTCCCGGTACTCCCTTACGAAAGCGTCGTACAGCTTTAAGCTGACGGACTGCTCCCGATCGTTGGCTTTCACGAATAATACATTTGCCATTTTCATCATTCCTCCAGAAATGTATATGGAAGTTTTTTTAAATCCTGCAAAAACGTCTCTGGCCATCATCCGGGCAATGCATTCATCAATCCTCATCCCCCCTTTACGTTTTGCACATATAACGACGTACGGCTCTGATTTGTAACAGGATCCTCCATAACATGGTCGATCACTTGTCTGGTAATCTATTGAAACGAGAGACCGCCTCAACGCGGCTTGGAAGGTTGGAACAGGTGTGGAAACTGGGACGGAGTAGACAAAACGAAGAGCCAGGCCATCCATTTAAGAGGATGCCTGGCTCAGTTTATTTATCCGCCGGGATTACCGGGGACCGGCATGCTTGCGCAGAAGCCCGGCCAGTTCGCGGTTCACCACGCACTGTTTGAACGAGAACGACTGCAAAATCTCATCGAGTTTCTCTTCCGGCAATCCTTTGAACGTCTTCGCATATTCCGGTTCCAGGAGCGACGCGGCGTACACGCAAAGCACGGCTTGCGAGAGCGCCTTGTTGTTGCAGCCCGGATGGATCGACTCGTCGATCACTTCCCGGAGATAGGACGCCGCCCCCGCCACCAGCTGGCGGGCCGTGACCGCCGGAATCCAGTGCATCCAGTCGTCCGTGCCGAGCCGGTACTTTTTCTCGAGGAACGAGGAGAGGCGCTGCATGTACTCCGATTCCGGATCCAGCGTCACGAGGCCCATGACGCCGACGTCTTTGTACGTCCACGTCGTCCAGTGGGCGCCGTTTTCCTCGAATACGGAAAGCTGGTCGTCCATCGCACGGAGCCGGTCGGGAATCTCTTCGGCGGGCACGTTGTACACCGATCCGAATTCGCCCACGAGGAGCGGCACCTGATGGCATTTCGCAAACACCGTGCCCTCATGCTCGAGAAACACTTTCCGTTGATACGCCAGATCCCAGTGAACGCCTTGCGGCGCTTCGGGATTGTTCGAGCGGATCACGCCCGGGTACGGGCCGGGGCCGAAACCTGCGGCGGTGTAGTTGTGGCTGCTGTAGGCGAGGTTTTCGGCGAAGGGCGCGTCCAGCCCCGCGAACATGCCGCCGTATTTGTCCCCTTCCAGGAAAATGATGTGCTTCGGATCCACGGAGCGAATCTCCTGCACCGCTTTCCGGTAAATCCGGTTCATCCGCTCCCAGTCCGGCTTGTAGTTGCCGTAGAACGTATGCGGATAATCGCCGAACGGCGTGTTGGTGCACGGTTCGTTCATCAGGTCGTAACCGGCCACGACAGCCCGGTCCCGGTAACGTTCGGCAATTGCCCGCCACAGGGCGTAAAACCGCTCGTGGCTGAGTGCATCATGCCAGAAGAAGCTGTGACGCGCCTTGTTGTCCGAATGCCAATGCGTGTTCTGGAACCCCTGCACCGCGTGCATGTCCAGGATGGCGTACACCCCGTGCTTCTCGCAAATCCGGAGCGCCTCGTCCAGGCGGCGAAACCCTTCTTCCTTGTAGACGTACGGCCGCTCGTCGTCCTCGAACCGGCGGTAGTTGAGCGGCAGACGCACGACGTTCAGCCCGTTCTCCTTCAGAAACCGCACGTCGTCTTCGGTGAAGAAGTAATCGAGCATCCGGTCGAAGAAAAACTTCGCCTTCGCTTCGCCGATCGTTTCTTTCATCGCATGGCGGATGCTCTGGTCCGTTCCCGCGTAACCGTTGATGAAATCCTCCAGGTTCATCCAGCCGCCGATGTTGGTGCCTCTGAGCCGGATTTCCCTGCCGCTGGCTGCCCCGACAATTTTTCCATTCCGGATTTCCAGAAACTCCATCACTTCCATCGATTTCACACTCCCCGATGCGGCGGACAGTCCGATCTGTCGTCAGCCCTTCACTGCGCCGGCGGAAATGCCGCTGACGACCTTCTCCTGCGAGATGAAATAGGCGATGAGCAACGGCAGCGACCCGAGGGTCAGCGCAGCCATGATCCCCGGCACGTTCACGGAGAATTCGGCGTAAAATTCGCGCAGGCCCAAAGGCAGCGTCATTCTGGCCTTGGTCGAAATCAAAATGAGGGCGAACACGAATTCATTCCAGATGTGAATGAAGTTGTAGATGCCCACCGTCGCCGTTGCCGGAGCCAGAAGCGGGAGAATGACGCTCACGAACGTCCGCGTGCGGCCCGCGCCGTCCATGATCGCGGCTTCCTCCAGTTCCCCCGGAATCTCCCGGGCAAACTGCGTCAAAATGATGACCGAAACCGGCAGACTGAACGCGATATACGGACCGACGAGCGCCCAAAGCTGGTCGTACAGGCCCATCTCCCTCGTCAGGATGTAGACGGGAATGAGCGTGGTGTGCACCGGAATCATCATGCCCGCGATGAAAATGAAGTAGAGCGGACGATTCAGGAAAAAGCGCATGCGGGCCAGACAGTAGCTGACCATGCAGGCGAGGATGATGACCAACCCGACGCAGATGACGGATATGATGACGCTGTTGGCAAAATAGCGGAAAAGCCCAAGTTCAAACACAAGCTTGTAGCTGTCCAGCGTATACTTGCCGATCAGCCCGGTCGGATCCCGGAAAAATCCCGATTGGTCTTTCAGTGACGTGGCGAACATGTACGCGTACGGGTACCCCGCGATCACGAGCCAAAGGATGGCGAGGGCGTAAAGGATGACGGATTTTGCGGCTTTCATGCATCAGTAACCTCCTCTCGAACGAAGCCGATCGAGCGAGAGAATCGCCACCGCCGCGATGAACGCGAGGATGAACATGCAGGACGAAATCGCGCTGGCGTATCCCATGCTAAAGAATCGGAACGCCTGTTTGTACATGTAGGTGGCCATCAGTTCGGTTGCGCTGTCGGGACCGCCTTCGGTCATGACGAAAATGAGGTCGAAATACTTCAGCGAGCCGATCGTCGACAACGTCGCGGACGTAATGATCGTCGGCATGAGCAGCGGCAGCGTGATGCGGGTGAACGTTCTCCACGGCGTGCACCCGTCGATGCGGGCCGCTTCGAGCAGCTCTTCCGGAATGCCGGTGAGCCCTGCGCGCAGCAAAATCATGTAGAACGGCACAAATTGCCAGCAGATGGTGGCAATGACCGCGCCCATCGCCGTCGATTTTTCACCGAGCCAGCTCCGTTGCAGCGATTGGAGACCGAGGTCGGACAGCAGTCCATTGAGCACCCCGAACGTCGGATTGTAAATGAACATCCACAAAATGGCGATCGCCACCGTGGACATCAGGAACGGCAGAAAATAAACCGTCCGGAAAAAGCGCATGCCTTTGATTTTCGACTGGAGCAGCAGGGCCAGCGCCAAGCCGAGCGGAATCTGCGTAAAGACGGAGGCGAAGACGAGCAGGACGTTGTTGCCGAGCGACCGGAAGAACACGCGGTCCTTCATCAGATTGGCGTAGTTTTCCAGCCCGAGAAACGTCTTCTCTGCCTGGATTCCCGTCCAGTCAAACAGGCTGTAGTAAAAGGTTGCAAAGATCGGGTAGATGTTGTAGACGGCATAAATGAGCAGGGCGGGCCCGATGAAAAAGAGCAGAAACAACCCTTTGCCCAGCTTGTTCTGTCTGCGGATGCGAGCCGCATCGCCGGCCATGGACAGGTCCCCCTCTCATGGGAAGGTTGAACAAGAAGGGAGGCGTACCGCCGCCTCCCTGACCACACCTCATGATGCTCAATTTCCGAGCATGCTCTGTGCCGCTTCTTCCATTTGCCGTGCCGCTTCTTCCGGCGTGATGCTCTTTCCGAACAGCGCCTGCGTGGTGTCTTTGTGCAGCTCGGCCATTTCCGGCGGCAGGGTTTGATCGTAGAACGGTTGCAAGAATTCGGCCTGCTCCAGGAATTCCTTCATCTGGATGGCAAACGGGTCGTTGTATTGGACGTCCTTGACCGCCACGACCACGCCTGCTTCATCGACGTACCGCTGTGCCAGTTCTTTGGACGTCAGCGCTTTCAGCAGCTCAACGGCTTCATCCGGATATTTCGTTTGCGACGAGATGGAGAACACCGGGGACACGCCGCCGACGAGATCCGTCGCTTTGCCGAGGCCGCCTTCGACGGCCGGGAATCCGAAGATGCCCATCTTGCTTTCGAATTCCGGCATTTCCGAACGGACGACGGTCAGGTAGCCCGAGGTTTGCAGTTCCATGGCCGCTTTGCCGGTGTACAGGAACTGGCGGGATTGGCCGGTGTCGTAGTCCAGGCCGTTGAAGCCGGTGACGAATGCGTTGCGATCGACAAGCTCCTGGATCATTTCACCGGCTTTGATGAATGCCGGATCGTCGAAGGTGCCGCCCCTGCGTTCGAAAGCGGCGTTGAAAATGTCCGCTCCGCCTACCCGGTTCGCCAGGTAGATGAGCCAGAGGGCGCCCGGCCATTTCGTCTTGTTGGCCATGCTGATCGGCGCGATGCCGTTGGCGTTCAGCGTATCGATGATGTTGAGCAGGTCATCGTACGTTTTCGGCGGCTCCAGGCCGTATTGCTCGAACATTTCCTTGTTGTAGAAGAACAGCGTCAGCGACATGGCGAGCGGAGCTCCGTACAGCTTGCCGTCGAACGTTGCCAGGTTGAGCGCCGCCGGCAGGTAGCTGTCTGCGTCGATCTTGCCGGTGACGTCCATGACTTGGCCGGCATCCACGAATTCCTTCAGCCAGCCGCCGCCCCAGCTGTGGAAGATGTCCGGCGGGTTGTTGCCGCCCATCGCGACCGGCAGTTTCGTTTTGTACGTGTCGTTCGCGATTTGTTCCGCCGCGACTTCGACGTCGGGATGCGCTTTCATGAATTCCTGAATGGTTTCTTCGATCAGTTCTTTCCGTTTGCCCGTGTCGATGTACCAAACCGTCAGTTTTTTCTTCTCGCCGGAAGACACGGCCTGAGAACCGGAATCCGACGACGAGGGCGAATTTTGCGAAGATCCGCTGTTTGCGGCCCCTCCGCCGCAAGCCGCCAATGAACAGATCAATAAAACGCTTACAAGAATGGATGCCCACTTCTTCATGGCAGACAAGATTGCTCTCCCCCTTTGCGGTTGGTGTCTGCATCTTACCACAGGCCGGATTTGCAAAATAAGTGGAGACGCTCAGGAAAAATACCATTTTGCTCAGATATTTCTCGGATTGCGATTGTCAACGTTTACATTTTAAAATGAAATTGTCGTCATCCCAACAGACTGGAATGTTGCCGCCATGGGTCGATTCCCATACTCTCCCGTCCTGACGCTCCATCGCACCAGGACGCAAATTTTTATCAGCTTTCTTGTCGTGATGGGGGTCGTGCTGCTCGTTTCGGGCCAGTACTTGTACCGGAACGTCTCGCAGCTCATCCTTTCCAATGCCGAAGCACAAGTCGGCGAAACGGCCGACCAGATCAGCGCCCGGCTGGATGCCGTGTTGTCCGAGGTGGATACGCTCACGCTGCAGCTCGCCATGGACCCGCGCGTACAGGGCATGCTGCACAAGATTTATCGCAATCAGGCGGTCTCGGTCGACGACCGGCTGTCACTCCGTCCGATCACCGAAAATCTCATGGCGTTCTCCTGGGCCATCGAGGGAGTGGAAATTTACGCCGACCGCAGCCCCCTCTACCCGCTGGACTTGCCCCGGCTTCACAACCGGGTGGACGAGGATACCATTCGCATCGCGGATGAGCGGGGCGGTCCGCTCGTCTGGCGGGGGCCAATCCGGCGCAATCCGGACCAGCTTCTGGCCATCCGACAGGTGCCGCTCGAAGATGAAAAGCTGAAGGGCGGCGGGTACATCGTCGCCTGGGTCAGGTCTTCGATCCTGGATTTCATCCGGACCGAGTTTTCCTCGCCCACGGGCATGCTGGTGCGGGTTTACGACGAGAACGGCACGATCTTGGCGGAGAGCCATTCCGCGGCGGAAACGGCGGGGGATCAGGCGGCCGGCGCAACCGGATGGGACCTGGCCGCCGGCAACGAAGAGGCCTATCTGAAAATCGACCGGCGCTCCTCGGTCACCAACTGGTCCATCTCCATTCTCGTGCCGAAGCACAACCTCACCGGCGGTCTGGAACTGTTCCGGCGGGCGCTGGTCTGGTCGCTGCTTGTCGGCACGGCGGTCAGCCTGTTGCTCATGGGGGTTGTGTCGGGCATGATCACCCGGCCGATCCGCCGGCTTCGCCGGATCATGCACGCGACCGTATCCCCGCTTCCCAAACCGAATGATGAAACCTATTTCAATTTTGAAATCAACGAATTGAACCGGGCCTACAACAAACTGGTGGCCCAGCTGCACCACCTGGTCGATACCGTGTACGAGAAAGAGCGGCTCCGAAACATTGCCGAAATCCGGATGCTCCAGGCCCAGATCAATCCGCATTTTCTGTTCAACACGCTGGATTCGCTGTACTGGAACCTGGTCGCCCGCGGCGAGGAGGAAAGCGCCGCGATGGTCAGCGCCTTCTCCAAGCTGTTCCGCTATTCCATCCAATCCACCGGTGAAGACGACGGGGTGACGCTTGCCGATGAGATCGAACATATCCGGCAATACCTGACCGTGATGCAATACCGTCTCCGGAACCGGCTCTCCTGGGATTGCCGCACCGATCCGGACTGTTTGCGGATGTCCCTGCCCAGGCTGCTCATCCAGCCGATCGTGGAAAATGCGATCAGCCACGGCATCGAACCGAAAATGGGAGACGGCCGCGTCTCCGTGACGGTCCGCAAAGCATCCGGAGAGGATGGGCCGCTGCTGGTGATCGTGGTGAAAGACAACGGAACCGGCATGCCGCCGGAGAAGCTTCAGGCCCTTCGCAGCAGACTGGATCATCCGCTCCCCGCCGCTGAAACGCCGACGCGCGGCATCGGCCTGTGGAACGTGCAGCAGCGCATTCGGCTCTTCTATGGCCGCGATTGCCGGCTGGAAATCGAGAGCGTTCCCGGCGAGGGAACGACCGTCGTCATGAAATTGCCAGAGGGGAGAGTTGCACCATGACCGATCGTCCCTACCTGATGCTCGTGGTCGAAGATGAACCGGCCATTCGGGAAGGCGTGCTGGGCACGCTGAGAAAATGGGGAGAGAAGCAACCGGACATCTGGCAATTCATCGCCGCCGCCAGCGGCCCGGAAGGGCTGGAGATCGCCCGTTCGCAGCCCGTCGATTTCATGATCTGCGACATCCGGCTGCCCGGCATGAGCGGCATCGACATGCTGGAAAAGCTGCGCCAGGCAAACCGCAACACGCCCGCCATCCTGCTGACCGGCTATGCCGAATTCGAGTACGTGCGCAAGGCGCTCTCCCTCGGGGTCGTCAATTACCTGCTCAAACCGGTGGATCAGGTGCAGCTGATCGAGGCCGTGGAGGTGGCGCTGGAGAAGGAAAACATCGGTTCGCGCCGATCGCGGGAAGCCGATGCGCCAGCCAGGCACAACGAAACGATCCGGCATGCGCTGGCCTTGATCGCCGAACGGCTGAAGGATCCCGATTTCACCCTGAAAGAGCTGGCCGACCGCGTCCATCTCAATGCCAACTATTTGTCCACGCTGTTCCGGGAGAACACCGGCATGACCTTCAGCGACTATCTCACCCGGCAGCGGCTGAACATAGCCAAACGGCTCCTGCTCGGCACCGACAAAAAAATTTACACCATCGCCGAAGAGACCGGGTTCAGCTCTGCCAAGTACTTCATCAAAGTGTTTCGTGATTTCGAAGGCGTAACGCCGAAAGCATTCCGTGCCAGCCGGATTCCGGGCGCATCCCCCGGTGACGAAGACCGGCGCGGCGCGAAGGGAGCGCGAGGATGAAAAACAAGCGGATGTCTTCCATGACCGGTTATGTGCTGCTGATCATCCTCGCCCTTGCCCTCCCGGTCTGGCTGATGCGGGACGGCCAGTTTCTCAACGGCAACCATCGGTCGGCCGAACCGTCCGCCGCGCCGGTGACGGTCACGCTTTGGGCCCAGCAAAGCAACGACGGAAGACAGGCCGGTCTGCTTCGCAGCGTGGAAGAATTCAACCATTCGCAGACCGGCATTCGCATCGTCCCCTATTTCTACAGGGAAGATTTGTACAAGTCGAAACTGAAGGTGGCGCTGGCGTCGGGCAAAATGCCCGACCTGTTCTACGTCTGGTTCGGCCGGTCGTTCGAACACAACATGGTGGCATCCGGCAGGGTGGCCGACCTCACCGACTGGATTGACGGGCATCCCGATTTTCGCGGCCGGTTTGAACCGGGGGCGCTGGAGCGCGGGATGTATGACGGGCGAATTTACGGCGTTCCCCATTCCGTCTATCACATGACCATTTGGTACAACAAGAAGCTATTCCTCGACAACGGCCTGGCGCCTCCTGTCACCTGGGAAGACCTGATCGAAGCCGTCAAGACGCTGAAAGAAAGCGGGGTCGTGCCCATTGCGGTCGCCGGCAAGGAGCGCTGGCCCCTCCTCAACTGGTTCGCCTACCTGTCCAACCGCATCGGCGGGAGCGAACCGTTCGAACGCGCGGTCAGGGGCGAAGGCGACTTCACGGATCCGTCCTTCGTCGAGGCAGCCCTGAAAATGCGCGAACTGGTGGAAAACGAGGCGTTCCTCCCCGGCTTTTCCGGCATGACGTGGCTGGAGGCGGAAGAGGCGTTCCTGGATGGTGGCGCCGCCATGTATTTGCAGGGCGACTGGTCGGCCGAGAAATATTTGAAACACGAGAACATCGGCTTTTTCCGTTTTCCCGATCTGGGCGGCGAGGGCGAACTGACCCATTATTACGGCGGATACGGCGCCGGCTGGGCGATCGCCCGGAACGGCAACGTGGATGCGGCGCTTCAGGTGCTGGATTTCCTGCTGAGCCCGACGGAATGGGCCCGCTTCGTCGCCGCCAACACCGCCCCGTCCCCCGCCGTCAACCGGCTCGTCTTGCTGAGCGACACGCCGGGGCCCGTGCTGGAATATTTGCGATACGTCCAAACCGACGCCACCGGCTATTTCGGCTACTACGACCAGGAGCTCGACCCGGGAAGGGCGCAGCTGCTCATGGATGCGATCCTGAAGCTGGTCCACGAACCGGAGATGACCCGCGAGGACATCGTCGAACTGCTGGGTGAAATCCGATGAGGCACAACACCTCAAAAATCCCCAACCTCATGCGGTTGGGGATTTGCATATGGTGGAGGCGAAGCGTGGCGTGGCAAATCCACAGTTCGCCCTTGGGGAGTAGTTATTTCTTCGTATTCACATCACACGGTAACAAAGCTATTGTGTAAATTTAGAGACCAGTAGTATTATCATCAAGTTTTATCATGCTGGCCGATTCTCATTGATTTTCTCATATACCGATTTCAAAATCCACGCCTTAACGGCTTGTTGAAAGTCTTGGTCGTCCATAATCATGGCAAACATACGGTCGTTCTGTCCCATGCGACTGATGACTTTTTCGAGAAACACTTCATCGAAAACAAATTTGAAGTTGTCAATCGTGTTGTTCCGAGCCGATTGGACGATCTGTGCGTCATCCATGATGTCCTGCTCGATCTGATCGAAGAACAGTTTGTCGGCTTCCTTGAATTCGGTGCCGAATCGTTTGTTGAGCACGTCAATGATCGAAGAGAGATAAACCTGCTTCTCTTCCCGCAAGATCCCCGTACCGGTATCTGTCATACCCTTGAGCTTGACCGGCTCCTCGCCCATCAACGAGATGTTGCCGTTGCTCGTCTCCTGCAGGCGGTAATACTCGAGCGCCACATCATCGTCGAGGTTGATCTGCTTCACGCCGCGGGTCGGCAGCTTCCGCAGCAGCAGTTGCCCGTAGGCGTACAGTTTGTGCAGCGGAACAGACTGGAATGGCGCGATCTGCGTGATAAACGCATACGCCCGGATATAGGCGGCCAACGTGCTGCGGAACTCTTCCTGTTCCTCCCTGCTTTTCGCTCTGAAGCGATCGACGGCGGGATCGACATACTGGTGCAACCTGCCGATATCGGATTTCTTCTGCCTTTCCTTCGGGCGGAAGAATACCCTGCAGAACGCGTCGATTTCGGACTGCCAGTAGATCTGGAAGTCGTCCAGCTTGTTCTTCAGATCGCTGAGCAAATTCAGGTCCGTCTCGTGCTCCAGTTCCGTCTTTTCATAGTAGGGCAGAAACGCCTTCTTGATGTCTTCCGGTTCGTTGACGAAGTCGAGGATGAACGTATCTTCTTTCCCCGGGTATGTCCGGTTGAGCCGGGACAGCGTTTGAACTGCCTGAATACCGGACAGCTTTTTGTCCACGAACATCGTGTGAAGCAACGGCTGGTCGAAACCGGTCTGATATTTGTCGGCCACGATCAGCACCTGGTAATCGTCTGTATCGAACTTCTCGGGCAGCTCTTTCTCGCCGAATCCGTTGATTTTTGGCTCCGTAAATTCCTGGCCGTCATCGATGACGGTTCCTGAGAAGGCGACCAGCGTCTGGATATCGTTGTATCCTTTTTCTCGGATATAGGCGTCGAAGGCTTGCTTGTATCGCAGGGCGTGAAGCCGGGAGCTGGTCACCACCATCGCTTTCGCTCTGCCGCCAATTTTGTGTCGGGTAACGCGCCGGAAATGCTCGATCATCACTTCCGTCTTCTGCGACAGATTGTACGGATGCAGGCTCACAAAGCGGGCAATGGAACGTTTGGCGGCGCGCTCGTCTACAAGCGGGTCGTCCTCAATCGCCTTGGCCAGCTTGTAATAGGTTTTGTAGGTAACATAGTTTCTAAGGACGTCCAGAATGAAGCCTTCCTCAATCGCCTGGCGCATCGAATAAAGGTGGAACGGCTGGTATTTTCCGTTCTCGTCCTTGCGGCCGAACATCTCGATCGTCTTGTGCTTCGGCGTGGCGGTAAAGGCGAAGTGGCTCAGATTGCGCTGAGGCCCCCGTTTGGCGAGCTCCTTGAGAATTTCTTCTTCCGCATCATCTGCCGCCGCGTCCAATTGAGCCTGCAGCTTCTCGGCTTCTTCCAGCGTCGGGGCGGCCAGCACCTGCTTGACCGCGTCCGCTGCCTTGCCGGATTGCGAGCTGTGCGCTTCATCCACGATCAAGGCAAAATTTTTGCCGCTCAAATTGCCGACCTGATCCAATATGTACCCGAATTTCTGAAGCGTCGTAATGATGATCCTGGCGCCGCTGTTCAGGGCCTGCGCCAACTGTCTTGAACTTTCCTTAATCGGACGGACGACACCCTGAACATGCTCGAACTGATAGATGGTGTCCTGCAGTTGCCGATCCAGCACGACCCGGTCGGTAATGACGATGACGGCATGAAAGATCGGTTTGTCGTCTTGGTCATGCAGGCTCGACAGCCGATGGGCGAGCCAGGCGATGGAATTGGTCTTGCCGCTGCCGGCCGAATGCTGAATCAGGTAGTTGTGGCCGGGCCCGTTCAGCAACACGTCGGCTTCGATTTTCCGCACGGCATCGAGCTGATGATAGCGCGGAAAGATCATTGATTCCTTGCGTTTCCGCTGACCGTTGACGACTTTTTCCTCCACCTGCAGATGCAGGAATCGGTGCAGGATGTCGAGCCAACTGTCTCTCTGCCAGATGTCCCGCCACAAATATGACGTACGAATGCCGGTCTTTTCATCCGGCGGGTTGCCCGCGCCGTTGTTATAGCCCCGGTTGAACGGCAAGAAGCGCGTACTGCTGCCGTCCAAGCGGGTAGTCATGTACACTTCGTCCGGGTCGACGGCGAAATGAACCAGCGCCCGCTTCTTGAACTGGAACAAGAGCTCGTTCGGGTCCCGGTCGACTTTGTATTGCCGCTTCGCGTCTTCGACGGTCTGGCCGGTGAAGGGGTTTTTCAACTCGACCGTCGCAACGGGAAGGCCGTTCACGGCAAGTACTATATCCAACGAATTTTCGTTGCGGGTGCTGTAGTGGACTTGCCGTGTGACCGTCAGGATATTCTTCCCGTACTTCTCGACCGCATCCGGATTGAGACCGCTGGCCGGCTTGAAGTAAGCCATCCTGATCGGGACGTTGTAGAGGTCGAACCCTTTGCGCAGCACTTTCAGCATGCCGTCCCGCTGCAGCACCTGAACGAGCCGCTTGATGACTTCCTTTTCCGTATCATGGCCGAAGTAGCCGACCAGACGGTTCCACTCGTCCGGTTGGCTGGACTTGATGAATCGAATCACGGTCTTGGGAAACAGCGCCAGTTCCCGGTCGTATTTGGCCGGATCACCTTTCTCGTAGCCGCCATGCCCAATAAGATGCGTCTCGATGGCGTCCTCCAGCGCGCGTTCGGTATGCAGGGGGGACACGGGTGATCACTCCTTTCCGGCGGATATTGTTTCGGCCGACACCGTCATTTTTTCACGCACGTCGATTTGGCCCGTCACAGCAGCGGTGATGAGGGCTTGGCGGTATTGGTCTAAGAGGATGGTGCTTCGTTCCAACTTTGATTTCAGGATTCTGTACTGACTCTCAATGTGAGCGAGATAATCTACAATTTCTCGTTGCTCCTCTATTGGAGGAAAGGCAAAACGATATTGTCGAAACTTCTCGCCGGTCAGGTGAGGGATTGTGGCCTTATTATCAGTTTCATTGAAAACTCCACGGTGTTTCGCTGCTACAAGAACAAAGTAGAAGAATTCAGGTGTATCACGTTCATTCACTCTCGGCCGTACTCTATGAAGCGCTTTTTGATATCCAATTTCATTGTCATTACCACGCCAAATTGCAGCTCGACCGATGTCTCCTCCCTCACAAACCAATAGATCGCCATTTTTAATGGTATATCTGTCGCGCTCAGAAATTTCAATGTCCATTTCGGGTAAATCTTCAGTGTTGATATATCCCCACTGTACATCTTGATTCCTAAGATAGCGAACTAGGGATTTACCACGAATGCGCTTCTCGTCCAACATTTTGCCTAACTCAATTGAATAACGGAAATTGAGTTTACAGACCTCCCAATGCGCAGGCACTTCCCCCAACCACTCAATTCCCGAATCTTTCATTGGGACATTGGGGTTGAGACCTTTTGTCACCGCCTGCGTGATGAGTGCCTGCCGCTTCTCTTGCAAGAGATCGATCAAGCGCTGCTTTTTCTCAACGAGTTCATCGAGTTTGGCAGTTTGTTGGTCGAGGAAGGAGACAATACTGCGCTGCTCCTCCAATGGAGGACAAATTATCGGCAACCTTTTTATATCCTCAAATTTTATTGATTGTCTAACACCACCACCAAGATTGTAGAATACTTTAATGATGTCATAGCTGTGCAATAAGTAATATGCGTAATCAGGGTCTATTGCTTTCACTGACTCTAAACAAAGATATGCTGATGTAATGATTCCTAGTTCTTTCACAAGTCCTACCCTTAGACTTCGTTTATCATTTTGTAGATCAGTAAGACGCAATATGATATTGCCAGGTTCGACAATTTGGTAAGTCGTGAATGACTCTGGTAATAACCCATAGTTCGATTCAACATCCCTCGGCACAATTTTTCCATAACTCAAAGATAAAACGTTTGTAACCTGATTATCGTTATTCTTCACCTGGCGCTCATGCAAAACAGAAAAGAGAGGTACGACGCTCCAGTGTTCAGGAATACTTCCAATCCACTCAATTTCGCTCTCTTTGTATTTAGCAGCATATTGATGATGGGTCATTTGAGAATCCCCTCCATCAACTTTGATATTTCATTAGTCAAAACAACCAAATCAGCCTGAATTTCTTTGAGTGGTCGTGGAGGACTATACTCATAAAAATGCCGGGTAAACGGAATCTCGTAACCAATCTTCGTCTTGTCCTCGTCGATCCAGGCGTCCGGTACGAAGGGTTTCACTTCCCTCTCGAAGTACTCGTGAATGTCCTCTTTCAGCGGAACGTTTTCGTAATCCCTCAGTTCCGGATCGGGTTCGGGGTTTCCTTTTGCATCCAGGCAAATATCGGCTGTCTCGTCCCGTTCGGACAAGGCGGAGAGAATCGCCTTTTGGATCGGGGCTTCCAGCGTCTGGCCCGCGGCCTTGAACGCCTGTTTCAACACTTTCACAAACTCGTCCCGGTTCTTGTACAGCTTGTCCGATCGCAGCGACAGAAGCACGTCCAGGATCTCTTGCTGACGCTTCTTGCCGGCTTCGATTTCCGCTTTGGCAGCCTCGCCTTTCTTGCGGGATGTTGCCAGATTTTTGAACGCTGACTGCTCCTTGAGCAACTCGATGCGCTCATCGGACACCTGGAAATTCAGGCGCAGCGGCCGCTCCACCGTAATCCGCTGATAGCCGAAGTCGGCGTTGTCGAAAATTTTACTATACGTTCCTTCCTCGAACGCTCCGTAGATTCTGGTGATTTCATCGATATGGGCATCGGACAACTCGTTGCGCTTGTCGCCCAGGCTTTTGCGCATCTTCTGAAAGAACGACACGGCGTTGATAAGCTGAATTTTCCCTTTGCGGCGGGCGCTCTTCCGATTGGTCACGACCCAGATGTATGTTGAGATACCGGTGTTGTAGAACAACTGATCCGGCAACGCCACAATCGCTTCCAGCAGGTCGTTCTCGATGATCCAGCGCCGGATGTTGCTTTCCCCGGAATCGGCGGCTCCGGTAAACAGCGGCGAACCGTTGAACACGATGGCGAGACGTGAACCGCCTTCCGAGACCGGCTTCATCTTCGAAATCATGTGTTGCAGAAACAGCAACGAACCATCGTTGATGCGCGGCAGTCCGGCACCGAAACGGCCGCTGTAGCCGAGGTTTTCATGCTCGTCCCGAACCTCCTTCTCGACCTTCCTCCATTCCACACCGAATGGCGGATTGCTGAGCATGTAATCGAACTTTTCGTGTTTCAACTGGTCATTGGAGAAGCTGTTTCCGAACTTGATGCGGGACGGGTCTTGCCCTTTCAACAACATGTCCGCCTTGCAGATGGCATACGATTCCGGGTTCAGTTCCTGGCCGAACACCTTGAGTTGCGCGTCAGGGTTGAGCGAATGAAGCACTTCCTCGGCCACGGACAGCATGCCGCCCGTACCGCAGGCGGGGTCGTACAGCGTGCGGATGATCCCCTTTTTGCGCAAATCGGAGTTCTCGTCTTCGTTGAACAGCAGATAGACCATCAGCTTGATGACTTCACGGGGCGTAAAATGCTCCCCGGCCGTCTCGTTCGACTGTTCGGCGAATCGCCGGATCAGCTCTTCGAAGATATAGCCCATGGTCATATTGTCGATCCGATCCGGATGCAGATCGATCGACGCGAACTTCTCCACCACCTGGTACAGCAGGTTGGCCTCGTCAAGACGGCGAATCTGATCAGCGAAGCTGAAGTAGTCCATGATGTCCCGCGCGTCGTCCGAAAAGCCTTGGATATAGTTCGTCAAATTGGCCGCGATGTTGTTCGGATCCGCCAGAAGGGCCGGGAAATCGTAGCGGCTGATATTATAGAACTTCTGTTTTGCTTCCCGCTCAAGGACGGGGGCCACATGTTGGATGTTCCTGGCGCGGAGCTCTTCCAGACGCTTCAGCACGGCTTCTTTGGTCGGCTCCAGTACACAGTCGAGTCGACGAAGAACGGTAAACGGCAGAATGACCTTGCCGTAGTCGGATTGCTTGTAATCGCCTCGCAGCAGGTCGGCGACTGACCAGATAAAATTGGCTATTTCACGGAAATTAATGGTCATGGTGTTCTCCTCTCTCGTATTTCGCTGTCACATTTGTAGCTACTGACTATATATACGGTGACCAAACGTATATTCCCCTTATTATCCTCTAGGTTGACGCAACCAAAGCAGTTCGACAAAAACTGCTCTTAATCCTTTTGCTATAGCAACAAAAGAAGGATCATATCATTATTTAAAATAAGCACATAAAGACAGGAAGTTAATCATCACGACTAAAAAGTATCGGTTATACTAAAAATCGTCTGTATCGAAATTTTGACAAAAAAAAAATAGCAGTGATTTCTCTGCTAATGACATTTAATTTATGACATTGGATAAACTTCATGATTTCTATCAAACCATATGATGTTAAAAACTTGCCTCGACCGATAACCAAATATTCTGGCTTTATGATTAACTCGAAATTCCAAAATCGCGACATCGGGAGAAATGTAATTTGGCAATGGGACTGAAAAAGTGCTGGGGTCTACTGAGTTAAATCCTTTCGTTTTTCTTATTTCTTGCCATCTCATTTTACTGTATCTTCTAAGTGCATCTATTAAATGTTTCAACTCTTCTGAGGTCCATTTGTATAGTTGAAAGTGATTCGGGCAAGTTTCTGCAAAAGAAAAGACAGGAGGAAGGTGGTCTGTGGACCCTTCTTCTTCTGCCTCAAAGGCTTTGCGGGATATTCGCTTTCCGCCAATTTTGATTTCAGGAGGTTCTGCGTGTCGTATTTTTTTCTTCCTACTCATCTTCTTCGATCAAGCTCCTGTAGTACTCCATCATTGTCTCTTCACTTATGACGTTTGTACAATATTCTCCGTCAGGAACATTGCCCCGCGCTTTTTTCCAAGGTTTTTCTTTATGAGTAAGGCGCTCCAGATACTTACCATCGTATCTTCCGTAAGCTTCCCATATTTGGTCTAGAAATTCTCTTTCTTCATCAGTGTAAGCATTGGGATCAAAATCTTCTGGATAAGGAATAGGTTGATAACCATAAACACGGTAATGTTGAAACAATTCAGGATTCACCGGGCCATGTGCCCATGCCTGAAATTCTCCTCTAAATAGCGGCCTTCCCTCCAAAGCTAAATGCCATGCTTGAGCATAATAGACGAGCTTCTGTAATTTCAAATGCGTAATTAACACATCTTCTTCCTCATTGACTTTGCTCAAAAAAAATTTTGCAACATCATATATGTTCATGGACTTCACCGCCTTCTCCTTATATACTACACAGAAATCGCTTTCTGTATACAACTATCGGGGAATTTTAACATTTGGACAAAAAATCTACTTCCAACAATAATTAAATTATACGAACATATGTTCTTTATTTCAAGCGTAAAATTAAAAATCAAAAAAGAACTTCTTAAATTTCGCTAATAATAACGAAAAAAGAAGTTCTCAAGAATGAAACCGGCCAGTGAGTCTAAAAACATTGATGCTTTATTACACTTGCCGGAATTTTTATGGTGGAGGCGAGGGGATTCGAACCCCTGTCCGAAGATAACGCCACACAGGCTTCTACGGGTGTAGTCACGGTATTGTTGTCACCCGAGCGACCGCCCCGTAACCGGCTTTCGCAAGGGTCAGCCTGATTGTCTTCTTCCGCTAGCCCCAGGCGGAGACTAGACGGCGTAGCCCACTAAGGTTGAGCCCTTATCCCGCCACATGGGCGATGGAGGGTAAGAGCACGCGAGCAGTTTTTTAGGCTGCTACAGCGTAGGAAGTACGTTGGTTGCCATTTAATTGGCCTTAGCGTTGATGAAGCGGACGCGTCCCCGCTACCCGCAACCCATGCTCGAACTATCCCCGTCGAATCCAAAAACGCCCCCAAAATCAAAATCGGAAGGCACGATCCGACCGGTTCGGCTGAACACGGATCGTTCGTTCCTGATACCATTATACCGCACGCGCGCCCCGAAGGTTGCAAGGAACGGCTGGGAACCGGACTGCCGAATTCCCGAATTGCCAGGATCACCGCACCCACGGCCGCCCGCACGGCCTCACCGCGCGATCTTCTGCTTCTCCCGCAGCGCCCGCTGGATATCCCGCTGGGCGTCGCGCTTCGCCGCGGCCTCGCGCTTGTCGTACTGCTTCTTGCCCTTCGCCAGGCCGATCAGCAGCTTCGCATAACCGTTGCGCGTGTAGATCTTGAGCGGCACCAGCGTGTACCCTTCCTGCTTCACGAGCCCGAACAGCTTGTGGATCTGCGCCTTGTGCAGCAGCAGCTTCCGCGCCCGGGTCGGGTCGCTCGGGTTGAACCGGTTGCCCTGCTCGAACGGGCTGACATGCATGTTGTGGACGAACATCTCGCCGTTGCGAATCGTCGCGAACGCATCGTTGATGTTGACCTTGCCCTGCCGGATCGACTTGATCTCCGTGCCGGTCAGCACGATGCCCGCTTCATACGTCTCCTCGATGAAATAGTCGTGCGACGCCTTCTTGTTCTGCGCCAGCGGCTTCTCATCGTGTTTCGACTTCGCCATGTTCACCCACCTCCCGCATGCCGCGCCACTCGATCAGACGACTATTATAGCAAGATCCGCTCCGCAGTTCAAGCCGATCCCCTGTCAGCAAAATCACCCGCCGCACCCCGGCTTACCCGCCAAGATGCGACGCCCCGACCGCCCCCGGCGGCCGGGGCTCACAGAACCGCAACCCCCTACCGTTTCCGCTTCCGCGTCGTACCCGCGGAAGCTTTCTTCTTGCGGCCCTTGCCGCCCGGGCCGCCATTCCCCGAGGCGGCGCGCTTCGCCGCGCGCTGCCTGCGCGCCCCGCCGGCGCCCGCCTCGCCCGCGGCGCCGGAGCTGCCGGTCACCGGCAGCCCCCACATGTCCACGCGGACCACGGCCGGTTCCGCGTCTCCGCCGCGCCCGCCTTTGCGGCCGCGCCCTCCGCGGCCG
>NZ_CAJRAY010000066.1 GCF_907165215.1 Thermobacillus xylanilyticus | reverse complement strand
GAGTTTGCCCAATTATATCAAGGGTTTGTTTGGAAAATTAAGCTGCGAAAGTTGAGTTTTTAACATATAAGCGACGCAAAACATTTTAGGGAGGGAGAAGACCATGAGAGAGTCCGTCCGCAGTCATGTTTGGAATCGCGTGATCGTTTTGCTAGCAACTGCCGTGATCGCGATCGGAAGTATGCTGACGTCCACCGCCTTAGCGGCCGGCGCCCCGTTCCCTTACGAAGAGATTACGGTAGATGAGCTGCTCAGCGGTTATGAAAGCGGAGAATATACGGCTGAGGAAGTGGTTCAGGCGTACTTGGACCGGATCGCCAAGTATGAACCGAAATATAATGCATTCACGGTGTTGAATCCGAATGTGCTTGAAGAAGCCCGGGAGATCGACCGGAAGCGGAAAGCGGGTGAAAAACTCGGGCCGCTGGCCGGTGTGCCGATCGTGATCAAGGAGTCGGTCGACGTGGCGGGATTCCCCTCCACGATGGGCTGGGAGCCGCTTGCGCCGGAGAAAGGCGGCATCGCCCTCATCCCGGAAAAGGATGCGCCGGTAGTGGCCCGGCTCAAAGAAGCGGGCGCGCTCATCATCGGCAAAACCAATATTCCTGCCTTTAGTGCATCGGGTACCAGTGCGTCCACCAGTTGGGACGGGGACACCTACAACGCCTTCGGCCGCCAATTTGCTCCCGGCGGAAGCAGCAGCGGGACGGCCATGGCGGTATCGGGCAACTTCGCGGTGCTCGGCATCGCGGAAGAAACCGGCGGCTCCATTCAGAATCCCGCTGCCGCACAAGGTGTGGTCGGGATCAAACCGACATTTGGACTCGTGCCCAATGTCGGCGTCGTGCCGCTGGGCGGCAGCACCCGGGATGTGATCGGCCCGCATGCCCGCACGGTGAAAGACGCGGCGCGCATGTTGGACGTCATCGCCGGATACACCCATGAAGATCCGAAAACCGTCGCCGCGATCGGGAACATGCCGGAGGGGGGTTACATGTCCCGATTGAACACCCAGGCGCTCCAAGGGAAACGCATCGGACTCTTGGGCCCGGGCTGGCGCGACATGGAATTGACCCCGGAAACGCAGGAATTGTACGACAAAGCAATCCAGGACCTCGAAGCGCAAGGCGCCATCGTCGTGCCGGATCCATTTGCCGGCAGCGGGTTTGCCGAATATGTCGCGGGAATCACCACGGGGAACGGCATTGAATCGCTCATCTATGATTTTCAGGACTATCTGGAACGGCTCGGTCCGGATGCGGCGGTCCGGTCGGTCGAGGAGCTGCTGGAGAAGACCGGGCAGAAGCCTTCGGTTTTCGAGCGCTACTACGCGGAAGATGTTCCCGATCCCAGCGGCGAGCCTGACTTGTCTGAATTCATAGAAGTTCGCACCCATCTGTTGAACATCTTCAATGCGGTCATGGACAAATATGAGCTGGACGCCCTTTTCTTCCCCCAAATGTACAAGGAAACGCCGACGCTTGACAGCGGCGAGAACATCGGCGCCACCACCGTTTCGGAGATCAACATGGCCGGCGTGCCGCTGGTGACGGTACCGGGCGGCTATTACAAAAGCGGTGCTCCGTTCGCCGTTGTCTTCGTCGGCAAAATGTGGAGCGAGGCGGAACTTCTGGGGTACGCTTACGATTATGAACAGGCGACGAAACACCGGAAAGCGCCGGTCCTCGAGGAATAAAAGCGGGATATTCGGATTTTCAGCTGCCAGGCACCTGTCTATCCAGACGGGTGCTTTTTTCTTTGTCCTGCTCAGGCTCCCGGCTCGTCTGAAGCAGGACGTTGACCCATTCTTTGGCTGCCGGCGACAGCTCCCCGAAGGAATGCGCGATGATGCCGATATCACGCGTGACGCCCGGCCGAATCGCCTTGACGACCAAGTCATGCGACACGGAAGACAGCGTGAAATGGGAAATCAGCCCGATGCCCAGCCCGTTGCGGACCATGCGGATCAAGGTCTCGGCCGATTGAACCGTCAACCCTTCCCTCAACTCGATCCCGTACGTTCCGAGGATGGCATTCATGGCGATCTCATGCCCGCCTTTGCAGAAAATCACCTCATCCCGGCAGCCGCTCAGATCGATCATCGGTTCCTTCGCCAGCGGATGATCCGCGGGAACGATCGCCACCATGTAATCGGACCGCAATGTCTCGAATGCGAATGAATCGAACGGGGACGCCACAATGCCCAGCTCGACGGTTCGGTCTTCTACCCATTGCCTGATTTGATCGGAGACGCCTTCCAGCAGCTCGATTTTCACCAACGGATACTTGGCGCGGAAAACGGCGATGGCCTTGGACAGCAAATTCGTTGTGGCGGCGGGGAAGGAGCCGACTTTGATCCTGCCGCTGAGCAGGCGGTTCTCCCGGCCGGCAATTTGATAAATGCTGTTTTCGATCGCCTTCATCTGCCTGGCCAACACGAGAATCTCCCGCCCCGCCTCCGTCAGCATCAATCCTTTATGCTTGTCGCGGATGAACAGTTGGATGCGGAGCGACGACTCCAAATTTTTGATCGCTTTGCTCACGGCCGGCTGCGAGATGAACAACGCTTTGGCGGCCTCCGTAATGTTCAGGGTTTCGGCCACCTGGATGAAGATGCGGAGAAGGTTCAAGTTCATTTGCATTCGCTCCATCATAACCGTTTGGTTATTTAGGATATTCAATATATGTATTTCAGTTATGTCTGATTATACCCTAAGATGAGACGCAAGAACATGGTTTCAGCATGCTTCATCTTGGGAGGTTTTGTTGATGGCGATGGTTTCCGATGAAGCCCGGTATGCCGACCCTGTCCCCGGCGCTTGGCGAATCTGGACGACTGCCTGGCTCGTAACGGCGGTCTTTATCCTGTCCAATTCGGCCACCCCGCTCTATGTTCGCTGGCAGCAGGAAATGGGCTTCTCCAATGGTACGCTGACGTTGATCTTCGCCGCATATATCGCCGGTTTGCTCGCGGCCTTGCTCGTCGCCGGTCAGTTGTCTGATCGGTACGGGCGCAAGCCGGTGCTGTTCCCGGGCCTTGCGGCCGCCGTGCTCGCCTGTATGCTGTTCGGCACCGCCTCCACAGTCGCATCCCTGCTGCTCGCGCGATGGCTGTCGGGCGTTGCCGTCGGCGTCATCGTCTCGGCCGGCATGGCTTCGGTCGTGGATGTCGGAGGCCCCGCCCGGAGAAAGACGGCTTCGCTCGCCGCTTCGGTCGCCATGGTGCTGGGTGCAGGGCTCGGTCCGCTGCTATCCGGCATCTTTTCCGAGTGGCTCGCTCAACCGATTGTTCCCCTGTTCGGCACCCAACTGTTGATATTGGCCAGTGCCTTCGTCGCTGCCGGATCGCTTCCGCGAATGCGCTTCTCGGCGCGCGAAAGCGAATGGCGGCTGCGGCTGCCCGGCGTGCCCGGGGGCAACCGGCTGCACCTTGCGCTTGGCATCGCGGTCTTCGCGCCGGGCATCACGTCGACCTCTTTCATGCTGTCGCTCGGCCCCTCGCTGCTGCAGAAGCTGCTGGGCGCCTCGGATCCGCTTATCGCCGGCGGCATGACCTGCTTCATGTTTCTGATGGCGACGGGCGTTCAATTTCTCCTCAAGCGGCTGACCATCCGAAGCCAGCTTCTGATGGGCGCAGCGTCCGTCTTCCTCGCCATGCTCTGCATGGTCATCGCACTCTACGCTTCCGCTGTAGCCCCGCTGGTGCTGGCGGCCATGCTGGCCGGTGCCGGCCAAGGTCTCGGCCAACTCGGAGGCCTGACATTGATCGGATTGCATGTCCCTGAGCATCGCAGAGCC
Source organism: Thermobacillus xylanilyticus (assembly GCF_907165215.1). GTDB lineage: Bacteria > Bacillota > Bacilli > Paenibacillales > Paenibacillaceae > Thermobacillus > Thermobacillus xylanilyticus. The sequence goes on along the minus strand of NZ_CAJRAY010000066.1, from coordinate 8,977 downwards.
GAAGCGAACGCGGTGCTTAACATCGGCGGCTATATCCCTGCCGCTGTCCTCCCCGTGTGCACGGGCTACCTGATCGACTTTACCGGATTGGCTGCCGGCGCAACCGTCTTTGCCGCGATTCTGGCCGCGGCAGCCACCGCTGCGGCAGGATTCGTCCGCGGCAAAGATTTTTGAGTCAATGGTGCAGAAGTGTCCCGAACGATTGTGGGCGAATTCTGGAAAAACGTTGTTGACAACGAAATGGGAACGACTTAAGATAAAGTGTACCAAATAATATAAAATAAATCGGAATAGTGTAGATTAGAGTTCGACCGGACCACCGGAGACCTCCTTTTTCTATTGCATCGCGTTTCGCAAGGCGTGCCTTGACGGCGTGGTGCAAGGAATCAGGAGGTTTTTTGTTTACACGTCCGATTGGAGGGGGAGTTGGAGAGATTGGTCAGTTTGGTCATGGTGAACCGTCAGGATGTGCGGATGGCATTGCAGAAGGAGCAGGAGGTGCGGACCGATGCGCGGACGTGAAGAAGCGGGACGCCGGCGGCCAGCGGCACAGGCTCTGGCTTCGGCGGCCGCGTTGGCCGCGGTGCTGATCCTTGCGGCATCCCTGCTGACCGCCTGCGGCGCGGGCGGCAGCCAGGCCGCGGCCGGAACGGACGGGGCCGAAGCCGGCCGGACGGAAAGCGGCGGGGAGCCGCTGACGGTGCGGATCGGGTATCAGAAATACGGCACGCTCAACATTCTCAAGGCGGACGGGCAGCTGAACCGCAAGCTGGAGGAACAGGGCATCCGGGTGGAATGGACGGAATTTCCCGGCGGGCCGCAGCTGCTTGAGGCGCTCAACGTCGGCAGCATCGACATCGGGCATACCGGCGAAGCGCCGCCGATTTTCGCCCAGGCGGCGGGCGCGCCCCTGGTCTATCTGGCCCACGAACCGCCGAGCCCGCGGAGCGAAGCGCTGCTGGTCCCGAAAGATTCGGACATTCAGACGGTGGCCGATCTGAAGGGCAAGAAAGTGGCGCTCAACAAAGGGTCCAACGTTCATTATCTGCTGGTCAAACTGCTGGAACAGGCCGGTCTCGCATATGACGACATCGAAACGGTCTACCTGCCGCCGGCGGACGGGCGGGCCGCCTTCGAAAGCGGCAAGGTGGACGCCTGGGTCATTTGGGACCCGTTCTTTGCAGCAGCGGAAACGGCCACCGAAGCCAGGATTTTGGCCGACGGCACCGATTTGGTGCAGAACCATGAGTTTATCCTCGGCGAGCGGTCTTTCGTCGAACGGCATCCGGACGTGATCGAGATCATTTTGGCAGAAGCCGACCGAATCGACGGGTGGGCGAAGGACCATCCGAAGGAAGTGGCGGAATTGCTCTCGCCGCAGCTCGGCATCGACGTGCCGTCCCTGGAACTGGCGGCCAAGCGGCGCCAGTACGGGGTGCAGCGGGTCGGCGCCGAAGTGCTGGAAGCGCAGCAGCGCATCGCCGATACGTTCCGGCAGCTCGGCCTGATTCCCGTGGACATCCGCGTAGAAGAAGCGGCGGTATCGCCGGAGGCCGGCAAGTAGAACGACCTTACTCGAGGAGGAATGATTCATGCGCATCTTCTGGTTTATTCCGACCCATGGGGACGGGCGATATCTCGGGACCGCCGCCGGCGCGCGGACGGTGGACGGGGAGTACATGGCGCAAATCGCCGCCGCCGCGGACCGGCTCGGGTTCGAGGGCGTGCTCATCCCGACGGGCAGCTCCTGCGAAGATCCGTGGGTCGTGGCGTCTTCCCTCATTCCCGTCACCCGGAAGCTGAAGTTTCTGATCGCCGTCCGCCCCGGCCTGATGTCGCCGACGCTGGCGGCGCGGATGGCGGCCACCTTCGACCGCATTTCCGGCGGCCGCCTTCTCATCAACGTGGTGGCCGGCGGCGATCCGGTGGAACTGGCCGGTGACGGTCTGTTCCTCGGACACGACGCCCGGTACGAGCTGACCGACGAGTTTCTCGAGATCTGGCGCCGGGAACTGGCGGGGGAAACGGTGGAATTCGCCGGCCGTCATCTGTCGGTTACGGGCGGCCGCGTGCTCTTTCCGCCGCTGCAGACGCCCCATCCGCCGGTCTGGTTCGGCGGGTCGTCGCCCGCGGCCCACGCGGTGGCGGCGAAACACGCCGATGTGTATCTGACCTGGGGCGAACGGCCCGAAGAGGTGAAGGAGAAAATCGCCGATGTCCGCAAGCGGGCGGAAGCGGCCGGCCGCCAGGTCAAGTTCGGCATCCGCCTGCACGTCATCGTGCGGGAGACGGAAGAAGAAGCGTGGCAGGCGGCGGAAGATCTGATCAAGCATGTCGATGACGAGACGATCGCCCAGGCGCAGAACATTTTCGCCCGGTTCGACTCGGCCGGCCAGCGCCGGATGAGCCAGCTCCATTCCGGCGACCGCTCCCGGCTGAAGATCGGCCCGAACCTGTGGGCCGGCATCGGGCTCGTGCGGGGCGGCGCGGGCACGGCCCTCGTCGGCAGTCCGGAATCCGTCGCCGCCCGCATGCGGGAGTATCAGGAACTCGGCATCGACACGTTCATTCTGTCCGGATACCCCCATCTGGAAGAAGCGTACCGGGTGGCCGACCTGCTGTTCCCGCATCTGCCCGTCGAACGGAGAACGCCGCACGGCCCGAGCTCCATCAGCCCGTTCGGCGAGCTGATCGCAGGTTCGGTCAAGCCGACCCTGCGAACGTCGGCGCATTGAGGGGAGGGCGGTCCATGCGGGAAACATCTGCGGCATTCCGCCGGTTCGAAGCGGTGCTTCCCTGGATTTTGCCGGTGCTGGTGGTCGCGGTCTGGCAGATCCTCGGCTCGCTCGGCGTCCTGTCGAACCGGATCATGCCCACGCCCGTCCAGGTGGCGGAAGCCGCCGTCCGCCTTACGCAGAGCGGCGAACTGCCGCATTCGCTGGCGGTCAGCACCTGGCGGGCGCTGGTCGGCTTTCTCATCGGCGGGAGCATCGGGTTCCTGTTCGGTCTCGTAAACGGCGTGGCCCGGCTGGCGGAAAAGCTGACCGACTCTTCCATCCAGATGATCCGCAACGTCCCGCACCTGGCAATGATCCCGCTGGTCATCGTCTGGTTCGGCATCGGCGACGAAGGCAAAATTTTTCTGGTCGCGCTCGGCGTCCTGTTTCCGATCTATCTGAATACGCTCCACGGCATTCGCAGCGTCGATCCCGGCCTGATCGAGATGGGCCGCGTGTACGGGCTCGGCCGCGGCGCCTTGTACCGCAAGGTCATCCTCCCGGGCGCGATGCCGTCCATTCTGGTCGGCCTGCGCTACGCACTCGGAATCATGTGGCTGACCCTGATCGTGGCCGAAACGATCTCGTCCAAGGACGGCATCGGCTACATGGCGATGAACGCCCGGGAGTTTTTCCAGTTGGACGTGGTGGTGCTGTGCATTCTGTTGTATTCCCTGCTGGGCAAAGTTTCCGATTTGATGGCTAAGGGATTGGAGAGGAGTTGGCTGAAGTGGCATCCGCATTTCGGCAAACCGCGCGCAAATCCGCCGTCCGCCTGATCGGCGCTCCGGAGCCGGGAGACGGCCCGGATCGCCCGGAACGGGCGGATGGTCCGGACGGACAAGGAGGCGTTCGGGGCATGTCCATCGACCTGCAGCAGGTGACGAAACGGTTCGGAAACGGCCCTGCCGTTTTGGACGGTCTGAATCTGTCCATCCGGGCGGGGGAGTTCATCGCCGTCGTCGGCCGCAGCGGCTGCGGCAAAAGCACGCTGCTCCGGTTCATCGCCGGACTGGAAGCCCCGAGCGACGGGGCCATCCTGCGGGACGGCCGGCCCGCCGCCGGTATCGATCCTTCCGCGCGGGTGATGTTCCAGGATTCGCGGCTCCTGCCCTGGCAGACGGTGGAGCAGAACGTCATGCTGGGCGCGCAGGGGCTCGGCAGGAAGGAAGCGAGGGAGAAGGCGCGGGAAGCGCTGCGCCTCGTCGGCCTGGAAGCGCGTGCGCGGGACTGGCCGTCCGTCCTGTCCGGCGGCCAGAAGCAGCGGGTGGCGCTCGCCCGCGCCCTTATCGGGAATCCCCGGCTGCTGCTCCTTGACGAGCCCCTCGGCGCCCTCGACGCTCTGACGCGCATCGAAATGCAGCGGCTCATCGAGCGGCTGTGGCAGCAGCAGGGGTTCACCGCCCTGCTGGTCACCCACGACGTCGCGGAGGCGGTGGCGCTGGCGGACCGCGTCATCCTGATCGAGCGGGGCACGGTCGCCCTCGATCTGCCGATTGCGCTGGCTCGGCCCCGAGTGAAGGACACCGGCTTCGCCCATTTCGAGAAACGCATCCTCGACCGGGTGCTGGAGCCGGACGACCGTGCCGGCGCACAGACGGAAATGGTTTATTTGATTTGAAGGTCATGAGAAGTTGACGACAGGCTGTTGCAGTGAAGGGGGGCGGAAAAATCAGGATTTTTCCCAAGCGAGGTTGAATCATGAGCATGTAATCCCCGCCCGGTGGTGTGCCGGACGGGGATTTTTGCGATTATCGGGATCTGAAAGGCTGAGCCCCGGGATTTGTGACGGAAGGACGGATTCCAATTTGCTATAATTTAATTGTAATGAAAAATCTTAAATATATTTCGCGCTTCTGAAACCTGACAAACTTGTTGTCAGGTTTCGCTGTATATGATCAAAACCAGATGAACCGACCGGTTCATCGACCGGGAGTGATGTCCGTGAGACTGGATCGGCTGCTGGGCATAACCCTTGAGCTGATGACGAAAAAAAGGGTCACCGCCGCGGAGTTGGCAGACAAGTTCGAAGTATCGGTGCGCACCATTTACCGGGATATCGAGCTGATCAATCAGGCCGGCATTCCGGTCGTGTCCTACAACGGCGTAGACGGGGGATACGAACTGGCGGATGGCTATTTCGTGACGCGGCAGCACTTCTCGGTCGACGATCTGTCGGTCATCTATTCGCTGCTCAAGGCGATGGAAGGCGCGATGGGCGGTGCCGTCTCATCCGCAAAGCGCAAGCTGACCAGCCTGCATCCGAAGCTGGCGGACGAAGAGCGCAGGGAAACGGTCGTGATGGGCCTGAGCGTGCCGGAAAGCGAACGGGACCAAGTGCAGGAGCTGTACGGGGCGGTCCGGCAGCGGCGAGTCGTGCGGCTGTCGTACACGGATGCCGCCGGCACGACGACGGAGCGGTTCGTGGAGCCGATCAATCTGCTGTGGTCGAAGGGCGCCTGGTATGTGGAGGCGTATTGCCGGAAGGTGCGGGCCATGCGATATTTCCGCGTTTCGCGGATCGAGCGGCTCGACGTGACGGAGGAACGGTTCATCCCGCGGCAGTTGCCGAAGGAACCGGAGCAGGAAGAAACGCCGGGCATCCGCGCCCATCTTCGCTTCGATCTGTCGGTGCGCACGCGCGTGCTCGAGCAGTTTCCGGGCGAATGCGAGTATCTCGGGGACTGCATCGAAGTCCGGACGACCTTTTACCGAAAAGAGTACGCCCTCTCGGTCATCGCCGGTTACGGAACGAAGGTGGAGATCGTCTCGCCGGATGAGCTGCGGGACGAGATCATTGCCCATCTCGACACCATCCGCCGGCATCACGCCATGAAAAAAGGAGGAGAAGGAACATGACGATTCTGGTGACGGGTGCGACGGGAACGGTCGGACGGCATGTGACGGAGCAGTTGGTGCAGCGGGGTGCTGCGGTTAGGGCGTTGACACGAAACCCCGATCGGGCGCGGACGATTTTGCCGGACGGGGTGGAGATTGCCGCCGGAGATCTGATGCGGACGGAGACGCTGCAGGATGCTTTGCGCGGTGTGGAGGCGATGTTCTTGATCGTGTCCAGCGACGAGCCGCAGGCCGACCTCAATACGGACCCGCGGGTGGTCGCGATGGCCAGGGAAGCGGGGGTTAAGCGGGTCGTCGTACTGGTCGGGTTCGAGGAGGGTCCGGTCGAAGAGGCCGTTCGCGAGAGCGGCATGGAATGGACGCTGGTGAAACCGGTGGAGTTCATGGCGAACGTGCTGTCCGACTGGGGACCTTCGATCCGCGAGGAAGGCGTCGTGCGTGAGTTGAACGGGAATGCCCCGAGCGCGCGGGTGCACGAAGGCGACATCGCCGCCGTAGCCGTGGAGGCGCTGCTCGGCGACGGCCATCACGGCAAGAGCTACGTGCTGACCGGCCCCGAGGTGCTGACGCGCATGGAAGCGGTGCGGGCCATTGCTGCAGGGATCGGAAAGGACATCCGTTTCGAAGAATTGACGGAAGACGAGGCGCGTCAGCGCTGGCGGGAACAGGGATACGACGAGGAGAGCATCGACTTCTTCGTGCAAATGGCGTTCCAACCGCCGGAGGTGGGCCATACCGTCCTGCCGACGGTCGAGCAGGTGCTCGGGCGGCCGGCACGCACACTGACCGAATGGGCGGCGGAACACAAACACCTCCTGCTGTAAGCCGGAAAGGCGGGAACGAGCGATGGCGTATGCGATCGAAACAAGAGGACTGCGCAAGTCCTTCGGAGATCAGGAAGCGGTGCGCGGAGTGGACCTTGCCGTCCGCTCCGGTGAACTCTTCGCGCTGCTCGGACCGAACGGCGCCGGCAAGACGACGACGATTCGCATGCTGACGACGCTGCTCAGGCCGGACGGAGGTACAGCGCGCGTCTGCGGGTATGACGTGGTGAAGGAAGCCGGCGGCGTGCGGCAGCGGATCAGCGTCACGGGGCAGTACGCCGCGCTGGACGAGTCGCTCACCGGACGGCAAAATCTCATGCTGTTCGCCGGACTGTACGGCTATAAGCGCAAGGAAGCGAAGAAAATGGCGGACGAATTGCTGGACTTGTTCGACTTGACCGAAGCCGGCAGGCGAGCGGTCGGTACCTGGTCCGGCGGCATGCGCCGGCGCCTCGATCTGGCAGCCGGCCTGCTGCCGCGGCCGGAGATCATGTTTCTCGACGAGCCGACGACCGGGCTGGATCCGCAAAGCCGGCGCGATCTGTGGAAGGCGGTGCGCGGCATGACGAGGCAGGGGATGACGGTGCTGCTCACGACCCAATATTTGGAGGAAGCGGATCAACTGGCGGACCGCATCGGCTTCATCGCCGACGGGCGCCTGATTGCCGTCGGCACACCGGCGGAACTGAAGGCGAGGTATGGCGGCAAAACGTTGACGATCCGGCTGGCCGAGGGCGCTGATGCGGACGGCGTCAGCCGGCTTCTCAAGAGCGCATTCGGATTGGAAAGCCAGCGGGAGGAGGACGGGCGGATCGTGAAGACATCGGCGCGGAACGCGGAGACGGCGCATGCCGCTGTCGGTGCGCTGCTCGACGGCGGAACGGATGTGGAGGATTTCGCGCTTGGCGAACCGAGCCTCGAGGATGTTTACTTCGCCTTGAACGCAGCTCGTGCAAGGGAGGCGGCGGTATGAACACGATGAACGGACGGCACCCGCTGTTGCTGATGGGAAGTGACGTGCGGCGAAGACCGGGCCGTTTGGCCGTGACGGCGCTTTTCATGAGGCGAGCGCTCCATCATCTGGGCAACAACGCTTTTGGATTTGCGTTTGAAGTCGTCTCTCCGGTCATCATGCTGCTTATTTTCACCTTCCTGTTCGGAGGCGCCATTGCCGGTTCCGTCAAAGAGTATGTACAGTTCCTGCTGCCCGGCATCCTCTTGCTCACGGTGGTGCCGATGACCGTCGCCAGCGGGACGACGCTGTGCGCCGATATCGCCAAAGGCGTCTATCAACGGTTCCGCACAATGCCATTCTGGCAGCCCGCGGCTGTGTTCGGCCTGGTTGCGGCAGACGGGGTGCGTTACGCGGCGGGGCTGGTCGCTGTCCTGGGGGCGGGACTGGCGCTCGGCTTCCGGCCCGCCGGCGGCGTTGCCGGAGCGGTGCTGGCGTCGGTGTATACGATTTTCTTCGCTTATTGCGCAAGTTGGATCTTCGCCTGGATCGGCAACATCGCCAAGCGGCCCGAGACCGTGTCAGGATCGAGCATGATGATCCTGTATCCGCTGCTGTTCGCCAGCAGCGTGCTGGTCGATACGTCGACGATGCCACGCTGGCTTCAGGCGGCGGTCGACGTGAACCCGATCAGTGTCGCCGCCTCGCTTACGCGCGGTTTGTTCCACGGCACCGCCACCGCAGGCGAGCTGGCGGCCGGCATCGGCGCCTGCCTGCTGATCGCCGCGGTGTTCATCCCCCTGACGATGCATGCCTATTTGCGAAGGCAGCTTGGATGAGGTTGGTGAATACCCCAACCTTATGAGGTCGGGGATTTTGCCAGCGAACTCCTGCCCAGGTTCTTCAGACGTTCGCTTGCAGACGGTTGCATCCGCCAAACCGCTTCTTCCCGGCGGCTGCCCGGAACCGGCTCGGCTTCGGAGCGCAGCATGCCGCTGTAGATCAACGTCGCCAGCGACGCGAGCATGCAGGCGGCGGAGAACAGGCCGATCGCGCCGTAACCGCCCGCCTGCGCGAACAGATGATGGCGGTCAACCGCAAGCGCAGGTTCAAAGTGCAAGAATTGGCCGAGGAATTCGGCGTATCCGCGCGGACGATCATGCGCAGGCGTGCAGCGGTGCCAGCGGGAGCTGTGGCTTGCCTCGAGCCTTCACGTGCGCCCGGTCGGCACCGGGTATCTGGAGGGCGATTGGCCGAGGCGGGACCTTTCGTTTTACGCCCGGTTTTTCGTCGGTCTCGGCGCGGAAGCCGACGTGGAGCGGCCGGCGGAGCTGATCGAGGCGATCCGAAGCGATCTTGCGCTTCTGATCGAACGGTACTGCGCGCCGGACACGGAATGACAGCGGCGGCCGGAATCGCGGCGGACAGAGCGGCGCTTCGAAGGCAGCCTGGATAAGGGAAGGTGAACTGTGAGTTGAAAAACCCGACCGCATGCGGTCGGGTTTTTATGCTGTACGCCCGGCATGGGCGTCATCTCTACGGTGAAAGTCCGGAATGGGGGCTGG
>NZ_CAJRAY010000065.1 GCF_907165215.1 Thermobacillus xylanilyticus | reverse complement strand
CAAAATTACGTGAGTGATCCATTGCCCTTCGGTAACATTTTTATATGAGTTGACACGGTATCCGCCGATCCTTCCTTACACCCCGGATGTTCCCGTTCATGACCGGCGCCCCGCCAGCCAACAATATGGGCAGCATCCAAATCAACCGAAGGAACGGAGGGGCTGCATTCATGGGCGAGTGGACCGAATTCGACGCGGGACATTCCGCGCCGAACGACGGATGGTACATGGAGGTCGGCGACAACGACCACATTATGGGCATCAATGATCCGCGCAAAATTTATCTGCGCAAAGGCGAGAAGTTCCCCGAGCCATCGAATCATCGCCGCAAGTGGAAGCGCGTGAAGAAATAACAGAGAACCTTCCACAGACTCCAGGGCCGGAAGGTTCTCTGTATGTGGAAATATTAGTCGTAGCCTGACGGCCATGCGGCCGCTTTTTTTCTGGGGGTGGTTTTTTTGGGGGAACCCCTCAACCGCTACCAGACCTTTTCAGACGCCTCCGATTACCTTGATTTCCATTCCAATATGCTTCACAGTATTTTTTACCCCGTTAAGTTTTAAGAGCTCACAGGGCCGATTATGGCTGTCTGCGTTGAGAGGGGCAACGGGCCGGCACGTCACAGCCGCGCCCCTCCCATGTTGCACGCGCCTTTGTTGACAGTTATCCAAGGAGATTCCAGGATGCGCATAAAAAAACGCAAGACACGAATCGCTGTGGAGTACGACGGCAAGTTAAAGCATTGCGGATCATACGAAACAGCAAAAGTAAGATTCGAACAAGTTAGAGGCGAAAGGCTGCGACAAAACACGTAATTGTCCGCATAGATTTTCAAGTTGTTCTAGAGTGTATTCCGATGGTCTTCGTTCGTGCTTTCAGCGTCTCTTTCAGCATGTTCCGTTCCATGATGGCGATCGCTTCCGGATCACCGGCTCCAACCCGATCGAGCGACGTACCGATCCGCTCTTCCATCCAGCGTATCGCCTGAAAAAACCTGATCTTCGACTGTTTTAGATCTTCCCAATTATCCACAAGATACCACCCTCTTAACAAGTACTGAGTTATCTTACCATTCCGCTAAATTTTCGATTTCTATGTTGCTGTTAACCACATATTCTGCCGCACTACTAAAGAGAAATGGATTTTTGGTATAATCTGATCAGGCTACAGTTAATCCTTCCTTAGTCATTCATTTGTTTTAGGAGGTGAATGGCCACCAATGATGAACGCGATTGACCTCAATGTACTTGTCAATTTTGGCATTTTTCTAGTCGCGTGCATAACGCTGGTGATCAAATTGATTGAGATGACCCAGAAAAAGAACTAATCCCTGCCAGAGGAAGCAAACTCGCAGCAGGGTTAGTCGGCAGACTAAGGGTTGATTCCCTGTAGCCTGTTATGAAATGCGGATGGCGTGGCAGCGCCGTCTGCATTTTTTGTTCACAGTTTTACATTATATAAAGCAGTGACACAATTTGTGCCTTTTTTTAGATTGTAGCCTAGTTGTAGCCTTGAGGCAACAATTTGTTACCTCATGAGACTGCCGGAAAAACAATCCCCTGACAGCAGTGTGGTTTGTCTATTTTTATAGCAGCTGCTGCGGTTGTCGTTGCGGTTTGCTAAAACACTTGATCTATAAGCGTTTTGCCCATTTCGGTTCATTGCGTTTCGGATCCTTCGTGATGAGCCGCAGCAAGATCGCTACTGTCTTAACGGCCACCATTTTTTTCTTCTTTGAGCGAAGTTCACGCAGCTCACGCAACAGCGCAAAAATGCGACTCCTGTCCGGAGCCGCATGATGCTGTGTATGGAATGGCGGAGAGGGTGGGATTCGAACCCACGCACGGCTTGCACCGCCTAGTTGATTTCGAGTCAACCCCCTTGGGCCTCTTGGGTACCTCTCCGTGTTTGGCACAAGCAGAATTTATATTACCACAGGGGACTGGCCGTTGCAAGATGCAATCTCCGCCATTGAAGCAACAGAAAAAATATTCGAAAATTCACTCATTTCGCAACCTGCAAGTCAAGCGGATGGCGTGGAATCTGCGCCTCCCGTCTCCGGCTTCGACTCCGCGGGGCGCAGCACCTTCTTCATATATTTCTCGAATTTCGCGCGCGGAATGAGCACGCTGTGCTTGCAGCCGACGCATTTGATCCGGATGTCCATCCCCATCCGGATGATCTCCATCTCGTTCGTGCCGCAGGGATGCGGCTTTTTCATCTGCACGATGTCTCCCAGGCCGAACGTCTTCCGCTCCACGTTCTCCCCTCTCCTTTCATGCAAAACCCAAATCCGTCATGCCGGCCGTCAGCGATATCCGGTTCAACCCGGCGCTGTCCGCAGCTCGTTCAGCGCCCGCCTGAGCAGCACATTGAGCGCGCGGGTAACCTCTTCGTGCGTATTCGGCTTGCATTCCGCGACGACCCGCACCGTCGCGCTGTCCGCGCTGGCCGTCACGACCCCGAGCACTTCCGGTTCGCGCACCACATTGTCGTCCTTGAGCTGCCGCGCCGTCTCGCCGATGACGGCCATCGCCCGTTCCAGGCTCACCCCGCCGTCCACCGTCACGTCGACCACGGCCAGCGCGTTGTGCAGCGAGTAGTTCGTGACGTCGTTGATCTGTCCGTTCGGGATGATGAACACTTCGCCCGTCCAGCTTCTCAGCCGGGTGGTGCGCAGCCCGATCATTTCCACCGTGCCCTTGTAGGCGCCGATCTTCACTTCATCCCCGACGCCGAACGGATCCTCCAGGATGATGAACAGTCCGGAAATGACATCCTTGACCAGACTCTGTGCGCCGAAGCCGATTGCGAGGCCGACGACGCCGGCGCCCGCGATGAGCGGCGCCAGGCTGATATTGAACTCGCCGAGGATGAGCAGAAAAGCGACGAAATAGATGCAGTACGACACCGTGTTGTTGAGCAGCTTGCCGACGGTCTGGATGCGCCGCGGCTGAATCCGGACCCGCTCGGGGCTTCGGTTGATGAGCAGCCGTTCGATCACCTTGTGCAGCACTTTGGCCGCAACCCAGGCGACCAGCAGAATGAGCACGATGCGCAGCACGGTCATGCCGATGCTCATCCACATCAGCTCATTCCGAAGATCCGCCGCGAAGTTCTGCATTTCGATCATTTCGATCATTCCTCCGTCCCCCTCGCCGGTGCGTGTTGCTCCCGGAAAGCCGGCACGTAGCCTTGTTCCGAGAATATGTAAATGCCGCGGATCTCCACATGCTCCTGACGGATGATCTCGAGGATTTCCGGCAGATGCTCGTCCGGGAACTCGATCGATATCGCGCAGCCGGCCGTAATCTCCTTCGGCGTGGGACGGATGTCGATCTCGATCCCGGCGTATTCAAACAACATTTCCGCCCGCAGCGCCTGCTGGGTGGAATCGAACGCGGCCAACATCGCAGCGTCCCCTTTCCTGAAATGATGCCGCAGCACTGCCTGTCTGGCCCTGCGGTCCCGTTTTGTGTCCCTCCAGTATAAACCGGGCACGATGTCCATATACTAGTAACACGCTGTTTGCGGAGGGGATGCCATGAAGCCGGCCGTTCGAAGAGAAGCGCCGCTCAAGGTCGCGCATGCCGATGCGAATGCATGTGCGCTGCTCACCGAGCGACTGACCCACTATATGACGACGATGGCGGAGAACCGCCGGATTGCCATCGTGTGCATCGGCACGGACCGGTCGACCGGCGATTCGCTTGGTCCCCTGGTTGGCACGAAGCTGTCCAAATACCGCAGCCCGCATTTCGATCTGTACGGCACGCTGGAGCATCCGGTTCATGCGATGAATCTCGAGGAAACGCTCCACCGGATCGAACGGAAGACGCCCCGGCCGTTCATCATCGGCATCGACGCCTGCCTTGGACAGGCCGCCAGCGTCGGCTGCATCCAGATCGGCGAAGGTCCGGTTCGTCCGGGCGCCGGCGTCAACAAGGAGCTGCCGCCGGTCGGCGACATTCACATGACCGGCATCGTCAACGTCGGCGGTTTCATGGAATACTTCGTCCTGCAGAACACCAGGCTGCATCTGGTCATGCGCATGGCCGATCTGATCGCGCTGAGTCTCATCAACGCTGTCCATGCCGTGAGGCGGCAGCGGCCGCTGGCTGCAGTCCCGCCTGTTCAATCGCCTGCCGTTCCTCAGGCGTAAGCGGGTAGGCCGACTCTCCGCCCTTTACCGGTTTGGCGTACACGTAGGTTTCTTCCCGGCTGTGAATGCCGCTCAGGACGACGCCGCTCCGCTCTTCGTTCACGATGGCAATAGCAAAGCTGAGATCGCTTCCTTGATCGGCGAACGCATTGTAGCGCACAATTCCGATTCTGCCGGCCGATTGTCTGACCGTCTCTTCGAGCCGGCTCAGCCCGCCGGTCAGCCGCTCGATCTCCCTCGCGGCATCCGCGGTCCGCTGCTGCAAATTGCTGATGACCGTCTCCAGATCGGCCACCCCCGTGCCGCCGATCATCGCCCGGTATTGCCGGGTGAGCCGGCTCAGCTTGCGGCTGACGACAGCCAGCCAGATGAGCAGCACGACGACCAGCAGGCCGATTCCCGCGATCGCCGCATACAAGATTTCCGAATCTTCTGCCCTCATCGCTACTCCCCCATGTTTTCCGATCGATTTCTGTATCTTCTGCAACGTCTTCAGACAGCCGTCTCAATAATACCGGCTGATCTCCTTCGCAGCCGCGATGAGTGCATCCACGTCCGCCTCGGTCGTGGAATGGCCGACGCTGGCGCGCACCGCGCCCGTGGCCGCCGTACCCGCCGTTCCATGCGCCAGCGGGGTGCAATGGAACCCGGCCCGGACGGCGATGCCGTAATGCCTGTCCAGGATGAACGCCGTCTCCGACGGATCGGCGCTGCCGATAATGAATGAGACGATGCCGGTTCTCGGTTCGCCCGGTTCCGGACCGAGCACGCGCACGTTGCCGATCGCAGACAGCCCCTCCATCAGCCGTTGCGCAAGCGACCATTCCTTATTATAGATTTTCTCAACCGTCTCATGCAGGATGTACCGGACGCCCGCCGCCAGCCCCGCCAGCCCCGGGGTATTGACCGTGCCGGATTCGTAGCGGTCGGGCCGCACGTCCGGCTGTTCGGCCGCTTCCGACTGGCTGCCCGTTCCGCCGTGCAGAATCGGCTCAAGGTTGACCTCCGGATGAATGTACAAGCCGCCCGTCCCCTGGGGACCGAGCAATCCCTTGTGTCCCGGGAACGCCAGCAGATCGATGCCCATCGCCTCCACGTCGATCGGCAGGATACCGGCGCTCTGCGCCGCGTCGACCAGCAGCCGGATGCCTCTCTTGCGGGTCATGGTGCCGATCTCGGCGACCGGCAGAATCGACCCGAGCAGATTCGAACTGTGGTTGACGATCACCAGCTTCGTATCCGGCAGCAGCGCTTCGCGGACGCGCGTCGGGTCGAGGCGGCCGCGTTCATCCGTCTCCACATAGGTGACCTTCACACCGATCGTCCGCTTCAAATGCTCGAGCGGCCGCCGGACCGCATTGTGCTCGACCGCCGTTGCGACGACGTGATCGCCGGGCTTGAGGCACCCTTTGATCGCCATGTTCAGCGCAATGGTCGTGTTGAACGTCAGCGCGATGTCGTTCGGATTGGCGATGCGAAACAGTTCCGCCAGCGCTTTCCGCGCCTCGAACACGATCCTGCCCGCGCTGACCGCCATCCGGTGGCTTCCCCTGCCGGGATTTGCACCGTCATGCACCATCGCTTCGCGCACCGCTTCGATCACTTCCGGCGGCTTCGGCCATGAAGTTGCCGCATGATCGAGATAGATGATCCGCTCCGTCTTTGCGTCCATGCATGCCCCCTGCTTTCCCCGCCGCATAGCTGCGAAATGGCATACTTTAGTGTAATGCTTTCCGCCCGGGAATACAACTCCGCGATCCGGGCGATTCTCCCGGTTCTGTGTCAAGGTCAGCATGCCGAGGCTTCGCGGGCGGCAAGCGTTTTGATTTCGGAACAACCAACCGACAATGAGGGGCGCCTCCGCAATGGTTCATCGGATGGCGCCCCGTCTGTTCGCATAACCTTCCTTGCCCGACTTGTCCGGCGTCAGGCCAGCCGTTCCAAAAGCTCCAGCAGCCGCTCCAGATCCTGCTTGCCGTAATACAGCAGCTCGATCCGGCCCTTGTCCTTCTGATGGCGGATGCGAACCGTCGTCTTGAACCGTTCGCGCAGCGTCTCCTCGACCTGCTCGATGTACGGATCGCGCTTCTTCGCCTTGGCTTGCGCCTTCTTGACCGCCACATTTTTGCGCCCGAGCTGCTGAATGGCGTCTTCCAGCTCGCGCACGCTCCATTCGTTCTCGATCGTCTGCCGGGCAAGCTCCTTCAACTTCTTGTCGTCCTTCAGACCGGCCAGCGCCCGCGCATGCCCCATGGACAATGTTCCACGTGAAACATGTTCCTTCACTTCAGCCGGCAGCGTCAGCAGACGAAGGAAATTCGCGATATGCGAGCGCGACTTGCCAACCTTCAGCGACAGTTCCTCCTGGGTGAGCTGGAACTTGTCCATGATCGACTGATAGGCAAGCGCAAGCTCGATCGCATTCAGATCTTCCCGCTGCAGGTTCTCGATCAGCGCGATCTCCATCACCTGCTGGTCGGAGAAATCGCGCACGACCGCGGGAATCGTCGCATTGCCGATGAGCTGCGAAGCGCGGAAACGACGCTCTCCCGCAATGATCTCGTATCCTTTCACGACGCTGCGCACAATAATCGGCTGAATGACGCCATGCAGCCGAATCGACTCGGCCAGTTCCCTGATCGCTTCTTCGTCGAACGTCTTGCGTGGCTGATACGGGTTCGGACGAAGCTGGGTCAACGAAATTTCAATGACCTTGTCATCTTCGCCTACCGTCAGAGAAGGAATAAGCGCGTCAAGCCCTTTCCCCAGCCGTCTGCTCATGGGTCATCACTTCCTTCGCCAATTCGAGGTAGACTTCCGCGCCCTTCGATCTCGGATCATAAGTGATAATGGATTGCCCGTGCGACGGCGCCTCGCTCAAGCGGACATTGCGCGGGATGATCGTCTGATACACTTTCTGCTGAAAATATTTCTTGACTTCCTCGATCACCTGAATGCCGAGATTCGTCCGCGCATCGAACATCGTGAGCAGCACGCCTTCGATTTGCAGCGATTTGTTGAGATGTTTCTGGACGAGCCGAACCGTATTGAGCAGCTGGCTCAAGCCTTCAAGCGCATAATACTCGCACTGGATCGGAATGAGGACCGAGTCGGCGGCCGTCAGCGAATTGATCGTCAGAATGCCGAGCGAAGGAGGACAATCGATCAGAATGTAATCAAACATGTCCCGCACTTGCGACAACGACTTTTTCAGCCGGATCTCCCGCGAAATCGTCGGCACCAGCTCAATCTCCGCGCCGGCCAGCTGAATCGTGGCAGGAATCAGCGTCAGTCCCGGGATGCTGGTTTCCACCATGGCATCGCGCGGATGCACGTCATTGATCAGTACGTCATAGATGCAGTTGTCAACATCCGCCTTGTTGATGCCGATGCCGCTGGTCGTATTGCCTTGAGGGTCGATATCGACGAGCAGCACCTTCCTCCCCAGCGATGCCAGCGATGCGCCCAGATTGACGGATGTCGTCGTCTTGCCGACTCCGCCTTTCTGATTCGCAACCGCAATGATTTTCGACAATCCGGTTCACCTCTCACCTGCTGAGTTAACCCTATCTTGTTAGCTCCTGCGCTGACCGCCGCTTGCAGCGGACCGTACACCGCGGGCGACACCGCAAGCCTACCGTTTCGGAATGCGGATGACGATTTCGTAATGTTCGCCGCAGTCGCGTTCGTCCGTCTTGATGTCGATGCCGGACCCCGCCACCATCTCGACGGACTGGCGAATGGTGTTGAGCGCGAGGCGGACGTCCTTCGTGAATGAGATCCGCTTCGAAGACTTCTTCGACTTCGCAGAAGCTTCCTTGTAGAACGCGGCACGCGCTTCCGTCTGCTTCACGTTCAGTTCCTTGGAGATAATATCCTCCAGCACCTTCACCTGGAGTTCTTCCGACTCCAGCGACAGCAGCGCCCTCGCATGACGCTCGGTAATCTTCCGTTCCATGAGCGCCTGCTTTACCGGTTCGCTGAGATGCAGCAGCCTGAGCTTGTTCGCAATCGTCGATTGGCTTTTGCCGAGACGCTGCGCCAAGCTTTCCTGCGTCAGATTGTGCAGATCCAGCAGCTTCTGGTAAGCAACCGCTTCTTCAATCGCGGTCAGCCCTTCCCGCTGCAGGTTCTCGATCAGCGCGATCGATGCCGCCTGGGAATCGTTGAATTCGCGGACAATCGCCGGAATCGTCTCCAGTCCCAGCTTCTTGACGGCGCGCCAGCGCCGCTCACCGGCGATAATCTCGTAGCGCCCGTTCCGGACGCGTACGACGATCGGCTGGATGACGCCGTGCGTGCGGATCGTCTGGCACAGTTCGTCGATCCGCTCGTCATCGAAGATTGTCCGCGGCTGGTAGGGGCTCGCGTCGATCTCGCCGACGGGGATCTGCTTCACTTCGTCTTGATTCGTGCGGTCGCCCAGACCGAACAGCCGAGAAAATTGCTCCTTCATCATGTCATTCCCTACCCCATTCAGAATGCCGCTGCCGATCCACCCGGAAGACAGGCTGCTGTCGCAGCCGCTCAAGGCCGCTCAAAACGCCCGGTCTTCCGGACGAACCGTATGCATCCGCGACAGCCGAAACAAAACGCCGATGTTCCATCGGCGTGATGTTGTTTGTTTCGTTGTTGCCGTGCTGCATCGAACCATCGCCATTCGCAAGCATAATCATTCGAGACACGGAATTCGATTTCCTGCTTGACAAACCGATTTTTCACATTTGTTCACGGAAAATGTTTCACGTGGAACAACGTCTGCCGGAATGGCGGCCGCTCGATCATCAGACGATCGGCTGCTTCGCCGGAATGCCGGCCTTGCGCGGATACCGCGCCGGCGTCCGGCCCGATTTGCGGATGATCACGATGTGCCGGTCCGCCTGCTCGAACGGCAATTGCAGCGCATGCACCGCCTCGAGCTTGCCTCCCAGCTCGGACAGCGCCCGCTTCGACTCCGCGATTTCTTCCGCGGGATCGCTGCCCTTCATCGCGGCAAATCGGCCGTCCGGCCGCGCGAACGGCAGGCAGAACTCGGCGAGCACGTTCATTCTGGCGACCGCGCGGGCCGTTACGAGGTCGTATCCGTCGCGGTGCTCCGGCATTCTGGCCGCGTCTTCCGCGCGGGCATGCAGGCAGGTCACGCCGGCAAGGCCGAGCTCCGCAGTCAGATGCTCGAGGAACCGGATCCGCTTGCCGAGCGAATCGACGATCAGCACATCAAGATGCGGGAAGCAAATCTTGAGCGGAAGACTCGGGAAGCCCGCGCCGGAACCGATGTCGGCCAGCTTGCCGGTCCCGTTCAGATCCAGATGGAATGCGAGCGTCAGCGAGTCGTAGAAATGCTTCTCGTATACCGCTTCCCGCTCCGTGATCGCCGTCAGATTCATCCGCTCGTTCCATTCCACGAGCAGCCGGAAGTACGTCTCGAACCGTTCACTCCGCTCCGGCGTCAGATCCAGATTCCGCTCCGCCAGCAGCTTCTCGAACCAGGACGGGGCGCTCAAAGGTCACGACCCCCGCGCCGCCGTCACGCGGTTGTAATGCTCGAGATACACGAGCAGGATGGACAGGTCGGCCGGCGAAACGCCCGAGATGCGCGACGCCTGCCCGATCGAGATCGGCCGGATGGCGGTGAGCTTCTGTTTCGCCTCCGTCGACAGGCCGTGCACGGCGTAATAGTCGATGTCTTCCGGGATCCGCTTCTGCTCCATCTTGTTCAGCCGCTCCACCTGCTGCAGCTGCTTCTCGATGTAGCCCGCGTACTTGATCTGGATCTCGACCTGTTCCTTCATCTCATCGGTCAGTTCGACCGGTGAAGGCGTCACGGTCTCGAGCATCGCATACGTCACTTCCGGACGTCTGAGCAGCGTCAGCGCGTCGACCGTGTTCTGCGCCGGAGCGGAGCCGGCCATCTCCAGCACCCGCTGCGCTTCCTCCGGCTTCAGCTTGACCGTTCTCAGCCGCGCGATCTCGTCTTCCACCTTCTGCTTCTTGTCAAGGAACTTGCGGTACCGCTCCTCGCTGATCAGCCCGATTTCATAGCCGACCGGCGTCAGGCGCAGATCGGCATTGTCATGACGCAGCAGCAGCCGGTATTCGGCGCGCGACGTGAGCAGCCGGTACGGCTCGTTCGTCCCCTTCGTCACAAGGTCGTCGATCAGCACGCCGATGTACCCTTGCGCGCGGGACAGAATAACCGGATCCTTGCCCTGAACCTTGCGCGCGGCGTTGATGCCCGCCATGATCCCTTGTGCGGCCGCCTCTTCATAGCCGGATGTGCCGTTCAGCTGGCCGGCCGTGAACAGCCCCTCGACGAGCTTCGTCTCGAGCGACGGCTTGAGCTGCGTCGGCACGATGACGTCGTACTCGATCGCGTAGCCGGGACGCATCATTTCGGCCTTCTCGAGGCCCGGAACCGAGCGGAGCATCTTAAGCTGCAGCTCCTCCGGCATGCTCGTCGACAGCCCCTGCACGTAATATTCCTTCGTATTCCGACCTTCGGGCTCGAGGAAAATCTGATGCTTCGGCTTGTCGGCGAACCGGACGATCTTGTCCTCGATCGACGGACAGTAGCGCGTCCCCGTCCCTTCGATCAGGCCCGAATACATCGGCGCGCGGTGGAGATTTTCCTGAATGATCCGGTGCGTCTCTTCCGATGTATAGGTGAGCCAGCAAGGCAGCTGCTCGACTTCGCGGTATTCCGTCTCATAGGAGAAATATTTCGGCTTCTCGTCGCCCGGCTGAATCTCGGTCTTCGAGAAATCGATCGTATCCCCGTGGATCCGCGGCGGCGTGCCGGTCTTGAACCGGATCAGCTCGAAGCCGAGCGAGCGCAGCGATTCCGACAGCTTCACGGAAGGCTGCTGGTTGTTCGGTCCGCTCTCGTACATCAGCTCGCCGATGATGATCTTGCCGCGCAAGTAAGTGCCCGTCGTGATGACAACCGCCTGCGCGGAATATTCCGCGCCCGTCTTCGTCCGGACGCCCTTGCAGCGTCCGCCTTCGACGATCACTTCCTCCACCATCGCCTGGCGGAGCGTGAGCCGCTCGGTCCGCTCCAGCGTCTGCTTCATCGTGTGCTGATACAGAAACTTGTCCGCCTGCGCGCGCAGCGCATGGACCGCCGGCCCTTTGCCCGTGTTCAGCATCCGCATCTGGATGAACGTCTTGTCGATGTTCCGTCCCATCTCGCCGCCGAGGGCGTCGATCTCGCGCACGACATGCCCCTTCGCCGGCCCGCCGATCGACGGGTTGCACGGCATGAACGCCACCATGTCCAGGCTGATCGTGAGCAGCAGCGTCTCGCAGCCCATCCGCGCCGCGGCAAGCGCCGCCTCGCAGCCCGCATGACCCGCGCCGACGACGATGACGTCATAATGTCCCGCTTCGTATCCCACAGCTTCACCCTCTTTCATTAAGAAAAAACCATCCGCCGACCTGCCCGGGTTCATTTTCCGAGACAGAACTGCGAGAAAATCTGGTCAATCAGCGATTCCCCGGCCGTATCGCCCGTTATCTCGCCGAGCCGCTCCCATGCCGTCCGGACATCGATCTGGACGATGTCGATCGGCACGCCGGCGTCGGTCGATTCAATGGCGTCGACCAGCGCCTGCTCCGCCTGCTTGAGCAGCGCGGCATGGCGGGCGTTCGACACATAGGCCGCTTCGCCGCCTTCCAGCTTGCCGCCGAAGAACAGGTCGGCAATCGCCTGCCCGAGTTCATTCATCCCCAAGCCTTCCTTGACCGACATCGGCACGATCGCGGTTCCGGGCAGCAGCTTCCGCACCTCGGCTTCATCCAACTTCGCGGGCAGGTCGGATTTGTTCAGAATGACGACCGCCTGTCTGCCGGCCGCCTGGCCGAGCAGCGTCCGGTCATCTTCATGAAGCGGTTCGGACCGGTTCAGCACAATGAGCAGCAGATCGGCATCCGTCAAGGCGGATCGCGAACGTTCAACGCCGATCCGCTCGACGACGTCGGACGTCTCGCGGATGCCGGCCGTATCGAGCAGCCGCAGCGGAATGCCGCTGACCGTCACATACTCCTCGATGACGTCGCGCGTCGTGCCGGGAATGTCGGTGACGATCGCCCGCTCGGTGCCCGCCAGCAGGTTGAGCAGCGACGACTTGCCGACGTTCGGCCGCCCGACAATCGCGGTCATAATCCCCTCGCGCAATATTCTGCCTTCGTTCGCCGATTTTAGCAGCTGCCGGATCTCCGCCAGCACTTCCCCGCTCCGCTCACGGATGAAGGCGCTTGTCAGCTCCTCGACGTCATGCTCGGGATAGTCGATGTTGACCTCGAGATGCGCGAGCAGCTCGATCAGCCGCTGTCTGAGTTCGCCGATCTTCCGCGACAGAGCGCCTTCGACCTGCTTCAGCGCCACCTTCATGGCCCGCTCCGACTTCGAACGGATCAGGTCCATGACCGCTTCCGCCTGCGCCAGGTCGATGCGGCCGTTCACGAACGCCCGCCGCGTGAACTCGCCCGGTTCCGCGAGGCGGATGCCGCCGCCGGCCAGCAGCAGATCCAGCACCCGCCGCACCGGCACGATGCCGCCGTGCACGCTGATCTCGACGACATCCTCGGCCGTGAATGACCTCGGCGCCCGCATCACCGTAACGAGCGCTTCATCAACCGCTTCGCCGGTCGCAGGATCGACGATTTTCGCGTATTGCACCGTATGGGTCGCCGCGTCCTTGAGCCCCGTCTTCGCGCGGACATAGGGCGCGGCCGCCTCGATCGCGGAAGGACCGCTGATCCGGATGACGGCAATCCCGCTCTCGCCGACGGCCGTCGCAATCGCAGCGATCGTATCGTCGTGCATGCTGTCCAGTCCTTTCCCTGTGATCGCAGACACCGCAAGAAACTTTAAAAAAAGGCAATGCCTCGCGTTACGAGCCATTGCCGCGGAAGAGATCGCATGCCTTGCGTCACTTGAGCGTAATGACGACGCGCCGGTTCGGTTCGTCGCCCTTGCTGAACGTCTTCACTTTCGGATGGTGCTGCAATGCCGTGTGAATCACTTTGCGCTCCTGCGGGGTCATCGGCTCCAGGACGATCTCCTTGCCGGTCCTGACCACCCGCTGCGCGAGCCGTTCAGACAATTCCTCGAGCGTCTTGCGCCGCCGTTCGCGGAAATTCTCTGCATCGAGCACGATGCGCACACGTTCGCGCGAACTGCGGCTGGCGACGATATTCGCCAAATATTGCAGCGCGTCGAGCGTCTGGCCTCTGCGGCCGATGAGCAGCCCCATATCTTCGCCGCCCGACATCGCCAGCTTCAGGCCGTCGCGCGATTCGCTCCGGCTGATGTCAATCGTGATCCCCATCGCGCCCGCGACTTCGCGCAGGAACCGCTCCGCCGCTTCGGCGGCTTCCCCGGCGCCGCCCTCTCCGGGTCGCGATTCGGGATCTTGCGGTTCCGAATCTTCTTCCTCTTCGAAGAATGCCACGTCTTCGTCTTCGGAACCGCCGGCATCCGTGATGACGTCTTCGACTGCGGCGGTCTCCGCCGCCTGCGGCTCGGCCGCGGCCGGGGCGGGTACCGCCGCGGCCGGCTCC
>NZ_CAJRAY010000064.1 GCF_907165215.1 Thermobacillus xylanilyticus | reverse complement strand
CCAAAGATTTGGGCACTTTTTTATGTTTTCAATGAACGGTACTTTCGAAATTTAGGATAAATTGAATGTACGGCATTCAGCGGCCATCAGGATCAACATTACGGATCTGTAGTATAAACATGTGAAGTCACCCGGGAGTCGGCACGCGCAACATCCTTGGTGGCTTTTTCATTCGGGGGTGATACATGATGAACAGCAAAGAAAGATTTTCAAACCGCGTCGATACCTATGTGAAATACCGGCCAAGTTACCCCAAAGCGGCCATTGATTATTTGTACGACACGGTTGGATTGCGGCCGGGCTGCACGATTGCGGACATCGGTTCCGGTACGGGCATTTTTTCGAAGCTGCTGCTGGAACGCGGAAGCCGCGTCATTGCGGTTGAGCCGAATGCGGCCATGCGGGCGGCTTCCGAGCAGACGTTGAACGGCTATCCGGACTTTCGGGCTGTGCCCGGTTCCGCGGAATCGACCGGGCTGCCGGACCGGTCGGCAGCGTTCATTGTCTGTGCGCAATCGTTCCACTGGTTTGACCGGGCAGCCGCGCAGACCGAATTCCGCAGAATTTTGCAGCCGGGCGGTAAAGCGATCTTGATCTGGAACACGCGCCTTGTGAGCGGCACTCCGTTTCGTGAGGAATACGAGCAGCTGCTCCAGACCTATGGAACCGACTATAAAACCGTCAACCGCCGCAATATTTCCAGAGAGATGCTGCTCTCTTTCTTCAAGGATGGCGCGATGAACGAAGAACGTTTCACATTGACGCAGGAATTCGATTTCGAGGGATTGAAAGGGCGGTTGCTGTCTTCCTCCTACATTCCTCTCCCCGGCCATCCGAAATACGATGCCATGATCAAAGAGCTTCGGGAGCTGTTTGAACGGAACAACCGGAACGGCATCGTGCCTTTCGAATACGAGACTGAAATTTATTGGGGCGAGGTATGAACAGGGGGTTGAAGGAAGTTGACTTCTCTGAGACCCGTGCCGCGAAGTTCGATCCGAATATACGTTGGCAAAAAAAACTATCGCTTGAAGCGGTACTGCGACTGGTATCTCGGCGGCAAAAAGTATGCTTCCCATATCGAGCGTTCGTTGCTGCCGCACGTCATTTTTACACATCGGACGCCGCTGCTGCGACAACTCCGAAATGCGGACATGCGGCTGCAGCATAACAAAGTGAAGAACCTGACCATCGCCTCCCGGCGCCTGAACGGGCTGATGGTAAAGCCGGGAGAAACCTTCTCGTTCTGGCGGCGGATCGGCAATCCGACCAGACGAAAAGGTTACGTGGAAGGCATGGTGCTGTTTTACGGGAACGTTACGGCGGGCGTGGGCGGAGGTTTGTGCCAATTATCGAATTTGATTTACTGGATGGCCTTGCACACCCCTTTGACCGTGACAGAGAGACATCGGCACAGTTACGACGTGTTCTCCGACTCGGGAAGGACGCAGCCGTTCGGAAGCGGGGCAACGTGCGCCTATAACTATCTGGATCTGCAGATCAAAAACGAGACCGACCGGCCATACCAACTGATCGTTTATTTGACGGACACGCACCTGGTCGGGGAATGGCGGTCAACAACTCCGTCGTTACGCAGGTACGAGGTGTACGAGAAGGAGCACTGGATTACGCATGAATTTTGGGGCGGATACGTAAGGCACAACAAGATATACAGAAAAATCTACACCCCGGATCATGAGCTTGTCGCAGATGAGTTCATCACGGAAAATCACGCCATCATGATGTACGAACCGATGCTGGAAGACGGTATGAGCGTACAGAGGTGAACCATGGAAGCGGAAATTATTCGCCAAGCGAAAGAAGTTGCCGTAAACGCGGTCTTGAAGGCCGGGCAGATCGTGAAGGAGCATTTTGACCAGACGGCCGTCATCCATGAGAAAGGCAGCTTCGGTGACGTTGTGACGGAAATGGATTTTCGTGCAGAGGAAATCATTTTGCAGGAAATTACCCGCGCTTTCCCGGACCATCAGATTACCAGCGAGGAGAGCGGCTTGAGCGGCAAAGAAGGCGACTGGCTCTGGATGGTCGATCCGCTCGACGGGACAAACAACTATGCGATCGGCCTGCCCGTGTTTTCGTTGTGCATCACGCTGCTGCACCGAAGGGAAGCCGTGCTGGGCGTCATCTATGAGCCGATGGTAAACCGGCTGTACGTGGCCGTCAAAAATGAAGGCGCGTGGTGCAACGGCCAGCGAATGCAGGTGCGCAAGAGAGAAAATCCGGCGAAAGGCACGGTGGGCTGGATCCAGGGGCATCAGGTGCAGAACGAACCGGCCGCCGTTCGGCTGAAACATTACATCGATGTCAAATTCAAGCGGATGATCCGATTGTGGGCGCCGTCGCTGCAATGGTGCATGCTGGCCAAAGGCGACCTGGATGGCATCGTGCTCTACAACTCGGAAGGGGACGACCTGTACGCCGGTGTGCTGATGGTGAAAGAAGCCGGCGGCCTGGTGATCGATTTCGATGGCAATGATTTCGTGGGCATGAACAATGAGCCGTACATCATCGCCTGTCACCCCGAGAGCAGGGAGTTCTTTTTGCAGACCGTAAGAGAGGGACTGAATTCAAGGGAGCCTGCAGCATGCCAAACACGGACTGGACGCGGCTGAACAACCTGCAACTGGGAAAATACGCCGAGTACTTCGCAAAGATGGAGTTTGCTTCATATGGATTGGAGGTGTACACCTCCGAAGTCGACGACAGAGGGATCGATTTCATCGTCAAGGATTTGCAGGGCAGATTCTGCGAGATCCAGGTCAAGGCTTTGCGAGGCACGGGCTACGTGTTCATGCAGAAGAGCAAGTTCAATATCGATAATCGCAACCTGTACTTGACCCTCTTGCTGTTCGAGCAAGGCCGTCTGCCGGAAATTTTCCTCATCCCTTCGGAGGCATGGGCTCAGCCCAACGATGTGTTCGTGAACCGGGATTACGGCAAGCCGGGACAGAAAAGCAAACCGGAGTACGGGATCAACGTCTCGCGGAAGAATGTCCGCCTGCTGGAGCGATATGCTTTCAATGAACAGATCAGACACTTCCTGTAACGGCGGGAGGAGCCATGGACACAGGTATTTCCGGGCATTGTTTTATTTATTACCTGAAGGCATCGTGGGTGCCAAAAGTCAGGAGGCGAATGGATGAGCCGCGGCATTCCAATTGAACAGTTGGATTTCAAGCCGAGAACCGCTGCTGATGCTTTTGCATTTTTCGGACTTTGATCTGAGGAGAACAAATGAGAATTTTCGACGAGGACAACAACAGAACAATCCGTAAGGCAACCCTGCTGTTAACCGAACGCGAAGCCAGAGAACTGCTGGACGGTTTGCGTTCGCTGCTGGAAAAACCGAGTCTGCATGTACATGTCAACGATGAACAATATGAGCATGAGATTACGGCAGCACTCTATGACGAACACAACATTGAAAATTTTCATGACCGGATCAAGCAAGTGATCAAGGAAGACATTTGATGACTAAGCGCACAGAAGGATGATCGTACGATGTTATCTCGTCTGTTTCGCAAGACATTGCCGCTGGAGACCCAAATTCAGGATCTCAAAGAGCTGGGCATAACGTTCAATCTGCCTGACGAAGAGCTGATCGGGAAACTCAAGGAACAATTCGATCCGCAAGCATATGCAAACGATCCCTACACCCTGCTGATCTCCGCCGCCGGGACGGACCTGTTGGACGAAGACGGAAATGTGCTGCGGATGTCCGATGACATTTTAAGTTTTGATATCGAGTGCGTAGAGGATGAGCAGGTTTACACGCATATCGTCGAACAGTTCATGCGCCTGACAAAAGGCGAATGCCGGATCAGCGAGCCGGACAGCAACGTCGACTTCAATGAAGAGGCGGCCCGTCTGTCTTTCTCACACGAGGGCAGGAGACATGAGCTGGAGGTGAAATTTGAGGACGACTGGTTTGATGTCAGCGTTCTTGAGCGGATCGCGGAAATCGTCAGGAAACCGGGCAAAGATTTTGTGTATTTCAAGGATGGACAGACCCTCACGATCCTGTACTGCACCCCGGAGGCATTGGAGAAGTTAAACCGCGCGGCAAACCGCAAGTTTCGAGTCATGGTTTGAATACGGGGCCGAGTTGGCGCGTTTAATCAGTCTTGAAATGCGAACATTTGTTTGTTGTCTTCCCCGGCATATGCTATACTTTGGACAACCCATTTGAAGGAGTTGGTCCAGTTGGCGCTTTATCCTTACTTGTTTTTCAACGGAAACGCACGGGAAGCGGCATTATTCTACGCGCAAGTGTTCGGCGCCCCGGAACCGCAGATTTTGACGTACGGATCGGTGCATGCTGACGAAATTCCCGCGGAAGCGAAAGACCTGGTCATGCACACGTACATCGAGATCGGCGGCAGCAAGCTGATGATTTCCGATGATTACCCGGGGAGCCCCTATCAGCAGGGCAACAACTTTACCCTGGCCTATGTCAGCAGCGATGAAGCGGCGATCCAGAGCGCGTTCGAGAAGCTGAAGGACGGCGGCACAGTTGAATTGGAGCTGCAGGAGATGCCCTGGAGCAAAGCCTACGGCATCGTGACGGACAAGTTCAACATCAAGTGGCAGTTCAGCCACGAAGCCTGATGCCCGAATCCGATAGCGAAATAACGAAACGGCACCTTCCGCGGGTGCCGTTTTCGATGCTTGCTAAACCCGGACAGGCCCGGGAGCGCCGCCCCTAATGGCGCCGTCCGACCGAAGCGGGCCGTGCTCGATCAGTTCGCCCAGCCATCTCGCCATATGCGCGGGGCGATAGAGGAGATCGCTCTCCAGCCACCACGCGATCAGGCCGAGATGCGCCGCCGCGACGAATCGGCTGAGCGCTTCCGCCGGCGTCTCCATCGGGGCGCGGTCCGCCTGATTCAGGAAGACCAGCTTCCGGTAAAAAACGTCCTCGATGATCCGCTGCAGCTGCTTCGCCACCCCCGGCACGCCGTTCTCCCCCAGCATCACCTTGTAGTAGTCCGCGTTGTCGGCGATGTGCTCGAAATGGCGGACCAGCCCCTCATGCCAGTTGAAGCGGCATTCTTCGCCGGGCCGGCA
This sequence comes from Thermobacillus xylanilyticus, assembly GCF_907165215.1. Taxonomy (GTDB): domain Bacteria; phylum Bacillota; class Bacilli; order Paenibacillales; family Paenibacillaceae; genus Thermobacillus; species Thermobacillus xylanilyticus. The sequence continues at coordinate 5,126 of NZ_CAJRAY010000064.1, read as the reverse complement.
ATCGGGCGGGGCGAGCGCCTCGCCGAAGGCCTGGAACATCTCCCGGTTGCACTGCTCCAGCAGATCGTACTTGTCCTGAAAATGAAAATAGAACGTCGACCGATGGATATCTGCAGCCTCGGTGATCTCCTGCACGGTGACCGCTTCGAACCCTTTCTGCCCGACGAGCGCGATGAACGCGTCGCGGATCACCTGGCGGGTCCGCTTGACGCGCCGGTCCTGGTTCCGATCCACCTCCGACAACGGTCTCCCTCCCCGTAGAACATTTTGACTTTATTATACACACTGGCCGGAATCGACGGAAATTCGACGGATCGCAACGGATTGTCGGTTGCGATTCCGGCCGCGGTTCGGTACGATGGCGTCAAACATTCGGTGCACCGGAATGGATAAATCCAAGCCTTTATGAAGGAGGACCAGAACCATGCTGAAAATCGCGATCATCCTCGGCAGCACGCGTCCGGGACGCAACGGTGAAACGGTGGCGAAGTGGGTGCTCGAGACGGCCCGCAAGCGCGGGGGCGCCGATTACGAGCTGATCGACCTCGCGGACCATCCGCTGCCGCTTCTGGACGAGCCGATGCCGCCCCTCATGGGGCAGTACACCAAGCCGCACACGATCCAATGGTCGAACGTTATCCAACCGTTCGACGGGTACGTGTTCGTGACGCCGGAATATAACCGCTCCGTGCCGGGAGCGCTCAAGAACGCGATCGACTTCCTGTTCCGCGAGTGGAACAACAAGGCGGCCGGCCTGGTCGGCTACGGCGCGGGCGGCGGCCACCACGCCACGACGGCGCTGCGCGGGATCCTGTCCGAGCTGAAGATGGCCCACGTCCGCACGGAGCTGAACCTGTCGCTGTACACCGATTTTGAAGATATCTCCGTGTTCCGGCCGACTTCGGATCATGAGGAAACGTTGAACCGGATGCTGGACGAACTGTCCGCGTGGAGCAGCGCGCTGCGCGGTGTGCGGGAAGCGTCGGCGCAAGCGGGATAACACGAAACATCCATCACCCAAGTCAGGCGGCATGCCGTCGGGGTACGTCGAACGTATCGCGTCGGCATGTTATTTTTTTGCAAACGCCATTTGTTGGTGACACGTGTCACATAAGCGGCGGACCGGGGGCGGTACACTGAGAGCGGAAGCATCAATTTTTGTCCGAAAGGGGAGGATGGTACATGGAAGCGGCGTTCAACGGTTCCGAGCGCGTCGGCGACATCGTGGCCGGATTTCCCGGCGCAGGCAACCTGATGAAGGAATACCGGATCGATTTCTGCTGCGGCGGCGACCGCACGCTGTCCGAAGCGCTGGAACAGCGGCAGATCGACAAGCAGGCCTTCCTCGAACGTCTGAATCAGCTGTACCGCCAGGCGCAGGAGAGGATGACCCGGGACACGGACTGGCGCGAAAAAACGTCATCCGAACTGATCGACCATATCGTGCAGACCCATCATGCGTATTTGCGCGAGGAACTGCCGCTCCTTGGCGAGTTCGTCGCGAAGATTTATCGGGTTCACGGCAGCGCGCATCCGGAGCTGGCGGCATTGCATGACCGGTTCCATCGCATGAAGGCGGAACTCGAGCGGCATCTCGCCGACGAGGAGGAGACGGTGTTTCCGCTGATCCGCAGGGCCGAACAGGCGGGAGCGCAGGCCGGCGGCGCGGAAGCGGCGAAGGCGATCGGGGAGATGGAAGACGACCACAGCGCGGTGGGCGAACTGCTGAAGGAAATGCGGGAGATCACGCGGGACTACCGGCTGCCGGAGGATGCGTGCCGGACCTACACCCTGGCCTTCCGGAAGCTGGAAGCGCTGGAATCGGATCTGTTCGAACACATCCATCTCGAAAACAACGTGCTGTTCCCGAGATACCGCAGCCTGGCCGGCACCCATTGAAAATCTAGGCGAGGAGTGAGCGATATGGAACAAACCCCGCATCAATGCGGCGCATCGATGTTCGGCGGGCGGATGCCGGTGGAGCTGTGCGAACCGCTTGCCCGGCTGAAGAAGGAGCACGGACCGCTCCGGGAGCAAATGAACGCGTTCGCCCGCGAGGCGGCGGAGATCGGGCTGGATGGCGGCGTCGCCGACTGGAGCGGCCGGCTTGCGGAGCTGAAGCGCAAGGTGGACGCCTTCGTCGGCGAGCTGGACCCTCATTCCGAGCGCGAGGAAGGGGCGCTCTTTCCGCTCATGGCGAAATACATCGGCAGAGAATCGGGACCGATCGCCGTGATGGAATATGAGCACGACCTGGCCAAGACCAACCTGAAGAAATTCAGCGAAGCCGTGGAACAGATCGAAGGAGCGGTGGACGCCGCCAAGGCGAAGGAAATCGCGTCCTGCGCGATCCAGGCCCACGCCGTTCTGACGGAACATTTCATGAAGGAAGAGAACGTGCTGTTCCCGATGGCGGAGAACATGCTGAACGAAGAAGAGAAAGCGAAGCTCGCCCGCGCCGTCGGATCAGCCTGATGGCTCAGCATTGACGCGGCGCTTGAGCCAATCCCGCAGCACGACGGCGTGGTTGTGGACGGGATCTATCGCGGCGTAGACGAGCGTAACGGGCTGCCTGAGCGCCGTTTCGCAGATGCGGTCCGCGAGCCTGAGGCGGACCGGATCTTCCGCCAGTTCCCGCTCATAGCCGGAAGCAAACTCCGCAAATCGCTCCGGGCGGTGGCCGAACCATGTGCGCAGTTCGGGACTCGGGGCGATTTCTTTCATCCATTCGTCGATGGACGCCTGCTCCTTCGAAACGCCGCGCGGCCAGAGACGGTCGACGAGAATGCGCACGCCGTCTTCGGGAGCGGGCGGCTCATAGACGCGTTTGATGCGAATGGCGGGGCGATTCGTGCCGGACATGGTGCGGTCGCCTTCTTTCGTGAAGATTTTGTCCATGTAAATCCATTATACGCGTCGGAAGGAATTGGATGGAACCGCCGTTTCGGATAGAATGTAGGAAAGGAGATGATGCCCATGGATGTGTTGGCGGCCATCGAGAAGCGCCGCGAGATTACGCAGTTCAAGTCCGATCCGATTCCGCAGGACGTCATGGACAAGCTGTCCCGCGCGCTGTATCTGGCCCCGAGCGGCAACAACCTGCCTTCCCGCGAATTCATCCTCATCACGGAGAAGGAGATGCTCCGCAAGCTGACGCCGACCACGCCGTACATGCAATGGCTCGAACAGGCCGCCGGGGCGGTGGTCATCATCGCCGATCCGGCGCTCAGCAAATATTGGCTGCAGGACGCGTCGATCGCCGGCGGGTTTGCTTGGCTGACCGCCGTGTCGCTCGGGCTCGGCGCCGCGTGGGGAGCGGTGTATCACGCCGAGGATGCGGCCGAATCCGCAAAGCGGGAGAAGCATGTCCGGGATCTGCTGGGCATCCCCGGCCAATACAGGGTTGTGGCCATCATCGGACTGGGATACCCGGCCGTGGAGCCGCCGCCGAAAGAGATGTACCCGCCGGAACGGGTATTCCATGAGGGAAGGTTTACCTCATGAAGACGATCGGACTTCTGGGCGGCATGAGCTGGCAGTCGACGATTGATTACTATCGGATTCTGAACGAGGAAGTGGCGCGCCGTCTGGGCGGCCTGCATTCCGCGAAGCTCGTGATGTACAGCGTCGATTTCAGCGGGATCGCGGAGATGCAGCGCCGGGGCGAGTGGGATGCCGCCGGTGCGGTGTTGGCGGAAGCCGCGCGGAATCTGGAGCGGGCGGGCGCCGATATGGTGCTGATCGGCGCCAATACGATGCACCTCGTGGCGGATGCGGTGCAGCAGGCCGTCCGCATTCCGCTCGTCCATATTGCGGATGCGACCGCCGACCGGGTGCGTCAGGCGGGGCTCACCCGCGTCGGCCTGCTCGGCACGCGGTACACGATGGAGAAGGATTTCCTGAAGGACCGGCTGGCCTCGCACGGCCTGACCGTTTATGTGCCCGACGCGGAAGATCGGGAGGAAGTCCACAGGATCATTTATGAGGAACTGTGCCTCGGGATCATCACGGAGGAATCCCGCAAGCGCGTCACGGAGGCGGCGGAGCGGCTGGTCGGTCAGGGAGCGGAGGGCATCCTGCTCAGCTGCACGGAGCTGCCGCTGCTGATCCGTCCGGGCGACCTGTCGGTCCCCGACTTCGACACCACGCGCATCCACGCCGAGCGCGCGGTTGAGCTGGCGCTTAGCGAGTAGCGGGGATATGGCGATTGCCTGCCTGGCGGCGGGCGGTCGCTTTTTTTGTTTGGGTGGGTGAGGAACGGTTGTAAAATATTAATAATCGGAGTCGATATTATTATGTAAATGCAAACATTATGATGGACAGGAGTGTTGGGGTTGGGGAAAAATCCGCAAGGCATTCAGGTCGATCCCGGAAAGCCGCTTGTCTCCGGTGAGGGATTCTTCCTTCCCTCATGATCATCTACTACACCGGAAGTTTGCTGTTGGGCCTGCTGGATTTCGCATTGCTTCAGATGATTCCCATGGCCAGAGAGATGGTGGATTGAAGAAGATCGGGGATTAAGGCTGGCAGGTGAGAATCAAATTGCTTATTGAATGGATAATCCTGGGTGTGTTCATCTTATTGGCATTATGGAGTTTGGTTGAGGGAATCAACAATCGATCAAGATTTAAGATCTATCAAAGACTCAGGTATTACTTGGTTGGAGTTATCATTTCGATTTTCATGATGATTTTGATTCACATTTCATCAGACGAAGAAAATTTCATTCTTTCTTCTGTGGGGATTATTGCTCTTACATTAATATTTGGAAACTTGTTCTACTATTACCAAGGTGAACGAATTCGAAATCCGCTGGAGATGAAGTTCAGATTATTAAAGTACATCTTGTTTTCGATTTGTGTTCTTTTTGTAGGCGTGTTATTGAGCCCATGAGGTGTATTCGAGATCTGTTCGCGGGGAATGCCGATTCTTGTATCCGATACGCCAATGTTCAGGTCATGCTTGATCTTCCGCACGTCCAAACGGACAGTCAAAACACTTATGAACAAGTCATGATGATGTTTGACCTGTATGTAAATAGGGTTATAAAAGCAATGTTTGATTAAAATATGAGCCTTTTGCATAATTTCGTTTTGAAGCCAGCTTCATAGGGAGTCCTCAACTAG
>NZ_CAJRAY010000063.1 GCF_907165215.1 Thermobacillus xylanilyticus | reverse complement strand
AAAAAGTGACATTTTCACAGACGAGTTAAGGTGACATTTTCACAGACGATTGACACCGTCCGTCATTCGCCTGCCGCCGTCCGGATCAGAAATTGGCCTTGAGCCAATCCGGCGTGATGCTGTTCAGATAAACGGTGATGAGCGTCATCTGATCCGTGAACAGCAGGATGCCGAGCACGACGAGCAGCACGCCCCCGGTCTTCATCACCGCGTTCGAATACTTGAGCAGCGCCCGCGCAGATCCGAGGAAGAACGCGAGGATGAAGAACGGAATGGCGAACCCGATTGCGTACGCGGTCGTCATCGCGAACCAGGAGCCCGGCGAAGAAGCCTGCAGCCCGAGGATCGCTCCCAGAATCGGCCCGGCGCACGGCGACCAGCCCATGGAGAAGCCGATGCCGAAGATGAACGAGCCGAGGTAGCCGGCCTTCGGACCACCGAGTTTCAGTTTCCGCTCCTGCATAAGAAACTTCGGTTGCAAGACGCCGGCGAGAATCAAACCCATCAGGATGACGAGCAGCGCGGAAATTTGCCGGATGAGCTGCTGGTTGTCGCGGAAGAAATCGGCAAACGCGTTGACGCCGTATCCGAGCGTATAGAAGAGCAGCGAGAAACCGAGCAGGAAGAACAGCGTGTGCGACGCCATCTTGACCCGCATCTGGCGCGTATGGGCGCCGGCCCTCAGGTCGCTTACCGAAATGCCGGTGATATAGGACAGATAGGACGGATACAGCGGCAGGCAGCACGGTGAAATGAACGACGCGAAGCCGGCGCCCAGCGCGATCCAGACGTTCAGGTCCATGGCGGGTGAGCCTCCTTGTAAATACTTACAGACTGAGCCTGCGTTTGATGACAAGCTGCGCCAGCAGGACGGCGATCAGCAGCAGCACGACCGTCCCCCCGGGCGCGAGGTTCCAGTAGCCCGCGGCGAGCAGACCGGCGAGCACCGCCGCTTCGGCGATGCCGACCGCAAGCAGCACCGACTGCCGGAAGCTGCGCGCGGCGAGCAGGCCGCACGCGGCGGGAATCGTCAGCAGCGCGGAGACGAGCAGCGCGCCGACGATCTTGATCGAGACGCTGATGACGAGGGCGGTCAGCACGCTCATGATCAGGTTCAGCGTCCGGGTCGGCAGCCCGCCCACCGCGGCGGCGTCCTCGTCGAACGTCATCAGGAACCATTCCTTGTACTGCAAGAGGACCGCAGCCAGCACGAGAATCGTCACGGCGGCGATCCAGATCAGATCCGCGGTGTCCAGCGTGTAGATGCTGCCGAACAGATAGCTCGTGATGTTGACGCCGAATCCCCGGTCCAGCGAGAACAGCAGCGAAGCGAGCGCGATGCCGCCCGCCATCATGATCGCGATCGACAGTTCGGCGTACGTCTTGTACGCTTTGCGCAGACGCTCGATGGCGAGCGTCGCCAGCAGCGCCGCGGCCATGCCGCCCGCAGCGGGCGAGCCGAGCCCGAGCAGGTAGCCGGCCGCCACGCCGGCCACCGACACGTGCGAAAGCGTGTCGCCGATCATCGAGAGCCGGCGCAGCACGAGAAACAGCCCGAGCAGCGGGCCGGCGGCCGCGATGAGCGCGCCGCCGATCAGCGCGCGCTGAAAGAAATCCATGGTGAGTAGTTCCACGTTGTTGGGGCATCCTCCCTGTATCGGACCGGTCAGCGGACGAGCGCCGGTTCTTCCGCAGCGCGGCGGTATTCGCGCAAGCTGTGGGTCAGATCCGTCTCGACGCAGTCTTCCCGGTCGTGCGAGTGGCGGACATAGAATTTCAGTCTGCCCGCTTCCGCCGCGGGCGCATCATCCAGATAGGAACGGAATCGCTCCCGGTCGTGCGACACCATCAGAAACGTGATGTTGTGATGCTGATGCATGTGCCGGATCAAATGATAGAAGCTGTCCTGCGTCTCCGCGTCGATGCCGACCGTCGGCTCGTCGAGGATGAGCAGCGCCGGGCTGTTCACCAGGGCGCGCGCGAGGAAAACCCGCTGCTGCTGCCCGCCGGACAGCATGCCGATCCGCTTGCCGGCCAGATCTTCAATCCCGAGGGCCTGCATCGCGTCATCCACCTTCTGATAATCCGCTTTCGTCAGGCGCCGGAACAGCTTGTGCCGCCCGTACATGCCGGACAGGACGACTTCCCGCACCGTCGCGGGAAACAACGGATTGAACGCGTTCTTCTGCGGCACATAGCCGATCCGCTCCCGCTGCCGGAAGCGCCGGGCAGGTTCGCCGAACAGCCGGACTTCGCCGCCGTCCGGTTCGAGCAGCCCGACGATCAGCTTGAGCAGCGTCGTCTTGCCCGCCCCGTTCGGCCCGGCGAGCAGCGCGAAATCCCGCTCCCGCACGGTGAAATGGAGATGTTCGATAATCGGACGCCGCTCATAGGCGAACGAGACATCCGACAGTTCAATGACCGGCTGATGGCAGCCGGGGCCCTCCGGAATCCGTCCGGTCGGCACGGCGCGTCACCTTCTTCCGAATGCGAGGCCGGCCTGGACGGCCGGCTGTTTCAAGATTCATTGTAAAGCCTTCTTCAGATTTTGCAAATTCATTTCCATAATCGTCACATAATCGTCGCCATTAGCTTCCTGCTCGGGCGTCAGCCCTTCGACGGGGTTCAGCACCAGCGTCTCGGCGCCCGCTTCGTTCGCAAGCGTCCGCGCGAGCCGGTCCGAGACAAGCTCCTCGAAGAAAATGTACTGGATGCCGTTCTCCTTCACGAAATTGACGATCCGCTTCAGGTCCTGCGCCTTCGGCTCCGCTTCCGGCGTGAGGCCCATCACGGCGATCTGGTTCAGCCCGTAATCGCGGCACAGGTAGGCGAACGCCTGATGGGAGACAACGATGTCCCGCCGCGGCAGGCCGGACAGCTCCCGCTCATACGCTTCGTCGAGCGCCTCAAGGCGGCCGGCCAGCGTTCCATAGTGCTCCTCATAGACGGCCGCGTTCGCCGGATCAACCGCGGCGAGCGCATCCCGCACGTTCTGCGCCATCCGCAGCATCGATTTCGGGCTGACCCAGACATGCGGGTCGACGGACCCGTCGTGCCCGTGATCATGCTCGTCCTCATGCTCGTGCGCTTCGGCTTCCGGATCGAGCGGAATCAGCTCGATCCCTTCGCTCGCCTCCACGATCATCACGCCGCTGTCCGATTCGATGCCTTCGAGCAGCTCGTCCGTCCATCCTTCGAAGCCGGCGCCGCTGTACAGGAACAGATCGGCCCGCGAGATGTTGACCAGATCGCGGCTCTTCGGCGTCCAGTCATGCGGCTCCACGCCCGCCGGCACGAGATTCGAGACGTCGACCCGATCCCCGCCGATTTCGGAAGCGAGGAAAAACAGCGGGTAAAAACTCGTCACGACGCCGGGTTTCCCGCCATCCGAAAGGCCTCTTCCGCCGTTTCCTCCGCTTTCGCCGCCGCCCGCGCTCCCGCCGCTTCCTCCGGCTCCGCCTGCTCCGCCGCAGCCGGCCAGCAGCATCGCCGCCGCCAGCAAGGCGGACGCCAAGGCATACCGCTTGCGCTTCACGCTGCGTCTTCCGGCATCATGCATGTTTCCAACCACTCCCATCCAGACCGGGTTGCCGACATGCGGCTACCCGGTCTTTTCTCTTAATCGTAATCGTTACTATTACGGTCTCAGTATATCCGCCCGCCCGCAGGCTGTCAATACGCAACAAGCAGGCTGTCAGCCGTGACAGGACGGCCGGATGCAGCCTGCTTGCCAACCTTGCATTATTTTACAACAGCGCCGTTCGGCATATCCTGCGGCACTTCCACGACCGCCAGTCGGCCGCCTTCGGAAGCGGCCAGGATCATGCCTTGCGACAGTTCGCCGCGCAGCTTCACGGGCTTCAGATTCGTCACGCAGACGACTTTGCGGCCGACGAGCGCTTCCGGCTTGTAATGCTGGGCAATGCCGGACACGACCTGGCGCTGTTCGGAACCGAGGTCAAGCTGCAGCTTGAGCAGCTTGTCGGCGCCTTTGACCGGCTCGGCGGCGATGACCTGCGCCACGCGCAGCTCCACCTTCGCGAAATCGTCGATCACAATTTCCGGCTTGCCGGACGAAGCCTTCTCCCCGCCGCCTGCCGGCTCGCCCTTGGCACTCGCATTTTCGGCCTGCGCCGCCGAAGCCGCCGGTTTGCCGGTAATCGCGGAAGCGATATACTGCACCTCCGCTTCGACATCGAGCCGCGGGAAGAGCGGATCGCCCTTGACGACCCGCGTGCCGGCGGGCAGCGTGCCGAACGTTCTGACCGTATCCCATTCGATCAGCGGCCCCTGCTCGATGCCGAGCTGCCGCCACATCTCCTTCGGCGCGCGCGTCAGGAACGGCTGGATCAGAATCGAGATGATGCGCAGCGACTCGGCCAGATGGTACAGCACCGACTTCAGCTGCGGCGCCGAAGCCTCGTCCTTCGCGAGCAGCCACGGCTGCGTCTCGTCGATGTATTTGTTCGTCCGGCCGATGAACTGCCAGATCGCCGCGAGCGCGACGGAGAACTCCATCTTCTCCATCGCCGCCTCCATGGCCTCGATCGCCTCCCGCGCAGCCGCTTCGAGCGAGGCGTCGTAGGCCGTCACATGCCCCTCGTACGCCGGCACGACGCCTCCGGTATATTTCTCCATCATCGCGACGGTCCGGTTCAGCAGGTTGCCGAGGTCGTTCGCCAGGTCGAAGTTCGTCCGTTCGACGAAGCTTTCCGGCGTGAACACGCCATCCGAGCCGAACGGCGTATCCCGGAGCAGCCAGTAGCGCAGCGCATCGAGCCCGTAGCGCTCGATCAGCACGACCGGATCGATGACGTTGCCCTTCGACTTCGACATCTTCCCTTCCTTCGTCTGGAACCAGCCATGGCCGAACACCTTCTTCGGCAGCGGGAGATCAAGCGCCATCAGCATGATCGGCCAGTAGATCGTATGGAAGCGGACGATCTCCTTCCCGACAAGATGGACATCCGCCGGCCAGAACGTCTTGAACAGCGAATCGTCGTCCGACCCGTAGCCGAGCGCCGTAATATAGTTCGTCAGCGCGTCGATCCAGACATAGATGACGTGCTTCGGATCGCCCGGCACCCTGATGCCCCAGTCGAACGTCGTCCGCGAGACGGCCAGATCTTCCAGCCCCGGCTTGATGAAGTTGTTGATCATCTCGTTCCGGCGCGACTCCGGCTGAATGAAGTCCGGGTTTTCCTCGTAATACTGCAGGAGCCGGTCGACATATTTGCCCAGCCGGAAGAAGTAGCACTCCTCCTTGAGCAGCTCGACGGGCCGCCCGCAGTCCGGACAATTGCCATTCACCAACTGCCGCTCGAGGAAGAATGACTCGCACGGCGTACAGTACCAGCCTTCGTACTCGCCCTTGTAGATGTCTCCCTGCTCGACCAGCCGGGCGAAAATTTTCTCGACCACCCGCTTGTGCCGGTCTTCGGTCGTGCGGATGAAGTCATCGTACGAAATGTCCAGCTTCCGCCACAGCTCCTGGATGCCGGCCACGATGCCGTCGACGAACGGCTTCGGCTCCATGCCGCGCTCCCGCGCGCGGCGCTCGATCTTCTGCCCGTGCTCGTCCGTTCCCGTCAGGAAATGGACGCGGTAGCCGCGCAGCCGCTTGTATCGCGCCATCGCGTCGCCCGCCACGGTCGTGTACGCGTGGCCGATATGCAATTTGTCGCTGGGGTAATAGATCGGTGTCGTCAAATAGAACGTTTTGTCCGCGTTCGCCATTCCATTTGCCTCCTGTCATGAACTTCCTCATGCATGCAAAAAAGCCCCCGCCCGACATGGGACGAGAGCTTCGCTCACGTGGTACCACCCAATTTCCTCCCGGCCGACCGAAAATTTCAGCCGGAAGCTCGCTTTCGCCTGCATCCGCAGACTGTTCCCTTAACGCGGGGCACGTCCGCCCCTTGCGGCCCGCCTCCGGCTGACTCAAGCCGGCGCCGCTCGAAGCGGAATCCTCCGGGACCATCTTCCGAAGCCCGCGCCATGCCGGTTCGCAGCCCCCCGGCTCTCTGGAATGGGCGGCATCTCCGTACTCATCCCTTCATCGGAAAGGGTATGGAAAGGATTGTTCATTATCCTAACGGATCGCGGCACTTCTTGTCAAGCCGGCGGCTTCCCCGGCGGCGGCACGGGATCGATGCCGCCCGGATGGAACGGATGACAACGCAGGATGCGCTTGATCGCCAGCCAGCTGCCGCGCAGCGCGCCGTGCACTTCGATCGCTTCGAGCGCGTACTCGGAACACGTCGGGTGGAAGCGGCAGGTCGGCGGCTTGAGCGGCGAGATGAAGCGGCGGTAGAAGACGATGCCCGCCTTCAGCAGCGTTCGCATGTCCGACCCTCCCGCCGTCAGCGGTTTCCGGCCGCCGTCTCGGCGCCCGCGCAGTCGCCGCAGTAGCCGAACACTTCAAACTTGTGCTTCACGATGACGAAATCATCGGGAACGTCCGTCGCTTCCATCGGACAATGGGTCAGCGGGTACGTCTTGCCGCATTGCAGACAGATCAGATGATGGTGATGGTCGTGCTCGCGGCAATGCAGCTTGAACTTCACGCCGTCCTCGAAGACGACCTGTTCGAGCACGCCCAGCTCGTCGAGCAGCCGCAGGTTGCGGTAGACGGTGTCGAAGCTGAGGCCCGAATAGAAGCGGCCCATATAGTCATAGACGTCCTTCGGCGACAGATAACCGGGCGTGTCGGCGAACAGCCTGGCCAGCGTCCGCCGCTGGTCCGTAATGCGCAGTCCCTGGCTCGCCATCATCCGAATGATGTCATCCGTATCCAATGATCTGACCTCCGGAAGGTTTGTTCAAAGACAAGAATTTATAAGCCTGGCGGTTATCAATCGATCTTGTCTTTTTGCGCAAAACGGATGCGCCTTGTCAGGCGTACGGCGCAAGCCGTTTTTCTTACCTTCCATCATGCCTGAAAACGCGGTTAACGTCAAACCCGCGGACCTCGCCGCGCCTTACGTCCGCTCTTCCGGCAGCGGCTCGAACATGAGGGCGATCGGCAGATTGCTGCCGGAAGCCGGCGTGAACACGATCTCGACCGTCTCGGCGCGGTTGCCGCTCCGATACAGCACGCACGCTTCGTCCTGGTTCTTCAGGATGCTGCCCTTCGTCACTTCGACGACGCTGCCGCCCACGATGAACGCTCCCGTATAGTGGCCGCCCCGCGCGTTGAGCGAAATCAGCGTGCGCGGCGCGACGTTCACCTTCATCCGGTAGAGCACGCCGTAGTTCCCGACGTTGAGCTCGTTTTTGCCCGTGCCGTCGTCAATGCCCCACAGGTTCGGGTCATACTTGTTGTCGCCGAACATGAGGCGCTGCTTCGTCTGGCCCAGCTGCTCCTCGATCGTGATGCTGCGGTCGGTGTAGTCGAACGAGCCGCGCACATGGACGCCGTCGCGCGGCAGCATCGGCAGCTTCTCGAGCTCCTGCAGCGGATCGACGCCTTGCGGCACGATCACCACGCGATACCGGACGTAATCGTTCGACGTAATGTCCGCGTAGGCGGAGAAAATCTGGTTCGGCTTGATCGGCACGGCGGACAGTTTGTCAGCGAGCAGGACGGCCGATTCCTTCGGCCGCAGGCGCAGCGTACCGGCCTGGACGCCCCGGTTCACCGCATCCAGATAGCGAAGCGTCGACATCTTGCCCGCGTTCGTCGAGTACGGGTCCGGGCCGCCGGCGCCATGGGCGCCGATCGAGATGTCAACGGCCGTTCCGTTGAAGTTCGTGGCGACGAGATACACATTGACGTTGTAAGACATCGCGTTCTGGTTGTAGATCAGGAACCGCGTTTTGCCGGTCTGGATCGTGTCGTAGGCGATGCCGGTCTCGCGCAGCACTTCCGGGCTGTTGCTCCTCACGAGCCGCACGTTTTCCCTTTTGAACGTGTACTCCACCGGCGTGTAGCCGAGCACCTCGGAACCCGACAATGCGTATTTGCCCCCGATATCGGTGAACAGCTTGTCGTACTCTTCCTTCGTGTACAGCACTTCATCCGTAACCGTGATGAATTTCGACACCCGGTGCGTGAGTCCGTGCTTGTCTTCCACTTCCAATTCGACCAGCTTCTCGCCGGATTCGAAGAAGACCGGCTCGTTGCCGACCCAGGTGCGGCGCACGATCGCGTCTTCGTCGTCCGCGCTGAGATCACGGTACTCGATGTGCTCGCCGATCCGGTAGGTCTCCTTGTCGGTCCTGAAATCCGCGACAGGCGGAAGGTTCGGCGGCAGAACTTCAACGGTAACCGAGTATGGTTCGCTCCAGTTGCCGGCCGCATCCATCACCCGGCGCGTGACGGTGTACCATCCGGCTTCGGGAAACACGTCATAACGCCCTTCCCAGACGTCCTGCACGATGGGCAGTCCGTTCGGATGGCTCGCCAAATCCTTGTAGAAGACGACCGTCTGCCCGGCGTGGATTTCGTCATCGGCTTCGATCTCGAACGCGGCGGACGGCACGGCGATGCTCCAGCTGAGCGTAATCTGCCGGCCGGACACGTTGATGCGGCTGTCCGTCAGGTCCGCCCACATTCTGAGCGGCACCATCATGTAGCCCTCCTGGGCGAATACCGGTCCGGGGCCTTTCACGGCCGATCCGTTGACCTTGATGAACGGGCTGTCGGCCTTGAATCTCAGTTCCAGGACGTTCGACTTCGCCACCGCTTCCTTCGTCTTCGCATCAAAGTACAGCGTGAAGCCGTACACCGAAGCGATGCCGTTCAGCGGAATATACGCCGCGCCGTCCTTGTACGTGACCGGCTGCGCGGCCCGGATTTCCTCGCCGTTGAACAGCATGATGTCGCTGTCCTTCGCCAGCTGCAGCACGTTGAATCCCCCGGCTGACGACGAATCGGCACGGGCGGTTGCGAATGGAATGATCAATGCGATAACGGTTAACAGGACAATTGCAATTTTGAATGGTTTCGATCTCATGCTTCTTCTCCTTCTCAAGCCGGCATTCTTTTTTGTTTCGATAGACACTGTTATAGACGCGGACGGACCGGATTGGTTGCGCCCCCCGCCCAAAATCGACGCCCGGGGATGCGTTCAAGATGAAAACCCCCGCCGTCCGGAACGTGCGCTCCGGTCTGACGGGGGCGGCATGGCGTTTTCGACATTCAGACGTACCAGCGATCGAGGATCAGGAAGAAAACAACCGCGCTGATCACGGCCCCGCCAAACGAAATCCATCCCGCGCGGAACCGCTGCTGGAACATGCGGAGAATGCCGAGGCTGAGCAGCGAGAAAATCAGCAGGATAAAAATAACGCCAAGGATGAACAGATCGGCGGATATATCCGACACATTGGTGACCGTCACTTGCGCACACTCCCGACGTAATGGGGTTTCGGCGGGTTCCATGTCCCTGTCCTAACCGCATTATAGCGGAAAAGCACGGGGATCCGCCAGCGGACAGTCCATCCGAATTGTAACCAAAGTGTGACAATTCTATGCGGCCGCGAACCCCCGCGCCGGGCGGAATCATCCGGGGTGCGTCCGCCCGCATGGGCATTCGCGCAATTCATCCTGATGCCGGTCAAACGTCCAAAAGGCACAGCCGGGTAAGGCATAGACTGCAATTGTGATCCCGCATCACACTATAAAAAAACAGGAGGGAAGCAATCCATGAGCTACGCAGGAGGTTACGGCGGTTTCTTCAGAACGAGCACGGGCGTCATTCTGGTGCTCTACATCCTGCTGGTCATCGTGCTGCGCTCCGGTTGGTTCTGATTGAATGCATGAAGCGCGGGCTACGCGGCGGCATCTTCCGCCTCGCGGCCCGCGTCTTTTATTGGGAACCTCAGACGGCCGGTTTCCCTTCCGGCCGGGCGAATTGACTGTAATACAGTTCGGCATAGAAGCCGCCCTTCGCCAGCAGTTCCTCGTGTGTGCCCTGCTCGATGACGCGGCCGCGGTTCATGACGAGAATGACGTCCGCGCCGCGGATCGTCGACAGGCGGTGGGCGATGACGAAGCTGGTCCGTCCCCGCATGAGGCGGTTCATCGCGTCCTGGATCTGGTATTCCGTGCGCGTGTCGACGTTGCTGGTCGCCTCATCCAGGATCAGGATGGCCGGATCGGCCAGCACCGCCCGCGCGATCGTGAGCAACTGCTTCTGCCCCTGCGACAGATTGGCCGCTTCCTCGTTCAGCACCGTGTCATACCCGTCCGGCAGCGTCCGGATGAACCGGTCCGCGTACGCGGCTCTCGCGGCCGCGATGATTTCCTCCTCCGTCGCATCCTCCCGGCCGAAGGCGATGTTGTCCCGGATCGTGCCGCCAAAAAGCCACGTGTCCTGCAGCACCATGCCGAACAGGCTGCGCAGCCTGCCCCGCTCCATGGTGCGGATGTCGCGGCCGTCGATCGAGATCGAGCCGCCCTGGATGTCGTAGAAGCGCATGAGCAGATTGACGAGCGTCGTCTTGCCCGCTCCGGTCGGCCCGACGATGGCGACCGTCTGGCCGGGCTTCACCTCGAAGCTCAGATCGTCAAAAAGAAGCTCATCCGGCGCATAACCGAACCGCACGTTCCGGAACTCCACCGCTCCCCGCGGTCCGTCCTGCGCCGCAGGCTGATCCGCCGCGGCATCCGGCGTCTCTTCCGCTTCATCCAGCAGCTCGAATACACGCTCGGCCGAGGCGACGGTCGACTGGATGATGTTCGCGATCCCCGCAAGCTGCGTAATCGGCATGTTGAACTGCCGCGCATACTGGATGAACGCCTGCACGTCGCCGACTGCGATCCGCGATCCGGCCACGAGAATGCCGCCGACGACGCAGATGATGACATACCCCAGATTGCCGATAAAGCCGGTAAGCGGCATCAGAATGCCGGAGATGAACTGCGCGCGCCAGCCGGAATCGTACAGACGGCCGTTGATGCCGTCGAATTTGCGCACTGCGTCTTCCTCGCGGCCGAACGCCTTGACGATGCGGTGTCCGGCGATCATTTCTTCCACATGCCCGCTCAGTTCGCCGAGCGAACGCTGCTGACCCAGGAACTGGACCTGCGAACGCTTCGCGACGGCGGCCGCCGCCAGCGCGGAAAGCGGCAGCGTCACCAGGCAGACCAGCGTCAGCAGCGGGCTGATGTACAGCATCATGGCAATGACGCCGGCGATGGTCACGAGCGACGTCACGAGCTGCATCAGGCTCTGCTGCAGCGTGTTGCCGATGTTGTCCACATCGTTCGTGATGCGGCTCAGCGTCTCGCCGTGCGGCCTGGCGTCGAAATAGCGGAGCGGCAGCCGGGACAGCTTCTCATTCACTTCCCGCCGCAGCGTGTAGACGGTCTTCTGCTCGATTCCGGCCATCCAATATTGCTGAATCCAGGTGAACACCGAACTGACGGCATAGAGCGCCAGCAGGATCAGGATGATGTTCCCGATGCCGCGGTAATCGACCTCCGCCGGCACACCGGCGATGCGTGCCGTCACCACCTCGAACAGCTTCGTCGTAATGTCGCCCAGTAGCTTCGGCGCGATGATCGAGAACGCCGTCCCGAGCACGCCCATGACGAGGATGGCGATCAATTGGCCCGCGTAAGGTTTCAAATAGCCGGTCAGCCGCTTCACTGTTCCTTTGAAATCTTTCGGCTTCTGGGGCGGCATGCCGAAGCCCCGCGGGCCGCCGAATCCCGGGCCGCGGGGTCCGGGGGGCCGGTAATTCGTCTGCGATTCGCGGTTCCCTTTCATGCGATCTCCTCCTCCGTCAGCTGCGTAGCCGCAATTTCCCGATAAACTTCGTTATCCCTGAGGAGCTGCTCATGCGTGCCGATGCCCGCGATCCGGCCGCCGTCCAGGACGATGATCTGATCCGCGTCGACGACGGTGCTGATGCGCTGGGCGACGATCAGGACGGCCGCATTCCCCGTCTCGGCTCTCAGCGCCTTGCGCAGCGCGGCGTCCGTCTTGTAGTCGAGCGCCGAGAAGCTGTCGTCGAACAGATAGATGCCGGGTCTGCGCACGAGGGCGCGCGCGATGGCCAGACGCTGTTTCTGGCCGCCCGACAGATTCTTGCCGCCCTGCGCCACCTGCGCGTCGAACCCGCCTTCCATTTCTCGGATGAACTCGAGCGCCTGCGCCGTCTCCGCCGCGCGCCGCACTTCCTCATCGGAAGCATCCTCCTTGCCCCAGCGGATGTTGTCGGCGATCGTGCCCGTGAACAGCATCGCCTGCTGCGGAACATAACCGATCCGGGCGCGCAGCTTCTCCTGCGGCCAATTCCGCACGTCTTCACCGTCCACCAATACACTGCCGCTCTCGGCGTCATAGAAGCGCAGGATGAGGTTGAACAGCGTGGTTTTGCCCGAACCGGTGCCGCCGATGATCGCCGTCACCTCTCCCGGCTTCGCCGTGAACGAGATGTTCGCGAGCGCCGGCTGCTCGGCGCCGGGGTACCGGAAGGTGACGTCACGGAATTCGATCAGGCCGCCCGCTCCCGCCTGCTCCGGCCGTGCGGGGCGCGCGGGGGAGTCCGCATCGCGGACGGATGCGGGAAGCTCCAGCACTTCCCGGATTCTGCCCGCGGACACGGCGGCGCGCGGCAGCATGACGAACAGCATCGACATCATCATCAGCGAGAACAGTATCATCATCGCATACTGGATGAACGCCATCAGATCGCCGACCATCAGTTCACCACGGTCGATGCGGATGCCGCCGAACCAGACGATGGCGACGGAAGAGAAATTGACGATCAGCATCATGGCCGGCATCGTGAACGCCATGAGCCGGGTAGCCTTGAGGGCCGTATCGGTCAGTTCCCGGTTCGCGCCGTCGAACCGCCGCCGCTCATGCTCCGTGCGGTTGAACGCACGGATGACGCGCACCCCGGTCAAGCCTTCGCGCTGCACCCGGTTGAGCCGGTCCAGCTTCGCCTGCATCGACCGGAAGAGCGGCATCGCCTTGCGCGAGATCACAAAGATCGTCAGCGCCAGCACCGGGATGACGGCGATGATAACAAGCGCCAGCTGCCTGTCCTTGGCCAGCGCCATGATCATGCCGCCGACGGCCATCATCGGCGCCGCCGCCATCATGCGCAGCATCATGATGAGCGTCTGCTGGACCTGCGTCACGTCGTTCGTCACGCGCGTCATGAGCGACGAGGCGCCGAAGCGGTCAAACTCCCGCATCGAGAATCCGCTGACATGCCGGAACAGCCTGCTGCGCAGATCCCGCCCGAACCCCGACGACGCCCGGGCGGAAAAGTAACTGGCCGCGATATTGCAGGCAACGCCGAACGCCGCCGTCAGCAGCATGAAGACGCCCGTCCGCAGAATGTAGGCGGTGTCCCCTTTCAGCACGCCGATATTGACGATGTCCGCCATAAGCGTAGGCAGATAAAGTTCGGACAGCGACTGCAGCAGGACCAGCAGCAGCACGAGGACGGCAAGCCGGCGATACGGTTTGAAATAACGAAGCAATCCGGTCACGTTCAATCACCTTTCCAGTGAAATTCGTTGCAACGGGTCAATGGCCGTCTTCTTCCGCCGGGACGGACCGGTCGGCCGTTCCGGCCCCGGACGGCGCATCGTTCGCCGAAGCCGAGCCGGGTGCGCTTGACGGCTCCGCCCCGGCCTGACCGGGTGCGCCCGCCCGGTCAGGCGATCCCTGCGCCGGCCTGTGCGGCTCTCTGCCCGTTGCCGATTCATATTGCCGCCAGAACGCCTGCTGCCGTTCCGACAGATAGTCGGTCACTTTCCTCATGGTCCGGATGAAATGCAGGCATTCCTCTTCCCCGAGATAGTCCGCCAGCCCGGCAAACATTTCGAGACGGGATCGATTCATGCGCTCGATGTATTGCCGTCCCTGCCCGGTCAGCCGGATCCGGACGACCCGGCGGTCCGACGAATCGGCGAAACGTTCGGCGAGTCCCTGCTCTTCCAGCCGGTTGATGTGCTGCGTCACCGTCGGCGACGTGACGCGAAGCCATCCGCCGATCTCCGACACCGTAACGCCGCGGCCGTCGTCCCGGGAGTGGATGAAGTGCAGCACCATCAATTCGCCCGGACGACGCGGCGCGTCTCCGCCGCCTGTCCCTTTCAGCGATTGCCTGGAATGCGCGAATGTTTCCATCAGCAGCCGGGCAATTTCTTCCCGCTTGTCCGGCTTCATGCGAACTCCCCCTTTTCCGAAAGTTTATGGTCCGCCATGCATCCTTACGTCCACTAAACTCAGGAACGGCATTCGGCAGCCATATTATTAGGATACTAATTATTTAGGTTACCTAATTATATATCCGGAATGGAGCGGCCGTCAATACCGTCATATATGCATGCGAAGGGCGCCGGAACGTTGCCGGCGCCCGCATTCCCGTCGTTACAGTGTAATATCAATCAGCCGCAGCAGCGCGAAGACCGCCCCGGCGGCGGCGACAAACGCCGCGTCCCGCCGCGTGAAGCGGATCGGAAGCGCCCGTACGGCCGCCCGCCTGCCGCTGCCGAAGCCGCGCAGCGTGAGCGACACGGCCACCCGGTCCGCCATCTGCAGCATGGCGAGCAGGAACGGCACGAGCACGGCGGGCAGCGCGCGGAAAGGAATGCGCCCCGGCGGCACCGGGTGCTTGCCGCGGGCGACGCCGATCCGCGCGAACCGGCTCCACTCCGCCGCCATGAGCGGAATGAAGCGGAACAACAGCGACACCGACAGCCCGACGGACCGGATCGTCCGCTGCGGCAGACGGACGGCGGAGAGCAGCCGTTCCACGGCCTGCTGCAGCCGGTACGGCGTAATCAGCGCGAGCAGCGGCATGCCGAGCAGCATGACCGCGAGCAGCCGCGCCATCAGCCATACCGTATCGAGCGCGGCGCCGGCGTCCCAACCGAACGCGGGCGTGAACCTGGCGCCGGTGAGGAGCGCAAGCGCCGCGGTCAGCGCGAGATAATAAAGGATGACGCCGCGGTACGGCCGAATGAGCCGCGCGACGGGCAGCATCAGCGCGCAGACGACGGCGAGGCTTGCGGCCGTGTCCGCCGGACCGTCCATCGCGAGGACGCCCGACGCCGCCAGCAGGTACGCCGCCCACAGCGCGCGCGGATCGAGCCCGGCGAGACGCCGCAGGAGCGCGGAGGCCGGCTTCCCCTGCGCGGCGGAAGCCGGCGGCCGTTCCCGGGCCGGCCGGAAGCCTGCGATATCCGGCCCGATGCGCCCGGCATCGGCCGCTAGCGCGCAGGCTTCCTGCAGCCGCGCAGGCTGCAGCGCCCGCAGCGCCGCGGCCGTCCGCAGCGCCTGAGGCAGCGCCTCGGGCGGCATGACGCTGCCGCCCGACAGCACGGCCTGCGCCCAGGCCGACGCCGGCGCCGCCTCGCGGATTTCGCCGCCGGCGACGACGACGATGTCGTCGATGAGCGGCCACAGCGCGTCCAGATCATGCGTCGCGATGACCGCGCCGCCGCCCTCCGCGCGGTGGGCCGCGAGCCGGGCGCGCAGCGCGGCCGCGCCGGCGGCGTCAAGCCCGGCCGTCGGCTCGTCCAGCAGCAGCCACGGCGCGCCCGCCGCATGCAGACATGCCCAGGACAAGCGGCGCTGCTCGCCGCCGCTGAGCGTCCACGGCACGCGGCCCATGACGGCCGGTTGCAGCCCGGCCTTCTCAAGCGCCGCTTCCGCCCGGGCCGGCCGCTCGTCCGCCGGCACCGCATACGGGCGCATCGCATAGATCAGCTCGCCGCGGACCGTATCGGCGAACCAGGCCGACTCTGACCGCTGCATCGCCAGGCCGAACCGCAGCAGCCGGTCGCGCCGCGGCCGACGGCCCTGCCAGAGCGGCACGCCGCCGAGCGTCACGCTGCCGGCGTCCGGCCGGCGCAGACCCGCCATCGTCTCGAGCAGCGTCGTCTTCCCCGCGCCGTTCGGCCCGACGACGGCCGTGATGCGTCCGCCGCGGAATACGGCTGAAACATTCCGCAGCAGGGCCGCGCCGCCGTCGCCGTGCACCGACAGCCCGTCGATCCGCCAGTCTTCGGCCGGACCGCCGCCGGTCCCGTCCATGCCGCCCTGTCCGGCGGTTCCGTCGGCGGAGTCCGAACCTTTCGCCATATCCCCGTTCGTCATCTCCCCGTCAAGCACCGCCGGAACACGCTCAGGCTCATCGAACGGCAATGCGCCGAACGCCGCAAGCGACCGCGCCAGCTCCTCCGGCGCAAGCGGCAGCGGATCGAGCGGAATGCCGCGCCGCTTCAAGGCCAGCGCCGTCCGTACGGCATGCGGCGCCTCGCATCCGAGCCGCTCGCATGGACTCCCGGCCTCTCCCTCCGGCAGGAAGAACGATTCGGCCGGACCGTCGAACACAATGTTCCCGTCGAGCAGCCCCACGACCCGGTCGCCGTGCGCGATGTCCTCCGCCGCATGGGAGATCCAGACGACCGCCGCGCCCGCTTCCCGCAGACGGCGCGCGCCGCTCAGGACATGCGCCCTGCCGGCGCTGTCCAGCATCGAGGCCGCTTCGTCGAACACGATGAGCGGCGCGCCCGACGCGATGCAGCCGGCGGCGGCGAGCATCTGTTTCTGTCCGCCGGACAGATGCTCGACGGGAAGGCCGCGCCGCTCCCACAGGCGGCACAGGCGCAGCAGCCGCTCGATCTCGGCCTGCGCCTCCTTGCCGCCGATCCCCCGCGCTTCGAGCGTGAGCGCCAGATCTTCCCACGGCGTCGACCCGACGATCGCCGCTTCCGGATCCTGCGTGACATAAGGAAGCGGCCGGTCCCCCGCGAAGCCGCGGGTGATCGAGCCGGACAGGGCGGCCTTCCCGCCGGCCGCCGTCTCCGGAATGCCCGCGATCAGCCGGGCCAGCGTACTCTTCCCGCTTCCGTTCGGCCCGGTGACATGCACCCATTCGCCGGGCGCGATTTCCAGCTTGTCAACCCGCAGCAGCGGCCGCCCGTCTTCCAGCCGCACGTCCGCTCCGCATATGCGAAAACGTTCCGCCTGCGTCATTTTTTGATCAAACCCCTGTACCGGCAAGTCCATCCATGTTACAATGCGGTTGGTTAACCATTAGACCATATTAAGGTTAACAATTAAGGAGCGAAATTGCAATCATGAATTTACCGATTCGCGGCATTGTCTACACGGCGCTGTTCGCCGCCATGTTCATCGTCATGAGCATGATCAAGATTCCGCTGCCGTTCTCGCCCGTTCCGATTACGCTGCAGAATCTCGCCGTCATGCTGGCCGGAGCGTTTCTCGGCGCGCGGGGCGGTTTTCTCAGCATCGGCTTGGTCATCGCGCTGACCGCCCTCGGTCTGCCGCTTCTGCACGGACAAGGCGGACTCTCCTACGTGCTCGGTCCGACCGGCGGATTTCTGTTCGCTTTTCCGTTCTGCGCCGCGGCGGTCGGCTGGTGCGTCGGCAAGCTGCTGAACACCGGTCTGCACGGCAGGAACCGCGCCCTTTTCACGTTCGCGCTGTTTGTCATCTTCATCGGCTGCGGTTCGCTCCTGTCCTATCTCGCCGGGGTGCCGTGGCTGGCGAAGGTTTACCATCTTACCGCCGCCGGCGCGATCGCCGCGGGCTTCACGCCCTTTATCGGGGGCGACATCGTCAAAGCCGTCGTCGCCGCCATCGCGGCCGCGGCGCTGCTGCCGCATGTCCGCGGGCTGCGGATTCCGGCCCGGCCGGCCGGCATTCGGGACAACGGGACGGAAGCCTGACTGCACATAACAAACCTCCGGCCGTCTGATCACCCTCAGATTGCCGGAGGTTCACATTTGCCTCAGCCTTCAATCAAGCCTTGTTCGACAAGGAATTCCCTTGCCACGTTCTCCTCTTTCAGGCCTTCGGCATCGACTTTCGCGTTCAGCTTCTGCATCGTTTCGTCGTCAATTTTGCCCGCCAGCCGGTTGAGCAGCTCTTCGAGCTCGGGAAAACGCTCGAGCGCGTCCATGCGGACAAGCGGCGCCCCGTGGTACGGCGGGAAGAACGATTTGTCATCTTCGAGGATTTTCAGCTGGTGCACGACGAGCATGCCGTCGGTGGCAAACGCATTGATGACGTCGACCTTGCCTTCCTCGATGGAAGGATAGCGCAGCCCGGCGTCCATGCCCTTCTCGTCCGCAAACTTCATGCCGTACACTTTCTTCAGGCCCGGCAGTCCGTCCGGACGATCAAGAAATTCGAATTCGGAACCGATCACCAGCCGGTCCGATACTTTCGCCAGATCGCTGTACGTGGAAAGACCGAGTTCATCCGCCAGATCCTGCTTGACCGCCAGCGTGTACGTGTTGTTGAACCCCCATGGTTCCAGGAGCTTCAACTGATCCTGTTCCACGAGCTCCTTCGCTCTGCTCAGCGTCTCTTCCGCTGTTCCGGTCTCCTCCTGATAATAGTTCGCCACGATGGTACCGGTGTAATCGATGTACATCTGGATATCGTTGTTCAGCAGCGCCTGCCATGCGACATTGGAGCCGCCGAGGTTGACTTTGCGCTCCACCTTGATCCCGAGATGTTCCTCGATCAAGGTCGCCATCATATGGGCCAGAAGAATGTTTTCCGTAAAGTTTTTCGACCCGACCGTCAGTTTCGCCGTTCCGCCGCTGCGATCGCCTCCGCCGCCGCAACCGCCGAGCACCAGCACCAGCGCCAGCGCGAGGGCCGGCAGCGCCTTGACAGCTTTCATTCATCACGACTCCTTTCCCGATGGATACTTCAGATTTTCAGCCCTTTCGGCGTAACCGCCCGTTCCAGCCTTGCCAACACGAAATCGAGCAGCAGCGCAAGCAGCGCCGCGGGAACCGCGCCGATCAGCACGAGCGCGTCCATGCTGCGGGAGATGCCCAGAAAAATGAAATCGCCGAGCCCGCCCGCGCCGATAAACGCCGCCAGCGTGGCGGTCCCCACATTGATCACCGCCGAAGTCCGGATGCCGGCCATGATGACCGAGAATGCGAGCGGCAGCTGAATGCGGAACAAGATTTGCGCATCCGTCATGCCCATCCCGGATGCCGCCTCGATCACCGACTTGTCCACATTTGTAATGCCGGTGTGCGTGTTGCGGATGATCGGCAGCAGCGAGTACAGGAACAGCGCGATGATGGACGGCAGCTCGCCGATGCCGAAGAACGGGATCATGAAACCGAGCAGCGCCAGGCTGGGAATGGTCTGCAACGTGCTGGCCGTTCCGATCACCGGACCTTCCAGTTTCTTGACCCGGCTGACGGCGATGCCCAGCGCCACGCCGATTGCGATGGCAATGCCCATGGAGATGGCGACGAGCTTGATATGCTGGAGTACGGCCAAGCCCAGATCCGCGTGTCTCGCCTCCAGCTGCTGCACGATTTGCTCCCATAACGACCGCCGGTTCATGAGACCACCCCGCCTTCCTCGTCCTTCCAGCGTCCGGCGAGGACGGATATCAGCGATCCCCGGGTCACGATGCCCGACAATTTCCCGTGCTCATTGACGATCGGGATGACGCCGAAGCGGGATTCCGAGATTTTGACCAGCGCATCCTTCGCCGTTGCGTCGATGGGGAGCACCGGCTCGGCCGGCTTCATGATTTCGCTGACCGTCCGGATGCGCGCGGAATCGCCCTGCAGGTCATAGCCGCTGATGATGCCGAGAAGCTTGCCCTGCTCGTCGATACAGAGCAGCGTGTCCGTGCGGCGCTGCCGCATGTAGGTGATGGCGCGCTCGGGGGATCGATGGGGATAAATGGTTGCCGGATCGGAACGCATCACCTCGGTGACGGGAAGCAGCTCCGGATTTTGAAAAATCCGATTTTTTCCGATAAATTGCTCCACAAAGCCGTGCACCGGATGCGTCAGCAACCGCTCGGGCGTATCCAGCTGCAGCAGTTCTCCGTCCTTGAGGATGGCGATGCGATCGCCCATGCGAATCGCCTCGTCCATGTCGTGGGTGACGAAAATTACCGTCTTCCCGAGTTCCTTCTGCAGCCGCAAAAACTCGTCCTGCAGTTGTTCGCGCGTGATCGGGTCCAGCGCTCCGAACGGCTCGTCCATCAAGACCAGCTCGGGGTCCGCGGCCATCGCTCTCGCGACGCCGACCCGCTGCTGCTGCCCGCCTGAGAGTTCCTTCGGATACCGCTTCGCAAACACCGCCGGGTCCAGCCCCACCAGATGGAGCAATTCTTCGACGCGCTGACGGATCTTCCGGCGGTCCCAGCCTTTCAATGCAGGGACGAGCGCGATATTGTCCTCAATCGTATAATGAGGAAACAGACCGATCTGCTGGATGACATATCCGATATTGCGCCTCAATTCCACCGTGTTCTGTTTGGCGATATTTTTGCCGTTCACCGTGATGGTGCCGCTCGTATGCGGAATGAGCCGGTTGATCATTTTCAGGGTCGTCGTTTTTCCGCAGCCGCTCGGGCCGATCAGGACGAGGAACTCACCCCGCTGGACGCGGAAACTTAACGATTTCACGGGTTGAAAGCCGTTCTTGTAGGTTTTGCTGACATTGACGAATTCGACCATCGACTCCATCGGCATCCTCCTTTCGGTAACTGGTATTCATCCCCCTCTGTCTTCCTTCTGGTCTTGCCTTTTGTCTTGCCGCAACCAACAGGTTGCCTACAAGTTTAGTAAACGGATAACTCAACTGTCAAAAGGCGTGATTCCGGGTATTCCGGATCCTGCGATCCTGTTCCGGGATGACGGCAGGCAGCCGGATGCATGCGCTTTTATCCTCCCGTATCCTTCCCGATCATGCCCGAAACATGATCGTAAGCGCTTGCATCAATACAATGAAAAAGGCTTCCGCGCGGGACGTTTCGCCCGTTTCACGGAAGCCTTTCTTCTTCGCAAGTGCCGTGCGGCGCCGGTCAATCGCTGCAGTCCGCGGGTACCGCAGGCGCGGGTTCGCCCTCGACATCCAGCTTCTTCGCGACGGTGTCGCGGATGACCGACACGACCAGCTGCAACAGATAGTTGATATCCGACTGGCTTTGCTGGAAATCGACGACGATCGGCATCTGATCCAGCTCGTCCTGCAGCGCCTCGATCTCGGCCTCGATTTTTTTCACCATCTCCGGATTCTGGAACCGTTCGAACGCGACGATCTCCTTCTGTTTCTTCTTGATCTGCGCGATGATCGACTGCACTTTCTCGCTCGCCTTGATCTGCGCCTCGGCCTTGCGATAATGCTGCACTTCGTCCGAGGTGTAGATCATCTCGGCCAATTCCTTCGCCTTCGCCATGATGTCGGCGCGAATGACGAGATCCCGCGAATCGAATTTCGGAATGCCGCATTCTCCCGCATGGTCATGGCCATGATCGTGGCCGTGATCAGCCATTCTTGCATCTCTCCTTGACGCGGACAGCCGGTCAGGAGACCGCCCCGGTCTCCTGCCGCACAGGTTCCGCCTTGATATACCAGGTCTGCGGATCAGTCACCCGCACATGGACGAACGAACCGATCCATTCCGGCGATCCCTCGAAGTGGACCAGCTTGTTCGTGCGCGTCCGTCCGGACAGCATGTTCGGGTTGCTCTTGCTTCGGCCTTCCACCAGCACTTCGACGACGCGGCCGCGCAGCGCCTCGTTGCTCCGCTTGCTAAGCTCGGCGACCAGGTCGTTCAGCCGGATCAGCCGCTCCTTCTTCACTTCCATCGGTACGTTGTCTTCCATCTCGGCGGCCGGTGTGCCGGCGCGCGGCGAGTAGATGAACGTGTACGCCGAATCGAAGCCGACTTCGCGGACGAGCGACAGGGTCTCCTCGAACTGCTCCTCCGTCTCGCCCGGGAACCCGACGATGATGTCCGTCGTCAGCACGACATCCGGAATGGCGGCCTTGATCTTGCGCACAAGTTCCAGATACGATTCGCGCGTATATTTGCGGCTCATCCGCTTCAGAATCTCCGTGCTGCCGGATTGCACCGGCAGATGGATGTGCTCCACGAGATTGCCGCCGCGGCTGAGCACTTCGATCAGCTTGTCGTCGAAATCGCGCGGGTGGCTCGTCGTGAACCGGATGCGCGGAATGTCGATCTTCGACAGGTCGGCCATCAGATCCGCGAACCGGTAGTCCCGGTCCGTGAAATCTTTGCCGTACGCGTTGACGTTCTGGCCGAGCAGCGTAATCTCCCGGTATCCCTGGCGCGCCAGTTCGCGTACTTCCGCGATGACATCCTCGGGCAGCCGGCTACGCTCCTTGCCGCGCGTATAAGGCACGATGCAGTACGTGCAGAATTTGTCGCAGCCGTACATGATGTTCACCCAGGCGCGCATCCCTTCGCGCTTCTTCGGCAGGTTCTCGATGATGTCGCCTTCCTTCGACCACACTTCGACAACCATCTCTTTGCCGAAATACGCGTCCCGAAGCAGAATCGGGAGGCGGTGAATGTTATGCGTGCCGAAAACGAGATCGACATACGCGTGCTTCTGCAGAATTCGCCCGACGACCGACTCTTCCTGCGACATGCAGCCGCAGACGCCGAGGATCAGCTCCGGCTTCTCGAGCTTCAGCGATTTCAGATTGCCGAGCTCGCCGAACACCTTGTCCTCCGCGTTTTCCCGCACGGCGCACGTATTGAGCAGGATGACGTCCGCTTCCCGGCGGTCGTCCGTCCATTCGAACCCCATCTGCTCGAACAGACCTTTCATCACTTCGGTGTCGTGCTCGTTCATCTGGCAGCCGTAAGTTTGGATGATATATTTTTTCCCCTTGCCGAACGTCCGGAGCTCTTCCGGCACCGCCTCTTCGTACAGCACCTTGATTTCTTCCTTGCCGCGCTGCTTCTCCCGGCGGTAGCTCGGTTCGGACATGATGTAAATTTCTCGTCCGCCGATCCGGATCCGCTTGCCGTGTTCGTCTTCGGAGATTAAAGCGTCCGAGAAATCGAAATAGCGGCTGTAGTCCTTCGTCTCGTTCGCCACGAACCATCGCCTCGCTTCCATAATCCCGCCTATTATAGCATGAAACGAGGCCGGCGCGCTACCGCAAGCCCGGCATCCCGAAATCGGGTTGTTCGTCCGTTAGGCCGTCAGTCAAGAATCTCGCCCGTATCGCCGGTCTTCACGCCGGCCGCGTTCGCTTCGTCCGTGTCGATGTGCATGTCCAGCGCGAAGCTGTCCGAGACGCGTGCGATGACGTTCTCGAAGACGAGACCGCGTTCGCCGCCGACCCGGACGCGCAGCAGCTGCTTGTCCGCGATGCCCCAGGCTTCGGCCTCCGACGTATGGAAATGGATGTGGCGCGCCGCAATGATGACGCCTTCCTCCACCGTCACCTGCCCGGCCGGGCCGACGATCGTGATGCCCGGCGAACCCGCGATGTCCCCCGATTCGCGGACCGGGGGATTCAGGCCGAGCGCGAACGCGTCCGTGCGCGAGATCTCGAGCTGCGTCTTCGGGCGGGCCGGTCCGAGAATCCGCACCTTCGGGAAACGGCCCTTCGGTCCGATCACTTCGACCGTCTCGTTCGCCGCGAACTGGCCGGGCTGACTGAGGGGTTTCAGCACCGTCAATTCCGCTCCTTCGCCGAACAGGGCGGCGATATGTTCCTTCGACAAATGAATATGGCGGGCCGATACGCCGATCGGCACTTGTTTCATGGTCGACTCATCCTTTCGAGCGATATTCCATACCATTCTACTGTAACCCGCGGCCCAAAGCGAATCCTGTGACGCAGATCACGGCCCGGGACACAAAAAAGAGCACGCGGCCGCCTGCGGACGCATGCTCTCGGATGGCTCATCAGTAGAATTCTGCCACCAGTTCTTCGAATTGGGACTGATCCAGGCGCAGATCCTGCCGATACAGACCTTCTTCCCGGAATCCCGGAATCAGGTCTTCGTACGACTTGCGCGTCGTATCGCGGTAGATCAGGCCGGTCAGCATGCCGTTTGTCTCCATGATCTTGTTCATCGCGGCGACGCGGTTCGTCGGATCGTAATCCGGGAACTGGTCGAGGTTGACGATGTTCTCCTTGAACCAGTCGTAGGTGTTCACCTTGTTGAACGTAACGCACGGGCTGAACACGTTGATCAGCGCGAACCCCTTGTGCTGGATGCCCTGTTCGATCAGCGACGTGAGCTGCTTCAGATCGCTGGAGAACGACTGGGCGACGAAGGTCGCGCCGGCCGCCATCGCGATCTCGAGCGGCGACAGCGGGGACTCGATCGAGCCTTGCGGCGTCGACTTCGTCTTGAAGCCGACCGCGCTGCGCGGCGACGTCTGGCCCTTGGTCAGACCGTAGATCTGGTTGTCCATGACGATATACGTGATGTCCAGATTGCGGCGGATCGCATGGACGGTATGCGCCATGCCGATGGCGAATCCGTCGCCGTCGCCGCCCGACGCGATGACCGTCAGCTCCCGGTTCGCGAGCTTGACGCCCTGGGCGATCGGAAGGGCGCGGCCGTGAATGCCGTGGAATCCGTACGCGTTGATATAGCCGGAGATCCGGCCCGAGCAGCCGATGCCGGAGATGACGGCCAGATTCTCGGGCTCAAGGCCGACGTTCGCCGCCGCGCGCTGGATGGCAGCCTGCACGGAGAAGTCGCCGCAGCCGGGACACCAGTTCGGCTTGACGTTATTGCGGAAATCCTTGAATGTCGCCATCGGTCATTTCATCTCCTTGCATGCTTTATACAGTTCGGCGGGCAGGAACGGCGTGCCGTCGTACTTCAGCACGTTCCGGATCTTGTCGGCGCCGCCGACATGCAGCTTGATCTGATTCGCAAGCTGCGCGGTCGCGTTGTTCTCGATGACAATGACCGTCTTCGCCGCCTGTACGTACGGCGCGAGCTCGTCGGCCGGGAACGGCGCGATCTGCCGTACCGTGATATGGTTGGACGTGATGCCGTCCTGCGCGAGACGTTCGCGCGCCTCGTCGATCGTGCCGCCGGTCGAGCCCATGCCGATGATGAGCATATCCGGCGTCTGGTGCGGCGCGTCGACGCGGATGGCGTCGCGGATCTTGATGCCGTTCAGCTTGCCGAGCCGTTTGTCCATCATCTTGCGGCGGTTCACGGCGTTCTCGTTCGGGCGGCCTTCCTCGTCGTGCTCGACACCCGTCACATGGTGCAGGCCGCCTTTCTCGCCGGGCAGGACGCGCGGCGAAATGCCGTCTTCCGTGAATTCGTAACGCTTGAACAGCTTGTTCTCCTCAAGCGGCGGTACGTTCGATACCAGCTTGCCCCGCCTGATCTCGATCTTGTTGTAATCGAGCGGCTCGCAGGATTGCTTGCCGAGCGAAAGCTGCAGGTCCGTCATGACGATGACCGGCACCTGGTATTCTTCCGCAACGTTGAACGCTTCGATCATGTCGTAGAAGCAGTCCTCGATCGTGGCCGGCGCGATGACGACCTTCGGAATTTCGCCGTGCGTGCCGTATACCATCGCGTTCAGGTCCGATTGCTCCTGCTTCGTCGGCAGACCGGTCGACGGGCCGCC
This sequence comes from Thermobacillus xylanilyticus, assembly GCF_907165215.1. Classification (GTDB taxonomy): domain Bacteria; phylum Bacillota; class Bacilli; order Paenibacillales; family Paenibacillaceae; genus Thermobacillus; species Thermobacillus xylanilyticus. Next base: position 5,273 of record NZ_CAJRAY010000063.1, on the reverse strand, counting down.
GCGCTGCGTGTCGACGATGACGAGCGGCGTTTCGGTCATCCCCGCGAGGCCGATCGCCTCCATCATGAGCGACAGGCCGGGACCCGCCGATGCGGTCATCGTCCGCACGCCGGCGTAGTTCGCGCCGATCGCCATCGTAACGGCGGCGATTTCGTCTTCGGTCTGCACGACCGTGCCGCCGAACTTCGGCAGTTTCTTGATCAAATATTCCATAATCTCGGAAGCCGGTGTGATCGGATAGGCGGACATGAGACGGCAGCCGGCCGCGATGGCGCCAAGGCCGATCGCTTCGTTGCCGATGATGAACAGCTTCTTCTTGCCGTCCGCAGGCGCCAGCCGGAATTCCTCCAGCGGGCCGCCGGCCTGCTCGAGAATGAACGCCGCGCCGCGGCGCACCGCTTCGATGTTCTTCTCCACGATGGCCGGACCTTTCCGGCCGAACTCTTCCTCCACCGCCTTGTTGAACACGTCAAGCGGCAGACCGAGCAGCGCCCAGGAAGCGCCGGACGCCACCATGTTCTTCATGAGCGACGTGCCGAGTTCCTCGGCGATGGCCGTGATCGGCACGGCGAACAGCCGCGCGTCAATGCCTTCCGGAACTTTCGGATCGAACTTGGCGTCCGCCACGATGACGCCGCCGGGACGCAGTTCCCGTGCGTTCAGATCGATCGTCTCCTGGTCGAATGCGACAAGGATGTCGAGATCGTCCGAAATCGCCCGCTTCGGCGTCGTGCTGATCCGGATCTTGTTGTTCGTGTGTCCGCCCTTGATCCGCGACGAGAAATGCCGGTAACCGTAGAGATAGTACCCGAGACGGTTCAGCGCGGTCGAGAAGATCCGGTCCGTGCTCTCAACGCCTTCGCCTTGTTGTCCCCCGATCTTCCAAGACAATTGACTGATCAAAATGTCCATCTCCTCAATTGATCGTTCGCAATGATTCGACAACACTTTCGCAGATCAAAAATTTTTTTCTCTGCGATCAAATAAATTTTATGACTGTCCGTTGACATTTGCAAGCCATTTCAAGCTTTTATCGCATAGCTCTTTTCGAACGAATCGATATCGTTCCGAGATCGAACCGGAAAGCGGCGTCAGGCCGGCGGAAGCTGGCTCGACAAAAATCGGAAAGCGTTTCCGCGCGCAATGTTCTCCGTCAGTTCCTCACCGTACCGAAGCGCCAGCATGTCCAGCAGCCGTGCCGTGCCGTCCGGTCCGTCGAGCCCCCGGATATGGCGGTCAATGCCGTCGTAATCGGATCCAAGCGCGAGGACGCGCTCCCCGCCGAGCTCCAGCACGCGTTCGATATGCGGAATCAAATCTTCCGGCCCGGGATCGTCCCTGTCGCTGACGAACCATGGAACGAATGTCAGGCCGATCAGCCCGCCGGCGTCGATGATCGCCTTGATCTGATCATCGCGAAGATTCCGGGGATGATCGCAGACCGATCGCGCATTGGAATGGGAAGCGATGACCGGCCGCGCACTCTCCTCGATTGTCTCCCGGAATGCCCGTTCGGACAGATGAGACACGTCCACTATTATGCCCAGCTCGTTGCAAGCTCTAACCAGTTCGCGCCCGGCCCGCGTAAGCCCGCCGCCGCGCGGCTCCATGACGCCGTCGGCCGCCCAGTTCGCGTCGTTCCATGTCAGGCCGAGCATGCGGAGTCCGAGCCGGTGGAGCATGCGAAGCGCGGCGAAGCTGCCCTCGAGGCCTTCCGCGCCTTCGAGCGCCAGCAGCGCCCCCGGCCGTCCGGGACCGCAGGCGGCCAGATCGGCCTGCGAGCGGACGAACGTCACATGCGGGCAGGTCAGGACTTGACGGTAAAACCGATCGACCGCCTGGACGACCGACATGAACGTCTGCGGCACGCGCTTCGGCAGGTAGACGGCGAACGTCTGCAGGACGGCGCCGGAAGCGGTCAGCTTGCCATAGGTGACATCCAGCCCGTCCGAACCCGGTCCGTCAAAAGATTCCGCCTCACCGGTCAGCAGCTTGGCGAGCACATCGCAATGCAGGTCCGCAAATTCCCTCATCCCCGACCCTCCGCTTCATTCGGTGGTTTCTCGCCTTTCGGCAGCAAAAAAACCCGTTTACGGCCGTAAACAGGTTGCATGGATTTCCAATCTCGTTCCTTCGGATCGTTCCGTTCGCCAAGCAACGGATGAAGGTATGCCGTTGTGTTTGTCTGCTGCAGTCAGCGAGGCTCGACGATCAGTTTGATTGCCGTGCGGTCTTCCCCGTCAATGACGATGTCGGTGAATGCAGGAATGCAGATCAGATCCACCCCGCTTGGCGCGACGAATCCCCGGGCGATCGCCACGGCCTTGATCGCCTGATTCAACGCACCAGCCCCGATTGCCTGCAATTCTGCGCACCCGCGTTCGCGCAATACGCCCGCCAGCGCGCCTGCGACAGAATTTGGATTGGACTTTGCTGAAACTTTTAATACCTCCATGGAAAGTACCTCCTCGGGAATGATGGATGGAATCCACTATTCATCTTATTCGAGAGGGGTCGAAAAATTCCTGCTGTTGTACACGCACTTTGCACACTGTTCCGAATTGATTGACAATTTGCGGCGGCAAAAGGGCCGCCTTGCGGCCGTTTTGCTACTGCATCAGCAGCCATTCATCCTCCGTCAGACGAATCTTCGCGATCGATTTCGCTTTGCCGGTCGCGTCGTCAATTTCCGCCAGAACGGCATGGAACTGCCATTTGCCTTCGTCGACCGTAAACCGGGAAGGCAGCTGCGTCAGAAAGCGGTATTCGACGGATGAACGCTCCATCCCCAGCACACCGTCCCGCGAGCCGACCATGCCGACATCGGTGAGGCAAGCCGTCCCGCCGGGCAGAATCCGGTCGTCGTTCGTCTGCACGTGGGTATGGGTGCCGACGACAACCGACGCCCGTCCGTCCAGATACCAGCTCATCGCGATTTTCTCCGAAGTCGCTTCCGCATGGAAGTCCACCAGAATGCAGGGCGTCTGCGCCTTGAGCTTCCCGATCAGCTCATCCGCCGCCCGGAACGGGCAGTCGAGGGGCGGCAGGAAGGTGCGTCCTTGCAGATTGAGAATGCCGAGCGTCTTGCCGTTCGCCTTCACCACCGTCGATCCTCTTCCGGGCGTGCCGGGCGGAAAATTCGCCGGCCGGACGATGCGCGGCTCGTCGTCGATCCATTCGAAGATATCTTTGTTGTCCCACGTATGGTTCCCCATCGTGATCGCGTGTACGCCGAGTTCATAGAACTCCCGCGCGATCGCCGCCGTAATGCCGCGGCCGTGTGCCGCGTTCTCCCCGTTGGCCACGATCAGATGCGGCTGATATTTGCTCTTCAGCGACGGCAACACTTGCTTCAATGCGGCGCGTCCCGTGCTGCCAACGATGTCGCCGATGAAGAGTACGATCATGCATTTCCCTCCCAATATGGATAAGAGAGCGGCTGGCAGGTACCAGCCGCTCTCAGGTCGTTCATTTCGCGTATTCCACAGCGCGCGTCTCGCGGATAACCGTGACCTTGATATGTCCCGGATAATCGAGTTCGCTCTCGATCTTCTTCGTGATGTCGCGCGCCAGCCGGAACGCCTCGATATCGTCGATCTTGTCCGGTTGCACCATGACGCGCACTTCGCGGCCGGCCTGGATGGCGTACGATTTCTCGACGCCTTCGAACGATTCCGTAATCGCTTCGAGCTTCTCCAGCCGCTTGATGTACGTCTCGAGCGTCTCGCGACGGGCGCCGGGACGAGCCGCGGACAGCGCGTCCGCCGCTCCTACCAGCATCGCGATGACGGACGTTGCTTCCGTATCGCCGTGGTGCGACGCGACGCTGTTGATGACGACAGGGTGTTCCTTGTACTTCTTCGTCAGCTCGACGCCGATCTCGACATGAGAACCTTCCACTTCGTGGTCCAGCGCTTTGCCGATGTCGTGCAACAGTCCCGCCCGCCGGGCCAGCATGACGTCTTCGCCGAGCTCGGCGGCCATCAGACCCGCCAGATAGGCCACTTCGATCGAGTGCTTGAGCACGTTCTGGCCATAGCTTGTACGATAGCGCAGACGTCCGAGAATCTTGATCAGATCCGGATGCAGTCCGTGAACGCCGACCTCGAACGTCGCCTGTTCGCCGTATTCGCGGATCCGCTCGTCGATTTCCTTGCGGGATTTCTCGACCATTTCCTCGATCCGCGCCGGGTGAATGCGGCCGTCCGCCACCAGTTTCTCCAGCGCGGTGCGCGCGATTTCGCGGCGGATCGGGTCAAACCCGGACAGGATAACCGCTTCCGGCGTGTCGTCGATAATCAGATCGATGCCGGTAAGCGTCTCCAGCGCGCGGATGTTGCGGCCTTCCCGGCCGATGATGCGGCCTTTCATCTCCTCGTTCGGCAGCGCGACGACCGAAACGGTCGTCTCGGCCACATGGTCGGCCGCGCAACGCTGAATCGCCAGGGAGATGATGTTTCTCGCCTTCTTGTCCGCTTCTTCCTTGGCCTGCTGCTCGATGTCTTTGATCATCTGTGCCGTCTCGTGACGGATTTCCTGCTCGACATTCGACAGAATGATCTGTCTGGCCTCTTCCGAAGTCAAGTTGGAGATGCGCTCCAACTCCTGAACTTGCTGACGATATATCGCGTCAATCTGTTCTTGCGTTTCCTCGATTCGCTTCTCTTTGTTGGCCACTTGCTCTTCCTTGCGCTCCAGCGCTTCCAGCTTGCGGTCCAGCGACTCTTCCTTCTGCTGCAGACGCCGTTCCAGGCGCTGCAATTCATTCCGGCGTTCGCGTGTTTCCCGTTCCGCTTCGGCTCGGAGTTTGTGTACTTCGTCTTTCGCCTCGAGAATCGTCTCCTTCTTCAGCGCGTCGGCTTCCTTGCGTGCGTTCTCCAGAATCTGCTCGGCAGCCTTCTCCGCGCTCGAGATTTTCGCTTCGGCGATCGATTTCCGTACCCAGTAGCCAATGCCAAAAAATACTGCGCCAACAACGAGAACGATCGGGAGCCAGATCCAGATTTCGATAGGCATCCTCTCACCTCCTCGTTCTCACCAAAGCCGAAGCCATGGATCGTATTCGGTTCTCAGCCGGTGTTCCACCGTTTCTTTCGGTTCATGTCGAAAAAGATCGGTTCGAATCAATTTCTGGAAGGAAAATCGATTCAAAAAGAAGGAATACAGAATCATTTTATCTTTTGTGAAAATCAATTGTCAAGCAATCGCCCGGGCGCCTGTCGTTGTTCTGTGATAATGTCACGGTATAACTGTTCTGAGATAATGTCACTATG
>NZ_CAJRAY010000062.1 GCF_907165215.1 Thermobacillus xylanilyticus | reverse complement strand
CCTTTTTTATGTCCGAAAATCCTTACAAATCAAGGCCTTGGATTATTGCAAAACGCTCTATTTCATGCAATGCGCGAATTATATGCGCTCGATGACTTTGTCAACAAGACCGTAATTTTTCGCTTCCTCGGCGCTCATGAAGTAGTCGCGGTCCGTGTCTTTCTCGATCCGCTCCAGCGGCTGGCCGGTCCGTTCGGAGAGAATCTTGTTCAGCTTGTCGCGCATCTTCAGAATCCGGCGGGCACGAATTTCGATGTCGCTTGCTTGTCCTTCTGCTCCGCCGAGCGGCTGGTGAATCATCACTTCGCTGTTCGGCAGGGCATAACGCTTGCCCGGAGCGCCCGCCGCCAGCAGGAACGCGCCCATCGAAGCCGCCATGCCGACGCAGATCGTCGAGACGTCCGGCTTGATGTACTGCATCGTGTCGTAGATTGCCATGCCGGACGTGATGGAACCGCCCGGGCTGTTGATGTACAGATGGATGTCTTTCTCCGGATCGTCGGCGGCCAGGAACAGCATTTGGGCGATCACCGAGTTGGCGACGACATCGTTGATCGGGGTGCCGAGAAAGATGATGCGGTCCTTGAGCAGGCGGGAGTAAATGTCGTAGGCGCGCTCGCCGCGGCTGCTCTGCTCGATCACCATCGGAACGAAATTCATGTCCATGTCGGAATCCTCCTTCTGCCCATTATGATACTCGATCGATCGACAAAAGTCAAAAAAGGTCAAACAAGCGGTGCAAAAAAGCGGCTCTGCCCGATTGGTGAAAGCCGCTTGCTGCGTTGTATGGCGCGCCCGCCAGGAATCGAACCTAGATCTCAGGCTCCGGAGGCCTGCGTCATATCCATTGGACCACGGGCGCATGTGGTCAACGATAACAGCGAAAATCATTATAGGATACACGGGATGAAAAAGCAAGTGTGCGGCGAAAAAAAGTTGCGGGTAACGGATGGAAATGCGGCGGACGGCGGAGCTGCGGCGGATTTGCGGCGATCCGGCCGGGCGATTAACGGAACCTGGTTCCGTTAGAGGCGATTGGTGGTGCGCCTGCGTGGGGCGTTAACGGACCGTGGTTCCGTTAGCGGACTGGCGGACATGCTGAAGCGGAGGTTCGGGCTGCGCTAACGGCAAACAAATGCCGTTAATGGGTCCCGGACCGGGTATGGACTCGGATTAACGGCACCCCGTGCCGTTAATAATGGTCGTTGGCAAAACCGTCGGCCGTAGATTTCGATCGCCCTTGCGCATCGTGAAAAAGTTGGTTACAATGAAAGCGGGACTTAGAATGTTCATCCGGGACAGAATACGTCCAATTGGATGGAGTGAGGTGCGCGATGCGCGAGTGGATTGAGTTGCAGCAGCGCCTTGTTCCGGATCTGCTTGAAGTCATGGCGAAGCGCTATGTCATTCTGAGTCAGGTGATGAAGTCGGAATCCATCGGCCGCCGCGCACTGGCGGCTGCCTTGTCCATGACGGAGCGGACGCTCCGGGCGGAAGCCGATTTCCTGAAAGCGCAGGGTCTGCTCGAGGCGAACGCTGCGGGCATGCGCATCACCGACGCCGGCCGGCGGCTGGTGGAGTCGCTGGCGCCGTTCATGAGCGAACTGTCCGGCCTGTCGGAGCTCGAACGGCTGATCCGCGATCATTTCCGGCTCCGGGAAGTCATTGTCGTGCCGGGTGATGCGGATGAGGCGCGGGAGACGAAGCGGGAGCTCGGCCGGGCGGCCGGGCGGGTGCTGATCCGGTCGCTTCAGGGCGGCGACGTGGTCGCCGTGACCGGCGGCACGACGCTGGCGGCGCTTGCCGAGACGATCACGGTGGATCAGCCGCTGAAAGGCGTGCTGTTCGTGCCGGCCCGGGGCGGCTTCGGCGAGAGCATGGACTACCAGGCGAACACGATCGCCTCGACGCTGGCGAAGCGCACCGGCGCCGCGTACCGGCTGCTGCACGTGCCGGACCATCTCAGCGAGGACGCGTATCAATCGCTCATGCTTGAGCCGAACGTGCGGGAAATGGTAGAAGTCATCCGCAAATCCCGCATTGTGGTACACGGGATCGGAGACGCTATGGTCATGGCGCGCCGGCGCAAGATGGATACGCGGACGATGGATGCGATGCGCGCGGAAGGCGCGCTGGCGGAAGCGCTCGGCTACTATTTCGACAAGAGCGGAACCGTCATTCACCGCATGTCGACCGTCGGCCTCAGACTCGATGACCTCGAGAAGGCCGAGCATGTCATCGCCGTGGCGGGCGGCAGCAGCAAAGGCGAAGCGATCGCCGCGGTGCTGCGGTACGGCCAGGACGACGTGCTCGTGACGGATGAGGGCGCGGCCCGGCGGCTGGAAGCGATCATCCGGCAGGAACGACAGCAGGCGGACGGCTGATTGGCTTCTGAATCTCCCCGACAAGGCACACAAGGTTGCAAGGTTATCCTGACGCAGGGCGCCGCCCCCGCGGGCGAGCGCAGCGTCTTGCGATATAAGCATGATTACAAGGAGGATGTAACCATGGTGAAAGTAGGCATCAACGGTTTTGGCCGCATCGGACGCAACGTGTTCCGCGCAGCGCTGAACAACCCGAACGTGGAAGTCGTCGCGATCAACGACCTGACGGACACGAAGACGCTGGCGCATCTGCTGAAGTATGACACGACGCACGGCACGCTGAACGCAACCGTCGAAGCGAAGGAAGGCGCAATCGTCGTCAACGGCAAGGAGATCAAGGTCTTCTCCGAACGCGATCCCGGCGCGCTGCCGTGGGCTCAGTACGGCGTTGAAATCGTCGTGGAATCGACGGGCATCTTCACCGCGAAGGAAAAAGCCGAAGCTCACCTGAAAGGCGGCGCGAAGAAAGTCATCATCTCCGCGCCGGCGACGAACGAAGACATCACGATCGTCATGGGCGTCAACGAGGACAAATACGATCCGAAGGCGCACACGATCATCTCCAACGCATCCTGCACGACGAACTGTCTCGCGCCGTTCGCGAAAGTGCTGAACGAGAAGTTCGGCATCGTCAAAGGCATGATGACGACGGTTCACTCCTACACGAACGACCAGCAAGTGCTTGACCTGCCGCACAAGGACCTGCGCCGTGCGCGCGCCGCTGCGGAGAACATCATCCCGTCCACGACGGGCGCCGCGAAAGCCGTCGCGCTCGTGCTGCCGGAGCTGAAAGGCAAGCTGAACGGCATGGCGATGCGCGTGCCGACGCCGAACGTCTCCGTTACGGACCTCGTTGCCGAACTGAAGGTCAATGTCACGGTCGAAGAAGTGAACGCGGCGCTGAAGGAAGCTGCCGAAGGTCCGCTGAAAGGCATTCTCGCATACTCCGAAGAGCCGCTCGTTTCGTCGGACTACAAAGGCAACCCGCATTCCTCGATCATCGACGCCCTGTCCACGATGGTCGTCGAAGGCAACATGGTCAAAGTCGTCTCCTGGTACGACAACGAATGGGGTTACTCGAACCGCGTCGTAGACCTGGCTGCCTACATCGCCAGCAAAGGGCTGTAATATACGGAATCCGTCGGTTCAAGAGGAGCAGCAACCGCTGTCTCCTCTTGGCGCGCGTATAGGAGACGCCCCGCGGGGCAATTACGAGGAGGAGCCTTCATGAGCAAAAAGAGCGTCAGAGATGTAGACGTCGCCGGCAAACGCGTATTCGTGCGCGTCGATTTCAACGTGCCGGTCGAGAACGGAGCAATCACGGACGATACCCGGATCGTGGAGACGCTGCCGACGATCAAGTACCTGGTCGAGCGCGGCGCGAAAGTGATTCTGGCGAGCCACATGGGCCGTCCGAAGGGACAAGTCGTCGAAGAACTGCGCCTCAACCTGCAGGCGAAGCGGCTGTCCGAACTGCTCGGCGGCAAGCCGGTCGCGAAGGCCGACGAACTGATCGGCGAATCGGTGAAAGCGCAAATCGCCGGGATGAAGGACGGCGACATCCTGCTGCTGGAGAACGTCCGCTTCCATCCGGGCGAAGAGAAGAACGATCCGGAGCTGGCGAAGGCGCTCGCCGAGCTGGCCGACCTGTACGTGAACGACGCGTTCGGCGCCGCGCACCGCGCCCATGCGTCCACGGAAGGCATCGCGCACCATCTGCCCGCCGTGTCCGGCCTGCTGATGGAGAAGGAACTCGAGGTGCTCGGCAAAGCGCTGAACAACCCGGACCGTCCGTTCACGGCCATCATCGGCGGCTCGAAGGTGAAGGACAAGATCGACGTCATCAACAAAATGATCGAGATCGCGGACAACATCATCATCGGCGGCGGCCTGTCGTACACGTTCTTCAAGGCGCAGGGCGTCGAGATCGGCAAATCGCTGCTTGACGAGAGCAAGCTGGACGCGGTGCTCGGCTTCATGCAGAAGGCGAAGGAGCTCGGCAAGAACTTCCGCCTGCCGGTCGACATCGTCATCACCGATGAATTCAGCGCCAACGCAAAGACGAAGGTCGTCGACATCATGAACGAAGGCATCCCGGCCGATCATGAAGGCATCGACATCGGGCCGAAGACGCGCGAGATCTACGCGGACATCATCAAGAACTCGAAGCTGGTCGTCTGGAACGGACCGATGGGCGTGTTCGAGATCGAGCCGTTCTCGCACGGCACGCGGGCGATCGCCGAAGCGTGCGCGGCCACGAGCGCCTATACGGTCATCGGCGGCGGCGACTCCGCGGCAGCGGTCGAGAAGTTTGGCCTCAAGGACAAGATGGACCACATCTCGACCGGCGGCGGCGCGTCGCTCGAATTCATGGAAGGCAAGAAACTGCCGGGCGTCGAAGCGTTGAACGACAAGTAAGAGGGAGGCTGGAACATGCGGACACCGATCATCGCAGGCAACTGGAAAATGTTCAAAACAGTCTCCGAGGCCGAAGCGTTCTTCGCGGAAGTGAAGGGCAAGGCGGAACGGCCGGGCGTGGAGAGCGTCATCTGCGCGCCGTTCACGAACCTGCCCGCGCTCGTCAAGGCGGCCGCCGGCACGACGATCGCGATCGGCGCGCAGAACATGCACTTTGAAGACAGCGGCGCGTTCACGGGCGAAATCAGCGGACCGATGCTGAAAGAGCTCGGCGTGAAATACGTCATCCTCGGCCACTCCGAACGCCGGGCGTACTTCGCGGAGACGGACGAGATCGTGAACAAGAAAGTGCACGCCGCGTTCAAGCACGGCCTGACGCCGATCATCTGCGTCGGCGAGAAGCTGGAAGAGCGCGAGGCGGGCAAGACGAAGGACGTCTGCAAGACGCAGACGGAAGCCGCGCTCAAAGGCCTCACCGCGGAGCAGGCGGCGCAGGCGGTCATCGCCTACGAGCCGATCTGGGCGATCGGCACCGGCAAGTCGTCGACGGCGGACGACGCGGAAGACGTCATCGCCTACATCCGCGGCGTCGTGCGCGGCCTGTTCGGCGAAGCTGCGGACAAGATCCGCATCCAATACGGCGGAAGCGTGAAGCCCGACAACATCCGGGAGTTCCTGAGCCGGCCGAACATCGACGGCGCGCTGGTCGGCGGCGCCAGCCTCGAACCGGCCTCCTACATCAAGCTGATCGAGGGGGCGGTCTGACATGGCGGCGCCGAAACCTGTCGCCCTGATCATCCTGGACGGCTTCGCGCTCCGCGAAGAGACGAAAGGCAACGCGGTCGCGCAGGCGAAGAAGCCGAACTTCGACAAGTACTGGGCGGCGTATCCGCATACGACGCTGACCGCCTTCGGCGAAGCGGTCGGCCTGCCCGACGGGCAGATGGGCAACTCCGAGGTCGGCCATCTGAACATCGGCGCCGGCCGGATCGTCTATCAGGATCTGACGCGGATCTCGAAGTCGATCCGCGAAGGCGAGTTCTTCCGGAACGAGACGCTGCTCGGCGCCGTCCGCCACGCGAAGGAGAAGGGCAGGAAGCTGCATCTGTACGGCCTCTTGTCCGACGGCGGCGTGCACAGCCACATCGATCACCTGTTCGCGCTGCTCGAGCTGGCGAAGCGCGAGGGCCTCGCCGAAGTGTACGTCCACGCGTTCCTGGACGGCCGGGACGTGGCGCCGGACAGCGCGAAGCGCTATATCGAGGCGCTGCAGGCGAAGATCGCGGAGCTCGGCGTCGGCAAGATCGCGACGGTGCAGGGCCGCTACTACGCGATGGACCGCGACAAGCGGTGGGACCGCGTGGAGAAGTCGTACCGCGCAATGGTGTACGGCGAAGGTCCGAAGTACCGCGATCCAATCCAGGCGCTCGTCGATTCGTACGAGCAGTCCGTTCTGGACGAGTTCGTCGTGCCGACGGTCATCATCGATGACGCCGGGGAGCCGGTCGGGCTGGTGGAATCGGAAGATGCGGTCATTTTCTTCAACTTCCGTCCGGACCGGGCCATCCAGCTCTCGCAGGTGTTCACGAACGACGATTTCCGCGGCTTCGACCGGGGCGAGAAGTTCCCGAGGAACCTCCATTTCGTCTGCATGACGCTGTTCAGCGAGACGGTGGGCGGCTATGTCGCCTACGCGCCGAAGAGCCTCGACAACACGCTCGGCGAAGTGCTCGTCCAGCACGGGAAGAAGCAGCTGCGCATCGCCGAGACCGAGAAGTATCCGCACGTGACGTTCTTCTTCAGCGGCGGACGCGACATCGAGCTTCCGGGCGAGAAACGGGTGCTCATCCCGTCGCCGAAGGTTGCCACGTACGACCTGAAGCCGGAAATGAGCGCCTACGAAGTGGCCGACGCGGCGGTCGCCGAGATCGAATCGGGCGTCCATGACGCGATCATCCTGAACTTCGCGAACCCGGACATGGTCGGCCATTCGGGCATGCTCGAACCGACGATCAAGGCCGTCGAGGCGACGGACGAATGCCTCGGCCGCGTCGTCGAAGCGGTGCTGAAGCAAGGCGGCGTCTGCATCATCACGGCCGACCACGGCAACGCGGACGTCATCATCGACGAGAACGGCCGCCCGCATACGGCGCACACGACGAACCCGGTGCCGTTCATCGTGACGAAGCAGGGGCTTGCGCTGCGCGACGACGGCATTCTGGCCGACATCGCGCCGACGATGCTCGAACTGCTGGAGCTGCCGCAGCCCGCGGAGATGACCGGCAAGTCGCTGATCCGCAAATAAAGACCGCCCGTACCGCCTGAAAACGGCAGGAAGGGTTGGCCGGATGTCGAATAGGGAAAGATGCGGCTAAACAGGGTGCTGACAGCTGCGGCCGTTCGGGGAGCCAGACGGCTGCCCGGACGGCCCGCCGCATGTCAGGGACGAGCCTGTGCGGCGGCCGCACGGGACGTTGGAAGTGGAAGTTCGGAAGTTTATTTTCAAGCCAGAAGGAGTGCTGCAGTTCCATGACGATGATTACCGATGTCTATGCACGCGAAGTGCTCGATTCCCGCGGGAATCCGACCGTTGAAGTGGAAATCGCCCTCGAATCCGGCGGCAAAGGCCGCGCCATCGTGCCGTCCGGCGCGTCAACCGGCGCTTATGAAGCGGTCGAGCTGCGCGACGGCGACAAGAGCCGTTACCTGGGCAAAGGCGTCCTGAAAGCGGTCGAGAACGTGAACACGATCATCGCGCCGGAGATCATCGGCCTCGACGCGCTCGATCAAGTGGCGATCGACCGGAAGATGATCGAGCTCGACGGCACGCCGAACAAGGGCAAGCTCGGCGCGAACGCGATTCTCGCCGTGTCGATGGCCGTCGCCCGCGCCGCTGCCGACGCGCTGAACGTGCCGCTGTACACGTACCTCGGCGGTTTCAACGCGAAGACGCTGCCGGTGCCGATGATGAACATTCTGAACGGCGGCGCGCATGCCGACAACAACGTCGACGTGCAGGAGTTCATGGTGCTGCCGGTCGGCGCGTCCAGCTTCCGCGAAGCGCTGCGCATCGGCGCCGAAGTGTTCCACAACCTGAAGGCCGTGCTGAAGGAGAAAGGCCTGAACACGGCTGTCGGCGACGAAGGCGGCTTCGCGCCGAACCTCGGCTCGAACGAAGAGGCGCTGGAGACGATCATCGCCGCGATCGAGCGCGCAGGCTACAAGCCGGGCGTTGACGTGTACCTCGGCATGGACATCGCATCCACCGAGTTCTTCAAGGACGGCAAGTATCACCTCGAAGGCGAAGGCAAGTCGTTCACGTCCGCGGAGTTCGTCGACCTGCTCGAGTCCTGGGTGAGCAAATACCCGATCATCACGATCGAAGACGGCTGCTCCGAGGACGACTGGGACGGCTGGAAGCTGCTGACGGATCGTCTCGGCGGCCGCGTGCAGCTCGTCGGCGACGACCTGTTCGTGACGAACACCGCCCGCCTGTCGCAAGGCATCGAGAAGGGCGTCGGCAACTCGATCCTCGTCAAGGTGAACCAGATCGGCTCGCTCACCGAGACGTTCGACGCGATCGAGATGGCGAAGCGCGCAAGCTACACGGCGGTCATCTCGCACCGTTCCGGCGAGAGCGAAGACAGCACGATCGCGGACATCGCGGTTGCGACGAACGCCGGTCAGATCAAGACGGGCGCACCGTCCCGCACGGACCGCGTCGCGAAGTACAACCAGCTGCTCCGCATCGAGGATCAGCTCGGCGCCACCGCGATCTATGCCGGCAAGTCGGCGTTCTACAACCTGAAGAACTTCAAGTAAGAAGACGCGTCCGGGTGACGGATCGCCGCCCGGCATCCATCAAGCCCGCCGCAGAGGGCAGCTCTGCAGGCGGGCTTGGCGTTTGTTTGACCCGGGACGGCGGATAACCTTTGATTTTCTTGAACAATTTGCTGAAATGGTAGACGTCTTTGAAACCGCACAATTCCGCGGCTTCCGTCACGGAGAACTCCCCGCTGAGCAGCAAATTTTCGGCCTGGTTCACCCGGTAATGGTTGATGTAGCTGTACAACGTCTGCCCGATGCATTTCTTGAACAGTCCGCTCAGATAGGAAGCGTTCAGTCCGACGCTGTGCGCGATCTGGGCCGCCTTCACCGGTTGGTGATAGTGCAGCTGGATGTACTGCATCGTTCTCTGGACGGCCGGATGCCAGTTCATCGCATGATGCTCGTACACGAGCATCCGGAACAGATCGGACAAGATCCACAGCATCAGCCCGCGCACCTTGAACTGGAAGCCGTCCGCCTTGTTCGTCCATTCGTCATTGAGTTTGCGGAACAGGTGCTCCAATTCGCTGTGATAGCCGATATGACTGAGAACGGGGAAAGGCAATGCCACCTCCCGTTGGCTCGCAAACTCATGAATCGTCAGATTGACCGCATAGGCCGTCATCGGGTTGGCGCTATGGATATGGGCTTTCCGCAGACTCCCCTTGGGAATGCAGATGAAATCCCCTTGCTTCACCCGGTAGGCGTCGCCATTCACATAGTAGGTCGCTTCCCCGTCCAGGACATACGTCAGATCGATGAAGCAGATGCGGGATTCCGCAATGCGCCAGTCTTTGGTGCATTTCCGGTAGACGAAATATTGGATGTCCGGAAACATCGCATCAAAGTTTACGCTGCTCATCCATCTCACGTCCTCCCCGCAAAAATAAGCGAAATGTACAAACCATTCAGAAAATTGCCATTGTTCCCCTGATCGGAAGATTTCATAATGATCCAAGCAGCTGCAAATCAAACAAGGAGGCAGAGGAAGGGATGAATCCGCTTTCAAAAAAGCTGTCATGGATCTGCGCTTTTCTTGTGTTCTGCTCGCTGTTTCCGAGCTCTATACTAGCATCGGCCGATGAAATATGGCAAGGTTACAAAGGAGTAGATCAATTGCCGGAAATGGATACCATCCCGAATCCTTTTCAATTTTTCGACAAACGCAATGATCCGGACGGAGACGGGCTGGTGACCACGCCGCGGGAATGGGAACACCGCAGAGCAGAAATCCGCGATCTGGTTCAACGTTACTGGCTCGGCTATCGCTGGGAAACGCCCGGGGAGAGCGTGACCGGCGCGACCTATCACACCGTTGAGCCGAATGACATTGTCCTGGGATTCGATTGGCCGCCTTACTTCACGGCCACCCGCTACAATCTCGGCGAAGAATTCCGGAAGCTTGCCGAACGGCTGTTGACGGAAACGGTCGAGGTCCGGGAGATTAAGAACAACGGGCCGGGCGATGTCATCGCGAGCGCGGGTCCGGCGCGCAACGAAGAGGAAGCGGAGGATCTGGCAATCGAACTGTGGAATGCGGGATATGCCGTTCCTTATACGTCCTTCGGAACGACCGCTTATGCGAGACTGGTGGATCATACGGGACCGATCACGGAGCCTCCGGGGCTTGAGCGGCCGGCCACGTATTATTATGTGAATATCCGACGCGAGGAGACGAAGGTTCAGGAGAAGTTCAGGATCTACCTGGATCTTCCCGACCACGATCAGAGACGGCAAGCCTGGGGAGATCCGAACGCTGCCGTGCCCGTTGTGATGGATATCGGGCGGACCCTCTCCGCCGCGCAGGTTCAGGTGCTGAATCAGCAAGGCTACGGCTATGTCCGGTTTAACCCGACGGATATCTATGCCGACAGTCAATCCTCGACACCCAACCGCGACGGGGTCTATACCCGGCTGTATCCTTACAATAAAGATAAATATGAATACGCTTCCGGAGCGTTGATGGCGTGGGGCTGGGCGGTCAGCCAGATCATCACGGCCCTGGAAAGACCGACGGCGTATGATCCGGAATCGACCTGGGGCGCGGAACTGGGAATCGATCCGGCCAGGACGCTGGTCACCGGGCATTCCCGTTACGGCAAATCCGCGATCTTCGCCGCCGCCTTTGACGACAGGATCGGCATTGTGGTAGCAAGCGAACCGGGCGGGTCCGGCATCCAAAGCTACCGGTACAAGGTGGAGGGCAAGATCTTCAACTTCAACGTCTATCCGAAGGCCGACCGCGTCTACGGCAAGACCGAGATTCCGACGGTCTCCTACGGCGGCGGCACCAGCTGGTTCCCGGAGACGGCCGGGCATTTCGTCAACAAGGACAATCGCCTCCCGTTCGACTCGAGCGATATCATCGCGCTGGTCGCGCCCCGGCCGTTCTTCGCCACGACCGGCATCGACGCGCACTGGCTGGGGAACGAAGGGGCGGTCGCGGCGATCCAGGCCGCGGCCGAGGTGTACGAGTTCGTCGGCGCCAATGACAGGGAGCGCTACAATATCGCGATCCGGGCGCGGCAAAGCGATCATCAATTCTATAACCGGGATGTGCCGTTCATGATCGCGATCATGGACCGGGAATTCAAGCAAGGACCGGAAGACCAGACGCTCCACCTGCAAGATCTGTTCCCGACCGGTGAAGACACGCTGGGGAACATCTCCTACCCTGCCCGCGATTATGCGAATGTGAGCGCGATGACTTCGCATCCCTTCGATATCAACAGCTCGTATCTGCCCTGGTCGCATCCGGGCAAATATACGCTGTGGACCCGGCAGGAGACCATCCTGGCCGGCCATCCCGCGGTGATCGAAGCGCATTCGGACGCGCCGTCGGTTGTGCTGGTCTTGCCGGACAAGCGGCAGATCCACGGCGTCTCCGAAGGAGAGGGCACCTTCGTCTTCCGGCTGACAGGGGACGAGACGCCGTATGGGCGATACGAGCTCAGAACCGCGGGAGACGAGAAGGCGAACAAAAGCGTGTTCTTCTCCGCGGTCAGCCTGGCGGACGCCCTGCGGCATGCGACTTCCAAAGGCGATGAGGGCGAGGAGAACCGGCTGATCGGCTTCTCGAGCCGGCTGGCGAACGACAAGCAGGATCCGCCGGTCATCCTGGTGGACGGGAAGCCGGTTACCTTGAGCTTCACGCCGGAGCGTTTCAAAGAAGAAGAAACGACGCTGCTGGAATACGGGATTCAGTTCCACGACAAGCTGTTCGCGCGGATCGCCGGTGAAGGCTGGGATGCGTCGAAGACGTTCCATATCCGCAGTCTGAAATTTGTGCCGATACAAGGCTTCACGTTCGAACTGTCGTTCGGCAACATCTACGCTTCCGCGCTCAACAACGGGAAAGAAGGGGCAAGCTTGTTCACGCAGCCGATCAGCTGGAATGTGGAGCGGTTCAACAACGGACCGGCCGCGGTATGGCCCGAAATTCCCGACA
Source organism: Thermobacillus xylanilyticus (assembly GCF_907165215.1). Classification (GTDB taxonomy): domain Bacteria; phylum Bacillota; class Bacilli; order Paenibacillales; family Paenibacillaceae; genus Thermobacillus; species Thermobacillus xylanilyticus. Next base: position 5,962 of record NZ_CAJRAY010000062.1, on the reverse strand, counting down.
ACCTGGCAGAGAAGCAGGCTCTGTTGAACGGCGGGGAGATCGTCCGCCCCGACGCTCCGCAGCCGAAACCGAGCGACTTCAAGGTGGGGATCGAGAAGGCGGAGTTTGTCCGCGATTCGGGTTCCGCGGCCATCGTCATCACCTTCGATGACGCGCTCGATACGCGGGAATTCGGCATCGGCATGGATCAGCCCGCATGGACAACGACCTGGGACGAGGAAGGCCGGCAGCTCAAGCTGGCGCTGGAAAACCCGGATCCGAATGCGGACGAGATCCATCTCATCCTGTTCCGGCTCAAGGATCTCGAGGGCCATCTGCTGCCCGGTCCGAAGTATCTCACGGTCGAGGTTCCGCCAAGCGGCGGGGGTTTGCCGCCGGGAGGCGGCATCGGTTATCTGCCGGGAGGCGGCAGCAGCGGCCTGCAGCCGACGGTCATCGATCCGGACCGGCTGCCGGAAGCGGAGGACGGCAAGCGCATCGTGGTACTTCCCCCCGAACAAAATACGATTCGCATCCCCGGGAAGCTGGCCAGCGCATTGGGCGGCGATTCGCTCGTCCTGCAATACGGCGATTGGCGTCTGGAGCTGGACCGCGAGCGTCTGAAGGCGTGGGCCGGCGTGCAGGACGATCAGGATGATCTCCAGTTCGAGATCCGCCTGAGCACCGTCCCGGAGGAGGAGATGGAGGCGCTATTAGCCGATGCCGATCTCGGATCGGGCGGTTCGGTCGTCATTCGTCCTGCCGGACCGGCGTTTGCATTCGCCGTTTATCGGCTGAAGGGGGATGAGGCGGAGGAATGGGCCGCACTCCCGGCTCCCGTGGTGCTGTCCACGTCGGGACCGGACGACGCCGACCCGGATCTCCTCGGGATCTACCGGGTCACGGAGGATGGCCGGCCGGCATATGCGGGCGGCGAATGGCGAGACGGCGTGCTGACCGCGGAGGCTGACCGGACAGGGCGATACGTCAAGCTGGAATATGAACGCTCGTACCGCGATGTCGCAGCGTCGCACTGGGCTTACAAGGCGATCCGCGCCGCAAGCGCCAAGCATCTGATGAACGGGATGCCGGACGGATCGTTCTCGCCCCGGGAGGAGATGACGCGGGCACAGCTCGCCGCGATCCTCGCAAGGGCGCTCAAGCTTGAGGCTTCGGGCGACGGGCCTTTCCAGGACGTGGAGGCGGGAAGATGGTATGCGGAAGCCGTTGCCGCCGCATTCGAAGCGGGGATAGTGAGCGGCAAGAGCCGGGAGCTCTTCGGTCCGGATGAGACGATCACCCGTGAACAAGCGGCCGTGATGTTCGTAAGGGCTTATGAGCAACGGTTCGGCGAGATCCCGGCAGCTTCCCGGCCTGCGTATGAGGATGCCGATCAGATCAGCCCGTGGGCGCTGGATGCTGTCGCGAAAGCCGGGGAGCTCGGTCTCATGATCGGCAAAGCTCCGGATCGCTTCGACCCGCAAGGCCGGTTGACGCGGGCGGAGGGTGCGCAGTTGATTATGAATTTCATCCACATCCTGTTTGAATCATGACAAGCAAGCCCGCCGCGGGAAAGTTCCCGGAGGCGGGCTTGGCTGTGGATGCGGCATCATCCCATTCGGGGTCAGAAACGGCTGAGGTATCGTTCCTTGATGATTCGGATGTGATGCATCTCGTGGCCGATGCTGACGCAGGCGGCGGCGAGGGCGGTCAGCCGGCCGCCGGCGAACGAGCCGGCGCGGTGCCACGCTTCCGCCGGCAGATGGCGGAGCAGCGTCAGCGACGCCGCGCGGACGGCATCGTACTCCTCGATGACGGCGTCCAGCGGCATCCGCTCATGCGGCGCGTATTGGGCAAATATCTGCTCATCGTACCCCGGCAGCTCCTGCGGGTTGTTCCGCGCGATGCGCAGCAGCCGGTACATCCAGACGCGCTCGTTGTCCGTGAAATGGCCGACGACCTGGCGGATCGACCATTTGCCTTCGGCATAGCGGAAGTCCGCCTGCTCGTCCGTCAGGCCGGACAGGAGCGCCTTCGTCTCTTCGCGCTGGCGCTCGTAGATCTCCAGCAGATCGCCTTCCGGCACGAGCTGAACATATTTCCACGGCGCGGGCGGGCAGTCGTTTGCGGTCGGTCGTTCGAACATGATGCGTGCCTCCTTTCGATTCCTTTTTGGCTTGAATATGAAGGAAAAGGATTCCGCCGTCAAGCACAAGTTCTGTCCGAAGTCCGCCGAATGCGCCAAAATCGCAAAAGGTTTTCCCCAAAAACGGACATACGCGCCGCCCGCCCAGGGGGTATAATAGGGGGCGAAAGCGCTTGAAGCGGCGCGGCGGCATCGGCCGGCAGGAGGCGCCGCTTCGCAACAATTTTTAGTCAATGGTGGTGGCAGGCATGACGAAACCGGTAATCGGCATTCAACTGTATACGTTCCGCGACGTGACGAAGGATGATCTGCTCGGCACGCTGAAGAAGGTTGCCGAAATCGGCTATCAGGCGGTCGAATTCGCGGGCTTCTTCGGCCATTCGGCGAAGGAAGTGCGCAAGGTGCTCGACGACAACGGGCTGAAGGCGCCGTCCGCGCATATCCCGCTCAATTTCCAGGAGCCGGACAAGCTCGAATCGGATCTGAAGCAGCAGATCGAGTACGCGCTCGAACTCGGCCTCGAATATGTGATCACGCCGTGGGCGCCGTTCCCGGAGACGCCGACGGAAGCGGATCTCGAATCGTTCATCGAGAAGATCGACAAGGCGTCGCAGCTCGTGACGGCGGCCGGCCTGAAATACGGCTACCATAACCACGATTTCGAGTTCAAGCAAGTCGGCGGCAAGACGATCATGGACCACCTGCTTGAGCGGATTCCGGCGGACCGCCTCATCGCCGAGTTCGACCTCGGCTGGGTGCACGTCGGCGGGTACAAACCGGCGGATTACCTGGAGCGCTACAAGGGACGCGTGCCGATCGCGCATTTCAAGGACTTCGTGCAGGGCCGGGAGGACACGGAGATCGGCTACGGCAGCGTCGGGTACGACCAGGTGCTGCCGGCGGCGCTGGCGGCCGGCGTGAACACGATCATCGTCGAGCAGGAGCAGTTCAAGTCGTCGCCGTTCGAGAGCGCGGCGATCAGCCTCGAGTTTTTCAAGAAGCACGGCGTGCTGTGATGGGGGTTGTGCGGGCCCGCGGCGGGAAGCTGCCGGGCCTGTTTTCTTTTGTGTCGATGCTTGTAACAAACCGGGAGATATGGTACAATACGAATACTGTGTTTACGTACCCTCTGTTCGGGAGGTGGAAGCGTGGAAGTCTTCTTCAAAATTTTGCTCATCATTTTCTCGCTCGGATTGATCGGTGTCGTCCTGCTCCAGAAGGGGAAGAGCGCCGGGCTGTCCGGGGCGATCACGGGCGGCGCGGAGCATCTGTTCGGCAAGCAGAAGGCGCGCGGTCTGGATCTGTTCCTGCAACGCGTCACGGTTGGCCTTGCGGTCGGTTTCTTCCTGCTGGCGCTGGCGGTTGCATATTTCATGGAATAAGCGACGAGGGAAACGGGCAAACTGCCCGTTTTTTTGTTTAAGCACAGGGAAATGGAGCCGGGGCTTACGGTGTCGGCCGGACGGATGCGCGGATGGATTTTCGTATATACTATATGCGATATGGGAATCTATCACAGTCTGCACGGCGGATTCATAGAGGTCCGGCCAGACATGAGGTGAACCGCAATTGGTAACGGAAGAGCAGCTGCTTGATTTCATGCGGGAACTGGCGTACAAGCCGATGACCGTACAGGAATTGGAGCAATCGTTCGGGCTGGAGAGCGCGGAGGAATTCAAGACGTTCCTCAAGCTGCTGAACGAACTGGAAGAAGAAGGTAAAATTTACCGGACCCGCAACAACCGCTACGGCGTGCCGGAGCGGATGAATCTGCTGCGCGGGCGGGTGCAGGCGCATCCGAAAGGGTTCGCGTTCCTGATCCCGGATGAGCCGGATCATCCGGATGTGTACATTCACGCGAACGATCTGAAAAGCGCGATGAACGGCGACATCGTGCTGGCGCGCGTGACGTCGAAGAGCAGTTCGGGCGGCCGGCTGGAGGGCGAAGTCGTGCGCGTCGTGCAGCGGGCGATCACGCAGATCGTCGGCACGTTCGAGCATCACGAATCGTTCGGCTTCGTCATCCCGGATGACAAGAGGATCAACCGCGACCTGTTCATCCCGCAGGAAGGGTTCAACGGCGCGGTGACGGGGCAGAAGGTCGTCGCCCGCATCGTGACGTATCCCGAAGGGCGCTCGGCGGCGACGGGCGAGATCATCGAGATTCTCGGCCACAAGGACGATCCCGGCGTCGATATTCTGTCGATCATCCGCAAGCACCAGCTGCCGGAAAGCTTCCCGGACGAGGTGATGGCCGAGGCCGAGGCGGTGCCGGACCGGATCTCCGAGGAGGAGATCGCCGCCCAGGGACGGCGCGATCTGAGACCAAAGACGATCGTCACGATCGACGGCGAGGACGCGAAGGACCTGGACGACGCGGTGTGCGTCGAGCGGCTGCCGAACGGCAACTATCTGCTCGGGGTCCATATCGCGGACGTCGGGTACTATGTCAAAGAAAATTCGGCGCTCGACCAGGAGGCATACCGCCGCGGCACCAGCGTCTATCTCGTCGACCGGGTCATTCCGATGCTGCCGCACCGGCTGTCGAACGGGATCTGTTCGCTCAACCCGCAGGTCGACCGGCTGACGCTGTCGTGCGAAATGGAGTTCGAAGCGGAGACGATGCGGGTGGTGCGGCATGATATTTTCCCGAGCGTCATTCGGACGACGGAGCGGATGACGTACACGAATGTGCGCAAAATATTGGTCGACGACGATCCCGAGCTGAAAGAACGGTACGCCGGCCTGGTTGACATGTTCAAGCTGATGGAAGAGCTGGCGCTGAAGCTGCGCGACAAGCGGATGAAGCGCGGCGCCATCGACTTCGACTTCCAGGAGTCGAAGATCATCGTCGACGAGAACGGCAAGCCGGTCGATATCGTGAAGCGCGAGCGCTCGATCGCCGAGATGATCATCGAGGAGTTCATGCTGGCGGCGAACGAGACGGTGGCGGAGCATTTCTACTGGCTGAAGGTGCCGTTCCTGTACCGGATTCACGAAGACCCGGATGCGGAGAAGCTGCTGAACTTCGTCCGGTTCGTGGCGAACTTCGGCTATATCGTGAAGGGCAAAGGGAACAAGGTGCATCCGCGCGCGCTGCAGGATCTGCTCGAGGAGATCCGCGGCACGAAGGAAGAGACGGTCATCTCGACGATGATGCTGCGCTCGATGAAGCAGGCGCGGTACGAGGCGGACAGCCTCGGGCACTTCGGGCTGGCGGCGGAGTTCTATACGCACTTCACGTCGCCGATCCGGCGGTATCCGGACCTCGTCATTCACCGGATCATCCGCGAGGTGCTGACGAGCGGCGGGACGCTCTCCGCGAAGCGGATCGACGAGCTGGCGGCGAAGCTGCCGGACATCGCCCGGCAGTCGTCCGAGCGCGAGCGCGTCGCGGTCGAGGCGGAGCGGGACACGGAGCAGCTCAAGAAATGCGAGTTCATGCTCGACAAGATCGGCGAGGAGTTCGACGGCATCATCAGCAGCGTCACGAGCTTCGGCATGTTCGTGGAGCTGGAGAATACGGTCGAAGGCCTGATCCGGCTCAGCGATCTGACGGATGACTATTATCATTTCCATGAGGAGCACATGGCGCTGATCGGCGAGCGGACGTCGAAGATTTACCGGATCGGCGACGAGGTGCGCGTCCGCGTCGAGCGCGTCAACATGGAGGAGCATCAGATCGACTTCGCGATGGTCGACATGAAGCCGCGCGCGGCGGCGCCGCGCCGGAGCGAGGGCGGCCGCAAGGCGGAGCGCGGCAGACGCCGCGGCGAGGAAGGCGGCCGCGGAGGGCGCGGCCGCAAAGGCGGGCGCGGCGGAGACGCGGAACCGGCC
>NZ_CAJRAY010000061.1 GCF_907165215.1 Thermobacillus xylanilyticus | reverse complement strand
CTCGCCAGCCCCCATTCCGGACTTTCACCGTAGAGATGACGCCCATGCCGGGCGTACATCAAAAAGCCGATCCCTAAGATCAGGATCGGCTTAATGCTATTTATGGCGGAGAGAGTGGGATTCGAACCCACGTGGGCTTGCGCCCTAACGGTTTTCAAGACCGCCCCGTTATGACCACTTCGGTATCTCTCCGCGTACAAGAAGCACAGAACATTGTATCACAAGCCGCAACCGGCTGACAACCGGCTGCGGCCTGTAAAGCTCAGGGTATGTCAAGCAGGCCGGATCGCATCCAATCCGCCCATATACGGACGAAGCGCCTCCGGAATCAGTACCGAACCGTCTTCCTGCTGATAGTTCTCGAGAATGGCGGCGACCGTCCGGCCGACCGCGAGCCCCGAGCCGTTCAGCGTATGGATGAACTCCGGCTTGCCCTTCGGTTCGCGGCGGAAGCGGATGTTCGCCCGGCGAGCCTGGAAGTCCTCGAAGTTCGTGCAGGACGAGATCTCGCGATAGGTGCCGTAGCTCGGCAGCCACACTTCAATATCGTAGGTCTTCGCCGAGCCGAAGCCCATGTCGCCCGTGCACAGCACGATGACGCGGTAGGGCAGACCGAGAGCCTTGAGCACCTGCTCCGCTTCCGCCGTCAGCGTCTCCAGCTCCGCATACGAATCCTCCGGCTTCACGTACTTCACCAGCTCGACTTTGTTGAACTGATGCTGCCGGATGAGGCCGCGCGTATCACGTCCGGCTGCGCCGGCCTCAGCGCGGAAGCAGGCGGAGTAGGCGACGAATTTCTTCGGCAGATCCGAAGCTTCCAGGATGGTCTCCCGGTACAGGTTCGTGACCGGCACTTCCGCCGTCGGAATCAGGTAATAGTCCTGCCCGTCGATCTTGAACAGATCTTCCTCGAACTTCGGCAGCTGGCCGGTGCCGATCAGGCTGTCCCGGTTCACGATGTAGGGCGGCAGCACTTCCTCGTACCCGTGCCGATCCGCATGCAGATCCATCATGAAGCTGATCAGCGCGCGCTCCAGCCTTGCGCCGAGCCCGCGGTAGAAGACGAACCGCGAACCGGTGACGCGCGCCGCCGATTCGAAATCGAGAATGCCGAGCCGATCGGCGATCTCCCAGTGCGACTTCGGCTCGAACGGGAATGCCGGAGGCTCGCCGTGCCGGCGAATCTCCACATTGTCCTCTTCCGACGCGCCGACCGGCACGGATTCGTGCGGAATGTTCGGAACGGCGAGCAAGATGCGCTCGATCTTCGCCTCCAACTCTCGCACTTCATCGTCCAATTCCTTGATCCGGTCGCCGACCTCGCGCATCTCGACGATCAAAGCTTCGGCGTCGCCGCCTTCGCGCTTGATCTTCGCCACTTCCTGCGACACCGTGTTGCGCCGGTTCTTCAGCCGCTCGGTCTCGGTCAGCAATTCGCGGCGGCGCTGGTCCAGCGCCGGGAAATCGGCGATCAGCTCCTCCGACGCGCCGCGATGCACCAGCGCTTGCTTCACTCTGTCATAATCGCTGCGGAGCAGCCTGACGTCCAACACGTTCGTCTATACCCCTCTCTACTTCACGCTCTTCTCTGCGGCCGCTTCCTCGGCCATGGCGACGAAGTAAGCGTGCAGGGCGCTGTCATCCGTCAGCTCCGGATGGAACGAGCAGGCGAGCAGACGGTTCTGCCGTGCGGCGACGATCTCGCCCTTGTACACCGACAATACCTCGACGTCCGGCCCGACCTCCTTGATGAGCGGTGCGCGGATGAAGACCGCCCGAAGGGGCCGGTCAAGTCCGGCGACCTCCAGGTCCGTCTCGAAACTTTCGCGCTGCCGGCCGAACGCATTGCGCACGACCGTCATGTCCATCAGGCCGAGGTGGGCTTCCTCCCCGCCGTCAATCCGCTGCGCGAGCACGATCAGCCCGGCGCAGGTGCCGAAGATCGGCTTGCCATCCGCCGCGAACTGACGGATGGCTTCGATGAAACCGTATTTGCGCATGAGCTTGCCGATCGTCGTGCTCTCCCCGCCCGGAATGACCAGACCGTGCAGCTCCGAAAGCTGTTCAACCCGCTTGACGGCGACGGCTTCCGCTCCCGCTTGTTGAAGCGAGCGGATATGTTCCGCGACGGCGCCTTGCAGCGCCAACACGCCAATTTTGATGGTCAAAGTGGATCCCTTCTTCCCTTGAGGGCCCGATTACACGCTGCGATCCTGCATCCGGTCGTAGCCGGTCAGCTGCGAGATCTCGATGCCTTTCATCGGCGTGCCCAGATTTTTGGACACTTCGGCAATCAGCGCGTAGTCCTCGTAATGCGTCGTCGCTTCCACGATCGCGCGGGCGAATTTCTCCGGATTGTCCGACTTGAAAATGCCCGAGCCGACGAACACCCCGTCCGCGCCGAGATGCATCATGAGCGCCGCATCGGCCGGCGTCGCCACGCCGCCCGCCGCGAAATTGACGACCGGCAGCTTGCCGTTCTCGTGAACATAACGCAGCAGATCGTACGGCACGCCGAGCACTTTCGCCTCGTTGTACAGCTCGTCTTTCGACATATTCTGCACTTTGCGGATCTGGCTCATGATCAGCCGCATGTGGCGGACCGCCTCGACGATATTGCCCGTGCCCGGCTCGCCCTTCGTCCGGATCATCGAAGCGCCCTCCTGGATGCGGCGCAGCGCCTCGCCCAGATCCTTCGCGCCGCAGACGAACGGCACCGTGAACTGGTGCTTGTCGATATGATAGACTTCATCCGCGGGCGTCAGCACTTCGCTCTCGTCGATGTAGTCGACGCCGAGCGCTTCCAGCACCTTCGCTTCGACGAAATGCCCGATCCGCGCCTTCGCCATGACGGGAATCGAGACGGCCTTCATGACCTCTTCCACGACCGTCGGATCGGCCATCCGGGCGACGCCGCCGGCGGCGCGGATATCCGCGGGAACCCGTTCAAGCGCCATGACCGCCACGGCGCCGGCCGCTTCGGCGATCTTCGCCTGCTCGGCGTTCATCACGTCCATGATGACGCCGCCCTTCTGCATTTCGGCCATGCCGCGTTTCACGCGAGTCGTACCGGTTTCCATGTCTTCAAGTTCCTCCCACTCGACACGTAGTGTCCGAATTCGTACTAAACCTATATTTTAAATGAACGAGCCGACGCCGGCAACTGCGCAGAATATGCGTCCGGTCGGCGTTCTACCCGATGATGCCCTTGAACAGATTGCGGAAAAAGTCGCCGATGCCGCGGAACATGAGCCGCCACCAGCTGCCCTTCTTCGCTTCCTCGCCCGTGATCAGGTTGACCGTCTTCTCCAGCTTGTTCGCGCCGTCCGTATAAACGTAGGTGACGGAGCCGGCTTTCGTGCCCGCCGGCAGCGGTGCGACAAGCTCTTCCGGCGGCAGAACTTCAACGTTCGACACTTCGATCTGCGGCTCGACGCCCTTGCGGACAAGGAAGGTGACATCCGATTCGGTCACAACCGGCACTTCGGTCTTGACGCCTTTCTTAATCTTGACCGTTTCCACCGATTCTACAACCGATTTCGGGGCCACGACCGTCTTCATCTCGAAATTGTTGAACCCGTAGTCAAACAGTTTCGCCGTCTCCAGGAACCGTTCGCCCATCGAGTCGGTGCCCATCACGACGCTGATCAGCCGCATGTCGCCGCGTTTCGCCGTACCCGTGAAGCAGTAGCCCGCTGCGCTGATGTAGCCGGTCTTCATCCCGTCGACGCCTTCATAGGCGTACTGACGGAAGTTCGTCACATCTTTGTTCCCTTCGAGCATCCAGTTGTAGTTGATCATCGGATCCTTGTCCCGCTCGCGGAATTTGTACTGCGTGATGCTCGAATATTTCAGGAACGTCTCGCCGTGCTGCTGCAGAATGACCCGCGCGAGCTTCGACAGATCGCGGGCCGAAATCACCGTGTCTTCCTGCAGGCCGGTCGCCCCTGTGAAGTGCGCCGTGGACAGCCCGAGCTCACGCGCCGTATCGTTCATGATGTCGACAAATGCGGCTTCCGAGCCGGCGATATAGGATGCGAGCGCGACCGTCGCGTCGTTGGCCGAGCCGACGGCCATCGCAATGTACAATTCCTCAACCGTATGCTTGTCGCCCTCAGCCAGATAGATCTGCGAACCATCGGCCGGCGTCGAAGCGGCCTCCTTGCTGACCGGCACAACGTCCGACCAGTTCAATTTGCCCTCCGCAATCCGGCTGAGCACGATATATTCGGTCATCAATTTCGTCATGCTGGCAGGCGGTCTGGGCTGATCCGCATTGCGTTCATACAGGACTTGTCCCGTCTCGAAATCGATCAGGATGGCCGCGTCAACCGATTCGCCGAGCTGGAACGTCGTTCCCGATACCGTCGCCGTACCTTCTTCCGCCAGGACCGCAGGCACGGCCCCGAGCGCATACACAACAAACAACACGGCCAGAACAGCTGCCAAGGTCCGCATTCGGACAGACCGTTTCCCGTGGTCGTTCAACTCCGTTTCCCCTTTCTCCCCGTGTCGTATCGTCCCTAATTGTATCACAGTCTTTCCGGGCAGAAAAACCGGGAATCCCGAAAGACCGCCCGCTCCGCACGGCGCCCGCGCCTACAGAAAAACGCGGACCTTGTCGAGTCCGCGTCCCGTTGCAGGGTGTGCGCAGCAAGTGCGATTCCGGGAAGCCGCTTGTTACAGCGAATAGTTCGGCGCTTCCTTCGTAATCTGCACGTCGTGGGGATGGCTCTCCCTGAGGCCGGCGTTCGTAATCCGGATAAATTGCGTGTCGTTGATCAGCTCCTGGATGTTGCGCGCGCCGCAGTAGCCCATGCCGGCGCGCAGCCCGCCGATCAGCTGATGGACCGTGTCGGCCAGCGGGCCCTTGTACGGCACCCGGCCTTCGATGCCTTCCGGCACGAGCTTGCTCTCGTTCTCCTGGAAGTAGCGGTCGCCGCTGCCTTCCTTCATTGCGCCGAGCGATCCCATGCCGCGGTAAACCTTGAACCTCCGGCCCTGGTAGATCTCCGATTCGCCCGGGCTCTCCTCCGTGCCCGCGAACAGGCTGCCGATCATGACCGCGCTGGCGCCTGCCGCGATCGCCTTCGTAATGTCGCCGGAATATTTGATGCCGCCGTCCGCGATGATCGGCACGCCGTATTGGCGCGCCACCGTCGCGCAGTCATAGATCGCCGTAATCTGCGGCACGCCGATGCCGGCGATGACCCGGGTCGTGCAGATGGAGCCCGGCCCGATGCCGACTTTGACGATGGAAGCGCCGGCTTCGATCAGGTCGCGCGTCGCTTCGCCCGTCGCCACGTTGCCCGCGACGATCGTCAGGTCCGGATACAGCGCGCGCAGCTTGCGGACCGTCTCGATGATATTGACGTGGTGGCCGTGCGCCGAATCGACGACGATCACGTCGACGCCGGCTTTGACCAGCGCCTCCGCCCGCTCGAAGGTGTCCTTGGAAATGCCGATCGCGGCGCCGCAGAGCAGCCGTCCCTGCGCGTCCTTCGCCGCATTCGGGAACTGGATCGCCTTCTCGATGTCCTTGATCGTGATGAGGCCTTTCAGCACGTTGTTCTCGTCGACGAGCGGCAATTTCTCTATCTTGTGCCGCTGGAGAATCCCTTCGGCCTGCTGCAGCGTCGTGCCGACGGGCGCCGTCACGAGGTTGTCGCGGGTCATGACTTCCTTGATCTTGATCGAGTAGTCATGGACAAAACGCAGGTCGCGGTTCGTCAGAATGCCGACCAGCTTGCCGTCGCCATCCACGATCGGCACGCCCGAGATCCGGTACTTGCCCATCAGTTCCTCGGCGTCGTAGACGTGATGCTCCGGCGTCAGCGAGAACGGGTTCGTGATGACGCCGCTCTCCGAGCGCTTGACCCGGTCGACTTCTTCCGCTTGCTGGGCCGCCGACATGTTCTTGTGGATGATGCCGATGCCGCCTTCCCGCGCAATCGCGATCGCCATTGCCGACTCCGTCACCGTGTCCATGCCCGCGCTGATGAGTGGAATGTTCAGCTTCACGCTGCCGCTCAGCTTGACGGATACGTCGACTTCCCTCGGCAGTACCTCCGATTTGCGCGGAATGAGCAGCACGTCATCGAACGTCAGCCCTTCCTTGGCAAACTTCGTTTCCCACACAGTTGGTTCCTCCTCGATGATGCGGACCCGAAGGTCCGGTTCGACACATTCCGGCGGCCGGATACCGCAGGCCGCAGCCCGCGCGGCACCGGCTCCCTGTGTATATTGTCGTTATATTATCAAAGCGGTTTTGGGCCTGTCAAGGACAGTCGGGATGCCCCGAAACGCGCTTCGGCGTCAGCGGTAATCGTACGTGCAGGACGGGTTCCAGAGCAGAAATTGCTTCACGCCCGCCTCCTCGGCGGCGCGGATCTGCTCGCGGATCTGCCTCGCCCGGTACGGCTGGTGCGGGCGCAGCCAGGCGGCGGTGAACGCCTGGAGCCACGGCCGGATCTTCGCGGGACTTGCGCCCTCCGCCGAAAGCACCCGGTTGCGCTTGCCGGCATCATCCAGGGCATGCCGGACGACGGCCGACGGCGCCAGGTCGGGGTGCCGGATGCCGTACGTCCCCCCGGCGTAATGGGACGGGTAGACCATCGGGGAGATGACATCCACCGCCGGGGCGATCTCCCGCCACGTCTGGCCGATGCCCATGTCGTCACGCGCCGTCGTGACCAGGCCGAACACGTCCGCCGACAGCGCCGTGCCGGTTGCATGCAGCGCGCTGCGCGCATCGCGGAGAAACCGGCCGATCGCTTCCCGCTTCGTCCACCCTTCCGGGTTGCGGTAGCGGACGACGCGGTCCATCGCTTCCCCGTTGTCGGGGAACCGGACATAGTCGAACTGGATTTCGTCGAATCCGAGCGCGGCCGCTTCCTTCGCAATGGCGATGTTGTAGGCCCGCACTTCCGGCCGGTACGGCTCGACCCAGGGCTGCCCTTTCCGGTCCCGCCACAGCGCGCCGGACGCCGTATGGAACGCCCATTCCGGCTTCGCGCGAGCCAGCAGCGGATCCTTGAACACGACGACACGCCCGATCGTATAGATCCGCTTCGCCTTCAGCCGCCTGAGCAGGCCGGCCATGTCGCGGACCTGCGCCCCGCGGTCGGCGCCGACGGCGCGGACTTCCGGCAGCGACGACCGGTAGGTCAGCTGGCCGTAGTCGTTCTTCACGTCGATGACCATCGCGTTCAGGTCCGTCTCGTCGACGAGCCGGATCAGCCGCTCCATCGGCTCCTTGCTGCCGGCGATCCAGCCGGAGACATAGATGCCCCGGATGTCGTCCGGAATCGCTGGCGCATCGGAGCCGGTACGGCCGCGGGGTTCAAATGCGTCCCGCTCGGCAGACCGCCGAACCGGCGCGGACTCGTCCGCCCTGCCATTCGGTTTTGACGTTTCCGTCTTGGACGGATGCTCCGCCCCGGGATCCGCCTGCACGAACTCCGACATCCGTTGGTCCGCCGGCTGACGTTCCTTCCGCCGATCCTCCGATCCATCCCCGGCCGCGCAGCCGCCGGCCAGCAGCAACGCCGCGGCGAGCGCCATTCCTCTCACCGTGAGCGCACGTCCTGTCATGGGCGTTCCTCCGCAACGTGGTGTGCCTTTAGTATGGGCACGCAGCCTCGTCCAGTTGAGAAGGAGATTCCGCCAGCTTAGGAAGAAATCGCTCGCCGCCGTTCTGCACAACAAAGACCGCCCGCAACAGCTGCAGGCGGTCTCAAGCCAACAAGCGTTATTCGCCGGCGCGATCCCGCATATGCGGGAACAGCAGCACATCCCGGATCGACGGCGCATCCGTCAGCAGCATGACCAGACGGTCGATGCCGATGCCGAGCCCGCCGGTCGGCGGCATGCCGTATTCCAGCGCGCGCAGGAAATCCTCGTCCATTTCATGCGCCTCGTCGTTGCCTTGCTCGCGTTCGGCAAGCTGCGCCTCGAACCGTTCGCGCTGGTCGATCGGATCGTTCAGCTCGGTGAACGCGTTCGCATGCTCCCGCGCGACGATGAACAGTTCGAACCGGTCCGTAAAGCGCGGATCTTCGTCATTCTTCTTCGCCAGCGGCGAGATCGCCACCGGATGGCCCGTGACGAACGTCGGCTGGATAAGCGTGTGCTCGCAGAACTTTTCGAAGAACGCGTTGACGATATGGCCGAACTGCATGTGCGGCTCGACCGGCACGCCGTGCGCCTTCGCCAGTTCATGCGCCTCTTCGTCGCTCATCTGCTTCGTGAAGTCGATGCCCGTCGCTTCCTTGACGAGCTCGACCATCGAAACCCGGCGCCACGGCGGGGCCAGGTCGATCTCCATCCCCTGGTACGTGATCTTCGTCGTGCCGAGCACGTCCTGCGCGATATGCGCGATCAGGTTCTCGGTCAGCGTCATGATGTCGCGGTAGTCGGCGTAGGCCTCGTACAGCTCCAGCATCGTGAACTCCGGATTGTGGCGCGTCGACACGCCCTCGTTCCGGTACACCCGGCCGATCTCGTACACCTTCTCCAGGCCGCCGACGATCAGCCGCTTCAGATGCAGCTCGATCGCGATCCGCATGTAGAGCTGCATGTCCAGCGCGTTGTGATGCGTGATGAACGGCCGCGCCGCCGCGCCCCCGGCGATCGCGTGCAGCGTCGGCGTCTCGACTTCGAGATAGCCGTGGCTGTCCAGATAGCGCCGCATCGATTGGATGATGCGGGAACGGGTGATGAACGTCTGCTTCACGTCCGGATTGACGATCAGATCGACGTAGCGCTGCCGATAGCGCAGCTCGACGTCTTTCAGCCCGTGATACTTGTCCGGAAGCGGCAGCAGCGACTTCGTCAGCACCTCCAGCTCCTGGACCTTGACGGAAGTCTCGCCGGTCTTCGTCTTGAAGACGGTGCCCTTCACCCCGATGATGTCGCCGATGTCGAGCATCGAGAACGCCTTGTACGCCGTCTCGCCGACCGCGTCCTGACGGACGTAGATCTGGATCCTGCCCGACAGGTCCTGGATGTGGGCGAACGACGCCTTCCCCATGGACCGCTTCTGCATGATCCGTCCGGCGATGCTGACGGATACCTGCTTCGCCTCAAGCTCCTCCGTCTCCAGCGCATCGTACGCGTCCAGAATCTCCTGCGCCTGATGCGTCCGCTCGTACTTCCGGCCGAACGGGTCCAGCCCGAGTTTCCGGAGCTCGTCCAACTTGCTTCGCCGGATGCGGAGCAGCTCGCTCAATTCCTGCTCCTGTCCGGCCGTTTCCACACTGCCGCCTTGCTGCTGATGATCCAAATGTCCCAACTCCTTGTTCAGATAGCCGATAAGCGAACTTATGGGCGGAATGACTTACAAGTCCGCATCGTCGGAAAAAAAAGCTTCCGGAGGAAGCTTTTGCACCATGCCCTTATGCCCTTCTCACTTCTTGATGTCGACAATCTTGTATTTGATGATGCCCGCGGGTACATTCACGTCGACGACGGTTCCCTTCTTCTTGCCGAGAATCGCCTTGCCGACAGGGCTTTCGTTCGAAATCTTGTTCTGCGACGGATCCGCTTCCGCCGTGCCGACGATCACGTACTCCATCGTGTCGCCGTACTCGACGTCTTCCACCGTCACGATCGAGCCGATGCTGACCGTGTCCGTGTCGATCTCGTCGTTGTTGATGATGCGGGCGTTGCGAAGCATTTTCTCCAGGGTGATGATTCGCCCTTCGATGAAGGCCTGCTCGTTCTTGGCGTCTTCATACTCGGAGTTCTCGCTGATGTCGCCGTAGCCGATGGCGATCTTGATCCGCTCTGCCACCTCGCGCCGCTTCACCGATTTGAGGTTTTCCAGCTCCTCTTCGAGCCGTTTCAAACCGTCTTGCGTAAGAATGATTTCTTTGTCGCTCATCTAACGATTCTCCCGTCGTAGCGAATTTTCATACCCTATAAGAACTGAACTCGCTATAATATATTGCCGCTCCGGCCGGTCATGACACTTGCAACTACCCGCTTGCCTGCGGTCGGGTCAATGTTATTGCATGATTATAGGTCATACCCGTCGGGTATGTCAATCTCGCCGGGGTGCCTGCCTGACGCCCCGGCGGAACCGCGAAGCCGCGCGGACCAGCCGCGCGGCCGTTCATGATTCAGGCGGTGCCGACCGTCTCCTCCAGCGAGTCGACGTAGTCGTTCAGGATGCTTACCATGCGATCCCGGCTTGTCTCTTCCATGATCTGATCCTTCACGCGGGCGGCCCGCGGCAGTCCCTTCAGGTACCAGGCGAGATGCTTGCGCATCTCCCGGACCGCCTGCGCCTCGCCCTTCAGCGCGATGAGGCGGTCCATGTGCAGAACGGCGATTTCGACCTTCTCCTTCGGCGTCGGCTCGGGCAGAAGCTCGCCGGTCGTCAGATAATGGACGGTCCGGTACAGCATCCACGGGTTGCCGAGCGCTCCCCGGCCGATCATGACGCCGTCTACGCCGGTCGTCTCCAGCATCCGCTTCGCGTCCTCCGGCGTGAAGACGTCGCCGTTGCCGATGACCGGAATCGAGACGGCCTCCTTCACTTCCTTGATCACGTTCCAGTCGGCCTTGCCCGTGTACAGCTGCTCCCGGGTGCGCCCGTGAACGGCGACCGCCTTGCCGCCGGCCCGTTCGACCGCGCGCGCGTTCTCGACGGCGTAAATGTGCTGGTCGTCCCAGCCGATCCGCATCTTCACGGTGACCGGCTTCTCGACGGCATCGACGACAGCCGCCACCATCTCGTAAATTTTGTCCGGATCGAGCAGCCAGCGCGCGCCGGCGTCGCATTTCGTCACCTTCGGCACGGGGCAGCCCATGTTGATGTCGATGATGTCGGCGTTCGTCTGCTTGTCGACGACTTTCGCCGCCTCGACAAGCGACTTGCGGTCGCCCCCGAAAATTTGCAGGCTGAGCGGCTTCTCCCGCTCGTCCACATAGAGCATTTCCATCGTCCGCTTGTTGCCGTGAATAATCGCCTTGTCGCTGACCATCTCGGCGCAGACCAGTCCGCATCCGAACTCCTTCGCGATCAGCCGGAAAGCGGGGTTGCACACGCCGGCCATCGGCGCGAGCACCACCTGATTCTTGAGTTCAATATCGCCGATCTTGAGCATGTTCCATCGCCTCCTTCCCGCCGGTTCAGGCAAAAAAGATCAACGCAAAGCGCGCACCGCACCCTTAAACCGCATCTGATGCCGTGCACGCCATAACCGCCGCCCGGAGCGTCAGGCGCCGGGCTCGTTTCCCGTCAGTTCGTCGTAATCGATGCCGAGCGACTCGGCAATGCGCTGCATCAGCTTGGAATCGGGCCGGCGCGTGCCCCGCTCGAGCGAGCCGAGCACGGCAACCGAGACGCCCATCCGGTCAGCCAGCTGCTGCTGGGTCAGTCCTTTCAGTTTTCGAAATGCGCGGATGCGCAAGGCCAGGTGATCGTTGTCCATCTTGCGATGCCATCCTTTCCCTGCGAGAGCGCCGCACGGGCCGCCGACTCGACCGCCGGCCTGCAGGATGCGTGTTCATCCAGCACTTCGAGCAGCGGCACGAGCACGAATGCCCGCTCCATCATCCGGGGATGGGGAAGCGTCAGCTCTTCCGTCGCAAGCTCGGCGCCGTCCATCAGCAGCAGATCAAGGTCGATCGTGCGCGGACCGAAGCGGATATTCCGCACCCTGCCGAGTTCCCGCTCCACTTCCAGCATCTCCCGCAGCAAATCGAGCGGCTGCCGCTCCGTCGTCAGCGCGGCCGCCATGTTGAGAAATTTCGGCTGGTCGACATACCCGACCGGATCCGTCTCGTAGACGGCGGACACCCGGTCGACCGTAATGCCGTCGCGAGCGTGAAGCCGCCGCAAGGCCTCCGCAAGCTGCGCTTCCCTGTCTCCCAGATTGGAGCCGAGCGCGATATAGGCGCGCCGTCCGGCCGGCGCCTTGATGTCATCCTTGCCCGTCATGTTGTTCCCGCTTTCTGCGCAATTCCACGGTCACGCCGTCGAAATGGATGTCAAACGGCGGATGCGGCTTCGTCACGCGGACCAGAACTTCATTTATATTAGTATAAGTGTCGAGCAGATCGGTTGCAATACGGCGGGCGAGCGCTTCGATCAGCCTGCACGGCGGACCTTCGACGATTCGCTTCACCCGCGCGTGCAGATCGGCGTAGTTGACCGTCTTCGCCAGGTCGTCCGCCGCCGCCGCTTCCTCCAGCTCAAGCGCAAGCTCCACATCCACCATGAATTGCTGGCCGAGCCGGTTCTCCTCCGGAATGACGCCGTGATAGCCGAAAAAACGCATGCCGCGCACGATCATTTTGTCCATGGTACGCCCGCCTCCCCGCGAATGTCGGCCTGCCGATAGACCACCGCATCGGTCATCCGCACCGTCCGGACGATGCGGTCCACGTCATGCACGCGCACGACCTGGCAGCCTTGGGCGATGCCGAGGGCGACGGTCGCGGCCGTTCCTTCGACGACGTCGTCCGCCGGCAGATCAAGCGTATGGCGGATGAACCGTTTGCGGGACGTGCCGAGCAGCACCGGGTAACCCAGCCGGACAAGCTCGGCGAGCCGGCCCATCATGTCGAGATTGTCCTCATATTCTTTCGCGAAACCGATGCCCGGGTCGAGCCAGATGTTATACGAATCGACACCCGCATCAAGCGCTGTCCGCACCGATGCCAGCAGATCGGCCGCCACGTCCCGGGCGATATCGGCATACCCGCCGGTTTCGCGCCGGTTGTGGCTGATGACGACCGGACAGCCGAATTCGGCCGCGGTGCGCGCCATCTCCGGATCGGCCGTAAGCCCCCAAATGTCGTTGATGATGTGCACGCCCGCTTCAAGCGCCTTCCGCGCCGTCTCCGCCTTGTACGTGTCGATCGAGAGCGGCACGTGCGGCAACGCCTCGCGCACCGCCCGGATGACCGGGATGACGCGCCGGATCTCCTCGTCCGCGGGCACCGGCTCATGTCCCGGCCGCGTCGATTCGCCGCCGATGTCGAGAATGTCCGCCCCGGCTTCGACCATCCGCACGGCATGTTCGACGGCCGCGTCCACCGCCAGGTACCGCCCGCCGTCGGAGAAAGAATCCGGCGTCACGTTCAGGATGCCCATAACGAGCGTCCGTCTTCCCAATTCCAGATTCACGCCGCCGGCCAGCTCATATGTCCGGCTCCAGAATACCGGTCTCATTGCATCACCAAACTCCTTCCGCCGCCGCGCCGATGGAGCGCCGCACCTTAGCGCGGTACGCCTCGAGCAGCCTTGTCGTCACCGGCCCGGCAAGCCCGCTTCCGACCGTGCGCACCGTCCCGTCCGCCTCCGCGATCCGCGTCACCGGCACAATCTCCTGCACCGAGCCGGTCAGCCAGACTTCGTCGGCCATGAGCAGGTCGGCCGCCGTATAGTATCCTTCTTCCGTCTCCAGCCCCTCGGACCGGGCCAGCTCCAGCGTCAACGCGCGCGTGATGCCGGGCAGGATGCCGGTTGCGATGGCGGGGGTCCGCACGATGCCGTCCTTCACGAAGAAAAGATTGCTCACGATCCCTTCGGCAAGCCACCCTTCCCGCGTCAGCATCAGCCCTTCCGCCCCCGCCGGCGCGCCGCTCGCCGCAAGCTCCCTTTTCGCCAGCACATTCGTCATGTAATGAAGCGATTTGAGCCGAACCGGCGTCTCGGGCATGCCCCGCGGCGTCCGCAAGATCCGCAGCTCGCGCCCTTCACGGTACAGCCGCCCGCCCAGCGGCGGCAAGGGCTTGACCATGAGCAGCGTGTTCGGCCGCTCATACGGCCCGTCGTTCAGGCCGAGCCCCGCGTCGCCGGCGGTCACGGTCAGGCGGATATAAGCGTCGGCCAGCCCGTTCGCCTCCAGCGCCTTGGCGAGCCAGTCCGACACGTCCGCTTCCGTCATCGTCCAGCGGATGCCGAGCGTCTCGCAGCCGTTCCGCAGCCGGGCGAGCCGGCGGTCGAGCGCGAACGGCTTCCCGCCGTACGTGCGGAACGTCTCGAACAGCCCGATGCCGTAGAGAAGGCCGTGATCCATTGCCGGAATCACGGCCTCACCCGCCTCGAGCACGGCGCCGTTCCATCCGATTCTCATCGGACGGCTCCCGCCTTGTACGCGAGGAAATTGCGCAGCATCGTCCTCCCGTGCTCCGTCATGATCGACTCGGGATGGAACTGCACGCCTTCGACAAGATATTCTTTGTGCTTGATTCCCATGATCTCTCCGGTTTCCGTCTCGGCCGTAATCTCGAGACAGTCCGGCAGCGTCTCCCGCTTCACGATGAGCGAGTGGTAGCGGGTCGCCGTGAACGGGCTCGGCAGCCCGGCGAACACGCCTTTGCCCGTGTGATGGATTTCGCTCGTCTTGCCGTGCATCAGATTTTCCGCGCGCACCACTTCGCCGCCGAACGCCTGGCCGATCGCCTGGTGGCCGAGGCAGACGCCGAAGATCGGAATTTTCCCTTTGAAATGGTCGATGAGCGCGAGGCTGATGCCCGCCTCGTTCGGCGTGCAGGGACCGGGCGAGATCAGAATATGGTCCGGGGCCAGCGCTTCAATGCCGGCAAGGTCGATCTCGTCGTTCCGCCTGACGACGATCTCCTCGCCGAGCTCGCCCAAATATTGCACCAGATTATACGTGAACGAATCGTAGTTGTCGATGACCAGAATCATCGCCGTTCCTCCTTCGCGGGCCTCTCCGCCCCGGCCGCATGCGAAAGCGCGCCTTCCGCTTCGCGTTCGACATATTGAACCGCCTTCCAGAGCGCCTTGGCCTTGTTCAGCGATTCCTTGTACTCCCGCTCGGGGTCGGAGTCGATCACGATCCCGCCGCCGGCTTGAATATGCACGCAGCCGTCCCGGACGACCATCGTGCGTATAAGAATATTAAATTCCATATCCCCGCTGTAGTCAATCCAGCCGAGGGAGCCGTAGTACGGCCCGCGCCGCGTCGGCTCCAGCTCCTCGAGAATCTCCATCGTGCGCACCTTGGGCGCACCCGTAATCGTCCCGCCGGGAAAAACAGCCCCGATCACGTCCAGCGCATCCTTCCCTTCCGCCAGCTCTCCCTCCACCTGCGAGACGAGATGCATGACGTGGGAATAGTATTCGATCGTCATCAGTTCCTTAACCCGGACGGTGCCGTACCGCGAGATCCGTCCGAGATCGTTCCGCTCGAGGTCGACGAGCATGATGTGCTCGGCCCGCTCCTTCTCGCTCGCGAGCAGCTCTTCCGCCATCCGCCGGTCTTCCTCGGGCGTGCGGCCGCGGCGGCGCGTGCCGGCGATCGGCCGGGTCGAGAGGACCCCGCCGCGCATCGCGACGAGCAGCTCCGGCGACGCCGAGACGAGCCGGAAATCGGGGCAGCGCAGGTAGCCCATGTACGGCGACGGATTGAACAACCGCAGCCATTCGTACAGCGCGTCCGGGTCGGACGACGACCGCTTGCTCATCCGCTGCGACAGGTTCACCTGGAACACGTCGCCCTGCGCGATGTAGTCGCGGATCCGCTCGACCGCGTCCATGTAAGCCCGCTTGCTGAACGGGCGGATCAGCCCTTCGAGCGCGTCGATGTCGATCTCGAGCCGGTCCGCTTCCATCGCTTTTCGCCGCTCCGCAAGCCGCCGCTCCGCCTCCGGCGCGCGGGCGGCCGCCGCGATGCCCGCCCAGATCTCCCGCATGCGCTCGGTATGTTGCAGCGCTTCATCATACAGGTCGGCCAGCCCGACGTCGTCCGTCCCGTCCGGCACCGGCACATGCCGGGCGAGGATCAGCTCCCGCTTCTCGTGGTCAATGATCCACAGCTCGTCCAGCCGCAGGAACAGATAGTCCGGCAGGCCGAGGTCGTCTGCGGCCCGCTCGGGCAGCCGCTCGATGGAGCGGATGATGTCGTAGCTCCACAGCCCGGCGATGCCGCCGGTCCACTTCGGGCCGTCCGGCAGGGGCGGCCCCTTGCGCCCCGCGAGCCAGGCGCGCACGACGTCGAGCGGCTTGCCTTCGAGCCGCCGCGGCGGCGCTTCGCCCGTCTCCACCGCCTCGGCTTCGCTTCCTTTGCCGCGCAGCACGGCCGACGGCCGGAGGCCGAGATACGTGTACCGGCCTTCCTTGCCGCTCTCGAGCACGATCGCGTGCGGATGCGCCGCCATCCATGCGCCGCTCCACTCGGCCGGCCGGTCATCCCCCGGCTTGAGGCGCACGCGCCTGAGCAGCGGCAGCGTGTTGTATCCATCGCGCCGCCAGGCGCGCCATTGTTCCAATGTCGTCACAGCGTCCGTCACGCCAAACCATTCCCCCCATTGTTGCCCTTCGTATAGACCAATGTCACAGGTCCTGGACTTTGACGAGCACGTACTTGCGGTTCCAGATCCGGGTCGTCGCGATCCGTCTCTCTCCGTCCTTCTCAAAGAACAGGCCGGCGCCTTCTTTGCTCGTGAACGTCCACCCTTCCGCTTCGCTCATCCGCTTGACCGCATCGTCGACCGCACCGATTCCCTCGCCGTTCCGGTCGATATACCACCGGACACCGCCTGCCGAGGCAAGCTCCGCCAGCACGCGGTCGGAAGCCTCCAGCTTCTTCACCGCTTCCTTCGCCGATACGTCCGGCACGGGGAGGGGAGGATAAAACCACCGGTTCATAACGAAAAGAAACCCTACAAGCGCAACAAGCACCGCCGATGCGGCACCAAGCACCAAGCCTCTCTTCCTCAAACTGCCGTCTCCCCTCCTGTCGTGGAAGTCCCTCTCTCCCACATTCTAATCGTACAAGATTGCAGCCCGATTTCCACCCTGCACGCCGCCATTCAGGCGCAAAAAAAGACTGCCCCTGCAGACGGGACAGTCTCCGGGTTCGCTGAATGACGGCCGCGCATCACGCCGGATTCAGTTCCAGCTCGTCTTCCACGTCGCGATCGAAGGCTTCGCGGTCGAATTCCCCTTCCGAATTCGCCACGAGAAGGCTCGTGACCGTCGTGCCCGTAGCGTTGACGGCGGTGCGGCCCATGTCGATCAACGCTTCCACGGAGGCGACGATCGCAATGCCTTCCAGCGGCAATCCGAGCGCCGTCAAAACCACCGTGGTGGAGATCGATGCGGGCCCCGGTACGCCGGCAACCCCGATGGACGAAATCGCGCTGACCAGCACAATCAAAATGTAATCCGCGAAAGAGAGATTGATGCCGAAAATGTCGGCCACAAACACGGCGACGATGGCCGGCCAAATTCCGCCGCAGCCGTTGAAGTTCATCGTGGCGCCGAGCGGTGCGACGAAGCTGGCGACGCGCGGCGAGACGCGCAGGCGCTTCGTGATCACTTCCAGATTGACCGGCAAGGTGGCGTAGCTGCTCCGCGTCGTGAAGGCTACGGCGATGGTCGGGTATGCCTTTTTGAAGAACTTGATCGGATTCACCTTGGCCACGAGCAGCACCAATCCGCCGAAAATGAGAACGAAGTGAATGATCAGGGCGGCGTAGCTGACGCCGATCAGGCGCGCCAGCGGCTCAAGCGTCTCCAGACCGTAGCGGGCCGCCATGACGGCAATCAGGGCGAACACGCCGTACGGCGTGAAACGGAGAACGAACTTGATCACTTGATGCATGATTTCCGTGGCGGATTGAATGAAAGCCTTGAACGGCTGCACCGTCTCCGGTTTCTTCTCGCCGAGCTTCACCGTGGCAATGGCGATAAACAGAGCGAAGATGAGAATCGGCACCACTTTGCCGTTGGCCGCGTCGCTGATCGGGTTGTTCGGCACCTGATCGAGAATGACCTGGAACAGCGTAGGAACTTCCCGCGCCTGGAAGTCTTCCGGCGTTTGGGCGTCGATGCCCGCGCCCGGGTTCAGCGCCAGCGCCGTGAGCAGCCCGATGACGGCGGCGATGCCGGTCGTGAGCAGGAACCAGCCGATCGTCTTGCCGCCGATTTTCTTCAGATACCCCGTGTCCGTGATCGAAATGATGCTGTTGATCACGAGCACGAACACCAGCGGGATGACGACCATGCGAATCAGATTGACGTAGATCGACCCGATCAGTTGGATCGCATCGTAGTTGGCCTCCGCCGCATTCAGCACAACCCCCGCGACCAGGCCGAGCCCGAGGGCGATCAGCACGCGGGTGCCGAAGCCGATGCGCTTCCGGGCAAGGAAATGGAGCGCGAGGATGACCACAAGGCCCAACACGATGCTGAGCCAGTTGGTCTGAATCGCGGCCACCACATTGTTATCCAGCCATGTTGAA
Source organism: Thermobacillus xylanilyticus (assembly GCF_907165215.1). Taxonomy (GTDB): domain Bacteria; phylum Bacillota; class Bacilli; order Paenibacillales; family Paenibacillaceae; genus Thermobacillus; species Thermobacillus xylanilyticus. Next base: position 35,977 of record NZ_CAJRAY010000061.1, on the reverse strand, counting down.
TCCATAGGAACACACATCCTTTCGAAACAGCCTGATGTATTCATATTAGTCCAATTAAATTACTATGAATATTAAATAGCTCGACAAATTTTGTCAAGATCTGTGATTCTTCGGCCCGGCAAAGAAAAAGCGGCATCCGCGCATGAATCCGCGGTGCCGCTCAGGAATCGGATGATCATCCGATCTGAATCTGCACTTTGAGGTCGTCGGGGCCGGCGCCGTTTTCGAACAGGCGCGGAAGATCGTCCAGGCCGATGACGCGCGTGACGAGCGGCTCGAGCCGGATGCGCTTCGCCTTCGCCCATTGCAGCGCCTGATGGAACGTATCGTTCGTCGCCATCGATCCGATCAGCGTCCAGTCCTTCTGGAACAGATCGAACGGGCTGAGCTGGATGGCCGCCGTCCTGGCCGTTACGCCAAACTGGAGGTATTTGCCCGCCGGACCGAGATACTTCAGCGCCTGCTCGATGACCTTCGGGATGCCGGTGGCGTCCACGACAATGTCGAACCCGCGCGGGAAATCATCCAGCAATTCGGCTTCATCGTACTGACCGCTCAGGAACGTCCGGGTGGCGCCCCACTCCGCGGCCATCGCCAGCTTGCCCTCGGAAATATCGATGACCGCGAGATCGGACACGCCGGCATGGACGAGCGCCTGGATAAGTTGCTGTCCCATGGCGCCGGCGCCGAACAGGAGCGTCCGGGCGCCGGGGGCGGGCTGCAGACGGTTCATCGCGTGGACGACGCAGGCCAGCGGCTCGATGAACGCGCCTTCGGCGAAGCTCATGCCGTCCGGCAGCCGGAACACGTTGCCGACCGGCACCGTCACGTATTCCGCCATGGCGCCGTTTCGGGTGACCCCGACCGCCTGCCAGCTCTCGCAATGGTTGCCGCGATGGGACAGGCAGTACGCGCAGCGGCCGCAGTGGATGTTGGGCTCCGCGGTGACGCGGTCGCCGATCCGGAACTGATCCGCGCCTTCGCCGAGCCCGGCGATCGTGCCGGAGAACTCATGCCCGGGAATGACCGGGTAGGGGGAGACGTACTCGCCTTTGTAAATGTGAACATCCGTCCCGCAGATCCCGGCGCGCTCGACCCGGATCAGCACTTCGCCGGGGCCGGGTGCGGGGATCGGCACTTCCCGGACGGCCGCACGGCGAGGACCTTCGATCACGCATGCTTTCATCGTGCTCATGAGCTGTGGAACCTCCTGCTTCAGGCTCTATCAACCCCAATGTACACGAATCCGCCGCCGCTTGAAAGCAAGCCGCGCTGACCTTTTGGCCCGATTGCGCACAAAAAATGTACAGCCGCGTTGTACATTTTCTGCTTCAATCCGTCCGGCGTTCCCCGAGCGTTTCCAGCAGCCGCTCATGCAGCGCCGCAACTTCCGGACGTATGCGGATGCCGGGCTCCCACGCGTCGATGCGGTTCAGCGCGCTGCGCGCAAAGTCGAGGGCTTCACGATGCCGATGCTGTGCCGCGAGCAGCTGCGCCATGCCGTATTCGTGGTAGATCCGTTCAATCTGGTTGGCCAGGGCCGGGTCGTAGAGGAAGGCTTCAAACGCCTCCCGCGCTTTCTCGTACTCGCCCCGGCGCACATACGCCGCGCCGAGCAGATAATGGGGCTCGATCGATTTCTCGCCGCCGTAGGTGAGGCTGATCCGGTTCGCCTCTTCAAGATCCGCAACCGCCTGCTCGTCGTCCCGAAGCAGCATCGCGAGGTTTCCCTTCAGCAGCAGCGCGCGGTGCCGGATGACCGGCGAAGCCGGGATGGCCATCGCTTCTTCGAGCAGCGTCCGCGCCCGCTCCAGCTCCCCGCGGTCCGCATGATATCGCGCCTCGAACTGGAGGCCCAGGGAGCGCAGATCATCGCGCTCCGCCCGTTCCGCGGGATCGGATGCCGGTCCCGCCGCGCTTTCCGCGATGGCGAGTCCCCGCTTAACCTGCGCAAACCCCTCTTCGCTCCGTCCGATCTCGAAACAGGCCCAGCCGACCGTATCGATCCGGAAAAGCGCCTCCTGCAGCCCGCGGTTCAGCCTGCCCGCGGCCTCCGCCGCTTTCAGTCCGAACCGGATGCGCAGCGGCAGGCTGATCCGGCTGAGGAAATGCGCCATTCTGAGCATGAACGCGGTCAAATAATCGTCATTTCCCGTCTCTTCGCACCATTGCAGCAGCTTGTACAGATTGGGCCATTCCTTCCGGACCCGCGCGTAACCGCTGCCGGGAAGGCTGCTCCAATAGATATGCCCGGCCGGCTGGCGCGCCAGATGGTTTTCGACATAGTCCAGGTAGTCCGCCAGCCAGCGGGCTTGCGCTTCGGTCCGGAATTCGTCGTGTTCCCGGAGTTTCTGCTCCCCGTACACCACGACCGTCTGGTGGGCGCGGTAGCGCAGCTCGTCGTCCGATCGTTCCGCGGTGATCAGCGCGTACGCACGCATCTGGTCCGCCGCCTGATGGAACGCCCGGCGGTTCAGGCCGGCCGCCGCCGCCCAGCTCCGCTCGCCGGGCGGCGTCTGGAACAGCGGGAGCGCCATCCACAGTTTCTTCACGCTGTCCGGGCATCGTTCCCAGGTGTGGCCGAACAGATAATCGAACAGCGAGGCGAGCGAGTAGCCGGCCGATTGCACTTCCCGGATGAACGACCGGACGGGGATGACGCCGTCCGCGATGTAGGCGATGCAGAGGGACAGCGCCTTCGGGTTGCCGTTCGCCGCTTCGACCAGCTGCGCCAGCATGTCGTCGTCCGATTCGAGGAGCTGCCGCAAGTTGCCGCGTCCGGGTTCACCGGAGCTGGCGGCGAGGTGGACTTGCGTCTCCTGGCGCAGATAGCGCAGCGCATCCTCCCGCTCCATGCCCCCGACCTGAATGGCGAGCACATCGCGGGACACGTCGTGGAACAGATTGTGCCGGTGATCGCGCGAGGTCATGATCGCCTTGGTCCCCTGCGGCAGATTGGCCAGGAAGAACAGAATGTCCCGATCCGACGCGCCCACGTTGTCCACGATCAGCAGGATGGTTCCTTCGGTCGCATAATGGGCGAGGGCGTTCCGCACGACGAACTGCTTCTCGTTCTCCGATTGTCCGAGCAGCTCCGCCCTTCCCAGCTGATAGGCGATCGTGTCCAGGAAGTAGCTGTAGCTCAATCCCTTCAGGTCGGCGCTGATCCAGATCGCGCAAGAGACGCGCGGCCACGGAGATTCCGTGATCGCCGCCTCTCCGCGCGTTTCTCCGAGACAGGCGTACGCCGCTTCCAGCGCGATCGTGCTTTTGCCTACGCCGCTCCAGCCTGTGATGAGGCACAGGGGAGACGCCGTATGCATCCACCGATTCAGGATGTCGAGAATCGTCCTGCGGCCGATGAACCGGTTCGACCAGCGCGTCGGCAGATTGTGCCGGATGCCGGCGGACCGTTCCGGTGCGGCCCCAACCGCGGGCTGCGGCTGAACCGTCCCCGCCCCGGCCCCTTCCCGGGCGGCCTCCGCCGCGGACCTTGCCGGTCCGCCAGCCGCAACGGGCCGCTCGTCCCGGGCGTCCGGGAACAGGCGCGCGATGACGCGGTCGATCTCCGCCTCCTCCGGCGGCCCGAACGCGCCGCTTGCCAGGAGCACCTTCGCCTTGCGCAGGCATGCCCTGACCCAGCCCTCGGCCGGCGGCGTGAACACCGGGATGGATGTCGAACCGAGCACATCGACGAGCCAGTCGGTCGGCCGGTCGCCGTCCCGGAGCACGATCCACAGGAGGCCGAACAGCTTCCCGTCCTCCACGCGTCCGGGAACGTACTTCCGTCCCATCTGGCCGATCCAGCTTTTCAGCGTGCTGGAGGAGACGCCGATTTGCGCCGCGATTCTGTCCAGATAAGATTCCGGTTGGGCGGCGTGGGAGTTGCGGTTTCGCCGAACTGTTTTGTAGCCGGGACGGGACTTCAGGGAAGCGACTCCCGCGCGCAAAGCTTCGGCGAATCGGACTTGGTTCTCGATTTCGGCCATCGCAGCAACCTCGCTTCATTCATGTGACACCATCATACCGGATTCGCGGTGGATTTGCAGGCCTGCGGATGCATGAAAAAAACCCCACCCGATGCCGGGTTAGGGCTTGTTGGTGCTTCAGGCGGGAATCAGTTTTCGAAGTTGAACAGCGGCGTCGACAGATAGCGTTCGCCGTTCGACGGCACGACCGCGACGACGCGCTTGCCTGCGCCGAGCTCCTTCGCCACCTTCAGCGCGGCGAAGATGGCTGCGCCGGACGAGATGCCGCACAGAATGCCTTCTTCCTTTGCGGCGCGGCGAGCCGTCTCGAACGCTTCTTCGTTCTCGACCGTGATGACGCCGTCGTAAATTTCGCGGTTCAGGATGTCCGGCACGAAGTTTGCGCCGATGCCCTGAATCTTATGCGGGCCGGGCTTGCCGCCGGAGAGCAGCGGGGATGCCGCCGGCTCAACCGCGTAAATCTTGATGTGCGGGAAATGCTTCCGCAGCACTTCGCCGGCGCCCGAGATCGTACCGCCCGTGCCGACGCCGGCGACGAAAGCATCCAGCTTGCCGTCCAGCGAGTTGATCGCTTCGACGATTTCCGGACCGGTCGTCTCGCGGTGGATCTTGACGTTCGCCGGATTCTTGAATTGCTGCGGCATGAACCAGGACGGGTTCTGGGCGACGAGCTCTTCCGCCTTGCGGACGGCGCCGTTCATCCCTTCCGAACCGGGGGTCAGCACCAGTTCGGCGCCGTAAGCGCGCAGCAGGTTGCGGCGCTCGATGCTCATCGTCTCCGGCATGACGAGAACCGCGCGATAGCCCTTCGCCGCGGCGACCATGGCCAGACCGATGCCCGTGTTGCCGCTCGTCGGTTCGACGATCGTGTCGCCCGGCTTGATGCGGCCTTGCTTCTCCGCTTCTTCAATCATGCTGATGGCAATCCGGTCCTTGACGCTGGCGCCCGGGTTTTGATACTCCAGCTTTACATAAATTTCAGCGCTGCCTTCCGGTACGAGCCGGTTCAAGCGCACAAGCGGCGTATCCCCGATCAGTTCCGTAACACTGTTTACAATCTTTGGCATGATGGCAGAACCTCCTTTATTTCCGACCGAATTAGTAGGGTTTAGCTTTCTTCCATCTTAACAATGTCTTATCGGAATTGTCAATAGCCAGTTTCATGCCGGAATTCCGCACTTCCCCGGTCTGCCAGTTCGTCATCGAGGATCCTGGCGCCGTACTTGCCGAGCAGCGCTTCTTCGACTTCCTTGAGCGACGGCGCCGCCGCGAGTCCGAGCTGCATCCGCACCTGCTCCCGCAGCCTGCGTTCGTCCGGCCGTTCCTCGACCTCGCGGTCCTCGAGGCGGATGACCGCCCATCCGTCCGCGGTTTCGACGGGGCCGCCGAGCTCGCCGGGCGACAGCGATGCGGCCAGCTCCATGACCTCCGCGTCAAGGAACGGGTCATCCGCTTCCACCGTGCCGTAGAAACCGCCGTATTCCGCGGTGTAGTCGTCGATAGAGTAGATGCGCGCCTGTTCCTCGAACGATTCGCCCTTTTTCAGCCGATCCAGCACCGCCTCCGCTTCGTCTTGCTCCTCCGTCACAATCCAGGAGAATGTGAACCTGGTCTTCGGTTCGAGCAGCTCCGGATGATCGCGTATGTAAGCCTCCACTTCCTCATCCGTAATCAGAATCGGACGGACCGCGATCTTCTCGAGCAGCAGCCGCTCTTCCGCGTCCGCCCTCACCTCTTCCGGGCTCATGCCGAGCTGCTCGCGCATCGCTTCGTAGAACGCTTCCTCGTCTCCGTAGCCCGACATCATCTCGTCCAATTCTTCTTCCAGTTCGCGCTCCGATACGGATATGCCGTTGGCTTCCGCCTCCAGCCGGATCGCTTCGCGCACCAGCATCCGGCGCAGAACGGACGAGCCGTGCTCCCGCATGAGCTGCTCCGCAAGCTCGTCCGCCGTAATCGTCCGGCCGCCGATTTCCGCGACCGGCCGGCCCGCCCGGTCGCCGGCGGTATGGCCGCCTGCCGGGCCAATCTGTAAATCATCGCCGCGCGCTGACGGCCATTTCACCAGCACCAGCGCCGCCAGCGCGATCAGACAGACCGTCTGAAGGACGATGACCGCCTTCAGTATCTGGTTCTTTCTCATTTTCCATGGTCCGCCTTCCGATCTTACACATCCTGCTTGGGTTTGGCCTGCTCCAGCAATCTCTCCAGATCATGCCGATCGAATTCGTACGCCGAGTTACAGAAATGGCAGGTCACTTCCGCCCGCCCGTCTTCCTCGATCAGCGACGCAAGCTCCGCTTCGCCCATGCTGACGAGCGTCCGCTCCACCCGTTCGCGGGAGCAGTAACATTTGAAGACAATCGGCATCGCATCCAGCAGCTGCACGTCGTCATCCGTCAAAAAGCGCAAAATCGACTCCGGCGTCTCGCCCCGGTCCAGGAGAGACGTCACATGGGGCATCTCCTGCAGACGCTGCTCCAGCCGGGCAATATCCTTCTCCTCCGCGCCCGGCATGATCTGCAGAATAAAGCCGCCGGCGTGCAGCACGCTGCCGTCCACATCAACCAGTACGCCGAGTCCGACGGCGGACGGCGTCTGCTCCGACGATGCGAAGTAGTAAGTGAAATCTTCGCCCAGCTCGCCCGAGACGATCGGCACGCTGCCGCGGTACGGCTCCTTGAGGCCGAGGTCCTTCACGATATGGATATATCCGCTGCGGCCGACGGCCCCGGCGACATCCAGCTTGCCCTGCGCGTTGGGCGGCAGGTGCACCTGCGGATGGTCGACGTAGCCGCGCACCTCGCCCTTCGCGTTCGCGTCGACGACGATCTGGCCGAGCGGTCCGTCACCCTTGACCTGAATGGTCAGCTTCTCCTCGCCCTTCAGCATGGCGCCCATCATGGCGCCCGCCGTGGCCGCCCGGCCGAGCGCCGCCGTCGCCGTCGGATACGTGCCGTGACGGCGCTGCAGCTCGCCGGCGAGTCCGGTCGTCCGCACCGCGTACGCGCGGAGTCCGCCGCCCCACGCGATGCCGCGCACCAGCACGTCATCCGCGCCGCGTGATTCGTTCATGATTCGACTCTCCCTCCGGTGTCGTCCTGATTCCGTTCATAGATTAATCTGAGCCCGTCCAGCGTCAGCAGCGGGTCGACGACCGAGATCGTCTCGGTCTCGGGCGCGATGAGTTCCGCGAGCCCCCCCGTTGCGATCGCCCGGGCGTTCGTACGGCTCTCGGCCCGGATGCGGCGGACGATGCCGTCCACCTGGCCGGCATAGCCGAACACCATGCCCGCCTGCATTGATGCGACCGAGTTGCGTCCGATGACGCTGCGCGGGCGGGCCAGCTCGATGCGCGGCAGCTTCGCCGCCCGCTGATAGAGCGCCTCGGCCGAGATCGCGAGGCCCGGCACGATCGCGCCGCCCAGATAGTTGCCGCCGGCGTCGATGTAATCGAAAGTGGTCGCCGTGCCGAAGTCGACGACGATGACCGGCGCGCCGTATTTCTCGATCGCGGCCACCGCGTTGACGATCCGGTCCGCGCCCACTTCGCGCGGGTTCTCGTAGCGGATGTTGAGCCCGGTCTTCACCCCGGGGCCGACAAACAGCGGCGCCTTGCGGAAATATTGCCGGCACAGCTGCTCCAGCGTCCGCATCAGCGGCGGCACGACCGAAGAAATGATGATGCCGCGGGTGTCTTCCATCCGGAGCCCCGCGTAATGAAACAGATTGTGAAGCATCATCCCGTACTCGTCGGCCGTCGCCGTCCGGTTCGTGCTGAGCCGCCAATGGTGCAGCAATTCGGATCCCCGGAAAATGCCGAGCACCATGTTCGTGTTGCCGACATCCGCCGCGAGAATCATGCCTGCGTCCCTCCCGGCTTCTTGTCTCCGAGATCAAGGCTGATGTCGAGCGAATCGAAGGAGTACGTCAACCCGCCGACCGAAATGATGTCGACGCCCGTCGCCGCGATCTCCCGGATCGTGTCGAGCCTGACACCGCCCGATGCCTCGATTTTCACGTGCGGCGCCCGCTCCCGGATGAGCTTGACCGCTTCCGCCATCCCGGCGGGGGGCATGTTGTCGAGCATGATGATGTCGGCGCCGGCTTCCAGCGCCTCCCGGACCTGCTCGATCGTCTCCGTCTCCACCTCAATGGTCATCGTATGCGGAATGCGCGCCCGCGCTGCGGCGACCGCCGCCCGGATGCCCCCGGCCCCTTTGATATGGTTGTCCTTGATCATGACGGCGTCATAGAGGCCGAACCGGTGGTTCGCGCCGCCGCCCATGCGGACCGCGTACTTCTCGAGCAGCCGGTGGCCGGGCGTCGTCTTGCGCGTATCGACGAGCCGAACCGGCAGTCCCTCGAGGGCGTCGACGAACCGGCGCGTCTTCGTCGCGATGCCCGACATCCGCTGCAGCAGATTGAGCGCCAGCCGTTCGCCCGTCAGAATGCTGTGGGTGCTGCCCTCGACTTCGGCGATGACCGTTCCCCTGGCAACCTTCTGTCCGTCTTCCGCCAGAGCGCGGAATTCCAGCGTCGGGTCCACGACATGGAAGACGAGCCGGGCGACGGGCAAACCGGCGAGCACGCCGTCTTCCTTCACATGAATGACCGCCTTGTGCCGGCTGCCCGCCGGAATTGTCGATTCCGTCGTAATGTCGCCGTATCCGATATCTTCGTCCAGCCATCCGCGAATCATGCTCCGGATCGCTTCATTGTAACGGTCCAGCTCAAACATCGTCGATCCGCTCCTCGTAAATCCCCCGCTCGCGATGCAGGACGATATGCTTGCGCCAGAGCAGATCGTCCCGCTCGGGGAAGTCTTCCCGGTAATGCGCGCCGCGGCTCTCTTCGCGGGCGAGCGCCGCCTGCGTCGTGAGCAGCGCGCAGGTGAGCAGGTTCGCGAACTCGTACTCCTCGCGCTTCGTCAGCACCGTCTGGAAAATGGGCAATTGCCGCTTCAGCTCCAGCAGCCCTTTGTTCAGCCCGTTCGCGTCCCGCCTGAGTCCCGAACAGCGCAGCATGATTTTCTGCAGCTTCAGCCGCTTCTCGATGGCCGCCTGGGTGGACGGCTGCGTGCGCGGTTCTCCGCTCTCGAACTTCGGCATTCCGGCCAGCGGCCCGAGCTGCCCGATCCGCTCCACAATGCGGCGGCCGAACACGATCGCTTCGGAGAGCGAATTGCTGGCCAGCCGGTTGGCGCCGTGCACACCGGTCGACGAGCATTCCCCGCAGGCGAACAGGCGCCGGATGTTCGTCTCGCCGTACAGGTCGGTCTTCACGCCGCCCATCATGTAGTGGGCTGCCGGCGCGACCGGAATCCAGTCGCTCGTCAGATCGAGGCCGTACTGCAGGCAATATTCGTAAATGGTCGGAAACCGCCGGCGCACCAGATCGGCCGGCTCGTGCGTAATGTCGATGTACACGAACGTCGACTTCGTCCGCTCGATCTCGCTGACGATCGCGCGGGCGACGATGTCGCGCGGCGCCAGCTCGAGCTGCGGATGGTACCGCGACATGAACCGCTCGCCGCCGATGTTGCGCAGCACCGCGCCTTCGCCGCGCACCGCCTCCGAGATGAGGAACCGGGGAGCCCCCGGATAGCAGAGCGCCGTCGGATGGAACTGGACGAATTCCATATCCCGGATCTCCGCGCCCGCGCGGTACGCCATCGCGATGCCGTCGCCCGTCGCGACCTCCGGATTCGTCGTATAGCGGTACAGTTGTCCGGTGCCGCCCGTGCACAGCACGGTCGCCTTGCCCCGGACGATGAGCCGCGAGCCGTCCGGCTTCTGCACGAGCGCGCCGTGGCATTCCCCGTCATCCGTAATCAGATCGATGGCGAAGTGATCGTCCCACACTTCAATGTTCGGATTGGCCAGCGCCTTCTCCGACAAGGCGCGCACGATCTCGAACCCCGTCGCATCGCCGTTCGCGTGCAGGATGCGCCGCTGGCTGTGGGCGCCCTCCTTCGTCAGCGCGAACTCGCCGTTCTCCTGATCGAACTGCGCGCCCATCCGGATGAGTTCACGGACGCCTTCCGGCCCTTCATGCACCAGCACATTGACCGCTTCGTGCGAGCACAGGCCGGCGCCCGCGATGAGCGTGTCCTGCCGGTGGAGCGCCGGCGAATCTTCGTCGGAAATGACGGCGGCGATGCCGCCCTGCGCATAGCGGGTGTTGCTGTCCATCAGCGATTTCTTCGTAATCATGAGCACCGAATGCCGTTCGCTCGCCTTGATGGCGGTAAAAAGACCGGCGATGCCGGCCCCGATCACGATGACGTCCTTCTCGACGACGGGCAGCTCGTCCGGCGCCGCGTCGACCAAATATCGCGGGATCATATCCGTTCCTCCGATGCGTTCATCCGTATCATGCGGTTCAGGAATGCGTGCGAGGGGTAAGCGAAGAAGCAGCGCATGCTACTTCACTTGCAGCATGCGCTCCAGAGACAGCCTTGCCTTGTCTGCGATATGCGGCGGCACATAAACCTGCGGATGCATATTTTCGAGACATTTGACCAGCTTCTTCAGGTTGTTGACCTTCATGTTCGGGCAGACGAGATATTTCGATGCGAAGTGGAAGATCTTGTCCGGGCTGTCCTTGCGAAGCTGGTAGCCGGTCCCGTCTTCCGTGCCGATGATGAATTCCTTGTGCTCGGACTCGCGGCAGAATTTGATGATCGCCGTCGTGCTGCCGACGAAATCGGCCATCGCGACGACCTCCGGGCGGCACTCGGGATGGACGGCGACGATCGCGTTCGGATGCTGCGCCTTCATCTCCTCGATGTCCTTCACCGTCAGCATGTCGTGCGTATTGCAGTAGCCTTCCCAGATAATCATCTTCTTGTCCGTGTGCTGCTGGACATAGTGGCCGAGGTTCTTGTCCGGCACCCAGATGACTTCGTCGGTCAGTACCGAATTGACGACCTTGATGGCATTCGACGACGTGCAGCAGATGTCGGTCTCGGCCTTCACTTCGGCGGACGAGTTGATGTAAGTGACGACCGTCGCGTTCGGATGCTGCGCCTTCAGTTTCCGGAGGCCGTCGACGTTGACCATGTCGGCCATCGGGCAACCGGCCCGCTCGTCGGGAATGAGAACCGTCTTGTCCGGCGCCAGAATCTTCGCGCTCTCGCCCATGAAGTGGACGCCGCAAAAAACGATAACTTCAGCGTCGGTCTGGGCGGCCTTCTGCGCCAGCAGGAACGAGTCGCCGCGGAAATCGGCCACTTCCTGGATTTCGTCGCGCTGATAATAATGCGCCAGAATGATGGCGTTGCGTTCCTTCTTCAACTGCTCAAGCCGTTCGCGGAGTTCGCGGTTCTGTTCCGCCCTCCGCTCGAGCGCCAATGCTTCCATCTCTGTCGATCCTCTCCTTCGAGCCGCGCGCATGACGCCGATGTTCCCGCCGAGGCGCGCTTGACACCGCTGTCCGATCCGCGCTGTAATTTGTGCCAAATTTCACGAATTCGCATATGCGATGGAACAGTCATAGTGTGACCATCCGGCCGCAAAACCATTTGATTATCACCTAATTTACACGGGGTGCAGGACTCTGTCAACAAATAGACACAACCGCAAGCCCGCCGGATGGAGCATGCCGACGCCTGAGGACCTTCGCACGCCGCCGGAACCACAAAAATCGCCCCGGCAGCGGCCTGTTCGGCCGCGCCGAGGCGGTTGTGTCGACTTGTCCGTCGCTGAAATGCCGGGACGGTTCAGCCGCGCTTGTCGCCGCTGCCGTCGTCGCCGCCCGGAGGCAGCGTATCCTCGCCCGGCTCCTTCGATTGAATCCGGACGCGCACATTGCCCAGCGTATCGACAGCCGGCTCGCTGCTCGTCTCCTTCGGCTCCGCGTTGCCCTCGCCGCTGCCGCCTTCGCCGCCGTCCAGCGATCCGGTCTCGATCAGCCGCTTGATCTGCTCGAGTTCGAGCGTTTCGACTTCAAGCAGCGTCTCGGCAATGAGCTTCACTTCCCGCGACTTGGCGGTGAGCAGTTCCTTCGCGCGCGTGTAGCATTCGTTGATGATGCGCTGCATCTCCTGGTCGATCTCGTAGGCGATCGCGTCGGAGTAGTTCTGCTCGTGTCCAAGGTCGCGGCCGAGGAACACCTGTCCCTGCGAGTTGCCGAACTGCATCGGTCCGAGCTTCTCGCTCATGCCGTATTCCATGATCATGCTGCGCACGATCGACGTCGCCTGTTTGAAGTCGCTGTAGGCGCCGGTGCCGATCTCGCCGATGAACAGCTCCTCCGCGACCCGGCCGCCGAGCAGCCCGGTCACCTTGTCGAGCAGTTCCTGCTTCGTGACGAGCATTCGATCTTCCTTCGGCAGCATGATGACATAGCCGCCCGCCCGGCCCCGCGGAATGATCGTCACCTTGTGGACCATGTCCGCGTGTTCCAGGAAATAGCCGATGACCGTGTGCCCTGCTTCGTGGTACGCGACGATCCGCTTCTCGCGATCGCTGATGACGCGGCTGCGCTTCTCCGTACCGACAATGACGCGGTCGATCGCCTCGTCCACCTCGATCATCGCGATCTCCCGCTTGTTCCGGCGGGCCGCCAGGAGCGCCGCCTCGTTCAGCAGGTTCTCCAGATCGGCGCCGGTAAACCCGGTCGTCCGCTTCGCGATCGTCTCGAGATTGACATCCTTCGCCAGCGGCTTGTTGCGGGCGTGCACCTTGAGCACCGCTTCGCGTCCCTTCACGTCCGGACGATCGACCGTAATCTGGCGGTCGAAGCGGCCCGGGCGCAGCAGCGCCGGGTCGAGAATGTCCGGACGGTTCGTCGCCGCGATGATGATGATGCCTTCGTTCGCCCCGAAACCGTCCATCTCGACGAGCAGCTGGTTGAGCGTCTGCTCGCGTTCGTCATGGCCGCCGCCCAGACCGGCGCCCCGCTGCCGGCCGACGGCGTCGATCTCGTCAATGAATATGATGCACGGGGAATTCTTCTTCGCGTTCTCGAACAGGTCGCGAACGCGGGATGCGCCGACACCGACGAACATTTCCACGAAGTCGGAGCCGGAAATGCTGAAGAACGGCACGCCCGCTTCACCGGCCACCGCGCGGGCAAGCAGCGTCTTGCCCGTACCCGGCGGACCGACGAGCAGCACGCCCTTCGGAATGCGCGCGCCGACCGCGGCAAACTTGCGCGGATCCTTCAGGAACTCGACGACTTCGACCAGCTCCTGCTTCTCCTCGTCGGCGCCCGCGACGTCTTCGAATGTCACCCGCTTCTTGTCTTCATTATATAGACGCGCACGGCTCTTGCCGAAGTTCATCACCTTGCCGCCGCCGCCCTGCGCCTGATTAATGAGGAAGAAGAACAGGATGAACATGATGACGAACGGTATGATGGAGGTGAGGAACGTCAGCCAGATGCTCTGGCCTTGCTGCTTCTCCACATATAATGTAAACCCGTTCTGTTCGGAAGCGTCCTTGATTTCCTCGATCGCAAATTCTTCCGCCGGTATCCGGGAGTAGAACGCGTTCTGCTGCACCCCGGCGGGAGGCATGCGATATTTGCCTGTGGCGAGATACGAAGCGCCGTCATACCGGAGCGTCAGTTCTTCGACATTGTCCGCCTTGATCAGCTGGCGCAGTTCGTCGTATGATTTCCGCTCGGTTGTTTCGTTCTGGGTGCTGATGAAATGGACGATTCCGACGGTAACGAGAAAGATGATCAGATAGAATCCCGTATTCTTCAGGAACCGATTCATCCCCTACCTCCTCTCAAGGCGCTTCAACTATTTTACCATAGCACGTCTTGCCATCACAACACGACCGCGAGGAGGAGCATGGCGCGGGGACGCCCCCGGTTGGGCAGCTCCGCCGACGGAACGTTCTTCGGAGTCATCGGTTGTAGACTTCCGGCTTCAGAATGCCGATGAACGGCAGGTTGCGGTATTTCTCCGCGTAGTCGAGCCCGTAGCCGACAACGAAAGCATCCGGCAGCGTGTAACCGACGTAGTCCGCTTCGAGTTCGACCGTCCGGCCGGACGGCTTGTCGAAGAGCGTCGCAACCGTCACGGACTTCGCGTTGCGGCGTTCGAGCACATCGATCAGATAGCTGAGGGTGAGGCCGCTGTCGATGATGTCCTCGACGATGAGCACATCACGCCCTTCCACCGGCACGTCCAGATCTTTCACGATCTTGACGACGCCGGACGACTTCGTGGACGCGCCGTAGCTGGAGACGGCCATGAAATCGATCTCGAGCGGAATGTCCATCGCTTTCACCAGATCGGCCATGAAGATGAATGCGCCTTTCAGAATGCAGATGACCAACGGATTCCGATCCTTGAAATCGCGGCTGAGCTGACGGCCCATTTCAATTACTTTATGCCGGATCTGCTCTTCGTCATACAAAATTTCCTGAATGTCGCTTAACAACGCCAGACCTCCAATGTATCATCCTGCCACTCGATCCGCAGTATGCGCGTCGTATCCTCCGTCACCGGCGCGTCCGCCGACCGCCGGATGCCGGCAATCCATAGCAGCCGGCCTTCGGCATCCGCAACAAGCGGAATCCGGTTGCGCATGGCCCGCGCAACCTTGCCGTCAACGAAAATATCTTGCACCTTTTTGGAGCCGTTTAAACCGGCGAGGCGCATCCGGTCGCCGGGCCGGCGGGAACGAACGCGAAGCGGATAAGCGACGGCGTCTTCGTCGAACAGCGCCGCGCAGCGGGATTCCGCGCCCGGTGAGGGCAGCGGTTCGCCCGCCGCGCGGAGCATGCGGCGGAAGACGAGCCGGCCGCCCGCTTCGGGAATCGCAAGCTCGCGGACATCCGCCGTCACTTCATACTCGAACCCGGCATCGTCCCCGGCCGCATCGCCCGTCATCCACCGCAGCACGTCGTATTCCCGCAAGAAGCGGACGCCGCGTCCGGCCTCGATCACCGATGTCGTCGGCGAGCCTTCCGCGGCGGCTTCCCGGATAGCGTCGATCCGTTCGAACGGGATGGCCCCTTTTTCCACCCCAAGATAGATTAATATTAGAGTAATCAATCTTCTTTGTAAAGCGACATGCAGGCCGAGAAACGCGCCGCGTTCCATGGCAAATCCGCCCTGTTCCCGGCGCACGAGTCCGGCCATCGCGCGTTCCGCTTCCCGCGTCAGGAAGTCGTCCTCCGCGCGGCTGATTTCGGCCAGCCGCACGAGCGATGCGGACACGTTCGGGTTGTACCGCTCGAGGAAAGGCAGAATCTCCAGCCGGACGGCGTTGCGGAAGTACACCGTCTTGCGGTTGCTGCTGTCCTCGCAATAGCCAAGCCCTTCGCGCGCGCAGTACTGCAGCAGCTCCAATTTGGATATACGAAGCAGCGGCCGGATCAGTTCCACATTTCCTTCGCGCCGCTTCATCGGCATGCCGGCGATGCCGGACGTCCCGGCCCCGCGCAGCAGCCGCATGAGCACCGTCTCGGCCTGGTCGTCCGCATGGTGCGCCAGCGCGATCCGCGACGCGCCCCGCCGCGCCGCCGCCGATCGCAGAAACGCGTACCGCTTCTCCCGCGCCGCCGCCTGCGCGTTCATCCCCGTCTCTTCTATATAAGAAGGAAGATCGTATTCGACCGCGTCGAGCGGCACGCCGAGCTCTTCACACAACCGGCGCACGAATTCCGCTTCCCGCGCCGATTCTTCGCCGCGGAAGCCGTGATTGACATGGGCCGCCGCGAGCCTGAAGCCGCATTCGCCGGACAGCCGCCGCAACAGATGCAGCATCGCCGTCGAATCCGGACCGCCCGATACGGCGGCCAGTATCGTATCGCCCGGCTGCCAGAGCCCTTCCCGCTCCGCCGTCCGCCGGATGCGCGCCGCCAGATCCATCCTGCCGTCCCCCTACCTGCAAATATGCGCATGACGAAGAAGCATGCCGCATGCGCCGGACTTCCGTCACGACAGCCCGGTCGGCAGCATGCCTTCCGATATCATCCATACAATCGCCGCCGCCAGCGCGATCATCGTGCAGGCGAACAGGCCGGCCGCCCAGCCGGCCGTCGACCGCCGTCTGCGGGCCGGCTTCACGCCCCCGCCGTACATGATCCGCTGCCAGGCGGCGGCGCCTTCCCGCGCGGAAGCGAATTCGCCGCCCAGCGCGCGGGCCAGCCAGCCGGCGAACGGTTTCAGCGCCGGATGGCCGGTTGTCAGCCGGATCAAATCCGCCGGCGAGCGGTTCTGCGGCAGCAGCGTCTTCGTCAGCTGAAGCAGCCGCCGGCCTTCGAACAGATGAAGGCACAGCACCGCGAATGAGAACAGGTCGTACGTTCCTTCGGCCGTCCGGCTGCCCGCATTCCAGTACCCGCGGTCGTACAGCTCGGTGAACTGGCGGACGCTCTTGCCGATCGCCGTCGCGCCGCCGTAATCGACCAGCTCCACGCGGCCGTAGCTGCCGACCAGCACGTTCTCCCGCTTCAGATCGCCGAACACGAAGCCCGCTTCGTGCAGCTCGGCCAGCTTGCCGAGCAGATTGTACCCGACGAGCGGGAACCAGTCCGCGCCTTCGCGCTGCAAATACTCGTGCAGCACGCTGCCGCGCACATACCGCATGATGTAGAACGGATATTCCTTGCCGTCCCGATGGACATAATCGTCGACGGCAAGCAGAAACGGTTCCGTTCTCCGCCGCCGGGATGCCAGGCTGCGGAGAACGTTGATCTCGGACTGCAGATCCACCGCGTCCCCGCCGACCTTCATCGCATACAGGCGGCGGCTGTGTTCCACCAGGTAAACCTTGCCGTTCGCCCCCTCTCCGAGCAGGCGCTCGACCCGGTATCGGCCGCGATTCCATTTGCCCGTGATGACCGTGCCGGGCGCCAGCCGAAGTTCAGACGACGTCTTCACCTGTCATCCCGTCCATTTCGCCTCTGATGGTTCTACCATAATCGCCCTGACGGAAAAAATCAATGACCTGCATCATCGCCGGTCCGGTCGGCGTCGTGCCGCGCATGGCCAGCCGCGGCAGAATGCGCTTCACGCCGGCGATGTTGTCGGTCCAGTCCAGATCGCAGACGCAGCCCTCGCCGTTTTCCGAATCGGGAAAATGGAACACGGCAATCTCGCTCCGTCCGGAGCGCGACTGCAGGCTGAGCACGAGATCGCGGATCGCTTCCTCGACCGCCGCCAGCTTCGGGCGCATGCTCGCGCTCGTGTCGATGAGCAGCGCGATTTTCAGCGGCGACGATTCGCCGAGTTCGTCGATGACGCGCACGACTTCGCCGCGCCGATCCGGAGGCAGCGCTTCGACCGATTCCGCGCCGAACACCTGCCGGAGCTCCTTGTTCACCGCCTGCTGGATCGTCGTCACGACCGTCTTGCGCGTCATCATCTGCACGGTCTGCGACAGCTGGTGCGTATTCACGAGCCGGCTCATGCCGCCGCCGGCGCGCGCGATTTCCTCGATCTCGACTTCCGCGGAAGAAATCGATTCGCCGCGTTCCACCACCCCGATCACATTCACCGTAATGCCTTCCGCCTTCGCATGGGCCGCCGCGACGACCGGGCTCATCCCGACGTTCGAGCAGCCGTCCGTGATCAGCAACAATTGTCTCATGGCCGAAGCCCCTCCTTCGAATCTCGAATCTATCGATTCTGGTAACAGCATGCCCGATATGGAAGAGAGGTAAACTTCGGCGCGGCAATTGTCCGGCATGGAAAAAAAGTTTCCGCCTGCTCAACTCACCGTCCTCGGACGCTCCAGCTTCGTCAGCCCCGGCCAGCGGAACGTCGCCCATTCCGGCTGGAACCGCCGCACGCGGGCGACGACGATCGTCATGTCGTCGCGGATTTCGTCCGCGCTGCTCTTCAGCACCGTGTCGAGCAGCTCTTCCGCCATCTGCTGCGGATCTTCCGCCTTCAGCTCCTGGATGATGCGCTTCATCCAGATCTCCTTGTTCACCGCATGCCCCGGCGCGTCGTACACGCCGTCGGTCATCATGATCAGCGTGTCGCCGGGATAGAGCTGCACGCGGACGAGATCGACGTCGATCTCCTGCAGAATGCCGATCGGCAGATTGCCGGCGGTGATCGGGATGACGTCGCTGCCCCGCTTGATGTAGCTCGGCGTGGAGCCGACCTTCAGGAACGTTGTCTTCGCCGTGTACCGGTCGATGAGCGCCACGTCCACCGTCGCGAACATTTCGTCGGCCGAGCGGAGGAGCAGCACCGAATTGACCGTCTGGATCGCCAGCTTCTCGTCCATCCCCGACTGCAGCAGCTGATGCAGCATGTCCAGCGCCGAGCGGCTCTCCAGCCGCGCCCGCTCGCCGCCGCCCATGCCGTCGCTGACGGCCACCGCGAACTTGCCGTTCGCCAGCTCCACCGTGCTGTAGCTGTCGCCCGACAGCAGCCCGCCGCCCTTGGCCGTGCCCGCCACGCCGGTCTCCACCTCATACGCCTTCGCCGATGTGAACGTCACGATCGACGGCTCCCCGCTGCGCTCCGGCAGTCGTTCCGATTTCACCGCGATCGGCTCGCCGAGAATGTCGGTCAGGAGCGGCGCGATCATTTTCCGGCATTCATCGAATCCCCGCGGGAACGTATGCGCGATCTCGATCTCGACGTTGCCTTCCTCCAGGCTGATGATCTCGACGCTGCGGATCGACAGGCCGAGCCCTTCCACCGCCTCGCGGATCTGCTCTTCCTGCAGGTGCATCTCCTGGCCTTCCCGGCGGATCTCCCGCGCCAGATCCTGCATGATCCGCGAGACGCCCGACAGCTGGTCGGCCACCAGGCGGCGCGACTCCCGGATGCGCTTCCGCCACAGCCGGTCGTGCTCGACCAGCTCCACCTGCTGACGCAGCACGGCGAGCACCTGATGCGGCTTGACGCAGTGCCTGGTCCACGTCTCCGGCAGCTCCTCGCCCAGCTGCGGCCGTTCGCGCTCGACGGACGCCGTCATTTCTTTCATGAGCCGGTACGTCTGCTGGAACTTCCCTTCCCAGCATTGCTGCTGCCGGAAACAGGTCGCGCAGACCGCCTCGGCCGCGGCGTTGACGAAGTGGACCCGTTCCTGCTGCCGCCGGCCGAACGGTTCGACATCGGCCGTCTCGGCGAAGCTTTCCGAGAGCTGACGGAACACTTCGGAGAATTGCGTCACCCGCTGCGCGGTCACGTCGCGAACCCGGCGGGCGTATTCGTGCTGTGACCGCGCATGCTCGGCCGTGCCCGGCACATAGCGGGCGATCGTCTTCAGCAGCGCGCGCGGTGTCATCAGGAACAGCAGCGCGGCGGCTGCCGATTCCCACGTCGAAGTGAGCGCGCCTTCCGTTCCGCCGACATAGACGGACAGGATCGTCGTCCCGAGCAGCATGCCGAAAGCCGCGGCCGGCTTGCCGCCTTCCCGGAGCAGGCCGGCGAGCAGCCCCGCGAACGCGAGCAGGCTCATCTGCAGGACGGCGCCGAAGTCGGCCAGGCTGAGGATGAGCCCGGCGATCACGCCGACCGACGCGCCGAGCAGGGCGCCGCCGGCCAGCGCGAACAGGAGCAGGACGTAGCGCGACAGGATGTGCGTAATCTCCAGATCATAGACCGTCCAGCCGGCCGCGCCCGTCATGATTGAAGCAAGCAGAATCATCAGACAGATGATCTCTTCATTGCGCAGCAGCGCCGGCTTCTTCGTCAGCATCAGGACGGGAACCGCCTGGATGAAGACGAGGGTGAGCACGAACGCCAGGCCCGCCTCCACCCCGACCATGAGCAGCTGGTAGCCGGTCAGCGCCTTGTCCAGCACGACGCCGAACAATTGCACCAGCAAGGCGGATATAAAAACGAGCAGCGGCGCATAGGATATTTCAGCGCGCTCGTAAGCCTCCATCCCGCGCACGAGCAGGTAGAACACGAGCAGCTCGGCCGCGGTCGACCAGGCCTGGGGCGCGGCGGCCAGCCAGCTGCCGGCGACGAGCGCCAGCGCGGCAATGAAGGCCGCATCGCGGCGCAGGAAATAAATGACGGCGAAATAGGCGGCCGCGAACGGCGCGAGCGTGTCCAATATCGCGGCGCGGCCGAGCAGCAGGCCGACCACGGCGATCAGCATCGTCCAGCGCCGGGACAGGAACAGCTGCGAGGCCGATGACGATAGCTTCCGCCATCTGTACCCGAGCTTCGACCGGCCGCCGCCGTGCCGGCTGCCGGTCCCGGGAAGCGGCACAATATTCTGCTTGTCCATCTTGAACAGCACCACCCATCCGAATATGCTTGTCCGCACTTGCCCGCAGCGGACGCGAGAAGTGACTCCTATTATAGGCGGGGTGCCTTCAGGAGTTTGTCATATTCGGTAGGCGGCGGCTATTTTTTTTCCGACACAAGCAGCGCGCCTCCGCCAGGGCGGACGACAAAGGGCGAATGCCCGCCGCGCCTGCATTCGCCCGCATCACGAGAAATTTGAAGGTCCGACGGACCGGCAAAATCCGCGGACGAAAGCGGCGCGGCTTCCGTCCGATCCTGGCTTCATGTGGCGAACGCCAGCGGATCTTTCCTTCCGTCTCCTCCGAATTAATAGCCGAAGAACGCGTCTTTGACGATGTTCCGCTTCGGAATTTTCCGGTTTCTCAGCTCCGCCGCAAGCGGATTCACCATCGATTGCGCTCCCGCAATCATGATGCTGCCGTCCTTGCGGTACGCGTCGGCCAGCCGGTCGAGCTCGCGGTACAGCTGATCGCGCGAGTCCAGGTAGTCGATGCTGACGGCGGACCGGTCGGCGATCCGGTCCAGTTCGTCTTTGAACAGATGCCGCCGGTGGCTGTCCACGTAAAGCAGCCGGATTTGCCGCTCACCCCCGCTTCCCTCCGCCTCGATCTGTTTCAGGATGGAGCGAATCGGCGTAATCCCGATGCCGCCCGCGATGAACAGCACGGGAGCCTTGTCTTTCGGATAAAAAGGCCCCACGGGACCGCGCAGCGTCACCTTCATGCCGGGCGAAAGCTCCAGCAGCGCCCGCTTGAACGCGCTCGGGTTGTCCCGCACAACCGTCGTGATGCGGATGACGTTCTCGGCGGGCGCGGACGAGACGCTGAACGGTTTCGTCGCGTTTTTGATTTTCTTGTGCGTGATCGTGAACAGCCCGTATTGCCCCGCCTTCCAGGCCAGATCATCCGGCTTGTCGAACAGGAAGCTCACGACATCGTCCGCCTCTCTGCGGCTTTCCCTGAAGACGATCTCCCGTTGCCTGAAAAACGGAATCAGATTGTCCTGCAGAAATCCCATGCGCTCAGCTCCTCTCAATGGATCATCCGCGGCTCCCGTGCCGGGAAAGTACAGCTGCCCGTTTTCCCTCCGCCGCGCTTTTGGCTTTTACTCCGCCAATACCTGCTCCAGCTTTTCGACCCAGGCCTTCCAGCCGTATTGGGCGCCGGCCAGCGCCGCCTTGTTCGAGAGACCGGTCTGTTCGAGGCGCAGGTGCACCTTGCCGTTCCCGAGATCGTCCAGGGTCAGCGTCACCGTGTGCCGCTCCTCGCCGACCACCCATGAGAAGGACAGCCGATGCGGCGCTTCCACGGCGAGCACTTCGCTGTCCACGATGCCGTCCCAGTACTCGTTCGGCTGATGGCGGAACTGGAATCGATGCCCGACCACCGGCTTGAAGTCGTTGTCCGCGATCCATTTGGCCAGCTTGCGGGAATCGGTCAAGGCGGACCACAGCTTCTCCACCGTCGTCTCAAACTGAAAATCCATGTTTAACGAAAAACTCATGCGTCCTCCTCCTCCTCGAGCAATTGGCCCAACCGCATCATGTTGGCGCTCCAGTAGTTGCTGTAATAGGCGACCCAGTCCTGAACCTCTTTCAGCGGTGCCGCATCCAGCTTGTAGCGGGTCTCCCTGCCCACCTTGCGGTCTTTCACAAGCCCGGCCTCTTTCAGAATGCCCAGATGTTTGGAAACGCCGGTCCGGCCCATCGGAAAATGCGAGGCCAGCTCATGCAGCGGCAGCTCCTCCGCTTCGGCGAGCAGCTGGATCAGCCGGCGTCTCGTCGGATCGGCAATCGCATCGAAGACGTCTCGTTGTTGAACTTTGCTCACGGTACCCACTCCAGTAGCAATGTTTGATATGGTTATGGAAAGATCACCCGCTTAAACATGGTATGCGCCACCATTCGGTGACATATCCACTATACGACACTTTTTGGTGTCTTGTAAACAGGGATCTATTGCATCAAAAAAAGCAGAACCTGTCGGTTCTGCCTGCATCTTCAACAATTTGCCTCAGCCGCGTCTCGATCCGCGGCCTCCGCGTTTGCCTTCCGTATTCTTCTTCAGGGAGGAAATGCGTTCCTCGCTGTCTCTCAAGAACCGGGACATTTTCTCCTCGAAGGACATTTTGCCGGGAGCCGATCTGAATCCGCCGCGTCCGCCCGGTCTGCGGTCTCCGGGCCGGCCTTGCCGGTCGCCGCGCTGCGGAGGAACATAGCCTTCCGGACGATCGATGGCCTGCTTGATCGACAGACCGATCTTGCCGTCCTTGTCGACGTTGATCACCTTCACCGTGACGATGTCGTCGATTTTCAGGTGGTCATTCACGTCTTTGACGTAGTGGTCGGCAATTTCCGAAATGTGCACGAGCCCCGTGACACCGTCAGCCAGATCGACGAATGCCCCGAAATGCGTAATGCCCGTCACTTTGCCCTCTAACTTGGCTCCCACTTCAATTGCCATGAATAAGATTGGCCTCCCTAAATGATTAAATCAAAGAAGAACACTTCCATACGCTTGGGGCATGGCTGACTCAGGCTCCAGCGAAAGGCTGTTCTATCCGTGATTATAACCGAACGCCGAATGCAAAACAACAGCGGCCAGCGGCGCTCAGTCGCCGCTTTCCGTCACCTGGATCGGCTGTTCTCCGGGCATGGTGAGGCCGTTTTTCCGGGCAAGTTCCTTGATGTATTCCGGGTTGCCCAGCCGCTCGATTTCGAACTCGAGTTCAGCCTGGCGCTGTTCGGCTGCTGCGACCTGGTCCTGCAGCGCTTTCAGCGTCTTGATCGTCTCCGATCGGGCCTCAAGCTGCTGAACGGATGTATAGACCGCCCACCCCATGAACGAAGCGACGATCAAAAACCAGAGCCGCAAACGCCGCTTCATGCCCGTTCGGGAGGGAGTATGCTTTCGGGCATCCGCCACGTGCCGTACCTCCTAGGATCGCCTGTTCCGCCAATTGCGTATCATGGCAGCCAATCTTTCGGTCAGCGGCGCAAGTCCCGCCGCTTTCGCCCATCTCGCCGCCGTTTTGCTGATCGGGAGCCATACAGGCCGCGCGAGCCGGGCGATCAATCCAAGTATTGGATTTAATAATTGTACCATAAACCGGAACAGATACATAGAGGCTCCAGAGACTAGTCTGAAAAACCCATTTGAAAGCCGAACCAGCCATCGCAGCGGCCGGACGACGAGCACATCCGCGGTGCGGACGGCAAGCCGCCAGAGCCGGCGGACTGCCGCGGCCAGCAGCCGGTACAGGCGGATGACCGGTCCGCTGAGCAGCCAGAAATAAAATGCGAGCCCGATGAAAAAGCCGAGGAAGACGGGCAGCCGCACCTCGCCTTCGTTGACCGCCAGCAGCACGCGAAAAACAACCAGCGTGGCCAGCAGCCAGTACAGGAGGTCGAACACGGGAATCCACAGCCGGCCGGCGTTCAGCTCGCGGGCCGCGACCCGGTAGCCGTCGAAGGCCGCACCCATGCCGATGCCGGCCAGCGCCACATAAGCGAGCGTCAGAAACTGGACCTGCAGGCTCACTTGAACAACTTCCCGAAGAAGCCTTTGGATTTGTCGACCGACGCGCCGTCGAGATAGGCGATCGTATGGATCGCGCCTTCGATGGCGACGAGCCCCTGCTCGAGGCTGAGATGTTTCATGTGCAGGTTCTGACCGCGCACGGTCAGGAAGCCGAGCTCGGTATCGAGCAGGAACTCCTCGCTGTCGAAGCTCTCCACGTTCCGGATGCCCGTGATCTCCAGCACTTTGCGGTTCAACATTTTGATTTCCTGGCGTTTCGCTTTCGTCTGTTCCATCATCATGGCCTGGCCTCCTCCCTTACCACCATGGATATGGAAGAAGGACAAGATTTAGAACAGGTCGGACAAGAAGAAAGACCGCCTCCGGCGCCGCAGTCCGCGGCACCGAAGACGGCCTTCGTTGTTGCCAAATCCTTATTGCCCTTCCTCTTCGCCTTCCCGGCGGAATTCTTCACGCAGCAAGGTGTAGAGACCGGCGGCTTCGTCCTTGCGGGTCGTCTCGGCGAGCCGCTCGACCCGAACCGTCACCGTCTTCTGGCCGAACTGGATGGTCAGTTCGTCGCCAACCTTGACCGTGCTGCTCGGCTTCGCCTCGCGGCCGTTGATCCATACGCGCCCCTGTTCGGAGACGTCCTTCGCCACTGTCCGCCGTTTGATCAGCCGGGATACTTTGAGGAATTTGTCCAGCCTCATGTATTACTTTACGGCTTCTTTCAGCTTGTTGCCCGCTTTGAACGCCGGGACTTTCGATGCAGGAATCTCGATCGTCTTGCCCGTTTGCGGGTTGCGGCCTTTGCGGCCGTTGCGCTGACGCGTTTCGAACGTGCCGAAACCGATCAGCTGAACTTTGTCCCCGGATTGCAGCGCTGCCGTCACTTCACCCAGAAATCCGTTCAGCACCGTCTCGACGTCCCGCTTCGACAGCCCGCTCTTCGCGGCAATGTTGTTGATCAGATCCGTCTTGTTCATCTACTCACAGCCTCCTGATTTCCTTCATCATAATAGTGTCCGCACGGAGACGTTGCCGCTCCGCGGCGGAATTGCAAAGCATCCGCATCTTCTATTCTTTCCGGGAATGGGAAAATCCTGCCGGACCGCGTGATTTTTTTCGATTTATCGGGGAAAAACGCGGGAAAAAGTCGAAAAGTCCTAGTTCTTGCGTTTCGCTTCCTCCCACCAACGATCCATTTCCTCGAGATTCGTTTCCCCGAAAGTCTTACCGCTTTTCTTGAGCTGCTCCTCGATATAGGCGAAACGGCGGCTGAATTTCGCGTTCGTCCGGGCGAGCGCTTCCTCGGGATCGGCGCCGATGAACCGGGCAACGTTGACGGTTGCGAACAAGAGATCGCCGAGCTCCAGCGCCTGCTCTTCCTTGTCTTTCCCCGCCGCGACCGCTTCGCGCAGCTCCCCCAGCTCCTCGCCGATCTTGTCCAGCGCCGGGCCGATCTCCGGCCAGTCGAATCCGACTTTGGCCGCCTTCTTCTGCAGCGCGTACGCCTTCATGAGCGCGGGCAGATCGCGCGGGATGCCGTCCAGCACGGACGACCGCTCCGAGAGGCCTTTCCGCCGCCTCTCCTCCGCTTTCATCCGCTCCCAGCTCGCGAGCGCCTCTTGCGCGTTCGCCGCGCCGGTCTCGCCGAAAACGTGCGGATGCCGGAACAGCAGCTTCTCGTTCAGCGACTGGATGACGTCGTATACGTCGAACGTGCCGTTCTCCGCTTCCATCTGGCTGTGCAGCATCACCTGCAGCAGCACGTCGCCGAATTCTTCCTGCATGCCGACGGGATCGTCGTTGTCGATCGCCTCGATCGCTTCGTAGGTTTCCTCGATGAAATTTTTCCGGATGGACCGGTGCGTCTGCTCCCGATCCCAGGGACAGCCTTCCGGGCTGCGGAGGATGGCAACGATCTCATGCAGCCGGTCGAACGACCGGTTGCGCAGCATCGGATCGTCGGACTTCGGCAGCCAGACCAGGGTCAGGTTGCCGTATTCCTCCAGCCGGTCCAGGTCGTGCAGCGGCACGGTCTCGATCCGCTCCTCGCCCGGAACGCCCAGCGCGTGCCCGACCGTCACCGGGTGATCGTCCGGGTAACGCTCCATCAGCGACAGCTTGACGTCGGACGCGGTGAACTTGTCGTACACCTGGGCGATGACGGTGTGCAGCTCCGGCCGAAGCAGGGACGGCTTCACATCCGCCGCGTCGAGCAGCTGGAATCCTTCGATCGGATCGAAGCCGAGCCGGATGAACGCCTGGTCGAGGAAGCTTTCGCCGCCGACGATCTCGAGCGCTATGCCGGCGCCGCCGCACCGCTCGGAGAGCAGCCGCACCGTCCGCTCGGCCACCATCGGATGGCCCGGCACCGCATAGAGAAGCGGCTGCCCGTCCGCCTGCGCCAGCCGGATCAGCTCGTCCGCGATCCGCTCGTACACGTCCGGGAACGAATCCGACTGTTCGTAGAAATGATCGAATGATTCGAAAGCCAGCCCGTGTTCGGTGAGCTTCCGGACCGCGGGATGGCTTGCGGTCCGCACATAGCGCCGCGGCGTCTCCTGCAGCCGCCGCCAGACGCCCAGCGTAATATGGTCTTCGCCGCCGGAACCGATTCCGGCGACGATGATGGTCGGTGACATCGCGCCTGTGAGTCCTCCTTCCGAAGCGGCCCGCAGGCCGCCGATCACCATTATAACCCATCCGCGCCGGAATTGCCTCTTCGGTCGCACAATAAAAGCTCCCCCTTGCGCCGGGTTGCCGCATGGGGAAGCCTGTCGTCCATGAAAATTTGCCGCTTATTGCTCCATCTGTTTTGCCAGGAAACCGGCGGCCGTCTCCGCCATTTTCGCTTCCATCTGTCCCATCTTCACGCCTTCGTCCTTGCTGACAAGCACGACGGCTCCGATCGGGTCGCCGCCTGCAATGATCGGCGCGGCCGCCAGCGAGCTGAACTGGTCTTCCGTGTCCTTGACCAGCTCGAACCGGCCGCCGTTCGGCTCGAGAACGGGCTTGCGGTTCTCCATGCTCTGCTCGAGCAGCGAGCCGACCGGCTTGTCCAGAAATTCTTTCTTCGATGCGCCGGCCACGGCAATGATTGTATCGCGGTCGCAGATCAAAGCGATATGTCCCGTGCTCTCATACAGCGATTCGGCATATTCCTTGGCGAAGTCGCCAAGCTCCCCGATCGGGGAATATTTCTTCAGGATGACTTCACCGTCGCGGTCGACGAAGATCTCCAGCGGGTCGCCTTCGCGTATTCTCAGCGTGCGGCGGATTTCCTTCGGAATCACGACACGGCCGAGGTCATCGATCCGGCGGACGATACCTGTTGCTTTCATGTCTGGATGCCCCACTTTCGCTATAGATTTGGATTCGACAGAAGGCTGCGGAGACAATCGGGACGAGAGACCCTGGCATATGTTACACCGCCTGCCAGGCCGACGCGCGGCCATTTGCGGCACCATGAGCCAGAAGCGATCTGACCATAGTATTCAACTGCTCCCAAAACCTTATGCGCTTGCCCGAATCGTCCTGAATTCGCCAATTGTTCAGCGCCGGGGCAGCCGCCCGTCGATTTCCGCCGGATGTTCCGGCACGAAAAAGGCCGGCCAGGCCGTTCGCGCCTGACCGGCCGGTCGGGGCCGGGTTCCGTGATCCTGTTATGCGGCATGCGAGCTGCAGCAGCGCGGCCGGCTAACCGCTGTAACGCGGCATGCGCGTTACCGCTTGTCGAGAGGTGCTCCGCAAACCACTGTAACGTGGTATGCACGTTACAGCCTCGTCGGAGGGGCCACGCGAGCCGTTGTAACGTGGTATGCACGTTACAGCCTCGTCAGAGGGGCCACGCGAACCGCTGTAACGTGGTATGCACGTTACAGCCTCGTCAGAGGGGACACGCGAACCGCTGTAACGTGGTATGCACGTTACAGCTTCGTCGGAGTGGCCTCGCGAGCCGCTGTAACGTGGTATGCACGTTACAGCCTCGTCAGAGGGGACACGCGAGCCGCTGTAACGTGGTATGCACGCTGCGCCTGTCGGCCAATCCGACCTCCAAGCCTACCGCCTCCTCGCCAGCGCGCGCAGCGCGGTCCACAGCAGGACCGCCATGACGACGGCGCCGATGAGGCCGGCCAGACCTGTCCGGACGGCTTCCCACGGAATGCCGGCGACCTCGTAGCCGGGCATCGGCGAAAACGAATGGACGGCGGCTTCCCGCCCGAGGAAACCGAGATCTTCGGCGACGCGCTCCAGACCGTCGGGACGGCCCGAAGCCCACGGGGAAGCGAGGCCCGCCGCAGCCAGCGTGAGGACGGCCAGCACCGCCCATTTGCGCCGGCTGCCCGTTACCTTGTATTCCGGGCGTCTTTCGTTCATGCGAACGCACCTTCCCGCGCCAGGGAAGTCCGACGCTCCGTCAAATAGGCTGCCGCCGCCATCGTGATCAGCCCTTCGCCGATGCCGATGAGCGCATGCCAGCCGAGCATCGCCGGCAGCGCTGCGCTGAGCGGGGCAGCGCCGGACAGCGCCAAGAGCAGCGCGACGCCGCAGGATGCCGCGACGATGGACACCCACGCCGCGGCGAACGACGCGGCGGCCTGCAGCCGGCCCTTGAGCAGTCTCAAGCCGGCTTGATAGACACCGTAACCGGCGAACGAACCAATGATGGCGGTGCACAGAATGTTGGCCCCGAGCGCGGTGATGCCCCCGTCATGGAACAGGACCGCCTGGATAATCAGCACGGCCGACATGATGACGGCGGCCGCCCACGGTCCGAACAGAATGGCCGCAAGCGCGCTGCCGAGAAAATGCCCCGATGTCCCGCCGGCAATCGGGAAGTTCAGCATCTGCGCCGCGAAGATGAACGCCCCGGCAAGGGCGGCTGCCGGCACCTGCGGCTGCGCGAGCGCCGTCCGGGTCCTGCGCAGCGCATAGCCCGCGGCCGCCGCTCCGGCAACCGTCGTTGCCGTCCACACTTCCATGCTCAAATATCCGTCCGGTATATGCATGATGGATTCCTCCCTGTCAGTTTTTCATTGCGCAAATTGCCTTTATACCGCCAAATGCCGCTGCACGACATCCTCGGTCAACTCCGCCGCTTCGCCCTGCCAGACGATCATGCCCCGATCCATCATGTAGAAGTAGTCGCCGACGCTGCGCACGAACTCGAGGTCCTGCTCCGCCAGCAGAATCGCCATCCGGCCCTCGCGCTTGATGTCGCGGATGACGGCGCGGATCTCCTCGACGATCGACGGCTGGATCCCTTCGCACGGCTCGTCGAGCAGCAGCAGATCCGGCTGCGGCGCAAGCGCCCGTGCGAAGGCGAGCTGCTGCTGCTGGCCGCCGCTCAGGTCGCCGCCGCGCCGCCCATAGAGCGAGGGCAGCGTCGGGAAGCGCGCGACCGCTTCCTCCGGAATCGTCTTGAGCCGCCCGCCGGCGGCCTCCAAACCGAGCAGCAGGTTGTCGTACACCGTGAGCAAGGGGAAGATTTCCCGCCCCTGCGGCACGTAGCCGATGCCGCGCCGGGCGCGGACGGCCGGCGGACGGCCGGCGAGTTCCTCGTCCTTGAACCGGATGCTGCCCTTGCGCGCCTTCAGCACGCCCATGATGCCCCGCATGAGCGTCGTCTTCCCGACGCCGTTGCGGCCAAGCAGGCAGACGACCTGCCCCGGCTTCACATCCAGCGACACGCCGCGCAGGATGACGGTGCCGCCGTACCCCGTCTCAAGCTGTCGAACGGTCAGCATCGGCATTCCGCCTCCGTCCGAGGTAAACTTCCATCACGCGCTCGTCGTTCTGCACTTCGTCCACGGACCCTTCCGCCAGCAGCCGGCCTTCGTGCATGACGGTGACCGTGCTCGCGAAATTTCGCACGAACTCCATGTCGTGCTCGACGACGATGACCGACTGCCTGCGCGCAATCTCGCGCAGCAGGATCCCCGTCTTCTCCGTCTCCCGGTCGGTCATGCCCGCCGCCGGCTCGTCGAGCAGCAGCACATCCGGCTCTTGCATGAGCATCATGCCGATCTCCAGCCACTGCTTCTCGCCGTGGGAGAGACTGCCGGCCAGGCGGCCGGCTTTCGCCTCCAGCCCGATCATCTTCAGCTGCGCCGCCATGCGGTCCTCGTCTTCCGAGCTCATCCTCGCCGTCAGCGTCGCGAACACGCTCCTGTTCTGGCGCATCGCGATCTCGAGGTGTTCGCGCACCGTCAGCGACGGGAAGATCGACGGCGCCTGGAATTTCCGCCCGATGCCGAGCTCCGCGATCCGGTGCTCCCGCTTCCGCGTCAGATCGATCTCTCCCCTGAACAGGACGCGGCCGGAAGCCGGCTTCACCTTGCCGCAGATGACGTCAAGCAAGGTCGTCTTGCCCGCGCCGTTCGGCCCGATCAGGAAGCGCAGTTCGCCCTGCCGGAGCGTCAGGTTCATCCCCTGTAGCGCCTTGAATCCGTCGAAATCGACGACGACCGCCTCACACCGCAGAATGTCGGACACCTTCCGCGCCCCCGGCTTCTGCGCCGACCGCATTTCCAAGTCCGTTCCCGGTTCCAACTCCATCGCTCTCATCGGTTCTCTCCCTCCTTCTTCGCAGCGCCGCCGGCAAACCGGCAATGCCGGCCAGCCCGCGCGGCATGAATACGACAACCGCGACGAACAGCAGGCCGATCAGCAGCGTCCACAGTTCGGGGTACGTTTCGCTGAGCACGCTCTTCGCCCCGTTCATCAGGACGGCGCCGAGCACCGCGCCGATCAGCGTGCCGCGGCCGCCGATCGCCACCCACAGCACCATCTCGATGGACGGCACGATGCCCATCATCGACGGGGATATGATGCCGACATGCAGCACGAACAGCATGCCCGCCAGCCCCGCCAATCCGGCGGAAACGCAGAACGCGGTCATCTGGTACAGGGCCGGGTTGTAGCCGATGAACCTTGCCCGGTTCTCCCCGTCCCGGATCGCCCGCAGCACGCGCCCGAACCGGCTCCCCGTCAAATACCGGCAGAGGGCGAACGCGGCAAAGAGCACGACAGCCGTCAGCAAGTACAGCCACACCTTCGTCTGCGGATCGGCCAGTTTGAATCCGAACAGCGTGCTGTACCCGGTAATGCCGTTCGTCCCGCCCGTATATGCCTGCTGACCGACGAACAGCGTCGTCGTGATGATGACCAGCGCCTGCGTCAGAATCGTGAAATAGACGCCCTTGATCCGATTGCGGAACGTGAACCAGCCGAGCAGCAGGGCCAGCGCGACCGGCAGCAGCACCCCGGCCAGCATCGCGAAGGCCGGTGATTCGAACGGCCGCCAGAACTACGGCAGCTTCGTCAGCCCGCTCCAGCTCATGAAATCCGGCAGTTTGCCGCCGGACGCCGCAAGCTTCAGATGCATCGCCATCGCGTAGGCGCCGAGTCCGAAGAAGACGCCGTGGCCGAGGCTTAAGATACCGGTGTATCCCCAGATCAGGTCGAGGCCGAGCGCCGCGACGGCGAGCGCAAGAAACTTCGCCAGCAGATTCAGGCGGAAGTCATTCAAATAGAGCGGCGCGCACAGCAGCGCGGACACGGCCGCCGCGTATCCGACGAGCAGCCAGATGCGCCGGGGCGTCCAGTAGGCAAAAGGCATGACGCTTCACCTCTCGTTTCCGTTTTTTGTGCCGCATCAGGAATCGAGCGAACGCGTCCGCACGGCGATGATCCCCCGGGGTTTCCATTGCAGGAACAACACCACTGCCAGGAAGACCAGCACCTTGCCGAGCGATGCGGTCGTCCAGAATTCGAACAGCGTGTTCGCCATGCCGATGCCGAGCGCGCCGAGCACGGTGCCGATCAGCTTGCCGACGCCGCCGAGCACGACGACCATGAACGCGTCGACGATATAGTAGGTGCCGATCGACGGACCGATCGGACCGATCAGCGTCAGCGCGCATCCGGCGATGCCGGCGATGCCGGAGCCGACCGCGAAGGTGAGCGCGTCGACGCGCCGGGTCGAGATGCCGAGGCAGGCCGCCATGTCGCGGTTCTGCATGACCGCCCGCATCCGCCGTCCTTCCGCCGTGCGGTAGATGTAAACGTACATGAGGAGCAGCACAACGGCGACCAGCGCAATGATGAACAGCCGCTTGTACGGCAGCACGACACCTTCCATCACGGTCCATCCGCCGTTCAGCCAGCCCGGACTCGTCACCGCAACGTTCGGCGCGCCGAAGATCGAGCGGGCCGCCTGCTGCAGCGCGAGGCCCACTCCCCAGGTCGCCAGCAGGCTGTCCAGCGGTCGCCCGTAGAGAAAGCGGATCAGCGACGACTCCAGGAGCAGTCCGAACAGGAAGCAAACAAGAAAGCTGACCGGAACGGCCAGCGCGAAGTACCAGTCGAACATCTCGCCGGGCAGCGCCGCACGGAAGATGTTCTGCGTGACAAACGCCGCATACGCGCCGATCATGATCATCTCGCCATGCGCCATGTTGATGACGTTCATCAGTCCGAAGGTGACCGCAAGTCCGAGCGCGATGAGCAGCAGGATCGAGCTGACGCTGATGCCGTTAAACAATTGAAGCAGCATCACTTCCATGTGTATCCCCTCCCGCTGTCAGGAATCCGGCTGCCGGGACAAGGAAGCGCCCGGGGTATCCGGACGCCCCCTTCCGGGCTGCAGCCCGCGATCATTCTTCGGCCAGACCCGCCGCCCATTCGTATCCGGCCAGGTACGGATCGGGTTTCACGGGTCCGTCCGTCGCCCACAGTTCCTTGAACATGCCGTCCGCCTGCACTTCGCCGATGCGGACCGTCTTGTAGATGTGCTGGTTGTCGCCGTCGACCGTCACTTTGCCTTCCGGCGCATTCCATTCAATGCCCTTCGCCGCTTCCCGGACGGCGTCGACGTCCGTCGTGCCGGCCTTCTCGACGGCGGCGGCCCACAGGTACACCGCGATGTAGCCCGCTTCGATCGGGTCGGCGGTGACGCGGTCTTCGCCGTACTTCGCCTTGTAAGCTTCGACGAACGCCTTGTTCTCCGGCGTATCCGTCGTCTGATAGTAGTTCCATGCCGCGAGATGCCCTTCCAGCACGTCGGCGCCGATGCCGCGGATCTCTTCCTCGGCGATCGATACGGACAGCGTCGTCAGATCCTGCGCCGTAATGCCGGCATCCTTCAGCTGCTTGAAAAACGCCACGTTGCTGTCGCCGTTCAGCGTGTTGTAGACGACGTCGGGGTTGGCCTGCTTGATTTTGCTGATGATCGTGCTGTAGTCGGTATGGCCGAGCGGCGTATATTCTTCGCCTACGACTTCGCCCCCTTCGGCCTGAAGCTGCGCCTTGATGATCTTGTTCGCCGTGCGCGGGAACACGTAATCGGAGCCGAGCAGGAAAAACTTCTTGCCGCGGTTCTTGAGCAGCCACGTGACCGACGGCACGATTTGCTGGTTCGTCGTCGCGCCGGTATAGAAGATGTTCGGGGAAGCTTCGAGCCCTTCATATTGCACGGGGTACCAGAGCAGGCCGTTCAGCTCTTCGAACACCGGCAGCATCGCCTTGCGGCTTGCCGAAGTCCAGCCGCCGAACACCGTCGCGACCTTGTCTTCCGAGATCAGCTTGCGCGCTTTCTCGGCGAACGTCGGCCAGTCGGACGCGCCGTCTTCAATGATCGGCACGATCTTCTTGCCGAGCACGCCGCCCTGCGCGTTGATCTCTTCGATCGCGAGCAGTTCCGCGTCCTTGACGGACACTTCGCTGATCGCCATCGTGCCGCTGAGCGAATGCAGGATGCCGACTTTGATCTCGCCTTCGCCGGCGTCTCCGCTATCGCCGGAAGTTTCGGCACCCCCGGCCGATTCGTTCGAAGAACCGCCGCCGGAACCGGACGCCGGGCTTCCTCCGGATCCCGCGTTTCCGCCGCCTCCGCCGCAGCCTGCAAGCACCAGCGCGAAGGCAAGCACCAGCATCATCGCCGAAAGCCATTTTTTCCTCCGATTTCTCATCTTCCCACTCCCCGATATGTCATATTTCCGAACGTTATTTCTCTTCATCCGGTCAACGTTCGTAAATCCAATTATAGTTACACCATTTTTACATGTCAATATATATAACATATTATCGCCATAACCACTTTTAATCAATCTTTATGTTAGATTATATTACTTAATAATGTAATGTTAAAAGGGTGTGTCCGTCCGAGACCGCGTCTCAAGCCGGCAACAGGAAAGAGCGGTAACGTTCGCGCCTCCGGGCCATATGATGAAATGACTGGAGGGGTGATAAATGCCCACCGTTAACAACATTTTCAACCTGAAAATCACCAGCGTGTCCCAAAACGGCTCGATCAATTTCGGCAACGCGCTTCACCGGGAGCTGACCGTCAACCAGAAAATCATCGGCGGGACGATCCTGATCGGCGATGGCAGCCTGGCCATGAACCGCCTGCTTAACAACGTGGTCGACAGAGATGTGCAGGATCAGATCAACTAGCGGACCGGTGGGTGTGCGGCATGCAAATCAATATCGGGATGATCAGAATCAATGTCATAACGAACGTCGGCTCCTTCAATGTGGGGAAGACGATTCTGTGCAACAACCGTTCGACGGTTACGGTGCAGCCCGGTCCGGAGGACGCGGGCGGCGGCACCGGCGCGGAAGGAACCGCCGAACCCGGCGGGCCGCAGCATGAACCGATGCAAAGGAGCGACAATGCGCCATGAACACGACTTCAGAGGATCAAATTCGAACGCTGGAAGCGTGCGTGCGTCTTCTGGAGAACCAGCTTCGGGAGCTGGAGGACCGGCTCCGGCAGGCCGAGGACGAGCTCCGTGCGCTGAAGACGGAGGCCGGCCAGGTGAGGCCGATCCGCATCGAAGCGATCAATTACAAAGTGCAGGAACTGGTCGTCAGCGAGCTGTCCGGAACGCTGCACGTCGGCCTTACGGCGCTTACCGATTCCAAGTCGCTGGATAAGATCGTGAACGGCGGAGAGGCCGTCTCGCTGGAGAACCTGACGAACGAAAGCGGGGCCGGGACGGATGGCGGATAACAAAACCTGCCTCCGGTGCGGGGCCGTTTTCGAGGAGGGAAGCCATTATTGCACCAGGTGCGGCGCGCCGGTCGTGAACCGCTGCACCGACCCGGGTGATCTGCTGAACGATCCGTGCGGACATATCTGCGGCCCCCGGGACGCGTTCTGCTCGAAATGCGGCTCGGAGACGACCTTCAAGAAAGCCGGGCTCATCCATTCCCCCTACACGGAGAACAAGGTGCTGTACAAGAACCATCTGGACGACATGAGCTGGCTGCTTCATCCGTTTTTCACCAAGTGGTAAGCCCCGGGAGGAGATCAACCATGCGCCCGTCTCCGTTTGAAGCCGCTGCACAGTATGTTGCCGCCGCGCATCCCGGCTGCCTGCTTGCCGTTCTCGGCGGGAGCGCGGCGCGCCGGACGCACGGCCCGGATTCCGACCTCGACATCGTCGTCGTGGAGCGAGGAGAAAGCGAACTGTTCCGCAGAGTCGTCCGCTTCCGCGGCTGGATCGTCGACTGCTTCATTCTGACCGATTCGGACTACCGGGAAATCTTCGACGCGGGCATGCAGGAAGCCAATCCGTCCCTGCAGCGCATGATCGCCGAAGGGACGGTGATCCGCCGCACCGAGCGGGGGCTGCAGATCGTGGAGGAAGCGCGCGCCGATCTCGCGTTCGGGCCGTTGCCCTGGTCTCCCGATGAGATCGACGACGCGCGGAACCGCCTCTCGGAAACGGCGGCCGACCTGCTGCGGTCCCGCTGCCGGGACGAGCGGCGGTTCATCGCGAGCCGCCTCGTGCTGCTCGCCGCCGAATTTCTGCTCCGGACGGGGCGCCGGTGGATCGGCGAAGGCAAGCATCTGTACCGGTGTCTGCGCGAATTCTCGCCCGAGTATGCCGCGAAGCTGAGCAGCGCCCTGGAAGCGCTGAACGCGCACGACGATCCCGCGCCGCTGATCGCCGTCTGCCGCTCCATCCTGGAGCCGTTCGGCGGCGAGTTGATCGTCGGGTATGAAAGATGACGCGGAACAGTTGTTACCGGGACATCCGCACAATACGTTAGGCCGCAGACCGCATACGTTAGTAGTGCAGTTCATCAGGAAGGAGGTCATCCGATGAGCTACGCGGGCAAAACGGGTTTCTGGTACACGTCGGCCGGCGTCATTCTGGTCCTGTTCATTCTGCTGGTCATCGTCTCCCGGCCTTTCCTCTACTAGTAGAGGGAGCGGAGACGCAAGCGGCCGGCCGGGCTTCAATCCCGGCCGGCCG
>NZ_CAJRAY010000060.1 GCF_907165215.1 Thermobacillus xylanilyticus | reverse complement strand
ACCCGCATGTACGGTGGTGTGAGAGGTCGGGGGCTAGCCGCCCCCTCCTACTCGATTAACTGATACTTTCAATAACAGTATCATCAGTGCCATCAGAAACGCAGTCCTTCATCAAATCGCAAGGCGGTCCTACAATGAAGCCATCTTCAATTCACGGGTGGTGTTCGCATTGGACCAAAATTTGTTTTCTCCCTATCGGATAAAAGGACTGCAGCTCAAAAATCGCGTCGTCATGGCGCCCATGTGCCAATATTCCGTTACGGCCAAGGACGGCAAGCCGAACGATTGGCATTATGTCCATTACCTCAGCCGCGCGATCGGCGGAGTCGGCCTGATCATCATGGAAATGACGGATGTGGAACCGGACGGCCGCATTACGGATTTCGACCTGGGATTGTGGTCGGACGAGCATATCCCGGCGTTCGCCAGAATCATTGACGGGGTGCATGCCCACGGCGCCAAAATCGGCATTCAGATCGCCCATGCCGGGCGCAAGGCCGAAGATGCGGCCCGGCCGGTGGCCCCGTCGGAGATCGCGTACCCGGGTTCACGCTATCGGGAGCCCCATGCCCTGACGGCCGGTGAGATCGAACGGATGGTCCGGCTCTTCGGCGACGCGGTGCGCCGCGCCGTCCAGGCGGGGGTGGACATGATCGAGCTGCACGGAGCGCACGGGTATCTGATTCATCAGTTCCACTCTCCGCTGACCAACAAGCGGGACGATGAATACGGGAAAGATCTGGCCCGCTTCGGCGTCGAGGTCATCCAGGCCGTGAAGAAAGAGATGCCGGAAGACATGCCGCTGTTCTTCCGGATTTCAGCTATCGAATACGCGGACGGCGGCTATGATATCGATCATGCGATCCGCCTCTGCAAAATTTACCGGGACGCGGGCGTGGATGTCTTTCATGTCACCACGGGCGGGGAAGGGCCGGCCGGACAGCGGAAACCCGGCAACTATCCCGGCTTCCAGGTGCCGTTCGCCCGTCAAATCAAAGAAGCCGTCGGCGTCCCCGTCGTTGCGGTAGGCATGTTGGAGGATCCGGTGCTGGCCGACGCCGTCGTCCGCAACGGGGATGCCGACCTGGCGGCGATTGCCCGCGGCTTGCTGCGGGACCCGCACTGGGCATTGAATGCGGCGGTCGCGCTGAAACAGCAGACGACCGTCCCGAAGCAATACCAACCGGCGTATCTGTAAAAGGCATATTTCGAATTCCACGGCCATCGCTGCGGGTTATGCAGCCGGCGGTCTTATCGTCCTGCTGCGGATGCCGGCGGGAAGGAAGCTGGGGAAGTCCCGGTGACATGAGGTCATCGGGGCTTTTTGCCGTTCGAGAGCGATCGGGGAGATTGATAGAGGCCGCTTTCATCAAGCGGCCTTCCCTCTTGACCAGGACACCCGCGGTTTATCTTCTCACCACAGGAACCCAGAATTCGTTGCCGGCGCTGCATATTTTCAACGCGAACGCCCAGTGGCTGGCCGAAGTTTTCGATCTGGAGGCGGAAGAATTTCGCTACCTGCCGGTCGACATGCTGCGGGATTCGGCCGTCTCCGACCGGGAGATGAAATGGTCCGAGCAAGAAATACTGGAGAAAAAGCGGATCCGCACACGGGAGGCCAATCTTGTCGTGAGGCTGGATGCGACCGGGATCCGGCGCTTCAAGCGGATGCACCCGCCGGGGATCATTTTGTCCCTGACCGGGGTCTCCGCGATCTGTTCCCGGAAGACGGGGCGGCTATGGCCGATCGCCTCCAGGGGGCGGTGCCCGCGATTTCGCTGGTCAGAGACGGCGGCGTTTGACCGGGAGCTGAACAACAATGTACGGGGCCTCGGCGACCGGCCGCACATGCATGTCGGATGGGTCAGCGGCGCGCCGTACGCTTATGCGCTGCTCATGTACGGCCGGAAGCATGGCCTTGCGAAGTACGCGGAAGCGGGAGCGGCCGTGCTGGACAAGATCGCGTCCGGCCTGTCCCCGTGCGGCATCTTCTGGGCGTCGTGGATCGTGGACCGCGGCTGGACGACGGGCTGGAACCCGCGCAAAAACTGGCTGCAGGCGCGCACGATTGCGGAAGCGACGCTGTTCATGATCCGCGCGCTTCGTTTCGAGCGGGAGCGCGGCTTTGAGCATGAAGATTGGAAGCGGGCGGTGCTCTCGAATCTTCGGTTTGCCATGGAGCACCAGCGCGAAGATGGAAACTTCGGCTCTTATTATGACTGCGAGCAAGGCACGGTGGAAGAGTGGGACGGCGCAGGGGGGATTTTGTGGATCGCCGCGCTGCTGGAAGGCGCGGATGTGCTGGGCGAGCCCGAATTCACGCGGGCCGCGGTGCGCGCGGGCGGCTATTATGAGCGTTTCGTGCGGGACGAGTACATTTACGGTGCGCCGGAGGACGTGCATCTGACGCCGACATCGGAGGACGCCTACAATGCGGTCGTCGCCTATGTGCTACTGTACGAGCACGACCGCGACAACCGGTGGCTGGAGCTGGCGGCAAGCGCGGCCGACTGGATGATGACGTTCCGCTGGACGTACAACATCGAGTTTCCGCGGCATTCGCTCCTGCGGCAGTACGATTTCCGTTCGCGCGGCGCGGACCAGGCGTCGTCGTCGAACCAGCACCTGCACAATTACGGCCTGTTCTGCGTGCCCGAAATGCTGCGGCTCTGGAAGTACACGGGCGACGCGTACTATCTGGAGCGCACGCGCGACCACCTGGCCTGCTTCCTGCAATTCATCGCCCGCGAAGACGGCGACTTCAACGCGTACAAGGGCATGGTGACGGAACGGTTCTACAACACCAACTGCTTCCAGCCCAAGGGGATGATGCTGACGCTTTCCCATTCCTGGTGCGTCGGCTTGGTGTTGTATGCGGCGCAGGAGGCGCTGGTCTGGCAAGATGAGCTCAGGCTGTCCGATATTTCGGTGAGAGGAAGGGAAGGTACGGCGTCATGAAGGACAAGCGGTTGTGAGCGTTTTGCAATAATCCAAGGCCTTGATTTGTAAGGATTTTCGGACATAAAAAA
>NZ_CAJRAY010000059.1 GCF_907165215.1 Thermobacillus xylanilyticus | reverse complement strand
CGATTTGATGGTTCGTCAGTTGCTGCTCCAGCCATTGCTTTCCTTCCCCGATCTCCTCAATATGTTTTTTGAAATAGCGTATGGTTTCAATCCGTCCGACACCGGGGTCGATCTCGCCCTTTTTCAGGTCATCCAATAACCAGTATTTCCATTTGTCTTTGAACCCTGATTCCGTTTCTTCTCCAAATAGCCACCGCATTTTTGATAAGGTTTCTGCTACCTCATTGCTTGAGATATCCGAAGCGATAATCTGATCCAATAAATAGTCAATTTTGTCTTTCATTATATATTTAAACAAGTGAACTTTATCGTGCGTTTCACATATCTTATACGTCAGCTGCAGCGCACAGTTGAGATCCTGAAAATACTTTTTATTTGAAGCGTGAGATATAGATTTATCTTCCTTGTCACGAATACGGTAATTATATACAATTCGCTCGACGAATGAAATTCTGCGCGCATTCAAATAGCTGTTTACCGAAAAAACCAAATCCTGGGCAGCAATTCCCTCAGGAAATCGAATATTGTTTTCTCGAATGAGTTCTGTCTTGAAAATTTTGCTCCATATTGCCGGATTCATCTCAAGTATCTGAGGAAATTGTTCGATATCGTCTACACACAACCCGTTTTTTCCCACGAATTTTCCAATGTGGTCTTTTTTGTTAGAACTGTACCTATACATCCCCACAACAATATCGCTGTTATCACTGGTTATTTTGCTGTAAAGCGTTTCAACGGCAACGGGTTCATATTTATCGTCAGGATCAAGAAACATGATAAATTTTCCATCCGCCCGTTCCACGCCAACATTTCTGGGCTTTCCAGCCGCCCCGCTCCTTTCGGGCAAATGGATTGAAATAAAATTCTTATATTTAGAACTGTATTGCTCCATAATTTCTCCGCTCTTGTCTGTCGAGTTATCATTCACCATGATAACTTGAAGCCTTTCATGTCCGAAGGTTTGCGACAAAATGGAATGAAGAGCTTCCTCCAAATACGGTTCCACATTATAGACCGGAACCACAATGCTAATCTCGGGCTTCATGATGAACGATTCCTCCTCTGAACCAGACACTAAGCGCCAAAAACCAAAACTTCAACCAATTTATTTCATCTGTTCCATGAGCCACTTTTTGGCTTCTTCAAGCTGTTTGACCCAATCGTTCAATTCCTCGATCATTTTTTTCTGGTTCAGTACTTCCTTCTGATAGTTTGAAATTTGATCCTCGTACCATTCTTTCGCCTTCAATAATTCGTCGTTCCAACGATTCACTTTCTTCCATTCATTTTTGGGAACATAAACAAATCGCTGCTGTTGTAAAAAAAGATATTCGTCGGCCCCCATTCTTTGAAGGTTACGTACGCCTTTTCAAATTCTATCACATCTCTTGTATGCATCAGCATTTTATTTAAAGCCTCGATAATTGAAGTTTTGTATTGCAGAAACTCTTCCCATGATTTTTCTTTGCAAAAATCATCAATAATGCGTAAACCTTCGATTCGATCCGTTATATTTTTATTGCTGGGTAAGCGATTTATTATGAAACTCTCTTCTCTCGGTTCGCAAATACACAATATCGGGTATGATTCTAATGTTTGATGGGTAATAAAATGACATTATCGAAAACGGAACGTCTTCGCCGATCAATTTGGGAAATCTGATGTTATTCTCCTTTAACATCGAAGTCAAATATAACTTTCCCGTTGCAGCCACATGGCCTGCAGCAAACATCAGGTCGGAACGAAAATTTTGGGTCAAATCTTTCCGGAACCAATGTTCATAGTATTCGACAGGTTCCATATCGTCTTCAGATCTGAACCATACGGATTTCCCGGCAACAATTTCACAATGGTATTCCTCGGCTGTGTTATAAAGCGCCTCACATGCATGGGGAGACAAAGCATCATCCGAATCTACAAAGGTAACATATTTCCCTCTGGCGTAGTCTAATCCTGAATTTCGGGCTTCCCCAAGTCCTTCATTGTTTTTATCGATAATTGCGATTTGACCAAATTGCTCACAATATTTTTGGGCAATGGCTAAACTTCCATCGGTCGATCCATCATTTACAACGATAATCTCCACATCAGATAACGACTGATTGACCAGGGATTTCAAACAATTGTCAAGGTATCGTTCCACGTTATACACCGGCACAATAATGCTGACTTTTGGGGTCATCGCAACCACCTTAATGTCATGTTTCTGGCCCATCTTAACAGCCTTCCCGATCTTGACCACTTGAACTGCACAATCAACCTTTGAACAAAATAACGATTGCTGTATTTCTTGAAATCGAGAAAGATCGTATGGGGAGATTTTTTCAATTGTACAATTTCCTTTAAATACTTGACGAACTTCAAAGCTCGATTGCTGTGAATCATATGAACTTCATAGTCAATATACATGGTTAGATAATCATCAATGAGATTTGGAAGCATTTGGACCGCTTCAGCAATTTTTTTCCGTCTCTCATTCCCTTTCCCGTTTGCAAAAGCTTCAAACTCCGTCTCCAAAAAAGATATCATCTTGCTTTTTGTAAAGCTGTTTACGATTCGATTCCGACACGCGCTTTTTATGCTGTCCGCTTCATCATCAGACAACGATAAGATCTCGACAATCGCTTTCACATACTGTTCGACTTCTTGTTCCGAATAGGATCGATTATGAAGATCGTTCAATTCATTTTGGTAAAGAGGCAAAACACGACCTACCGTATTATCAATCAATTCTTTCTGTCCGCCTACATCGGAAGAGAT
Source organism: Thermobacillus xylanilyticus (assembly GCF_907165215.1). GTDB lineage: Bacteria > Bacillota > Bacilli > Paenibacillales > Paenibacillaceae > Thermobacillus > Thermobacillus xylanilyticus. The sequence goes on along the minus strand of NZ_CAJRAY010000059.1, from coordinate 4,314 downwards.
TACGGGCACGCCCATTGCAAGTGATTCATACGTTGTAAGACTGATCCCTTCCTTAAGTGAGCAAATCAAAGTAATTGAACTATCCCGATAGAAGGGACGCAAATCCGACTGCCGTCCGGCAAAATATATCGCATTCTCAAGTTTGTGCTTTTTAACCGCCTGCTGCAATTCATTTAGCAGCGGCCCGTCCCCGACTACAACAAATGCAATATCGGGGTTTCCGGCATAAGTCGCTTTAGCTATTTCAAACATGAGAAACGGTCGTTTTTCCAAATCAATTCTGCATGGAAAGAGGACGATTGGACGACCTTCGCCGATCCCGAGCATCTTTCGGGCTCTCCCTGGTTCAACGGCATCCGGGCTGAAATGGAGCTCATCAACACCGATATAAACCGGTTCAAGCCGCTCCGGATCTTTTGCAAAATGACGGACCATTACATTTTTCAAGTGCATGGAACTGACATAAGTTTTGTCGAGTATGTCGCCCATAACCCCGGAAGTTCGTGCATACCCTCCTGCACGCCAAAACCACGCTTCAGAATGCACATAATCCAAAATAACAAGATCCGGGAATGTTTTTCTCAACCATGGAAGTAAATAATATCCATAATAGCTGTTTGACAACAGCACAATTTTCACGTCTCTGGAACGTATAAAATAACATATAAATGCAGCCCATTGATCGATATCCAGAAATGTGGTGAGGTCAAACAAATCGGTTACATGTTCTTCAAAGCGCTGTCGCCATGTCGATTCCGCCGGATTTGTCGTAATGACCGACAGTTCAAACTTCTCTTTATCTATCCTTGACAGCAGATCCAAATTAAACAGATCGGCTCCTCCCATTTCCATATGAGGGAGCAGCAACAATACCTTGATCTTGTCATTTGTCACTACCGGAGGCCGATTCCATTCCCATGTCTCGGGTTTTTTGTACGGAAGTTCCCGATAACGGGGATATTCAAGAACATCGGCTTTCCCTTTGATTTGCTTTGAAAGTTCCCTGATCAGTTTCCTGGACTTTTTTTGCAGGTCTTTATCGTTTTTGATTTTGCCAAGAACACCGGTATCGGTACGTCTGTACCAAAAGCCGTACCAATTCATATGTACGGCTTTCTTACCTTTGATCAAAAATTTCAGCCACAACATCCAGTCTTCGTATAGAAATTTATGCTGTTCATCCTGCAGTCCGACTTCCATCAAATCTTTTTTTCGAATTCCGGCCGCGTATGTAAGGATGTTCTCCACTTTCATCTGGTTAATGTTGAAAGGCTTTTTCCAGAGATACTCTTGACCGAAAAAACCGACACTATCCGTATAACACCAACTCGCATCCGGATTGGTGTATAAAGACCAATATACGCATTCCAGATAGGTCGGTTCGATCAAGTCATCCGCATCAAGCGGCACAATAATCTCCGTATTTGACTTTATGATCGCCAAATTCCTCGCGGAGGACGGACCGCCGTTTTCTTTATGGTATACCGCAATTCTGGGGTCCATTTGTTCCACAGCAGCCAATAAAGAAATATCCTCACTTCGAGTGCTTCCATCATTTACAATTAGCCATTCGAAGTAAGGAAACGTTTGATTGAGGACACTGTTTACGGTTTCCATAAAATATTGACCCGCATTATAAAACGGCGTAATTATGCTGATCAATGGCGGGCCGAAATTATTCAACTTGCGTCCTATAAGAGTTCTCCCGGGCCTCTTGCTGAAATCAAAATCTTGCATTCTATCGCTTCACCCTGATTTCAGTATTTTTTTCAACAATAAAACCGCACGATTGACCCATCCAAAGCCATAAATAAGCATCCCGATTAAGAGTGGAGCATCTCCGCGGAATCCCTTCTTCAGATACTCCGTTCTGATAAAACGATCCGCTTTGATATGATCAGCCATACTGGTATTTGCCATAGACGGAATATTGGACGGGTTTGTTCTCTTATGGTAGTTGGCCAAAGTCTCTTCAATAACAGAAATGCGGTATTTCCGGGCAAATCTTATGTTGAACTCCCAATCTCCAAGAACCTGTAGATCCTCGCGATATTCCCCCACGGATTCCAAAGCCTTGCGCTTATACACGAAAGCATTTGTGGTAAACAAATTGCATCGAGCCAGTCTGTACAAACGGACGGATTTCAATTTGGGGTTGAACGGCGTTTTGCGGATAATCCGTATGGAATGTCCCTCAATGGACTCATATACCAGCATCGTTCTGCACACAACGCCAAATACTTCGGGATTCCTCAAGCGGTCAACGCATTTTTCGAGAAACGTTCTGTCCCATGTATCATCGTCATCCAAAAGAGCAATGATTTCGCCGCTGCTGTTTTTCAAGCCCACGTTTGTGGCAAATTCCATATTCCTGGCATACGGAATGTGGAACGTTTTGATCCGGCCAAGATGCTCTTTGAAAGATGCCGCCACTTCATCAACTTGTCGGCCGTCTCCGCCATTGTTGACGACAACAATTTCCCAATCTTTGTAGGTCTGTTCAATAATTGATTGAATTGCGCGCGCCAATAGTAGCTTCCGGTCAAAGGTGCGCACTATAACGGATACCTTGCACAAGACAACCCCTGCTTTATCTTTTTTGATATTCTTTAAGAACGGTCTCAACGTCGTCGATCATGACAACCTTTCCTCTTTCCAGCAAGAGGGCCCTGTTGCATATTTTCCTTATATCACTGGTTGAGTGAGAGACAAACAAAACTGTTGCTCCATTTTTGATCATGGATTGTATGCGCGCTTCACACTTTTGCATAAACCTGTAATCGCCCACGGACAAGGCTTCATCGACCAACAGGATTTCGGGCTCAACGACGGTGGCAATGGAAAAGCCCAACCTCGCCAACATCCCTGACGAATAATTTTTCAACGGAACATCGATAAATTCGTGCAATCCCGAAAAATCAACAATCTCTTCAAACTTTTCCTTCATGAATTGGTTTGAGTACCCAAGAACCGCGCCGTTCAGGAAAATGTTCTCTCTCCCCGTCAGGTTTGGATTAAACCCGGCCCCCAATTCAATCAAGGGAGCTACTGTTCCGTTGATTTTCACATGTCCTTTTGTCGGCTTCAACACACCGGCAATAATCTTCAAAAGCGTGCTTTTTCCGGCTCCATTCAACCCGACCAGTGCAAGCACTTCTTTTTTTCTGACCTGGAACGAAACATTGGATAGAGCCGTAAATTCCTGATACAATAGCTCGCCTTTAATCATTTTCAGCACATATTCTTTTAAACTGTCCACTCTTTCTTTGCTCAGGTTAAATGTCATGGAGACATTGCATACTTCAATGGCAATATCCGAATCCATCGAGATACCTCCGAAGGTCAGACATAGAGAATAAAGCGATCTTGTTTTTTCCGAAAGATCAAAACGCCCGCCAAGAGACTGATTGCCCCGATGGCAAAACAAATCATGTGAAGATTCAACGACGGAATTTTTCCATCAATGATTTGTCTGAACATCTCCAACGTCCAATAAACGGGATTCAGTTCCACCAGGAAACGCAGATCTTCAGGAACGATTTTTACAGGATAAAACAACGGAGTAAAGTACATCCACGCAGTGAGCAATACCTGATACAAGTGCTCCAAATCTCTGAAAAACACCGTATAGGCAGCGAGAATAAAACTGATCCCGGTTGCAAACATCAAGGTATAAATAAGAGGGAAAGGCAATAGAAAGAGCGCGGTTGTGACTTCCACTCCACCGGTAAAAAGCGCAACGATAATCAAGGCCAAAATCGAAAAAAACGTATTGACAAGTGAAAAAATCGACTTCGATAAGGGGAAAATATACTTCGGCACGTACACTTTTTTGATCAAGGACTCATTATTGACAATCGACAACATTGCCGAGGCTGTCGCTTGGGAATATAGATCCCAAATGATTCTGCCCGTCAAAACATACACCGCAAAGTGCGGAATATCACTTTCAAACAACGCAGAGAAAATAATAGAGAACACAATCATCATAAGGATCGGATTCAACAAACTCCAAAGAATGCCCAAAATCGAACGGCGATACTTGACCTTAAAATCACTGATTACCAATTGAATCAATAAATAGCGATACTTTACAAAATTACTCCAATAAATATTTATTTTTTTCATAAAATACCCCTCTAAATAAAGTAAAAATTATAAGATTTTATTGCCGACGAAAGATGAAGGACCTGATTACCTGTCGGTAGAACTTAATATCTCAACTTTCGCAGTATGAAATGGGCAAACAAGCCTTAATGTAGCTGGGTAAAGCGGCAATCCATTGCTGGAGTTGACGTTGAATCAGAGCCGAAA
>NZ_CAJRAY010000058.1:2670-10713 GCF_907165215.1 Thermobacillus xylanilyticus | reverse complement strand
ACCCGCATGTACGGTGGTGTGAGAGGTCGGGGGCTAGCCGCCCCCTCCTACTCGATTTCGGTTCGCGAAGGAATCAGTACAGAATGCCGCGGGATACGATGACCAGCAGGATGAAGAGAACCAGGATCACACCCGTGGACGTGAATGCTCCACCTACACCGGACATGTAACACCCTCCCTGAACGCATATTCCGGTTGCGGGCGTCGTTCTTTCCCCCGCGTCATCCGGTCTAAAGTATAATATGGCGAGGGATGGGGTTCGTTTGGACGAATGCCCCGCGGCATTCAATTTTGGGCATGCGCGGACAAGGGCGGATCAAGGGCGGCGAAGGCCCTTGGGCAGCCGGTTGTTGATGCGGCCGCCGCTCGCCTTGCCCCAGCCGAGCGGCAGGCCGTCGACGGCGACGAGCCCCCAGCCGGCGAGATTCGCGTCCGCCGGCAGCGCTTCGCCGCGCAGCCAGGCGGCGGTCTCCGGCGCGTCCGCCGCGAAGGGCAGGCACCAGCGCGCCGCCGAAGGACGGAGGTGAAGCGCCAGCGCATGGGCCGGTTCGAACCGGTCCTTCGGCAGGTCGCCGAGATGCAAGCCCGGCCGGAGCACGCGCAGCCCGTCCAGCAGATGCGGAGCGAAGCGGCCGCCGCCGTCCGGCAGCCAGTACAGCTGCTGGCCGAACGCGAGCGGGCCGCCGCCCGGCAGATCCTCGTCCGGGGAGAAGCCGGGGAGCGCCTCCGCGGCGAAGGCGCGGAACCGGGCGAAGCCGCCGCCATCGCGCCTGCCGGCGTCGCGTCCGCCTTTGCGCCCGCGGCCGGCGTGCGCCCCGGCGGCCGCCCGTCCGCCCTCGTCCGCGTCTTCCCTGCGGACGAGCAGCGCCGCATAGTGGCCTTCGCCGCGCTCCCGATGCGGGAACAGGCGCAGCGACCGCCTCAGCTCGAAGTCGGGCCGCCGCTCGAGGAACCGTTCAATCGTCTCCTCGTTCTCTTCGCGGTTGAACGTGCAGGTTGAGTATACGAGCCGGCCGCCCGGTCGAACCATTTTCGCCGCTTCGCCCAGAATGCCGGCCTGGCGGACGGCGCAGGCGGTGACGGCCGCTTCCGACCATTCGCGGACGGCGTCCGGGTCCTTGCGGAACATGCCTTCGCCCGAGCACGGGGCGTCGAGCATGACCGCGTCGAAGTAAGCGGGGAACCGCTTCGCCAGCCGGTCGGGCGGTTCGTTTGTGACGACCGCGTTCGCGATGCCCATCCGCTCGATGTTCTCGCTGAGCACCCGCGCGCGGGCGGGGTGAATCTCGTTCGCGACGAGCAGGCCTTGCCCGGCCAGCCGATCGGCGATCTGCGTCGCCTTGCCGCCGGGAGCGGCCGCCAGGTCGAGCACGAGCTCGCCCGGCTGCGGGGCCAGCAGCTCCGCCGCCGACATGGCGGAAGGCTCCTGGATGTAGTACAATCCCGCCGCATGATAAGGATGGCGGCCGGGGCGGCTTTCCGGAGCGTAGTAGAAGCCGCCGGGGCACCAGGGCACAGGCTCGAGGCCGAACATCCGATGCAGCTTGTCCGGCTCCAGCCTCAGATCGGCCAGCTTGCGGCCGTTCAGCCGCAGGCCGTACGCCCGGGGCTCGCCGTAGGCGCGCAGAAACGCCCCGGCTTCTTCGCCGAGCAGCGCTTCCATCCGGCGGACGAACGCTGCGGGCAGCGGCGGCCTGTCCGCCGCGCCCGGCGCTTCCTCGTCCGCATCGTGCCTGTCGGAGACGGCGGGCAGCTTCGTCACGGGGGCCGGCATGACGTTTTCGTTCGTTTTTTTGTCCCGATTGCTCAATGTCCTCAGTCCACTCCGTTGCTTGCAGTCGATCGAACGCATTATACCACAGCGGCCTGCGGATTCGCACGAACGCCGGGCGAACCGCGGGTCTGTCCTTCACGAACAGATCGTTATATGATCGAAATATCTGGACAAGTCCCACCCGGAAAGGAGCCAACTTCCGTTGACCAAAGTCGGACTCGTCATGCGCAAGATTCAGTTCACCGAAGCCCAGGGCCCGCGCATTTACGCGGAGCGCCTCAAGGCGATCGCCGCGGACGAAGGGATCGAGATCGTGTTCGTGCAGCCGGAGCGCCATGTGAGCGGATATGACCAGGCGCCGGGATTCGAATACGAGAAAGGCGATCTCGTCAACTACGACATCGTGCTCGACCAGCTGTACAGGGAAAACATCGACCACGTCATCTGCACGGTGTCCGGGTTTACGTTCCTGAAGCTGTTCATCGACAAATGCGTGCTGTTCCCGCATTCGTACCCGCATCCCGCGCTCACCGGCGCCGACATGATGCGGCCGTTCTACTCGATCGTCGACAAGGCGATCGTCCACACGGAGTATCTCAAGCAGCGGTTCGCCGAAGATTTCGGCGTCACCGACGTGGACGTCATTCCGATCGGATTCGAGGAGGAGCTGGCGCGGCGGCATTACAACCCGTCAGCCGTCGTGAAGAATCGCGTGCTCTGGATCGGGCGGGACGAGCCGAACCGGCGGCCGGAGATTCCGATCGCATACGCCAAAGCCCATCCGGACGCGGAAGTCGTCATGGTGTTCGGCGGCCTCCGGTACAAGGAGAGCATGAAGAAATACGACATTCCGCCGAACGTGAAGCTGATGTTCGCGCTCGGCCGGGACGACATCTTCAGATTGATGAACTCGGCGAAAGTTTACTGGAGCACTTCGGTGTTCGACACGTTCGCGATGCCGCTGGCGGAGGCGATGGCGATGGGCAAGCTGATCGTAAAGCCCGACCATCCGTGCTACGGGCATATTTCCGGCCGCCACGCGTTCGCCGGCAATCCGGACAACTGGTTCGAACTGGTCAACATGGCGCTCGCCGCGCCGGCGGCCGTGTCGGAAGACAACCGCGAGCGGGCGTTCGAACGTTTCTCGGAACGGGTGATGCGGGAAGGGTATCGGAAATTTTTCGCGGAGTGGATCGGTTAGGAACGGAAAAGGGCGAACGCCTTGGCGGCGTCCGCCCGGGATGGAGGGAATGACGGAAGTCCGTCAATACAGTGAAATCGTGCGCGTGTCCTGCTCGCTCATTGCATGCAGCGTCGCTTCGCTGCCGATGATCTCGATGCTGATGAGTGACTGGATGCAGCGGCGCAGCGCCGCCTTGCCGGTCGCAAGCTTCCGGTTCAGCACCTCGCCCAGCATTTCGAGCGCCTTCTTGGAATTCGTGTCTTGCATATATACGGGAATCGGCCGATCATGCAAGGAAATGAACGTTCTCATCGCAAATCTCTCCCTGCGAAAACTATGGAGCCATTATAACGAATTTAGATTAAAACTGTGTTAAAAATGATTCAAAACATTGCGACAAATGCAGCTCCGGGTGAAAAAGTTCACAAAATATTCACAATGCACTTGCAAGGAGGCAAAGCCATGAAATTCAACATCCTCGAAGCGGAAATGCGGCGGACGGACGACGGCTATGTCGGCTCGGTGCGGTTTGAAGTGGAAGGGCACCGGCATCCGTATGAAGCGGCGCTGCACAGCAAGGACGGCAAAGACTGGGCGTACGGGTTGTTTTTCATGAACGAGTCCGGGAGCGAGCGCGACATCGATCAGGTGGAAGCGTATCTCGAAGAAAACGACGAAGCCTTCGATCGGCTTGTCGATGCGGCCTGGCGGACGCTGAAGGCTTGAAGCGAGGCGGTCAGCCCGCAGCAAGCAGCCGGATGGCGGCGAGCACGGCGAGGTGCGCCGGATAGAACGACAGCCACAGCCAGCGGGGAATGCGGATGCGGCCGATCGCATCGAGCGCCTTCGGGGCGTGGGCGATGAGCAGCGTGGCCAGCAGGCTGTACATCTGGTACGGCGGGAACCCGAGCAGCAGATACAGCGCGTTCAGGAAAAAATGAAGCGCCGTTGCGACCTGTCCCGCGGTGCAGCGATAGATCAGGACAAGCAGCAGCAGGTAGGCGCCGTAATCGAAGGGAAGCAGTTCCAGCAGCAGACATCCGCTTGCGGCGATGCCCGCAGCGGTCATCAGCCGCCATGCCGTACCGTGGGAGCCGCCATGCGCAATGGCCCCGGTTCGCGGATCGCGGGCGGATGTTGACGATATGGAAAGGTCGACCAGGCGCAGGACGGCGAGCGAGACGAGCAGCGTGAAGACGACGTTGAACTCGAACGATTCGTCCGGCTCCATCAAGGCATATTGGTACGGAAGCTGCGAGAGGACGGCGATGGCGGCAAGCCGCAGCGCATAGCGGCGAAAGCTGCGCGTTCTGCCGTATCCGAGCACGAGCGCATACGCATAGAGCGGCATCGCCAGCCGGCCGATATGGCGAAGCCACGGCGTTTCGGGAAACAGCACGATGCCGAGATGATCGATCAGCATCGTCAACATGGCGAGAAATTGCATCGTCTTCGCTCCCGGAGCGGGGACTTCTCGGAATCAGCATGCGGGCGGCATGCTGATTTTATTGCTTTTGGCCGGCCGCGGCGGCGGACGGGCGGTGCACGGTCACCTTGTTCTTGCCCGTCGTCTTCGATATATACATCGCCTCGTCCGCGCGGCGCATCGCATCTTCCACCGACAGGTCCGCGCCAGCCGGACATACGCCGACGCTGACGGTAACGGTCGTCTCCCGTTCGACGCGCTGCCGGATCGTCTCGGCGATCGCGGCCGGATCGGCGCCGGGGCGGGCGATGGAAGCGACGAGCTCCTCGCCGCCGAACCGTCCGGCCGTGCCGACGCCCGACACTTCTTCGGACAGAATCGCCGCCACTTTCTTCAACGCTTCGTCCGCGGCGTGATGTCCCTGCGTATCGTTCAGCTTCTTGAAGTTGTCGATGTCGCAGAACAGGATGGACACCGGCAGGCCGAGTCCGGCGTAGCGGTTCGTCTTCTTCAGGAAATGCCGGCGGTTGTAGAGACCCGTCAGGCCGTCCTTGATCGACGATATGTAAACGGACTGCATCCGTTCCAGCGTGCGCCGGAACAGGATGAAGAACAGCAGATGGTAGTAAAACGTCATGAGCAGCAGCCCGGCCGCCGGGATCCATGCCGGAAGCGCCGAACCGGATCCGGTTTCCGCGATGGCGATCAGCCGGCCCAGAAAATGAAACGCTTGCGCGGCCGCAACTTTCGCCTTCTGGCCGATGCGGGGCAGGATATAGGCGGGCATCAGGCCGGAGATGACCAGAAAGATGAGATCCACCGGCCGGAAGACGCCCGCTTCGCCTGCCGCGTCCGGGGCTTGTCCGCCTCCGTTGAACCAGCCCGCGTCCAGGCCGAATTGCGCAGCGGCCGCGCCGGAGGCCAGCACCGTCAGCGCCGCGAGCATCCATTTGTCGCCGCGGCGAAGCGTGACATAGAGCGCAAGCACGGCGAAATTGACGAGAATGAAAGACAGGAGACCGGCGCCGGCCGAAACGGCGTCCCGCGCGGCGCCGGCCGGTTCGATCCAGGACGCCGGCGCAAGCAGCAGCGCAACGATCAGCAGACGGTAAGCGGCGTGCCGGCGGTTCATTCTCCATTGGAGGACGGACATGAAGATCAGAAGCCCGGCGACGGTGAGCGCCGAGGCGGCGCAGGTGATCCGTCCGGCGGGCGACAGTATCCATTCAAATGCAGCGGTCATGTTATCCCTTCCGAGCAGGCGTAATGGCTTCCTTTACAGAAACATATGTTCTATTATATCATGGTTTTGGCAGTTGCGTAACCGACTGCCGGAGGAGGAAGTCAGGATGAAGGTATTGCAAGCGTTGTTCTTTCCCCCGGAGCAGCCGGGCGGCGTTTCCTCCATGGTGCCGTACATCCAGGAAAGGTTCCTCAAGATGGGATGGGACATGGAACTGTTCTACATCCCGAAGCGGGTGCGCGGCAAAGGCAGCGAAGATCTCGAGTTCGCAACGTTCGATGCCGGCGGATTCCGGGGCAATCCCGTTGTCGACAAATATTTGCAGACATGCCGCGACTACTTGTGGTGGACGCGGCTGCGCGTGAACAAGCCGTATGATCTGATTCACGCCCATCATCCGATCCCCGCGCTTGTCATGAAGAAGCTGTTCCCCGACACGCCCGTCGTCATGACGATCCATTCCAGCTACGAGCGCGAGCTGGTCCTGAACGGCCGAATCAAGCCGGACGGTCCCGAGCACCGTTTCCTCACTTCCCTGTACGGGGAGCTGGAAGCGAAGGTCGACCGGATGCTGACCGTGTCGCACTCATTCCGGGATTATCTGGCGCCGCACGTCAAGAATCCTGACGGCATTACGGTCATCCCCAACGGATTCGACGAGAAGAGATTCCGGCCCGTCTCCCACGACAACGAAATACCGCAGCTCATCACCGTATGCCGGCTCGTGCCGGCGAAAGGGCTGGACATTCTGCTCAAGGCGTGCGCGCTGCTGAAACAGCGGGGGCATACGTTCGTCCTGCACATCATCGGCGACGGTCCGATCCGGAAGGAACTGGAGACGATGGCCGCCGAACTGGATTTATATGACGATACGATTTTTTACGGGTACATGCTGCATCCGGAAGAGTTCATGCCGTTCTTCGATATTTTCGTTCTGCCGTCGCGGGCGGAGGCGTTCGGTTCCGTGTTCGCCGAGGCGGCGCTCTGCTGGCTGGCGCTCGTCGGCACGAACGTCGGCGGCATCGCGGAGCAGATCCAGGACGGCGTGAACGGCCTGCTCGTGCCGCCGGATGATCCGGAGGCGCTCGCCGGCGCGCTCGAGAAGGTCGTCTCGGATCCGGGCTACCGCTACAATCTGGCGCGCGCGGCGTGGGAGAAGGCGAAGCGGGACTATTCGCTGCAGCGTGTCATCGCGCAGCTGAAGGAGGTTTACCTCGGCTTGACGCAGACGGCCGGTGCGGCTTCTGAAGAGGAAGGAGAGACGACGTGAACCCTTTCCGGTTCATCCATGCGGCGGATCTGCATTTGGGAAGCCCGTTCAAGGGGCTGGCGGGCGCGCCGGAAGCCGTCCGCCGCGGCCTTGCGGAAGCGGAGTTCGGCGCCCTGCGCCGGCTGACGGACACGGCGCTGAGGGAAGAGGCCGATTTCGTCGTCATCGCCGGCGACCTGTTCGACTCGGCGGACCGATCCCTGCGCGCCCAGGCGGCGCTTCACCGGTCATGGAGCCGGCTGGCGGCCGCCGGCGCCCAAGTGTTCGCCATCCACGGTAATCATGATCCGCTGGGGTTGGAGCGCGCACGGTTCGAACTGCCGGAAGGCGTTCATATTTTCGGCGCGGGCGGAAACGCGGAGCACCGGCCGGCTTACCGGCGAGACGGCAAGCCGGCCGCTTTCGTTTACGGCATTTCGTACGACCGCCGGGCGGTCACGGACAATCTCGTCCCGGGTTACCGGCCGGCGCCGGGCGCCGATTTTCATATTGCGCTGCTGCACGCGAACGTGGACGGCGATCCGGATCACGACGCCTATGCGCCGTGCAGGCTGAGTGATCTGCTCGGCGCGGGGTTCCAATACTGGGCGCTCGGCCATATTCACGGGCGGCGGGTGCTGCACGAATATCCCCATGTCGTCTACCCGGGCAACCTGCAGGGCCGCCATGCCGGCGAGACCGGGGCGAAGGGCTGCTATATCGTCGACGTCGACGCGTCCGGCGGCTTGCGGCTGACGTTCATGCCGCTCGATGAAGTCCGGTGGCTCGCGTGCCGCGTCTCCATCGAGGGAATTGCGGACGAGGAGCGGCTGCTGGAGCGGATGGAGGAAAGCGTATATGGCGCGGCGGCGTCGGCGGACGGCCGCTCCGTGATGCTGGAAATGGTGATCGGGGGGCGCGGCCCGCTGCACCGCCGGCTCGAGAGTCGGAATGTTGACGAGCTGCTTGCAGCCTTGCGCGAGCGGCTCGGCGAGCCGGCGGCCGGGGACGGGTCCGGCTGGGTCTGGGTGCACCGGCTGACGGTCCGAACGGCGCCCGATCTCGATCTCGACCGGCTTGCCGGGGAAGACAGCTTCGCGGGCGAAGCGCTGCGGCTGGTGCGCCGGCTGGCGGCCGACCCCGACGGCCGGGAAGCGCTGCTCAAGGA
>NZ_CAJRAY010000058.1:0-2301 GCF_907165215.1 Thermobacillus xylanilyticus | reverse complement strand
GCGCTCGAGCCGATGACGCGGAACGCGCGGCTGCGGCGGCTGCTTGACAGCCGCGGCCTGCCGTCCGCGGACGGCTTGCTCGAGCGGGCCGCCGCCCGCCTCGCGGGCATGCTGGAGCGCGAGGAAGATTGAGGCGCCGTGTGCGGCGGGTTGTCCTGCGGCTTGTTGCAGCTTTGGGCACGGTTTGGCGGAATTTCGGTGTTTCGTCTTTTGGTGCCGTCCCATTTTTGGTCCGGAAATGCGGTCCATGAAATCTGGTGCAAAAATGCACCACATGGGAGCAAAGATCGCCGGAATGGCTTGATATGGTGCAGATTTGCACCACATTCATTGCAATATGCCGCATACCGGCAGAATATGGTGCAGGTTTGCACCACATTCTACGAAGCATGCCGCAAACCGGCATAGCGTGGTGCACATTTGCACCAGATTTGAGATCGGTTCGGTCCAAGCATCATCGAAATCGGCGGAACGGGCGGCTCTGGGCACGGTGTGACGGGCTTGCCGTGCCGCAATGCCGTTTGCAACAGCATGCGATGGGATGCGGAAGCAGCGGCGACATAGATTTGGGATGCTTGCGGGCAATTGGTGCGGCGCCGGATCGGGGCTTGACCGGCATGCGGTCAGCCGTGTAGCGGCTGTGCCGGTAAGGCGGCGCGATCCTAACGGAAAGCGGCAACCTACTTGGCGGCAGATTCGGAGGGAAACGGCGTGAAAATTCGGTCGGCGACAATCGACGGGTTCGGCAAGCTCAGCGGCATCACGCTCGACCTTGACGCCGATGCGGTCATCCTTGAGGGACCGAACGAAGCTGGCAAGAGCACGGTGCTCGGTTTTGTGCGCGCGATGCTGCACGGTTTCGCCACCCGCGCGAATATGCCGGAGCGGCAGGAGCCGGTGTACGGCGGGCGGCACGGCGGCCGGCTGGCGCTCGTCTCCGAGCGCCACGGGGAACTGGTGCTGGAGCGGTATGCCGCAAGCGCGGGCGGCAAGCCGGTACTGCGCGGCAGGAGAGGGGACGAGCCCGAGATTCTGGAGCAGCGGGAACTGGAACGGCTGCTGCTCGGCGGGCTGACCGGCAAAGTGTACCGCCAGTTGTTCGCCGTCGGTCTGTCGGAGCTGCGCGATCTCGGCGCCGTGCAGGGCGAGGAACTGGGACGTTTCCTCTATCATGCGGGGATGGCGGACGGCAGGCGCTTGGCCGAAGCCGAGCGTGCGATTCGCGAAGCGATGGACAAGCTGTACAAGCCGCGCGGCACGACGCAGCCGATGAACCGGCGGCTGGCCGAGCTTGAACGGATCGAGCGCGATCTGCGCGCGCTGCCGGATCCGATCGCACGGTACAATGAAGCTTCGGAAGCGCTGGAACGGACGGAGGCGGAGCTTCTCGCGCTGGATGCGCGGCTGCCGGAACTGGCCGCCCGCCGCGATGAGGCGGCGCGCGCCTTGAACATGCGGGCGAAATGGCTGCGTCTCCGCGAGCTGGACGCAAGGCGCGCCGCGCTGCCCGATCCCGGCCGGCTGCCCGCCGACGCCGAGACGAAATGGCGAATGTGGACCGCCGAACGAGATCGGCTGGAGCGCGAACGTCTGCGTCTGGAAGCCGCGCTGCGCGAAGTCCGGGCGGAACGGGATCGGCTGGTCGTTCGCGATGACTTGCTCAAACTTGAGCCTGAGCTCGAGCGGCTGCTCCAGTCCGCCGAAGCGATGCGCGCGCTGGAACAATCGTGCGCGGAATGGCGGGCGGAACGTCGCCTCGAAGAGGAGCGGATGAACGCGCTGCTCGATTCCGCCGGGGCGGGGTGGACGGCGGAACGGCTGCGCGGCTTTGCGGCCGGCGTGGCGGAACGCGACCGGATCCGCGCGTTCCGCGCCGAGCTGGGCGAGGCGGAGCGCGAAGCGGCGCGCTGCGCGGAGGCCGAACGCCAGATCGGCGAACAGGAACGCGAAGCCGCGGCGGAAGTCGCGGCCGCCGAAGCGGCTGCGGGGGCGGAGAGCGTCCGGGATGAGGCGGACGATCATTTCGTCCCGCAGACGGCCGATGCGCTGCTTCGCGCGTGGGAACATTTCGAGGACGCTTGCCGCGCGTGGGAGATGGAGGCCGTGCGCGTCATGGGCGAGCAGCGCGCCCGCTCGTCCCGCACGGCAAGCCGGCAGGGTGGCGCCGGCGGAAGCGGCGTCGCCGCCGCGCTTGCGGCGGCGCTTGGCGCGGCGGGATTTGCCGCCGCATATGCCGGCGCGAACGCCGCCGGCTTCGATGGCGCCGCCGCCTGGGCGGCGGGCGCCGTCGGCGCGGGGCTG
>NZ_CAJRAY010000057.1 GCF_907165215.1 Thermobacillus xylanilyticus | reverse complement strand
CCTAAGCCCGCTCCACAATTGGTTTTACATTGATTTTCTAGGTGCGAAAGTTGAGTTTGAATAACACCATTATGGATTTGATCCAGGTCATTCGAAGCGAGGTGGGCAAAAAAAAATGATCGGGCATGATTTGTTCACCTTGGTGCAGAAAGCGAAAGCGGGAGACAAGGAAGCGATGAAAGAAATTCTTCACCTTGTAGAACCCTTCATTCAGAAGGCGTGCCGTCGCGCGTCCCCGAACGAACGAAACGATTTGCAGCAGTATTTGGCGGAGAAGGTGATCGTTGCCGTCAAAAATTACGATATGAATTCAATTCCCGGTTTTGCACAATTCATAGAGCTGATTTCGTCAAATCACGCTCAATTGGATTTTTCCGGATTCAAGAATGATTTCCGCAATCTTGTCGAATGGAAGGAGGAACAGTTAGATTTCTAATACATGAGCTTGAAAGGGCGGCATGCGGCGATTTGTGCTGAAGCCGCCCTGTTTTTTCACTATCCCGCATAGCTCCTCTGTATCCTCCGATTCATTTCACGGCCAATTTTCTTCTTCCACCCCTCCACTGACGTTGTGCAAATCAGAATCGATTTCACTTTGTATAAGCGAGGAAAGCAACCAGGCCTGGAATTCCTCAAGAAGTTTTGGACAAGGTGGGAGCAAGAATGTGCGGTTGTCAGGAGCAAAAGGTACCAAACAGTATTGAGATCCCGGTTGAGGAATATGCGAAGCTTCAGGATCAGGCCCGCATCCTCCAGGAACTGCTGAACCAGCAAACAACGGAACCCGAATCTTTCCAGAAAGGATGAGCCAGAAAATGGCGGAATACGTGCTGTACTTCTCTATCGCCAAAAACGCTCCGGGCGAAGACGTTTATTCGGGCAGCGTGATTGCACGGGAGCCGTTCAGGATTTCGAGCGGATACCTGGTGAATACGGCAGGTGGACCGGTGAAAAGTTTCAATGCCACCGTGCCCGTCTATGCCAACTCTTCTTCCTCGCTGTTGGGGTATCAGATTGGCACCGTCACGTTCCGGGAAGGGGTCATCAGAGAATCCACCGACATGATCATTACGTCCGTATTCAATCAGGATCCGTCGAGGAAAATTACGATTCAAGCCAATGGTCTCACCACCACGGTGGAAGTCGGTGTCTGGTTCAAGGGCGATGCATCCTGGTTTGAAGGATCCAACAAGTCATACTGCGTTGGGCAACACGGATCGCTGCCTTCCAATTACGTTGCATTGCCTGCTTACAATGTTTGCGCCAAATCGGTAAAAATGTACAATCCAAACACCGGAAAGACAGCTACCGGGAAAGTGTGGGATGTCGGCCCGCTCTTCGACGCAAACTGGTGCGGCACAGACCCTTACTGGAACACCGGAACAACGCCCAGGGCAATCACCTACAAAGGAAAGAAACGATGCGAAGTTTGCAAGCCAAACGATTCCAATTGTAAGGATACGACGGTAATCAACGGTGCCATCATCGACATTTCCAAAAACATGCGGAACGCTTTGGGTGCTACCGGCACCATTCCGAACGCTCAGTGGCGTTTCGCCTGATATGGGTGGGAGAGGGCGGAGAATATCTGCCCTCTTTCCTCATCCCTATGAATATTCGTTCAAATGAAGTGTAATATTCGAAATCATCAAAAACGAAAGATCCCCAAGAACTGTCATCTCAATGTCGTAAGTTCCGATCTCCGGCACCTTTAGTTGAATGAATTCGTTCGTCAAGGCCTGAATGACGATCCCGCTTGGCGTCGATTGCTTGAAATGGAAGCCGGGCAATGTTTCACTCAGTTCAAGATAAGGATTCTCTTGCCCGGCAAGATTGGATGTCATCACGGTCGCCACATCGATTCCCGTACCAAGCCAGGGCTGATGGCCTTCTTCGTATTGCTCGAAGACATACTCCGGCAAATATTCGATCGTTCCGTCGTTATAATAGGGAATGGAAGTTCTCGGGCGTTGGAAAACGTCCTCCGGCAGCTCATAAAACACGATTGACCTTGCGGCGCGCAAATCGGCGGATTGGACTTGCCCCTCCGTTCCGGCGGCTCGGTTGGGATGCCACGTGATTTTGGAAATATACAACACCTCGTGGCCGGGCGGGGCTTCCAGTTCGATCTCATACCTTCCGACGTCGGGTACGAACAGTTCATAACGCCGTTCCGCCGTCTCCTTCATGATCAGCCCTTCCGACGTTTGCCGTTCACCTTCGACGCCGGCGGTCCAATCCAGTTCCGCGTCCTCCCGTCCCGTGAGATTGGACGTCAGAGCCATCACATCATCGATTCCGGTCTGATGTCCGGTTCGACGTTTCCCGGACGCCCTGATGTCCTCCTCCGACAGAAACCTGATCTTGCCCTTGTCATAATACGGAATCGAAGAAACCGGCAGTTGCAAGATGTCGTCCGTCAATTGATAAATTAAGACAGGGATGCGAACCGGTTCCTTGCGCGGCTCAACGGCTGGCTCTTCGGAAGGGAGATCCCTGTCTGGCACGTCTGTCCCATCCGTCTCCGTCGTATTTGCCTGTTCCGCCTCCGCTTGCGATCCGGCCTCTGTCGGCAAGCCGTTCTCTCCGGATGGACTGACTTCGTCGGTTGCGATATTACCGCCGTTTTGTGCCATATCGTCCTGTACAGCTGCGCGTTGGCATCCCGATAACACCAGAACAATAATGAGCAATAGAAATCCTATTTGTCTGCCTGATCTCCACATTTTCCCTCCACCACCTTATTTTTTTCACCTTAACTAGACGATCAACGGGATACAGAAGTTGAGTTGACCGGATTTGGGTGACGAGTCCGCGGATCGGCAGCCGATCGCAGGTCGAGGGACTTCGTCGGGGGAGGGATGTTGGGAACGAAAAGAAAACAGCGTCTGATTGCCAACGCTGGCAATCAGACGCTGTGACGAACGGCCGCGAGATCATCCCAACGCAGGGTTCCGCCCGCTTATCACCCCTGCAACTCTAGACTTCAGCCTTCAGTTCAAGCAGCGCGTCGCGCAGCTCGGCCGCACGCTCGAACTGCAAGTTCTTCGCCGCTTCCTTCATCTCGGCTTCCAGCCGCTGGATCAGCTTCATCTTCTCTTTCTTGGACATCTTGCCGTAGGCGTCCGTTCCGTACTCGGCCTTCGATTCGGCGACCTTCACCGCTTCGATGACGTCGTGCACTTTCTTGCGGATCGTCTGCGGCACGATGCCGTGCTTCTCGTTGAATGCGATCTGGATCGAACGGCGGCGCTCCGTCTCGCGGATCGCCCGTTCCATCGAATCCGTGATCGTATCGGCGTACATGATGACCCGGCCGTCCGCGTTGCGCGCCGCCCGGCCGATCGTCTGGATGAGCGACGTCTCGGAGCGGAGGAACCCTTCCTTGTCCGCGTCCAGAATGGCGACAAGCGACACTTCCGGCAGGTCGAGACCTTCGCGCAGCAGGTTGATGCCGACGAGCACGTGGAACGTGCCGAGGCGCAGATCCCGCAGAATCGCCATCCGCTCGAGCGTCTTGATGTCCGAGTGGAGGTAGCGGACTTTGATGCCGACTTCCTTCAGGTAGTCGGTCAGATCTTCCGCCATCTTCTTCGTCAGCGTCGTCACGAGCACGCGCTCGTCCTTCGCGATCCGTTCGCGGATCTCGCCGAGCAGATCGTCGATCTGCCCCTTCGTCGGGCGCACTTCGACGACCGGGTCGACGAGGCCCGTCGGCCGGATGATCTGTTCGACCACTTCCGGGCAATGCTCCAGCTCATACGGTCCGGGCGTCGCGGATACGTAGATGAGCTGGTTCGCCTTCGCCTCGAACTCTTCGAACTTGAGCGGCCGGTTGTCCAGCGCGGACGGCAGCCGGAAACCGTGCTCGACGAGCACTTCCTTGCGCGCCCGGTCGCCGTTGTACATCGCGCGGATCTGCGGCAGCGTCACGTGCGACTCGTCGACGACGATCAGGAAGTCGTCCGGGAAATAGTCGAGCAGCGTGTACGGCGTCGAGCCGCGCTCGCGGAACGTCAGCGGCCCCGAATAGTTCTCGATGCCGGAGCAGAAGCCCATCTCCGCCATCATTTCGAGGTCGTAGCGCGTCCGCTGCTCCAGACGCTGCGCCTCGAGCAGCTTGCCCTGCGACCGGAGCTCCTCCAGCCGCTCCTCCAGTTCGCGCTCGATATTTTTCAGGGCGATTTTCATCTTCTCTTCATGCGTGACGAAGTGGGAAGCCGGGAAAATGGCAACGTGGTTCCGCTCCCCGATGATCTCGCCCGTCAAGGTATCGATCTCGGTGATCCGTTCGATCTCGTCGCCGAACATCTCGACTCGGATCGCCCGCTCATGGCTGCCCGCCGGGAAGATCTCGATCGTGTCGCCCCGCACGCGGAACGTGCCGCGCACGAAGTTGAGATCGTTCCGCTGGTACTGGATGTCGACCAGCTTGCGCAGGATGGCGTTGCGCGGCTTCTCCATGCCGACGCGCAGCGACAGGACGAGGTCGCGGTACTCGTCCGGCGAACCGAGGCCGTAGATGCACGACACGCTCGCCACGATGATGACGTCGCGCCGCTCGAACAGCGAGCTGGTCGCGGAGTGCCGCAGCTTGTCGATCTCGTCGTTGATGCTGGAATCTTTCTCGATATAGGTATCCGTCTGCGGAATATAGGCTTCCGGCTGATAATAATCGTAGTAACTGACGAAGTAGGAAACCGCGTTGTTCGGGAAAAATTCCTGGAACTCGCTGCACAGCTGCGCCGCCAGCGTCTTGTTGTGGGCGATGACGAGCGTCGGGCGGTTCAGTTCCTTGATCACATTGGCGATCGTGAAGGTCTTGCCCGTGCCCGTCGCGCCGAGCAGCGTCTGGTGCTTCTTGCCTTGCCGGACGCCCTCAACCAGCTTCGCGATCGCTTCGGGCTGATCCCCCTGAGGCTTGTAATCGGAGACAAGCTCGAACGGTTTGTCCAGGACGGTAATCGATTCTCGCATCGGTCTTGCTTCCCTCTCCTTCCGGCTGCCCGCTTCCGGCGGGCGAATCCGTCGCTCCGGGCCGTCCGCCATTATCGGTATGCCCCATGCGGCGGGCTTGCAGACGCCGGATGGACCAATCCTTTCCTCTGTCGCCAGCCGAATGAGAATAAATGTTCCCATTCGATTATACCCGTTCTCCACACGCCGCGCAATTACGGAAATGCAGACAAAAAAATCCGCCCCCGTCATGGCTGGACGCGGGGACGGCTTGGTGAGAAAGTCCGGCGGCCGGTCGGCCTGTCCGGCCTTCGCCGGAAAAAATCGCGATGCCCCTGACCGGTCCGGTCCGGTGCTGCCGGACGGTCTTCAACTTCGGACGGTCTTTCCGGCATCATTGCCGAATGGTCACGATACCGCCGGGCGCGCTGCGCGATGCCTGAATGCGCCGGATCTCCTGATCCGACAGCCTGCGGCCGACGAGGATGAGCGAGGACGTCTGGTTGTTGAAGCCGAGCGTCCGCAGGTCCGCCACCGACTGGCTGCCGCGGAAGACGCGGTACGGGCCCTGGTAGTTGATGTCGCGGAACAGCACCAGCGTCACCTGGTTCGGCCTCGACTGGTTGCTGACCCGGAAGCTGGACAGCTCGTCATTGAACCGGAATGCCCGCAGGTCGCGTACCGCAACGCCCCGGCGCTGGAACAGGATGCGGCGGCCGGAGAAATTGACTCCCGACCACAGCGCGAGTCACAGATTGCCGGTTGCCACTTTGCATCACCTCTTTCCGTTCGGACTGCTTGCAATATATGTCCGTTCGAGAAGGAGGTGTGGACAAGCATGCTGGTAATTTTTCATCAATCTTGCGCGGCGCTGCCCGCATCGGACGGGCGTCCTTCCGCGGCCGCCGGATCGGAAGCCGGAGCGGTATGCGCAACCTCCGCCGCGGGCGCCGATCCGCCCCGCCGGCGGAAAGGACGGCTCCACGGCAGCAGCCCGATCAACGACCGCGGCGCGCCGCTCACGGTGTAGGCGGCGTCTTCGAACGGCGCCAGCACGAGGCCGAGCTGATGGTGTTCATTCTCGTAGCGCGCGCGCTGCACAAAGCGGACATGGCCCTCGTGGTTGAGCAGCTCGATCTTGCAGAACGCCGGATTGGCCAGCAATCCGTCGTACAACTCCTCCGGCGTGCGGACGGCGGTGCCGTTCACCTTGCTCACGATCTCGCCGGGCTCGATGCCGAGCTGCGCCCCCGACGATCCGGGCAGCACCGCGAGCACCCGCAGCCCGTTCCCTTCGTGGGCGTACAGCGGGCTTGCCGCCGCTTCCCTGCTCCGCTCGATGAAGGATGCGATCTCGCGCAGCGCCGGCACGGCCGCCGCGGCGGCCGGCAGCAACAGTTCCCATTGGGCGGCCGCCGCCCCCGCAACAGCGGCGATCAGCCCGGTCCACAAGAGCTCCCGCGCGGTACGCGCAGCCTTCGCCGCCGGCAGGAGCGACGTCGTCCGCCAGACGGAGCCGATGACGACCGGCAGGCCGAGCAGCGCCCAGCCCTGCGGTTCGCCAAGGCTCCAGAACAGCGGCGTCCACGGCAGTTCCGCGGCGCCGGCGGACGTTCCGGCGGCCGGCACGAGCAGAAGCAGCGGCACCGGCCAGACGGCGTCGATCCGCCAGCCGCCGATCGGGCGGCCGCGCTTGCCGTCCACGATGACCGGGCCGGCCAGGCGGCGGCTAGACCGCCAGAGCAGCAGGGCTTCCGCCGGTAGCAGCAGACCGGCGATCAGCAGCAGGCCGGCCGCATCGAACGATGCGAGCGACGCCGCGAGCCGCTTGATCAGTTCAGGCGATCCGGACCAGTCGAACCAGCCGGAGAGCCACTGCAAGAAGGCAACAAGGCCCGCGCCGTAAGCGGCCGCCGCGAAGCGCAGCCGCACCAGCCCGAGCAGCAGCGACACGCACCACAGCCAGATCACGGCATCCGCGTTAAGATCAACACCGAGGAACAGGACGGCGGTCGAGACCAGGACGCCGACGGCTAGTCCCGCCGGCAGCGCCGCGAGCAGCCGGCCCGGCCAGGCCGTCAGCCGCGCATGGAACAGCCTGCGCTCCGCGCGGATCTGCCTGAGCGCAAGTAGCAAGACCAGCAGCACGGCGACGTATCCGAACGGCTGGATCAGCGCAGCGGCGATTCCGGATCCCGCCTGTTCCAGCCATTCCAGCCCCCATTCCATCGGCATTCACTCCTCTTCCGTCCGGGTCTTGTCTGCCGGCGCCTGAATGCCGGACACCGATTCCGCTTCCGCCGTTCCGCCGTCTGCCGGCGCCAGGCCGATCCGCACGCGCAGCGCATCCAGCGCCCGGTTCAGCTGCCGGTCGTTCGCGGGATCGGCAATCATGTCCCGCATCCGCTGTTCCAGTTGATCCGCCGTCGCTTCATCCGTCCGGCCGGTCACGGGGAGGCCTTCATTGCGCTGAAAATCCTTCAGCGCTTTTTCGGTCGCCGCGTCGAAATAGCCGTCCGTCCTGCCCGGAGCGTAACCGAGCGCCTTCAGCATGATTTGCAGGCTCTTCACATCTTCCGCGGTCATGTCCCGGACGAGCGACCGTTCCCTGGACAGCCGCGCCACCTTGAAATATTCCGGCTGTTCGACGGTGATGTCCGGCAGGACGCCCTTGTCGTGCACCCACTCCCCGGACGGCGTCAGCCATTTTGCGATCGTCAGCTTGACCTGGCTGCCTTCGTCGACTTCGCTCTCATAGCTGACCTGCACCGTGCCTTTGCCGAACGTCCTCTCGCCGATCAGCAGCGCATCCGCCGACTCCTGCAGCGCCGCAGCCAGCACCTCGGCCGCGCTCGCGCTTCCCCGGTTGATGAGCACCGCGACCGGGTACGGCTTCTTCGAACCCTGCGACACCGTCACTTCGCGCCCGTCTTCCCGGCTCTCGACCTGCACGACCGGCTCGCCCTTCGGAATGAAGAGCTGCGCAATCGACACGACGGCCGGAAGGGGACCGCCGGGATTGTTCCGCACGTCGATGACGAGCGCCTTCATGCCGCCCGCTTCAAGCTCCTCGAGCGCTTCCTTGAATTTCTCCAGCGAATTGAGCGCGAACTGCCGGAGTTCAATGATGCCGATGCCGTCGGGCGTGAGCCGCGAGAAGACCGATTCCAGATCGATCTCGTCCCTTACGAGAATGAGCTGGAACGGATCGCTGACCCCTTCGCGCTGTACGACAAGTTTCGCTTTCGTACCCTTCGGTCCGCGGATCAGGCGGACCGCCTCGTTCAGATCGACGCCGAGGAGCGAATGACCGTTGACCGACAGGATGACGTCCCGCGGGTGAAGCCCCGCCCGCTCGGCCGGCGAATTCCGCAAGGCCGATTCGACGATCACCTTGCCGCCCCGGACCTGCAGTCGCGCGCCGATGCCCGAGAACGTGCCTTCAATCGAGTCCGCCAGTTGTTCCGCCTCGTCCTTGTTCAGATAAGCCGAATACGGATCGTCCAGCATGTTGATCATGCCGCGGATCGCGCCGTCCAGCAGTTTCTCCCGGTCGACCGGGAGGAAATATTTCCGTTCAATCAGATCCAACACTTCATTCAGTCGGGCGGACTCGCGCTCGGTCAGCCCTTCGATCTCCGAAGGCGCCGCTCCGGCCGGCGTCTCCGCGCCCGATCCGGCGAGCAGCCACCGCTCCGCGGCCGTCAATGTAACGAGCACGGACGCGAGCGCCGTGAGGAGCACCATGGCGGTCACCGTACGGCCACGAAACAGCATGAATCGTCCCTCCAAATTCAGCCGCCATATTCCCATCGAAATTGCGGCCCGCGTCGGCCATGCGGTTGCCGCCGTCCCCAGGGGAGGAGAAAAACCGCCATCCTCCGCGGGATCGCTTCGGGTGGCGGTCCGAGGCCCCACGCGCGGCGGACGCCGTCAGCGCAGGTAATTTTCAGGGTCGACAGGTTTCTCGTTCAGCCGCACCTCGAAATGGAGATGCGGACCGGTGGAAACGCCGGTGCTTCCGACTTCCGCAATCTTCTGGCCTTTCTTGACGACTTCTCCGGCTTTGACCTTGATGCCGCCTTTGCGGATATGCCCGTACAGCGTCCACAGGCCGTTGCCGTGGTCGATGATGACGGTGTTGCCGTAGCCGCTCATCGACTGCGCGACAATGACCGTGCCCGATTCGGCCGCAAAGATGTCCGTGCCGGAGGCCGCCGCGAAATCGATGCCGTTGTGCTGCTTGCCCTTCTGGCCGGTAACCGGATGCGTGCGCGGACCGAATTTCGAGCTGACGTACTTGTAATCCTTGATCGGCATGCCCAGTTTGCCGCCGGTATAGTAAACGGTGTTTTTCCTCTTCTTCTCGGCTTCGATCGCGGCTTTCTCCTTGCGGGCGAGCTCCATGAGCTGTTTCTCCTGCTCTTCGGAGATCTCTTCAAGCTCTTCGGCCCGCTGGTCCAGCGCTTCGATCTGCCGGTTGTATTGGAGAATCATAACTTCTTTTTCTTTTTCTTTGTCAACAAGTAAATTGTAATAATCTTCCTTCTTGCTGTAAAGCTCCTGGAGTCCTGCCAGCTCCGCTTCGATCTGCGCCTTCTTCTGCTCGATCAATTCCTTGTCCGCCTTGTGGGCTTCCAGAATCGCCTTGTCCTGCGCCAGGATCGATTGCAGCGAATCGAACCGGTCCAGGAAATCGGAGAAGCTCGTCGCGCTGAGGAGCACATCCAGGTAGGAAACGAACCCGTTCGTATACATCAGACGGACGCGGGCGTCCAGCAGTTCGCCGCGCTCCTCGATGCGCGCCTTGGTGTCTTCCAGCTCCTGGCCCGCCTGGAGCAGCGATTCTTCCGACTCGGCGATCCGTCCGTCCACAAGCTTCAACTCTTCTTCGAGCGAATGAATATGGGCGGAAAGCTCGTTGATCTGCTCCATCGTCACTTCTTTCTGATTCAGCACGATCTGCTTGTCCTGCTGCACTTTCTTGAGGTTCGCATCGACATCGTTCATCTTCTGTTGCAGCTTCTTGATTTCGCTGCGGATCTTCTCCAGTTCGCTCGCCGCTTCGGTGCGATGCGGCTGGGAGACGGTGAAGGCCAGCAGCAGACAGATGAGAACTGCGAACGATCGCTTCACGCGGGTTTCACCTACACTTTCAAATGCTTGCGAACGGAAAGCGCACTGCCGAAAATACCGATTGCGGTTCCGAGCCCGATCAGCACCCCGCCGACCAGCAAGCCGGATTCCCAAACGGTGACGAGCCGGATCATCATCAGGCCGAATTCCACCTGCAAGGACTGGACCAGCCAGTTGTAGGCCGCAAGCAGCAAGGCTGTCGTCAGCGCGGAACCGATAAAGCCGATGAGCGCGCCTTCGATGAAGAACGGCCAGCGGATGAAGCTGTTGGTGGCCCCGACGAGTTTCATGATGCCGATCTCCCGCCTGCGGGCGAAAATCGTGAGCCGGATCGTGTTGGATATGAGCAGCGTCGCCGTAAACGCCAAGCCGAGGACGATGATGAGTCCGATGTTGCGCACGGCGTTCGTGACGCGGAACAGCAGTTCGACGGTCCCCTGACCGTATCGGACGCTCCGGATCGGCTTATCCGGGTCAGCGTCGCCGATCTCCTGGATCTTGGCTGCGACTTCGGCGATCCGTTCGGGGTCGACCACTTCAACCGTGTACGTGTCCGGCAGCGGATTGTTCGTATCGTCGTAATCGTCGAGAATGCCCTGGCCGTCCTCGCCCAGATTCCGGCGCAGCATCTCGAGACCTTCCGCCTTCGGGACGAACCGGATGCGGCTGACTTCCGGCAAGGCGCCGATCGACCGCCCGATCGCCTCGATCTTCGCCTGGCTGATTTCAAGGTCCAGAAAGACCCGGATCTGCACCTGGTTCTCGATCTGCTTCGTCAGATTGTTCACGTTGAGCGACAGCAGCAAAAACACGCCGAGGATGAACAGCGAGATCGCGATCGAACTGACGGATGCGAACGACATCCATCCGTTGCGGGCGAGGCTGAGCGCGCCTTCGCGCAGATGCCGGAGGAGTGTGCTAAATCTCATATCCGTACTCCCCTCTGGGCTCGTCCCGCACAATGACGCCGTTCTCAATCGCGATGACGCGTTTGCGGAGCGTATTGACGATTTCCTTGTTGTGCGTCGCCATGACGATCGTCGCGCCCCGGAAGTTGATTTCTTCCAGCAGGTTCATAATCCCCCACGACGTCTCGGGGTCGAGATTGCCGGTGGGCTCGTCCGCCACGATGACCGCGGGGTTGTTCACGATCGCCCGCGCAATCGCGACGCGCTGCTGTTCGCCGCCGGAAAGCTGGGCGGGCAGGCTGTTCGCCTTCCCCTTCAGTCCGACGAGCTCGAGCACCTCCATGACCCGCTTGCGGATCATCCGCTTCGGCGCTTCGATGACTTCCATCGCGAAGGCGACGTTCTCGTACACCGTCATTTTGGGCAGGAGGCGGAAATCCTGGAACACGACGCCGATGTTGCGCCGGATGTATGGGATTTTTCGCGGTTTCAGTTTCCCTATATTGAAGCCGTTCACCGAAATCTGGCCTTTGGTCGGCACTTCCTCGCGGTAGATCAGCTTCATGAACGTCGATTTGCCGGCGCCGGAAGGTCCGACAAGGTAGACGAATTCGTTGCGTTCAATGAGGACAGAGACGCCGCGGAGCGCATGGCTGCCGTCGGGATAGGTCTTCCAGACGTCCTGCATTTCGATCACAGTATCACTTCCTGTAGATGGCTAAAAAGTTCATTTCGACAGAAACGGCGGAATTCCTTTAAATTTGTGCCAAATTCCAAATTTAAGATTTCTAATTTTCGGGAGGCGGCGCCGGGAGCGGAGGCAAATCGGCGGCATTCGCTGTCGACATCTGCCGCGTGAAAAACGTCATGAAACCGGCGGGAAGCGCATAAACATGGAGGATGACCCTTGCGCGAGGTGATCTGGAATGCGAAAACTGCACTTCTGGTTGACTGCGGCGCTCGGCCTGCTGCTCCTCGTCACGGTTGTCTGGGGGCTGTCCCAGCTTTACGGCATGCGTTGATTGCAAAAAAATCCCCCGCCGCCAAACGGCATCACGGGCATCCGATCATCGGAATGCCGTTGGGGCAGGGGAGTTGGGATCCGGTTATTCGCTTTCGCCGTGCGCGGCCACCCATTCGGCAGTCCGCTCCAGTTCCCGTTCGGCGCGTTCGATGGCGGCGAGCACCTGCGGTTTCGCCGTGCCGCCGTAGACGTCGCGCGCGTTCACGACCGTTTCCGGCTTCAGCACGTCGTAGATGCTCTCGTCGAACAGCTGCGAGAACTGTTTGAACTCGTCCAGCGTCAGGTCGAGCAGAAACTTGCCGTTCCGGATGCAGTACAGCACGGTCTTGCCGATGACTTCATGCGCCTGGCGGAACGGCATGCCCTTGCCGACGAGGAAGTCGGCGATGTCGGTCGCGTTGGAGAAGTCCTGGTTCACCGCCTCGCGCATCCGGTCCTTGTTCACCGTCATCGTCGCGATCATCCGCTCGAACAACTGCAGCGCGCCCTGCAGCGTGCGAACCGTGTCGAACATGCCTTCCTTGTCTTCCTGCATGTCCTTGTTGTATGCCAGCGGCAGCGACTTCAGCACAGTCAGAAGGCCGACCAGGTGGCCGTAGACGCGGCCGGTCTTGCCGCGCACCAGCTCCGGCACGTCCGGGTTCTTCTTCTGCGGCATGATGCTGCTGCCCGTGCAGAACGCGTCGTCGAGCTCGACGAACCGGAACTCCGTGCTCGACCAGAGGATGAGCTCTTCGCTGAGCCGCGACAGATGCATCATGATGAGCGAGGCATGCGCCAGGAACTCGACGATGAAGTCGCGGTCGCTGACTGCGTCCAGACTGTTCTCATAGACCCGGTCGAAGCCGAGCTGTTCGGCCACGAAATGGCGGTCGATCGGAAACGTCGTCCCGGCGAGCGCGCCCGCTCCGAGCGGCAGCACGTTGATCCGCTTGTAGCTGTCCATCAGCCGATCGGCGTCGCGGCCGAACATCGACACGTAAGCCATCAGGTGATGGGCGAACAGAATCGGCTGCGCACGCTGCAGATGCGTGTAGCCCGGCACGATCGTATCCGTGTTCGCCTTCGCCTGTTCAATGAGCGCCGATTGCAGCTTGTGCAGCTGGTCGACGATCTCGACGACCCGGCGGCGGAGATACAGGTGCATGTCGGTCGCCACCTGGTCGTTCCGGCTGCGGCCGGTATGCAGTTTCCCGCCGACCGGTCCGATCTCTTCGATGAGATGCTTCTCGATGTTCATGTGAATGTCTTCGTCCGCGATCGAGAACTCGATCTCGCCCTTGCGGATCTTGCTGCGCACCTTGAGCAGCCCTTCACGGATCGCTTCGGCGTCTTCCGCGGAGATGATCCCCTGCTTGCCGAGCATCGCCGCGTGGGCCAGACTGCCCTCGATGTCCTCTTCGGCCAATTCCTTGTCAAACGTAATCGACGCCGTATACTCTTCCACCAGCCGGTCCGTCTGCTTCGTGAACCGGCCGCCCCACAATTTGCTCACGACTGACACTCCTCATGCTCCCCTTGCGGGGGAATGGTTCGCCTTGTATTCCAAAAAAGAGGGCCGTCCTGGCCTCCGGGGCGTTGCCCCGGCAAGCGGTCAGCCCTCCTTCAGACTCAGCGCGATTTCGCCTGCGCGGCAGCGGCGACTTTCAGCCGCAGCGCGTTGAGCCGGATGAACCCGGTCGCATCGCCCTGGTCGTAGGCCTGCGTCGGGTCCGCTTCCATCGTCGCGATGTCCGGATTGTACAGGCTGACCGGGCTCTTCAGGCCGGCGGCGATGACATTGCCCTTGTAGAGCTTCAGCCGGACCGTGCCGGTGACGTTCTTCTGGCTCTCCGTCACGAGCGCCTGGATCGCAAGCCGCTCGGGTGCGAACCAGAATCCGTTGTAGACGAGCGAAGCGTACTTCGGAATGAGCGAGTCGCGCAGATGCATCACTTCGCGGTCCATCGTCAGCGACTCCATCTTCCGGTGGGCGGTGAACAGGATCGTGCCGCCCGGCGTCTCGTACACACCGCGGCTCTTCATGCCGACGAACCGGTTCTCGACCATGTCGACGCGGCCGATGCCGTGCTTGCCGCCGAGTTCGTTCAGCTTCTCCATCACCTGCAGCGGCGTCATGCGCTCGCCGTTGATCGCGACGCAGTTGCCGGCCTCAAACTCGAGTTCGACGTATTCCGGCTCATCCGGCGCCTCTTCCGGCGACACGCTGAGCACGTACATGTCCCGGTTCGATTCGGCGCTCGCATCGAACCACGGATCTTCGAGCATGCCGCTCTCGAAGCTGATGTGCAGCAGGTTGCGGTCCATCGAGTACGGCTTCGAGGCGGTGGCCTTCACCGGAATGCCGTGCTTCTCGGCGTAGGCGATCATCTCCGCCCGGCCCGGGAACTGTTCGCGGAACGCCTCGATGCGCCACGGCGCGATGACCTTGATATCCGGCGCGAGCGAAGCCGCCGTCAGCTCGAAGCGCACCTGGTCGTTGCCCTTGCCCGTCGCGCCGTGGGCGATCGCCGTCGCGCCCTCCGCCCGGGCGATCTCGACCATCCGCTTCGCGATGAGCGGACGGGCGATGGACGTGCCGAGCAGATATTGCCCTTCATAGAGCGCTCCCGCCTGGAACATCGGGAAGATGAAGTCGCGCGCGAATTCTTCGCGCAGGTCGTCGATGTACACCTTCGATGCGCCGGTCGCGAAGGCTTTCTCCTCGAGACCGTCCAGTTCTTCCTTCTGGCCGATGTCGGCCGTGAAGGCGATGATTTCCGCGTCGTAGGTTTCTTTCAGCCACTTCAGGATGACTGACGTATCGAGCCCGCCGGAGTAGGCGAGCACGATTTTCTCCTTGGCCATATCAGATTTCCGCTCCTTGTCGAAAATGAATCACGCCATGATGGCGGCCATGATCGCCTTCTGCGCGTGCAGCCGGTTCTCGGCTTCGTCGAAGACGATCGAATGCTTGCCGTCGATGACGCCCGGGCTCACTTCTTCGCCGCGGTGCGCCGGCAGGCAGTGCATGAAGACGAAGTCGGGCTTCGCGTACTGCACCAGTTCCTCGTTCACCTGGTAACGGGCGAACGCCTTCGCCCGCTCCTCCTGCTCCGCCTCGAAGCCCATGCTCGCCCAGACGTCGGTGTAGACGACATCGGCGTCTTCGATCGCTTCGCGCGGCTCGCGCACGACACGGATCGATGCGCCGGTCTCGCTGCACGTCTCCTGCATCTGCCGGATCAGCTCCGCATCGGGTTCATAGCCTTCCGGCGACGCGACGGACATGTGCAGGCCAAGCTTGGCGGCGCCGACGAGCAGTGAGTGAACCATGTTGTTGCCGTCGCCGATGTAGGCGATTTTGAGTCCTTCCAGCCGGCCCTTGTGCTCGAGGATCGTCTGGTAATCGGCCAGCGCCTGGCACGGGTGGGCATAGTCGGTCAGCCCGTTGATGACCGGAATCGTCGCGGTCCGCGCCAGCTCGATGACCGTGCGGTGCGCGTACGTGCGGATCATGATGCCGTCCAGATAGCGCGACATCGTCTGCGCCGTGTCCGAGATCGTCTCGCCGCGGCCGAGCTGCAGATCGTTCCGGCTCAGGAACAGGGCGTATCCGCCGAGCTGGTACATGCCGACCTCGAACGACACGCGCGTGCGGGTGGACGATTTCTCGAAGATCATGCCCAGCGTCTTGCCTTTGAGCGGCTGGTACACTTCTCCGGCTTTAGACTTACGCTTCAGTTCAATCGCCAGATCGATCAGCCAGCGGATCTCTTCCGGCTTGAAATCGGCGAGTGCGAGAAAATCTCGCCCTTTGAGCGAAGCGGCAATCTCTTCGTTGAGCAGATTCGGCATCTCATCCATCACTCCTTCTGAATGCGGGCGCGCCCGTGCGCGCCGCTTACGATTGCGCGGCCGCCGCCTGTCCGGTCAGCACGCCGGCCAGAATGTCGACGGCAAGGTCAATCTCTTCGCGGGTCACGAGCAGGTTCGGCAGCAGCCGGATCACGTTCGGTCCGGCCGTCACGACGAGCAGGCCACGGCGGTGAATTTCCGACACGAATCCGGCGACCGGTTCGGCGCATTCGATGCCGACGATCAACCCCAGCCCGCGCACTTCGCGCACGATCGGGCTGCCCGCCAGCTTCTCCTTAAGCCGTGACTTGAGGTATTCGCCGGATTCCGCGGCGCGCTGCGGCGCGTTCTCGGCGAGCATCGTCTCGATCGTCGCCTTCACCGCGGCCATCGCGATCGGCGTGCCGCCGAACGTCGAGGCGTGGCTGCCCGGACCGAACGCCTCGGCGAGCCCCGACTTCGCCAGCATTGCGCCGACCGGGAAGCCGCTGCCGAGCCCCTTCGCCAGCGTGAAAATATCCGGCTCGATGCCGTAATGCTGGAACGCGAACAGTTTGCCCGTGCGGCCCATGCCGGTCTGGACCTCGTCGACGATGAGGAGCAGGCCGTGCGCTTCGCACAGCCGCACGATCGTCTTCACGAACGCGGGATCGACCGTGATGATGCCGCCTTCCGCCTGCACCATCTCGAGCATGATCGCCGCCGTCTTGTCCGTGATCGCTTCGCGCAGCGCCTGCTCGTCATGGAGCGGCACGGTGACAAAGCCCGGCGGCAGCGGATCGAAGCCGTCCTTCACCTTGTCCTGCCCCGTCGCCGTCAGCGTGGCGAGCGTGCGGCCGTGGAACGACTGCTTGAATGTAATGATTTCATAACGTCCGTTCTTCAGCACATTCTTGTTGTATCTACGCGCCAGCTTGATCGCCGCTTCGTTCGCCTCCGCGCCGGAGTTGCAGAAGAAGACGGCGCCCGCATGGCTGTTTTCCGTCAGAAGTCGGGCCGCTTCTTCCTGTCCCGGGATGCCGAACAGGTTCGACACGTGCCACAGCTCGTCAAGCTGCTTCACGAGCGCTTCCTTCACCTGCGCCGGCACGTGCCCGAGGTTCGTCACCGCCAGCCCGCACATGAAATCGAGATACTTGTTCCCTTGATCGTCCCACAGCCAGCTGCCCTGCCCCTTGACGAGCGCGATCGGGAATCTGGCGTATGTCGGGAACAACGCGCTTGCCGCGCCCTCCGTTCCTTGCGCTCCGCTCATTCGCCGCGCCACCTTTCAAAGATTTATTTGGAATGATCCCCGTTCAGGACTTCACGATGCGCGTGCCGACGCCGCCTTCGCGCACCGCGCGGGCGAATGCGCCCGGTTCGGCGCCGCCGATGATGACGACTTCGCGCACGCGCCCCTGGATGCATTGCACGGCCGATTTCACCTTCGGGATCATGCCGCCGTAGATTTCGCCGGATGCGATCATTTCGTCGATCTCCGCCGTCGTCACGGACGGCAGCACCCGCTTCTCGCCGTCAATCGTGCGCAAGATGCCGGGCACGTCGGTGACGACGATCATCCGATCGACGCCGAGCTGCGACGCGACGGCGCCCGCCGCCGTGTCGGCGTTGATGTTGTAGCGCTGCCCGCTATCGTCGATGCCGATCGGCGCGATGACCGGGATGTAGCCCATCGCCATGACGCCTTCGATGATCTCGGCGTTCACGCCGGTTACGTCGCCGACGAAGCCGATCTCGTCAGCGTTGGCAACCGGCCGGGCCTGGATCAGCCGGCCGTCGGTGCCGGAGAGGCCGAGCGCCTTCGCGCCGCTTGACTGGATTCGCCGCACGATCTCCTTGTTGATTCGGCCTGCGAGCACCATTTCGACGACATCGAGCGTCGCCTCGTCCGTCTTGCGCAGGCCGTTCACGAACTCGGACTCGATGCCGAGACGGCCAAGCATCTCCGAAATGGCCGGACCGCCGCCGTGCACGATGACGGGACGGTATCCGTCTTCCTGGAGCCCTCGCAGGTCGTCGAAGAAAGAATCAGGCAAAGCGGCGAGCGTGCTGCCGCCGCATTTCATCACAAACCGTTCTTGTCCCATCGCCTCAATCGTTCCTTCCCGTCAAGTCCGGTATGCGGCGTTGATCCGCACGTAATCGTACGTCAGGTCGCAGCCCCAGCCGACCGCCCGGCCTTCGCCCATGTTCAGGTTGACTTCGATCCGGACGGTGTCGCCTTTCAGATAGGCGAGCGCCTCGTCCTCATCGAACGGCACAGGCCGGGACTGCTCGAGTACCTTGATGGGTCCGAGCGAAATGTCGATCGTCGCCGGATTGATCGGACGCCCGGCGCGGCCGACCGCCGCGATGATGCGGCCCCAGTTCGCGTCGGCCCCGAAAACGGCCGATTTGACAAGCGACGAACCGATGACCGTTTTCGCAATCGCACGGGCGTCGTCGTCGCTCGCCGCGCCGGCGATGCATGCTTCGATCAGCTTCGTCGCGCCTTCGCCGTCGCGGGCGATCGCCTTCGCCAGCACTTCGCACACATGGGTGAACGCCGCGGCGAACTTGCTCCAGTCGGGATGATCCGGCGCAAGTTCCGCATTGCCGGCCAGCCCGCTCGCCATCGCGACGACCATGTCGTTCGTGCTCGTGTCGCCGTCGACGGTGATCATGTTGAACGTCACGTCTGTCGCCTGCCGCAGCAGCGCCTGCAGCGCCTCGCCGCCGATGTTGGCGTCGGTCGTAATGAAGCCGAGCATCGTCGCCATATTCGGATGAATCATGCCCGAACCCTTCGCCGCGCCCGCCACATGGACGGTCCTGCCGCCCACGTCGAGCTTCACGCACACCGTTTTCTTCACGAGGTCGGTGGTCAGGATCGCCTGGCAGAATGCTTCAGCCCCGTCCGCGTCTCCGGTCAGCCGCACCGGCATTTCGGCGATGCCGGAGCGGACCCGGTTCATCTTGAGCCGCTCGCCGATGACGCCGGTCGACGCGACCGCGACCTGATGCGGCGGAACGCCGAGGGTCCGCGCGAACGCCTCCTGCATCTCGCGGGCGTCGGCTTCGCCCGCTTCTCCGGTGCAGGCGTTCGCGTTGCCGCTGTTGACGAGCACGGCGCGCAGCCGGCCTTCCTTCCCGAGCCCTTCGCGCGTCACCTTGAGCGGCGCCGCCTGGATCTGGTTCATCGTGTAGACGGCGGCGGCGGCCGCCGGCACTTCGCAGACGATGGCGCCGAGGTCATTGCGGTCCGTCTTCTTCAGGCCGCAATGCAGTCCGCCGGCCACAAAGCCGATCGGCGTCGTAATGGAGCCGTTCGGCACGGCCTCGAATGGCAACTCTTGTCCCATGTTCGTATCGTGGTCTCCTTGCAGGATCATAGATTTTGAGAAATCATGGCATGCGCTTGTCACGGATACACCGGCACGAAGTTCAGACCGAGCCCTTCGTCCCAGCCCATGCGCAGGTTCAGGTTCTGGATCGCCTGTCCGGCCGCGCCCTTCACGAGGTTGTCGATAACCGACACGATCGTGACGCGCCCCGTCCGCTCATCGACGGCGAAGCCGATGTCGCAGTAGTTGGAGCCGTACACTTCCTTCGTCGCGGGGAGCGCGCCTTCCGGACGCACGCGCACGAAACGGCGGTTCTCGTAGTAGCTCCGGTACAGGTCGATGAAATCCCGCTGCGTGCGGCCGCCCGTCACGGTCGCGTACATCGTCGCCATGATGCCGCGTGTCATCGGCACGAGATGGGTTGTGAACGTGACCGTCACCTCATGCCCGGCGACACGGGAAAGCGCCTGCTCGATCTCGGGAATGTGCTGATGCTTGTTCACTTTGTATGCCTTGAAGTTCTCGTTGATTTCCGCATAGTGGGTTCCGAGGCTTGCGCCGCGGCCCGCGCCGGATACGCCGGACTTCGCATCGATGATGATCGTCGCCGGGTCGATGAACCCCGCCTGCACGGCCGGCACGAGCCCGAGCAGCGAAGCCGTCGGGTAACAGCCCGGGTTCGAGATGAGCCGCGCATCGCGCACATCTTCGCCGAACACTTCGGCGAGCCCGTAGACGGCGCGCTCCAGCCACGCCGGATCGGCAGCCGGCTTCTTGTACCACGCTTCATAAATCTGCGGCGATTTCAGCCGGAAGTCGCCGGAGATGTCGATCACGTGCAGTCCGGCCTCCAGCATCTCCGGCGCCAGCTTCGCAGCAACGCCCGCCGGCGTCGCGAGAAACACGACGTCCGCTTTCCTCGCGAGCGATGCCGGGTCGATCGCTTCCAGCACATCCGTGCGGATTTCCGTCAAATGCGGATATCCGGCCGCAAGCGGTTCACCTGCGCTGGACGACGACAGCACCGCGGCAATCTCGACCTTCGGATGGGCATCCAGCAGCCGGATCAGCTCCACGCCGCCATAGCCGGTCGAACCGACGATCGCCGCCCTGATCTTCGTTTCCATCTGTCCGTTCCTCTCCCATTCGTATGCTGACTTCCCCATTCTACACCATGGCGGCAGCGGAATAAATAGCGCACAAGTCTGTATCATTATACAACGAGTTACATGAAAATACAACGATGCATTGCCAGCAGAAAAATATACTAGTTTGTTATTAATGGTATAATAATGTCTTGTTACATGGCGGTAATACGTTTTATAATATACTCAAATATTATTTTAAGTATATTTTCTTGAAATGGGGAATCCGAATGGCGATTGTGGAACTGGACCGGTTGACGAAGCGGTACGGGAAGCGGCGGGGCATTGAGGGACTGTCCTTTTCGATCGAAGAAGGCGAAATTTTCGGTTTTATCGGTCCGAACGGCGCGGGCAAAAGCACCACGATCCGCATCCTGCTCAATCTGATCCATCCCACGGCGGGATCGGCCAGCGTGTTCGGCAAAGACGTTGTGCGCCAGTCCCGGGAAATCCGGCGCGAGACGGGTTACCTGCCGAGTGAAGTGCACTATTACGACGATATGAAAGCCGTGGATCTCCTGCGCTATTCCGCCGGCTTCTACGGGAAATTGGACGAAAACCGCATGCGCCGTCTGGCGGAGCGGCTCGATCTGGATCTGTCGCGCAAGATTGCGGATCTCAGTTTCGGCAACCGGAAGAAGGTCGGCATCATCCAGGCGCTTCTGCACCGTCCGCGGCTGCTTATTCTCGACGAGCCGACCGGCGGGCTCGATCCGCTCATGCAGCATGCATTTTTTGATCTGCTGAAAGAGGAACAGGAACGGGGAGCGACGATTTTCTTCTCTTCCCATATTCTCAGCGAAGTGCAGCGGATGTGCGGGCGTGTCGCCATTATCCGGGACGGCCGGCTCGTCCGGGTGGAGTCGGTGAGCAGACTCGTCCGCGGCAGCTACAAGACGGTCGAGCTCACCTTCGCCGCCGAAAGCCGGCCGGAGCCGGTGCGGGAATCCGAGTTGCCCGGCATCATTCGCCAGGACATCAGCGGTAATATTATGACGTTGCTCTACAACGGCAATATCCGCGACCTGCTGGATTATGCCCGGCAGCTTCCCCTGTCGGATATCCGCATCGGGGAACCGTCGCTGGAGGAAATTTTCATGCACGAGTACAAAACGGACGAAGGGGCGTGAGGCGGATGATTTTCAGAAGGGAACTCAAATCCAATGCCCGGGGGCTTGTCATTTGGAGTCTTGTGCTGGGCGGGCTGGTGCTGATGATGATGAGCGTGTATCCGTCCTTCGCCGAGGATGCGCAGACGGCGGAAGAGATGCTGAACGTGTTCCCCGAGCCGCTTGCCAAAGTGTTCGGCATGGACACCTTGAATCTGGGCACGTATACAGGCTTCTACGGCGTAGAAGTGCACCTGATCAACACGCTGGTCGGCAGCGTGTACGCGGCACTGCTCGCGGCGGGCATGCTGGCGAAGGAGGAAAACGATCATACCGCCGAGTTCCTGCTCTCCAAGCCGGTCACCCGAATTGAGGTGACGGGTCAGAAGCTGGCCGCCGTGCTCACCAACCTGTTCATGTTGAATGCGGTCATCGCCGCGGTCAGCTTCGCCTGCACGGGGTTTGCGGATGAAGCGGTGGAGCTGGACATTCTCGTGTGGTATTTGCTCGCAACCTTCCTGCTTCACGTGACCGTCGCTTCCGTGTCCTTCCTGCTCTCGGCCGTCATGCGGCGCACCCGAAGCATCGTGTCGCTTGCTCTCGGCATCGTGTTCCTGTCCTACGCGCTGCATATTATGGCGGGGCTGTCGGACCGGTTCGATTTCCTGCGCCATGTGAGCCTGTTCTCCTTCACGGATGCGGCCGCCATCGTGGAAAACGGCGGACTGGACGCGCCCTGCGCGGCGGTCATGGTGCTGGTCAGTCTCTTGTGCGCCTTAGGAGCCATCGGGTATTATCACAACAAAGACATTACCGGCTGAGACAACCTGAAGGCCGCGGAATGCCGAAGACGGGAGACGTGGGTTGGATTTGAAACGGAACAAACGGGAGCAGATTCTGGAGAAGGCGACGGAACTCTTTTTTGCCCGGGGGGTTGCCGACGTCAGCATGGATGACATCGCTGCCGCCGTCCCGGCCGCCAAAATGACGATCTACAAATATTTTCAAAGCAAGGACCGGCTGGTCGGCGCGGTGATGGAACGCTATGTGCGGGAACAGCACGAGATCATGAACCGGAAGATCGAGGAAAGCCCGGACACCTTGTCGGCCCTCGCGTCGATCCTCGATTACCAGAACATGCCTGTCGTGCCCGAGCGGTTCATCCGGGAAAGCCTGGAGCTGTATCCGCAGATCATAGCGGACTTGCTGCACTATTACCGGGAGCACATGCACGACCAGCTGCGCGACCTGATCGTGCGCGGCCAGGAGGAAGGCGTCATCCGCAAGGAACTGTCCCCCCACATCCTGATGGTGTACATGCAGGGCGTCACCGAGTTTTTCGCCCGGCCCGACGTGCTGGCCCAGTTCCACGATTTGCGGCTGCTCGGCGAGCAGTTCCGCACAATGTTCCTATACGGCATCGCCGCGCCGAATGATTGGTCCGCCCAACCGTAGAAGTGGTTAAATCCGAACGAACAGCAAGCCGCCCGGTGAGCGTCCGGGCGGCTGGTCGTCATGCCATATGTTTCGTAATGTATTCGAGACGATCGACACGGAGTTTCAACGCATCGATCTCAAAACGGTCGGCTTCCAGTTTGCGTGAGTGCATGCTGGTATAGCGCGCAATCAGTTCGATCTGCTTCTCTTCGATATTGTCAAACCGGCGGTTCATTTCCTGACGAAGCTCATCGACATCCGAACGAAGCCTGCCGGTCTCCGAACGAAGTTCGTCAACATCCGCGCGCAAACCATCCATCTTCGACTCGAACCCGTCCATCCTCGACTCAAGTCCGCCGATCCTTGTCTCGAGCCCATCCATCCTCGACTCAAGTCCGTTTACCTTCGACTCGAGTCCGTCCATCCTTGACTCAAGTCCGTCCATCCTTGACTCAAGTCGGTCCATCCTTGACTCAAGTCGGTCCATCCTCGACTCGAGCCCGCCGATCCTTGTCTCAAGTCCGTCTACCTTCGACTCGAGTCCATCGATCCTTGATTCGAGACCATCCACCTTCACCCGAAGTTCGCCGACTTCCGAACGAAGTCCGCCGATGTCTTCGCGGATCCGGCTTTCCATCTGCGCGAGCGCTTGAAGAATGCTGCTTTCCATAGGCTCCGATCCATCCTCCCGATTTGCTTCAGGTTATGGAACGGATCGCGGCGCGCGGCCTGGGGCAATGGGCAACCGCAGATCACGGGGCAGTTCCACGACGATTATATCATGGATGGTCGAATCGAAGGATTAAAATTTACGAATCTTGCCGGATCTGGCTGCGCAGATAAGCGTCGATGAAGCCGTCGAGATCCCCGTCCATCACCGCTTGCACGTTGCCGGTCTCGAATTGGGTGCGGTGGTCCTTCACCATGCTGTACGGATGGAAGACGTAGGAGCGGATCTGGTTCCCCCACGCGATGTCCGTCTGTTCGCCGCGAATGGCCGCCAGTTCTTTCCGCTGCTCTTCGATCTTCAGCTCGTACAGCTTCGAACGGAGCATCTTCATCGCCCGCTCGCGGTTCTGGATCTGCGAGCGTTCCGACTGGCACGCGACGATGATGCCGGTCGGGATATGGGTGATCCGGACCGCCGATTCCGTCTTGTTGACGTGCTGGCCGCCGGCGCCGCTCGAGCGGTACGTGTCGATCTTCAGATCCTCCGGCCGGATTTCGATCTCGACGTCGTCGTCAATCTCCGGCACGACGTCGCAGGAGACGAACGATGTGTGGCGTCTGCCGGACGCGTCGAACGGCGAAATGCGGACGAGCCGGTGGACGCCTTTCTCCGCTTTCAGATAGCCGTACGCGTTGTACCCCCGGATGAGGATCGACACGCTTTTGATGCCGGCTTCGTCGCCGGGCAGGTAGTCGAGCACTTCCACCTTGAAGCCGCGCTTCTCCGCCCAACGGGTGTACATCCGGTACAGCATTTGCGCCCAGTCCTGCGATTCGGTGCCGCCGGCGCCCGGGTGCAGTTCGAGGATCGCGTTCAGCCGGTCATACGGCTGGTTCAGCAGAAGCTGCAGCTCGAAATCGCCGATGTCGCGGACGAGCTTGGCCACGCCTTCCGCCAGTTCGGCTTCCAGCGACTCGTCGCCTTCTTCTTCCGCCAACTCGAGCAGCGTCTCGAGATCCGCATGATCGCCCGTCAGCCGGTTGTAGGTTTCGACGACGGACTTCACCGCGTTGAGCTCGGCAATCAGTTTCTGCGCCCGGTCATTGTCATCCCAGAAATCGGGCGCCGTCATCTTCTCTTCATAATCCGCAATGATCTCCTGCTTGAGATCTAAGTCAAAGAGACCCCCTGAGTGCTTGGAGCCGCTTCGCCATCTCGCGCAGGTCTTGTTTGACGCTTGCGTCAATCATGGTTCGCTGGTCACCTCAAATTTGAAAATTTCCGCCGCAGATCAAACGTTCGATCCGTGGCAATGTTTGTACTTCTTGCCGCTGCCGCAAGGGCACGGGTCATTGCGTCCGACCCGCTGCTCGGCGCGCCGGATCGGTCGCCGCTGCGTCTCGCGATTGCTGCCGCCGCCGGTCTCCGTCTGGCCTTTGGCGACTTCCTGGCGCTGGACGTTGCTCTCGACGTGCGCCTTCATAATATACTTCGTGACTTCTTCCTGGATGTTCTCGACCATTTCGCGGAACATCTCGAAGCCCTCGAACTGGTATTCGCGCAGCGGATCGGTGCCGCCGTACGCCCGCAGGTGGATGCCCTGCCGGAGCTGGTCCATCGCATCGATATGGTCCATCCACTTGCTGTCGACGGCGCGCAGCACGACGACTTTCTCGAACTCGCGCATCGTCTCCTCGCCGATCTGCTGCTCGCGCTCGTCATAGAGCTTTCGCACTTCCTCCATAAGGAACTCGACGATCGATTCTTTCTCCCGGCCCTCGAGATCCTCACGCTTGATCGTGCCTTCCTTGAGGAAAGTGGCGTGCGCGTAATCGACGATCGCATCCAGGTTCCATTCTTCCGGGATGTCCTCGTCGGCGCAGTGCGCCTCGACGATCCGCTCGACGACCGGCCGGATCATGTCGAAGACATGCTCGCGGATATTGTCCGCGAACAGCACTTCGCGGCGCTGCTTGTAGATGATCTCCCGCTGCTGATTCATGACGTCGTCGTACTGGAGGACGATCCGGCGCGTATCGAAGTTGCTGCCTTCCACCCGTTTCTGGGCGGATTCGATGGCCCGCGATACCAGCTTGCTCTCGATCGGCTCATCCTCGCTGAAGCCCAGGCGGTCCATCATCCCCATAATATTCTCGGAACCGAAGCGGCGCATCAGTTCATCATCCAGCGCCAGGTAGAACTGCGACGAACCCGGGTCGCCCTGCCGGCCCGCACGGCCGCGGAGCTGGTTGTCGATCCGCCGGCTCTCGTGCCGTTCCGTCCCGATGATATGCAGTCCGCCGAGCTCCGCCACGCCTTCGCCGAGCAGAATGTCGGTGCCGCGGCCGGCCATGTTCGTCGCGATCGTCACGGCGCCCCGCTGTCCGGCGCGGGCGATGATCTCGGCTTCCTCCGCGTGGTACTTGGCATTCAGCACCTTGTGCGGAATGCCGCGGCGCTTCAGCATCTCGGACAGCTTCTCCGAATTCTCGATCGAGACGGTGCCGACCAGCACCGGCTGCCCGTTCTGGTGCCGTTTGACGATCTCTTCCACGACCGCCTTGAACTTCGCGTTTGCCGTCTTGTACACGATGTCCGGCATATCGACCCGGATCATCGGCTTGTTCGTCGGCACCTGCACGACATCGAGGCCATAGATCTTCTTGAATTCTTCCTCTTCCGTCTTGGCCGTGCCGGTCATGCCCGCGAGCTTGCGGTACATGCGGAAGTAGTTCTGGAACGTGATCGTCGCGAGCGTCATGCTCTCGTTCTGCACCTTGAGCTGTTCCTTCGCCTCGATCGCCTGGTGCAGCCCGTCGCTGTAGCGTCGGCCGGCCATCAGACGGCCGGTGAACTCGTCGACAATGATGACTTCGCCGTCCTGAACGACGTAGTCGACGTCACGCTTCATGATGGCATGCGCCTTCAGCGCCTGCTGAACGTGGTGGTTGAGCGTCACGTTCGCGTGGTCGAACAGGTTGTCGATGCCGAAGGCGCGCTCCGCTTTCTCGACGCCCGCTTCCGTCAGCGTGACGGAGCGCATCTTCACGTCGATGGTGTAATCTTCTTCTTCCTTCAGCGTCCGGACAAATCGGTCCGCGGCGTAGTACAGTTCGGTCGACTTCGCCGCCTGGCCGGAAATGATGAGCGGCGTCCGCGCCTCGTCGATCAGGATCGAATCGACTTCGTCAATGATCGCGAAGTTGAGCGGCCGCTGCACCATCTGTTCCTTGTACAGCACCATGTTGTCGCGCAGGTAGTCGAAGCCGAACTCGTTGTTCGTGCCGTACGTGATGTCGGCATTGTATGCTTCCTGCTTCTGCGCGTGCGTCAGGCCGTGCAGATTGCAGCCGACGGTCAGGCCGAGGAACTGGTAGATCTGTCCCATCATCGTGCTGTCCCGCTGGGCCAGGTAGTCATTGACCGTGACCACATGCACGCCCTTGCCTTCCAGCGCGTTCAGATACGCGGCAAGCGTCGCGACGAGCGTCTTGCCTTCCCCTGTCTTCATCTCGGCAATCTTGCCATCATGCAGCACCATGCCGCCGATCAGCTGGACGTCGAAATGCCGCATGCCGAGCGTCCGCTTGGACGCTTCGCGCACGGCCGCGAACGCCTCCGGCAGCAGGTCGTCGAGCGTCTCTCCCCGGGAGAGCCTCTCCTTGAACTCGTCCGTCTTCCCGCGGAGCTGCTCGTCCGACAGCTTGGCGAAATCCGGCTCCAAGGCGTTGATGCGCTCAACGGTCTTCAGGCACCGTTTGATCTCACGCTCGTTGGCGTCGCCGAAAATTTTCTTCACAAGACCGAGCATGGCGTGAGAGCCCCTTTCGTCTGTCAACTCATAAAATCAATTGTAGCAGTTCGGCGGAAGCGTGGCAAACCCGTCCGCCGCCCGGGCCGCATATCAGAAAAGCCGGCCCTTCCGGGCCGGCCGCAATCCTGGATGAACAAACCATCAACCTTGTTCAATGAGTCCGTATTTGCCGTCATGGCGGCGGTAAACGACATTGACTTCCTTCGTGTCATCGTTGATGAAGACGAAGAAGTTGTGACCGAGCAGATTCATCTGCAGAATCGCTTCGTCCACATCCATCGGCTTCAGCGTGTGCCGCTTCGTGCGGACAACTTCGAAAGCGTCGTCTTCCTCGGCTTCGGCAACGGTGACCGCGCCGGCCGAATCTTCCGTGAACAACGCTTTCAATCCCCGGTCCTGGCGGAGTTTGCGGTTCACACGGGTCTTGTGCTTGCGGATCTGACGCTCGAGCTTGTCCACAACCAGGTCGATCGCCGCGTACATGTCGTCATGCCGTTCCTCGGCCCGGAGCAGCACGCCCGGAAGCGGAATGGTCACTTCGACGACATGCTTGTTCTTGATGACGGAGAGCGTGACTTGTGCGTCTGAGGCAAGAGGCGCCTCGAAATACTTGTCCAGCCGGGACAGCTTTTTCTCGGCGTAATCCCTCAGTGCTTCCGTTACAGGCAATTGTCGGCCACGGATGTTGAACCTCATATCGCACTCCTCCTTATCTGACCTGATTTCATTGTAGCACATCGGCCCAGGCATTTACAAAAACTTAACACTCTTTTCCGTGAATAATTTTTGAATTTTTTGAATTTTTAGACCAGAAATATGGCGCTTATCGGGTTCGGACGAACCGGTTTCGGCCGGTATGGCCGAAAGGTCCGCCAAACAATGAAACCCCCGGATGAAACCGGGGGTACGGGGCCTTGGTCAACGTCTGACAGTTCGATTCACGTTTAGGACAGCTTAACGACGTTGGCTGCTTGTGGACCGCGTGCGCCTTGAACGATGTCGAACTCGACGGCTTGGCCTTCCTCGAGCGTCTTGAAACCTTCGGCTTGGATCGCGGAGAAGTGAACGAATACGTCGCCGCCTTCCTCCGTCTCGATGAATCCATAGCCTTTTTCCGCGTTAAACCATTTTACTCTTCCTTGCATCAAACATACATTCCCTTCGTGTTCATATGGCTGTGAGGCGACACGGTTTTATCATGGCCCACAACTTGACTATACACTCCGGGGAAAACAAAGTCAAACATTTTTTGAAAGCGAATTCATTCCAGACTGTCCCAATGCCGCAAATCACTGCAGGTACATGCTGCATATTTTTTCCATATCGTGGAAATACTCCTTGAACAATGCGGCCGTCCCTGACGTCTTTGCCAATTTGAAGCACATCTCCGCCCTTTTCACGTCGCCCGCAAAGAGTAATACTCTGCCGAGCAGATACGAGAGGTCACTATACGAAGGAAACGATTGCATCGCTTTGCTCAGTACATCCATACAATCCGTAAGCCTGTCTTTCTCCATCAAAGCGAGTGCCAGCCATTTGACCGCTACAGGCTTGTCATCTTGAGAAAGCGCTGCATACCTGCTCTTCAAATGGACAATAATACCTTCATAATCGCCACGGGAGTACTGCAAACGGGTTTCTCTCAGCCAGTCCGGGAGGAAGCAGGAGTCGCCGACACCCTCCAATTGAACGGGAATAACCATGGACTGCGACAGGTCGGATACGTCAGAAACGATTGAATGGCGTTTGAATATCCTGTTTTCCAGGCGTGCTACCGGGTGCTCTGGAATATCTTTCGAATACTGCACTTGCAAAGCATAAATGGATGACAGACTGTGGCTTAAAATGTGCCTGATCCGTTCAACATCCGAATCTGACAGGGCTTCTCCTTCGAATAGCCACAGGCAGTACTCTTCTTCCATACGAGAAACAGCATCTTGTATGATTCGGATAGCTTCTTGTTGGCTCAAACGGGAAGGCAATCGTTTGATGAGCAGTCCGGGATAACGGCCGGTCTCCCAATTCTGGACGATTGCACCAAGGTAATCCTCCCATTGTGACATAATGTTGTTCCAATTGAAACGGGCAGCGGTTTGATATCCGTTCTGGACAAGATACTCTCTTTTCTGCTGATCGTCGATCAACTCGATAATGCGTTGCGCCAGGCTGCCCGGATCTCCGACTTTCCCCAGCAAACAATTCACGCCATGTTGCGCATACTCCAAAACTCCTTCATTGTCAGTCGAGACCACGGCGCATCCGCACGCCATCGCTTCCAGCGGCGGCAACGAGAAAGATTCATAATATGAACCAGAAACATAAATGTCGCACATTCGGTAAATATTTCCCAGTTCCGCTTGCGAGGGATCGA
This sequence comes from Thermobacillus xylanilyticus, assembly GCF_907165215.1. GTDB lineage: Bacteria > Bacillota > Bacilli > Paenibacillales > Paenibacillaceae > Thermobacillus > Thermobacillus xylanilyticus. The sequence continues at coordinate 17,977 of NZ_CAJRAY010000057.1, read as the reverse complement.
CATAGAGCTTCCCCTCAAATGAAGATTTGGGTTTCACCTGAGTGACCCAGACTTCATCGAACGCTCTGCCCGATTCTCTTACGATCTCCAACGCCTTTCGAACATCTTGTATTCCCTTGAATGGAACATCTTCTCTTCCGACAAACAGTATCGCAGGTTTCGAAGGGTTGGAGTGTTCGGCCCGGGGATAGTAAATATTGGGGTCCAATGCGTTGTGAATAATCGTGCCCTGAACTCCGAGATGGCGTTGCAACGTATCCACCAATACCTTTGATACCCCGAATACCGGAACCGGTATGCTCCATAACTTTGCAAAATATTCTTTCTTCCCGGGGGGATTTTTTTCGAATTCAAAGATGTAGGTATCTCCTTGCTCGAACATCACCACCGGTTTGTTGGACAATAAAAAGCATTCCGGCAACTGATCCGCAACCGTGCACACGATAATGTCCACATCTTCGGAAACATATTGCACTCTGCTGAACTGAGGGGGCACGGTAATAAATTCGGCCTTCAGATCAAACCAATCCGGTCTTGCCGCATGGCTGACGATGTAGACATCATGACCACGCTCGACCAGACGCTGGGTATGCTCGAAGATGATTTTGACACCGCCGCAAACTCTCACGTGATTCATGATATAGGCAACGGTCAACTTCCTCTTCTTTGCGCCATCCATGCAGTTGTCTATTTTCCAGCGCTTTTCACCAGGCTTATAATTCAACAGGTAAGAATGAATGCGCTTGTAGTATTGTTGTTGTATCTCAGCGGATATATCCAAAGCGGTATCACCCTGTCATTTTATTATGCTGTCATGACAACAGCAGGCACTTCATCCAACGTAAACAAAGCATCCAGCTCGATGGGCTTCAGATCTCCTTCTAGATTGAGAAGGAAGAACGAATAACCGTGCAAATCGCGATATTCTGCTAACCGGCTGTACAAAGAAAACCAATCTTTGCCCAGCATTCTCTTGTTCAATTCAAAAATGACGGTTCCAATCGCCTTCTTCTCCAGCAACCTCTGCATGCCCATAAAAGCATGATATTCGCCGCCTTCGATATCCAACTTCACAAAGTTAATGTACGGAAGTTCAATCAATACATCGTCCAGAGCTACCGCATCCACTTCATAGGACTGAAACGTATCGACGTTATAGCGATTTTTATAAAAATCATCATGCGGAACAATCGAGCCGTTTCCCATAAATCTTTCTGTGGCGTGAAAGGTTAACCGCGTCTCCGTTGAATAAACCGCTGCATGAAAGACCAGCGTATTTCCGGTCAAATAATTGAGTGCGATATTGTCTTTGATGAGTTCATAGTGGTTAATATTTGCTTCAAAGGCGATAACTTTTCCTTTCGCTCCCACCAAATAACCGGCCAAAACCGTAAAGAGCCCCATGTTCGCGCCAACATCAACAAAGACATGGTGGGGTTTGAGATTCTTCAAGAGAAAATTTGTCAAAGGCACGTCGTAGATGCCGTGAATGATCAAATCGGGAGAGATGCTCATATCATTGGCATGAACGATCAGTTTGCCGCCCCACGTCAGGCTGACCAATACCCGGTTGTTTCCGATGTAACATCCTCTCAAGATTGAATCCCCCTCCAATTTTTGAGGCTTATGGCTTCGGCATAGAGCTGCTCGTATTGATCCAACATTTTGTGTTCAGAAAAATGCGTCTGTGCGGTCATTACTCCGTTTCGCCGCAACTGGTTTCTTAAATCGACTTCATCCAGCAAACGGCGTATCGAGTTGGCCAGTTGTCTTGTATCACCGACTTCAAAAAGCAGACCATTATGTTCATGTGTAATCTGTTCTTTGAGTCCGCCGGTATTTGAGCAGATTACCGCGCACCCCGATGCCAACGCCTCGGTGACGGATAACCCGAACGACTCGTATCGCGAAGGATGAATAAAGATGTCAAACCCCGGCAATTCTTTACGCAAAATTTCGGGTGCCACCATTCCGCGAAATGAAACGGGCAGCTGATGCCTTTGTACGGTCTGCAGCAACTCGTCTTTTGCCGGACCGTCACCATAGATGACGACTTCGTACCCTTCAACATCTTCATCCTTGAGCATGATCAACGCATCCATGAGGATGTCATACCCTTTTCGTGACGTAAGCATCCCCGAACATGCCATTCGAACCGTCTCATTATTCAAGTAAGTCGGTTGAAATTCATCCAGCTGCAATCCATGATGGATCACAACATGTCTCTTGTTATCCATTACCGGGACTCGCTGCAGCATATCATGAGATACCATGTGAACAATATCCGGGCAATTCACAGCGTATTGGTCGTAGATGCCCATTAACTCAGCCTCTTCTTTTGTCGACACCCATCCGTTGGCCAGCGCCTCTTCATAGTAGATTCCATGAACTGTACCGATCAGGGGGATCTGTGGAGCGATTCTATTAATAACGTAGCTTGTGACGCCGTTATTCGAATGTACCAAATCATAATGATGCAAATCGATGGAGTTGACAAGCAGTTCGTTGGCGTATTTTAAGTATTCGATTCTTTTTACTGCGGCGGGCAACTGAATTAATTCCAGATTTGTTTGGTAAGCCGCGATCGCCGATTGGACTTCACCAGGCAAAAATCGAATATGAGACGAACACAAAAAGTCAACCGTATGGCCGCGTTTTCTCATCCCGTTAATCAATTGCCGAACATAGGTATCCACTCCGCCGGGACACGGATGAAAATCAAAAGAATAGATTAATATCCGCATAGAGTGCCGTCCCCTCCTATCAGGTAATATATCTTATTTCGACAAAATTCTTCATACTTTTAATACCGCTTATCGTCAAATTGCGAAACTGATTTATGTTGCGGCGCCTTATTTATGTTGTTTAATGAAATAACCGATTATAATGGAGAGAGTCGCTCGTCCAATTTGCCAAAGGTCGATCAATCTCGCATCACTTTTGAACGTCTACAGGCATCCGAAAGATTCTTGAGGAGGAAACAGATGACGCCTCTTATTTCGCTCTGCATGATCGTCAAGGACGAGGAATCCGTTCTGGAACGCTGCCTGAAAAGCGTCCAAGGCTATGTCGACGAGATCATCATTGTCGATACCGGTTCTACCGATGCGACAAGGGATATCGCCAGCCGCTTCACTGATCGGATCTACACATTCGAGTGGGTCAATGATTTTTCCGCTGCACGCAACGAAGCATTAAAATATGCGCGCGGCAAGTGGATTCTGGTGCTGGATGCGGATGAATATTTCGAGGAATCCGAAATTCGCAAACTCCGGGAATTGCTCGGCTCGATGGACCCTGAGCCGCACCTCATTTACAATCTCACGATCATCAGTCTGCTTGGAGAGAAGCACAATTTTTCTACGAATGAGAGCAAGGTCGGGCGCGTATTCGGCAACCATCTGGATATTCGTTATGTCCGTCCCATTCATGAACAACCGATATCGGCCCGTCCAGGGGTCCGAATGCATAGCGCAAGCCTTCCGGTGCGCCTATTTCACTCCGGTTACGTCGAAGAGACGATTCGCGCCAAAAACAAGCACCAGCGCAATCTGGAACTGTTCAAGAAGTTGGAAGCGACAACGGGACTTTCTGCCTACGATCATCTCCAACTCGGCAATCAGTACTCGATGATGCGGGAATACGACAAGGCATTGGAACATTTGAACAAGGCGCTGCAAAACGCAAAAGATTTGGGGGCGGCATATCAACAAGTCTTATTCACCACCATTCAAGTGCTGATCAACAAGGGCGACCTCGCCAAAGCCTACCATTTCTTTGAACAACATTTAGAGAGTTATGAATTCAATCCTGACATTTGCACTGTCAAAGGCATCATTCTCTACAATCTGGGGTTCCACGACAAGGCAAAACAGACATTTCATATGGCGGTGGAGGAAGCAGAGCGACGTGCCGCGCGCAATGAACCGATTGCGATCACCAGTCCGGATACGGCATTGCGGCTTCCATTATATCAGTTGGCAATGATATATGAGAAAGAAAAGAACTTTGCGCAAACTGTGTACTACTTGACCAAGATCATCGTAACCAACCCGAAAGAAGTTTCAGCCGTCAGCAAACTTGTTGAATTGATGTCGCTACAGGAAAAAACCGAATCCATCATTCATCTGTTGGACCAGTTGCTGAACCCGGACGCGCTGCTGACGGCCATGCTCGGGAAAATATCAATCAAGCTGGGCATTACGCCGCTTGCAACACATTATGCGGGCCACGCTTCTGTTCGCAAACTGCTGAAACCGGATGAACGGATACGATATGCCATCATGACGAACGATCCGGCGGCCGTGCGGAATGAATGGGAGGGCGCATCCCCCGCTGAACGACAGGCCGTCTCGACCGTGAAGCATTACATAATTGGTGCATTCGTCTGGAACCGTCCGGAGTGGCTTGAAGATGTTCAACTGCCCGACGACCATGTTTACATGCCGTTGCTCGCATGGATTAAATCCTGGTTCGCAGGGATTGCCGACCGTTCATTGCCTCACGGCTATGCAGCCGAAATGCTGCAAGAACTGTACACGATGGGAAAGCTCGAAGCATTCGATCGGTTGATGGAAGCCGTTGACGACCTTCCTGTCGTCAATCAACTGGCGAATTTTTTCTACGGTCGACATCAGATCGACCTGGCGCTCCAGTACTATCACCATTTGCTGACGCATGACGGCATGGACGCCAACAGTTACGCCAACCTGGCTGACTGGTGCACACTGCAACGAGATGTCCATTCAGCGCAACAATATTGGGAACAAGCCATCAAACTTGAGCCGAATCGCAAATTATGGTATATCAAGCACTTGTTGATCAGCCCGGATCCTGCAGCCCGGAACGCCATGAAACAAAAACTGTTCGAATTGGACCCTGGTTACAAGAATTTATCGTTGCTGCATGAGTTATAACCACAACGAAGGCGCCGTTATTGGCGCCTTCAATTTTTTGTTTATTTTTTTCGGTCAAACATTATACTGCCCACATCGTAGTGCGGTTGATAGGCTTCGCGCTGCAGGCTGGACTGATGAATGCGAACCAGGCCCTGCTCCGCCTCGGCCTTCAACGTCTGCATATGCCGAAGGATGACCGGATCCAGTTCCAGCAGCCGGCGCAGAGACATCTTCTGTTCAGGCGTCAGCGCCGCTTGCTGTTCCCCCACGGCTTGCATCAGCTTCTCACGCAGGTCAGTCAATGCGACAAATGCTTCGTAGCCGGCTTCTGGTCCTTCATCGCTTAGCCGTTGCGTCTCCTTCAATACCTGATCCAACAGACCGTCAAGCATGTCCTTGCTGTCCCGGCTGAATGATTTTGCCCCAGGCATCCCTCAACTCCACCAGGTGTCCGAGCACTTCTTCGGCCGGAGCTTTGTCCTTCTTGATATTTGCCTCAATCAGCCGCCGGTTCATATATTCGTATATCCCCATCAGGGTTGCAGATAGGGGTAAAGATGTGTTCAGCGACGCCATAAGCTCGTTGATGATACGTTGCGCCCGAATGAGGGAATTGTTCGCTTTGCTGATGTCCCGTTCCTCGATTCCGGCAATTCCGAGTTTGACAAATCGAATCGCACCATCGTACAGCATCAGAATCAACTGACCCGGAGAAGCAGTCTGCACAGACGACTGTTGATATTTCTGGATAGGCGAAGTGAGCATCCTACACACTCCTCACACAATCTCTTGCAATCGTTTCAACGCCCGCTCATAACGATAACTTGCGGATTGCCGATAACATTCGATCGCTCTGTCCCGATCGCCGATGATTTCGTAATAATTGCCGAGATTGTACCATGCGGCATATGAGCCAGTTCCCGCGACGCTGTCATAACGGTCCGTCTCGCCAATCTCGATGCACCGACGGTACGATGCTTCAATCATCGGAAGCATCGAGGCATACCGGCCGGGATCATGCAGAATCAACTCCCGGTAGAATATGCCGCAAGCAAAATGAAAATCCGGGAACGCCCGCACCCAATCCGACCGGCTGTGAATCAGTTCCAAACCGGTATCAAATTGCTGCAGTTTGATGAGAAGGTACAAATAATCCACGATGACATTGGGCGCATAACGTTCCCGGCCGGTCAGAAGCGTCACAGCTTTCTTGTAACATGCCAAACTGTTGGACGCATCCCGAATGCCGTCATATTCCTTCGCCAACTGATAGTACAGGTACGCATGATCGCCGGAGTTTTTCAACTCTTCGAGCAGCAACGGTATGTTTCGCTCTGCCTTGTTGCGATTATAATAGCCGAGGTGCCGGGCAACTATCGGAACATTGATACGGGGCAAATCCGTATCCACTTGCTCGTGGATTCTGCCTTTGAACCTCAGATTGCGCGGGATGAGACGTGTAATGAAGTTTCGAGTTTCATTCGTCTCATCGTCCGCCTGTGTCAAACTGACGATTTGAATACGGCCGACAGCTCGATTGCCGCGCATGAATGCCCTGACCGCTTCAATATCCGCTTCGACAACATATTCATCAGCGTCGAGGATCAAATTCCATTCCGCCTTTGAGCAAGACAAAGCAAAATTTCGCGCGGCCGAGAAATCGTTGACCCAGGGAAACCGGACAACCTCGGCTCCCAATGAGGCGGCAATATTCGGTGTATCATCCGTCGATCCCGTGTCGGCCACGATGACATGATCGACCAGTCCCCGCACACTCTCGATGCAACGCGGCAAATGCTCCGATTCATTTCGCACGATCATGACAAGTGACAAGCTGCTCATGTCACATGGTCATTCCAAACAGGCTGCTCGACATTGCGGTGTACCGGTTGATGGCGGACTCCATTGCCGCAAATTGCAGGTAATAGCGGTTCTCCATCTGAGTCAGACGTCGAGACATATCCGAAATCCTCAGTTCAAGTTGGCGAAGCTGCTCGCCCATGTAACTGTTGGGGAGGAAGGCCGCCGTTTCGTCCGTGCTGAATTTGGATGTCCCCGCTTTTGTCGACAATTGCTCAATGGCCTTCATGACAGCCGTAGACAGACGGTTGAACAGTCCGTTGTCCGTGTTTGTCGGCGAATCTTTGATATCCGGATCCGTGACCGTCGTCTTCCGTGTAAAGAACTCCATGACAGCTTCCGGATTCGCTTCAATTGCCGCCCTCAATTGGTCTTCATTTTTGAGGATCAGTTTGCCCCGCTGTTCCCACGTCCCGGTCTCAACGCCGAAATCCTTCAGGAGGTTGTACGTTTTTCCATCAAATTCAACATCGGAATATATGGCTATGCGCATATCGTTGATCAGCTTCGTCAGCGTCGAATCGCTTCGCAGCAGCCCGCTCTTCGCCTTCTCTTCCCAGAGTTCGATCTCGGAATCCTTCATTTCCTTCTTCTGGTCGGCCGTGAGCGGTTGATAGTCGCGGTACCGTTCCTCGCTTACCTTCTTGTTCAGAAGGTCGATCAGGCTGTTGTAATCATTGATGAACGTTTTGATGGTGTCGACAATTTTGTCCGTGTCCGTCGTGACATTGATGACGGCCGTCTTGCCGGGATTTTCGGCATGGAGGGTGATCTCGACGCCATTCACGGTGAACGTGTTGGAATCGCGCGTGGTGTCGATGCCGTTAATGACAACTTGCGCATTGTCGCCCGGCTTAAGATCGAGCTTGAAATTGTCCTTCAAATCGGCAGACAGCGCGATATTGCCCGCACCCGTCGCTTTCGCCGTCAAAGACAGTTTCTGTGTCGCGTCGTCGAAGAACGCCGTCACGCCCGCATCGCTTGCGTTGATGGCGCTCACCAGATCGCCGATCGTCGCGTCTGCGGAAACGCTGATCGTTTTACCGTTCACTTCAACTTTAATCTCACCATTATCCGGTACAAACCCCAGCTCTGTCAGCTTGTCTGACGACGTCTTGCCAACGCCGGTCGAGCTTAGAGCAGAAGCTGCCGTCGCCAGTTTTTTGACTTCGATCGTAAGTGAACCCGTCAGGGCAGAAGAGTTCGCTTTCACTGTAACCGCAGACGCAGCCTCCCCTGTAACGGTTGCCTTCTTGGCATTGATCGCGCTGCTCAGGCTGTAGTTGAACAGCTTGTTATTGCGGAAATCCACCAGTTTCGCATTGATGCTCCGGTATTGCTCCCGCTGCCATTCCAGTTTCGTCTTCTGCTGATTCAGACGATCGAGCGGCACGCGTTTCGCCTTCATCAAGTCCTTGACAAGGGCATCAATGTCGAGGCCGGAAAACCCGGTAATTCGAAGCGGCATATCCTGTCCCCCCTTATACTCTCTCGTCGACCAAGAGCCCGGCGAATTCCATCATTTTGACGACCAGGTCCAGCGTCTTCTCGGGCGGTATCTCCCGGATCAGCTCGCCCGTCTCCCTGTTCAATACGCGAACAATGATGGAGCGCGTCTCTTCGTGCACCCTCATCTCAAACATCGTCGAAGGCCCTTCCAGCGCCTTGAGTGCAGTTTCGATTGCCCTTACAATCTGTTCTTCGCCAATGGACAGCCTGACGCCTTCCCGTTCGAGTCGATCCAATTCCCTCCAGTTGCGCATGGCAGGCACTGGCGTCGACTCAGGCTGATGTACGGGCTGGTCGACAGGCGTCCGCATCGAAGCGGATTGCAACATTACGGTTTGCGGCTTGCTGCCGCCGGTCTGCACAATCATCCCTGATCACTCCGCTCTAATCTGTTATTATCTACTATTATCGACAGAATTGCGGTTCAAGTTTAGAGAATGCGGCTTCCCATCGCACAAGAAAACGGCTGACGCCGTCCATTTTCTTGCGTGGGCAACACGAGTATGAAACAAAAAAAGAGGCCCTGAAATTCCAGAGCCTCTCATGAACGGAAATTCGATTAGCGCAGGAGCGACAGTACGCCTTGCGGTGCTGCGTTTGCTTGTGCGAGCATTGCTTGCGAAGATTGCAGCAGAATTTGGTTCTTCGCGAGCTCGACCATTTCTTTCGCCATGTCGGTGTCGCGGATCCGGGATTCGGAAGCCGACAGGTTCTCGATCGTCGTGCCCAGGTTGTTCGACGTGTACTCGAGACGGTTTTGCAGCGCACCGAGTTTCGCACGCTCGGTTGCGACGTTCACAATCGCCGTCTCGATATCACCAAGCGAGTTAGTGCTCGACAGATTCGAGAAGCCGCTCGAATCGATGCCTGCGATCGAGATTTGCTGCGAGCTGTCGTCCGCTTGGATCGCAACCGTGCCGCCCGTAATCGAGATGCCGTTGAACTTCGTGCCCGTGAGGATGCTATCAATTTGTTGGCCCAGAGCGTCGAGTTCTTGGTTAATGTTATCTATGTCTGTGGAGGAGTACGTGCCGTTCGCCCTTTGAACGTTCAGCTCTTTCATCCGAACGAGCATGGCGCTGATTTCGTTCATTGCGCCTTCTGCCGTTTGAACGAACGAGATGCCGTCCTGAACGTTCCGTTGCGCTTGCTCGAGACCACGGATTTGGCCGCGCATCTTCTCGGAGACCGCAAGACCTGCAGCGTCGTCAGCTGCACGGTTGATGCGGAGACCGGAAGACAGCTTCTCCATGTTCTTCGCCAGTGCCGTGTTGTTCAGCGACATGTTGCGATGGTTGTTCAGTGCCGTAATGTTGTGGTTAATGCGCATGATTCATTTTCCTCCTTGAAATGATAGTCGTCCACTTCCTTGTGGATCGCTCGCCATGGGTCGGCCGCCCCATGCGAACCTAATTCCTATATCGGCAGAATCAGCGGATATTTTATAGCTTCGGCAAATTTTTTTTCATCTTCTGCAGTGATTGACGGAGCTGGCCGACATCGATGACCGCGGATGCCGCTTCCTCATTCGTTTCCTTCACGGACTGCAGCAGTTCCTTGCGCGTGATCTGAACTTCACGGGGCGCGGCGATGCCGATCTTCACCGTGTCCCCCTCCACCTCGAGCACCGTGACTTCGATGCGGCCGTCAATAATGATCGCCTGCCCTTTCTTGCGCGAGAGCACCAGCATCCGCTACACCTCCTTTGCCGTTCGGAACAGCGCATGCCGCGTGCTCAGGTTGGGATCGACCAGGATCACCTGTTTGCCCAGCCGTTTCTGTCTGTTCAGCACGATCGGCGCCACCAGGTTGACGGTCGCCGACTCCAGCTCGTCCCTGATCGTCACAATCGACCACACGGCAACGTCGCCAGGCTCCGCAATTTCAAGCTGCTGCGCTTCCGCATCCGGCAAATTGAATTCGTATTCGGGAAAGAAAACAAACGGATTGACAATGATAAAACTCAATTCTCCCCGATCAATGCACTGCAGACAGGCAAAGCCATCCAGATCCTCCAACTCGAGAATGACGAATCGCCTGTCCCGTTCGAATCCGGGAATTCCATCCGGAAACGTGATAATCTCCTGCTCGTTGATCTCGATTTCGCCGAATCGGGTCGTTTCCATCTTCATACCCTGCAAGCCTCCATTTGAGAAATAAAGAAAGCTATAAGCGCAATCCTCGCTTATAGCTGTATTCCCACAGCCTACGCCATCAATTCAATCGCCGGCGGCGGCGTGATCGTCACGGCCGGATACTGCACCATGTACACCTTGACATACCCACGGTGGTAGCGAATCTCAGGACGATGCAGCTGCACATCGATTTCCACGCCGCCCGGATCGACTTGAATATCCGGATCGTTCGGGATATATTCGAACTTCGTGTTGTCAGGCCTTGCTTCACCATACACTTGCAAATCCGGCGGTCCTTCAATAAATTCATCCAGCGCGATATCCGGAATCGGATTCTGCTTGATTCTCAGATCGCCGATCCGGTTGCCGTCCATGACGATCTTCTCGAGATTCCGGCGGGCAACCTCTTGGTACTGGGCGTATATACGCAGCCAGAAAGCTTCCAGCTTGCCGCCGTTGAGCGCATTATGCGTCAATGTCTGATCGATGATCAGTTCACCCGGCCGGTTGCGCGCCGCAATGACCGGCCGCTTCGTCTCGACCTGAACCTCCGGCTGCCGCTGCCTGATCTCGAACCTTCCCGGTTCCGAATCAACGCCGATCAAGCCGCGCTGCGTATGAATGGAAATCTGCGGTACCATGACTCCGGCCGCCTCAGTTCAGGAAATCGACCAATGACGGCGTAATAATCTTGGCGCCGACGGACAAGGAAGCCTGGTAAATATTCTCGTTGACTTTCGCATCGATAATCAGTTTCTCCATATCGACGTCCTCCGTCTTCGACTGGAGATCCGTCAGATTGAGCTCCAGATCCTTCAGCCGGTTCTGCATCAATTCGACGCGGTTGACGCGCGCGCCGATCTCCGCCTGCTGATTCAAGATCTTGTCCATCCGCGATTCGATATTCGCGATCTGCGCCGAAACTCCGCTGTGATTGCCATTCTGCAATGCCGTAATGATCTGATCAAACACGGCAAAAATGTTGTCCGCTTCCCCGGGTCTGCCGAATACGTCCGAACCGCTCAGATTGATCTGCAATTTCACGCCGACGCCAACCATATAGTAGATGGCGCCGGAATCCGTCTCAATCGTGCTCGGATCAAACGGCGTGACCGTCGGATCGTAGGGGATGACGTCCGTTTTCTCGCCGTTGAATACATATTTGCCGTTCAACGTGCTGTTTGCGATATCGACGATCTGTTCCTTGAGCTGGATGACTTCGACGGCAATATTGTTCAGCGCGACATCCGGATTCGTCCCGTTCGATCCCTGAACGGCCAGTTCCTTGAGCCGCTTCAACACATCCTGCGCCTGATGCAGCACCGTATCGTTGAAATCGAGCCACGAGAGCGCCATATCGACACTTTTCTGATACTGCTCGTTGGCCGACAGCTCGCTACGGTAGCGGAGCGCGTACGTAATGCCTACGGGATCGTCAGACGCACGGTTGATCTTCCGCCCGGTCGTCATCTGCTCCTGCAGTTTCGACATCTCCGTCAGCGTGCGGTTCAGGTTCCGGGTAAGCTGCATATGCATCATCCCCGGCGTTATGCGCAATGGCATTGCTTACTCCTCCTTACCCGTCAGCGGCCGACAATACCGGTGCCGTTTATCAATTTGTTCAGCATCTCGTCGAAGGATGTCATCAGCCGCGCAGCCGCATTGTAAGCATGCTGGAAGCGGATCAGGTCGGACATTTCTTCGTCGAGCGATACGCCGCTGACCGATTGCCGGTTGGCATCCACCTGATCCAGCTGCATCTGCGAATTTTGCAGATTGCGCTGCGCCCGGTTCGAGATGACGCCTATTTCGCCGACAAGCGCATTGTAATAGTCTCCGATCTTCGCATTGGTCACGCCGTTGCCGCTCGCCGTCTCGTCGAATCTGAAGCTGACTTCTTTCAGTTCGCTCATCAGAAGCGCGAGCGTATTGTTCCCGCGGACGACGGTACCGCTCGTATCCAGCCTCATGGACGTCGCAATCTTGTTGATGTCGGCCACGATTGCGGGATTCAGCTGCAGATTGCCGGCCGTAATATTCCCCGATCCGTCGGACGCCGTGAAGAAAGGAAGACCGACGGCCGGAGGCGTTCCGCCTTCAAGCGTGTACCCCAGCTGATGCAAACCGTTAATGCCGTTCACGGTAATGACGGTATCGCTGGCAAGCGGCGTCGTGCTTCCCGGGAGCACGGAACCTTTCGGAATGACGACCTGAATCTGACCGTTCGCCAGAGTATTCGCCAGCGAGTCGAGCTGACGGCGATATTCCGCCACATAGGTATCGCGCGAAACGATCATGCCGTGCACTTCGCCGCTGTTCAGATCCCCGCTCTGGACGGCTGCAACAAGCGCATCCGCCGTAACCGGCGTATAGGTGCTGCCGTCGACGACGACAATGCCGCCGATCGAAATCGTGTACCCCGCCTCCGACTCGACGACGGAGACGTTCGCGATCCGGGACAGATTGTCGACGAGCAGATCGCGCTGGTCGCGCAGGTCATTCGCATTGTCGCCAAGACCTTCAATCCGGCGGATCTCCGTATTGAGCGAGGCGATCGTCTCGATGATCGTGTTGATCTCCGTCGCCTTGACGCCGATGCTCGTCGTCAAGTCCGCCGTCAGATCGTTCAGCCTGCGGCTGATCGAATTGAATGCGTCGACCAGCGCCAATGCGCTCTCGCGGACAATCTTGCGTCCCGTGACATTCTCGGGATCCTTGCTCAGATCGGACCAGGCGTTCCAGAATTGTTCCAGCACGGTCCGGATGCCGGAATCGCTCGGCTCATTGATAATGGCTTCCAGCTTGTCCAGCGTATCCGCCTGAATCGAGTAGGTGCCGACCAGCTTGTTCTGATTGCGGTACTGGTCGTCGAGGAACGCCATCCGGATTCGGCGGATATCCGTGAACTCGACGCCCGTGCCGAGCTGTCCCGGCACCACCGAACGGCTCATGCCGTAGGCTTCGATCGGCCGCGCGGCCGTCATGCTGACGACCTGGCGAGAATAGCCCTTGGTATTCGCGTTCGCTATGTTGTGTCCTACCGTATTGATGGCCGTCTGCTGCGTAAACAGACTGCGTTTGGATGTCTCCAGCGTATGAAAAGTCGATCTCAACGTCGCCGCCTCCTTGGCCTAGGCCCGCGTATCAAAAATGCCGTTCCTGCCGCCGCTGGCGTTAGTCTTCTGCGGATGTTGATACACGATATCCTCGGCAGGATCGTCAACCGCAAGTCCGATGGAATAGTCGATGAACGCCAGCGCTTGCCGGATCAGTTGTTGGTTCAATTCGTTCACGCGGCGCAATTCACCCAGCAGTTTTGACAGCTCACGCTGCTGCTCGATGAGCTTCTGCTTCAGTTCCGGCTGATTCACCGACTGGATGACTTCGCGCAGCGTATTCAAGCGGGATATATAACCGAGCGATACGAAATGGCGGTGCGTCTCGAGGATGCGCTGCTGCTCGAGCTGTTCGGCCTTGGCGATCAGCTTGCGTTCCTTCTGCAGGATGACGTTAAGCTGGTCGACGTCCCCTTTGACCAACACGGGCGTCTTCTGATTGGCCGTATCGAGCAACTCTCTGTACAGTTCGGCTTGTTCGTCCAATATCCGGACAATGTCCTGGACCGCCATCCGGCTCACCGTCTTTCTTCATTATTTCAAGTACGGCCACAGCTTCTCGGCGATCTTGCCGGCATCGACATGGTACGTGCCCGTCGATACGGATTGCTTCAGTTCGTCGATCCGTTGGGCGCGATCGGCCCCCATGATCCGGCTGTCCGACAGAAGCTGCTGCGCTTCCGCCGAGATCCGCACTTCATCCTTACGGTTCACCGCGCCCTTGCTGCCGGCGCGCGTCTCCTGCTGCTGCTGATAGGTCCGGACGGCACTCAGGCGTCCGATCTCGTTGATTTTCATGGCTGCCACCTCTTTCCCTGCGACAATACGCAAACAACCGATAATCCCTTATGAGGGTATTATCGGTTGCCTTCATCACAAAATTTATAGGAGGGTCAGCGATCTTTCCGCTCGGTCTTGTTGATCTGATACGTACCCAGCCGATCGGACTGCGTATCGGCTTTCAGCCGCTCGTCGACCGCCTGCTGCGCCTTGATCTCATTGGCCAGCTTCCGTACGCATTTCGGGCACATGTTGCCTTCCCGGATCGGCGCTCCGCACGATTCGCAGCCATAATACATGTTCGGAAAGGCGCTGATGGAGATCCGCCCCTCGCGGATAAACCGGGTAATCTGGCGCACGGATACCCCGGTTGCCTCCGAGAGCTGCTGAATGTTGATGTGGCGATGCTCCTTCAGATACTCGACACATCGTTGATATTCTTCTTCTATCTCTTTTATGCAGTTCGGGCAAATGTCGCGATATCCCTTGGCATACAGCTTGCCGCAGCGCGGACAGTAATCGAGGTTCATTGGCCTCCAGTCCCCCATGCACACAGATTACTCTGTTGCTATTGTACCGAAATTGGAAGAATAATGCGAGATTTTGCGAAAAATAGGGACTTAAGGCGTACTTCTCGAGGGTGCATCGGGCGCCGGCGGCGTCAGGGTATCGGTAACACCTCCGAAATTTGGTAGATTGTGCTTATTTTGTTCTGCCGCGTACGGAAATTCCATTATAGTATAATAGTTATAAAAATTTACACTTCTTCAAATGCCGGCAGCGGGAAGGGAGTTTTTCGATTGAAAACCTACATCCGGCGGGCGGTTTTGATTGCGCTGTTCATCTGTCTGGTTGGAGGAGGCGTTTATCTGGGCGGCGTGCAGCTGTTGAAATCCGTCCAACGCAGCGAAGCATTGGCCGGTTACGAGTGGATGCTGATCGCCTTTGCTGTCGCGCATGTTTTTCATTTTGGAAAACCTGCGGGCAAGAAAATTGAAACGATTTCCCGCCTCATACTTGCTTCAGTGCTTGCCACGGGGGCTTTGTTGTTCTGTTTATGGCATCACGGCAACCTCATCCAGGCGGCTGCCGGCATGATGATCTATTTATTCTGCGTCTTGGTCTATCAATTAATAGAAAACAAACTTCTCTACGACAAGCAGGTTCAAAACCGGTAAGCCGGATGCTTGTTCACGATCGCGCCCAGGTCAGCACATAGACTTGAACGGGATACGAAGCGGCGGCGCGGATCGCGCCGGCGCATGCTTCCACCGTGGAACCGGTCGTGTAAATGTCATCCACGAGCAGCACCCGGACCGGCTCGGAAGCCCGGTTTCCGCAGGAAGCGCGCAGTTCGGCAAGCCGCCTGATCCCCGCGTCATCCGGCCCGAACACGGCGCGCATCGCGCGAAGCCGTTCGGACCGTCCGCGCTGACTCTGCTTGCCGCTGTCGCGGATGCGCCGGAGCAGCGGCAGAAGCGGCGCATTCGCCCGCATGGCGGTAGCCCGGGCGAGCCGCTCCGATTGGTTGAATCCCCGCTCCTCCGCCCGCTCCCGGCTGACCGGCACATAGGTGACGGCATGCCACACTTGCCCGGCGGCTTGACGACCTCCGCGCATCCGGTCCGGCCATCCGGAGATCTTCTTCAAGCCGGCAAAACCTGTCCCGGAGACAACCCTGCCTGCTTCGTCACCCGCCGCGGCGGATACTTCCGCGGTCAAACGTTCGAAAGCCGGCAGCATCATCTCGGCCAGCACCTCGCCGTAACGTTCATCTCCGCGGAATTTGTACAGCGCCAGCCATGCCTTCATGTCGTCGTTGTAACGCACCGCGCTGCGGTTCATCTCGAAGGCGCGCACCGGCTGCCGGATGCAATCGGGACAAAACACGGGCCGCCCGCAGCGCGGGCAGGCGGGCCGGCGGATCCAGGGAATGCATGCCAGGCAGCCGTCGCACAGCCAATCCCCGATGCGCAGCCCGTCCGCCGATCGCGGCGGCAGGCCGCGCCGACGCCCGCCGCAGACGAGGCAATGCGCATCCGGCGGTCCCAGCAGATCGACCGATTGCGAAAACAGACTTCGCAGGATCGCGGTCCATTTCATCGATGCATCATGCCTCCCGCTCGCGCTTCTTGCTTCCCGACGGCGGCAAGCGTTTCCTTCCGGATATACCCGCGGGCGGCAGCGAGCGCGTTCATCTCCCGGATCTGGCGAATGGCGGCGCGCTGGGCACGGGTCGCATGCGGCGCGCAAAAATAAACCCGCCCATGCGGGTCATCCTTCGACCGGCCGGCCCTCCCCGCCATCTGCTCAAGCGATGCCTCGTCAAACAGCGGCGCATCGGCGTCCAGCACGAACACATCGCTGCGCGGGATCGTCACCCCGCGCTCGAGGATCGTCGTCGTCACGAGCACGCGCAGCTCGCGGCGGCGGAACCGCATCACCGTCTCCGTCCGCTGTTCATCCTGCGAGGACGTATAACCGATCACCGCATCCGGCGGACAAATCGTGCCGAGCAGCGTTGCCGCGGGCCCCGTGTCGGAGATGCGCGGAACGAAAACGAACACCTGCGCCCCCCTGGACAATGATGCCGCAATGGCCTTTCTCAGCTTGTCCGGCACCGACCTGCGGCGGATCATCTCGCGGACAGGCGGCACGCGAATCTCGACCGGCACCGGCAGCGGAAAGCCGTGGAACCGGACCGGAATGCGCGCATGCGGCAGGCGCCCTCTCGCGGCCGCGCGCCGAAGCTGCGCCGGCGGCGTCGCCGAGAGCAGCACGCGGTGCCCGCCGGGCATCACGCATTTAGCTGCCGCATATTGCAGCATGGGATTGTTGTGATAAGGAAATGCATCCAGCTCATCGATCACGACCAACTCAAAGCCGGCCTCGAACCGGATCGCCTGGTGCGTCGTCGCCAGCGTAATATCGGCGTTCGTCCACTTCTCCCGGCTGGCGCCGTGCAATGCCGCGACGGTATGTTCGGGAAAAGCTTTCCGGATGCGCGGCTCCAGCTCAAGCACGACGTCCCGCCGCGGCGTCGCGACCATCGCTTTCCCGCCGCGCGCGAGCACGGAGTCGATGAGCGTGAACATCATCTCGGTTTTTCCCGCACCGGTTACCGCCCAGAGAAGAAACGGCGGACGTTCTGCGCCGTAGGTGTGAACAGAACGGGCGGTCTGCTTCCGGGCAGCCGCTCCAGCGATGGCGAATCGGGAGGCCATGCGCGCAACCGTCTGTTGAAGCTGTCCGGAGATGCCGTGGTCCGTATCGCCGTCCTCGGATTCCAGCCAGCGGAGCGCTGCCGCCGCCGCGTCGGATTGGGCCGGGCTGAGCCCCCAGCGTTCAAGCCGCGCCGGAATGGGCGGCAGCTCGTCCGCCGTGCGCATGCGGACGGATGCGCCGCCTTCGGGAATGCCGCTGATGAGCAGCGTGCATTCCCTGCATCGGCCCAGCAGCAGGCACGCTTCGCAGTAGGCGCAGACGCTGCCGCACGCCGCACAGGGCGTGCGGCGCATGTGCGCCTCGCCGCTGCCGCAGCGGAGGCAGCGGCGCTTGCGCCGTCGCCCGCGGACACCGTCGCTGCGGGCGATGGCGCTGCCGAGGCGCAGCCGGCCCAGCAGGGCCGCGAGCTGGAGCGCCGCGTCGGCGAACGCGGCGCTCCAGCGGGCGGGCGCGG
>NZ_CAJRAY010000056.1:14586-66086 GCF_907165215.1 Thermobacillus xylanilyticus | reverse complement strand
CGCCAGCCCCCATTCCGGACTTTCACCGTAGAGATGACGCCCATGCCGGGCGTACAGCGACGAAATCCGCCGGCCTTCCGGCGGATTTCCCATTTTCAGGCGCCTCATGAGCTTGCCCCTAGCGCGTAGCGGCGGATCGCATGCGCGACGCCGTCCTCCTCGTTCGAGAGCGTCACGGCGTCCGCGGCCCGCTTCACCTCGTCCGGCGAATTGCCCATTGCAATCCCGAGGCCGGCGAATCGGAGCATGTCGATGTCGTTGTAATAGTTTCCGATCGCCATGATGCGGCTCCGGTCGATGCCCCTGAGCGACGCCAGCCGCTCAAGCGCCTTCCCCTTGCTCACGTCGGCATGCTGGACGTCGATGAACCAGTCCCCGCTCCGGATGCGGCGCAGCGGACTGTCCCACGCTTCCCACTCGCGCTGCACGCGGTCCATCTGTTCCTTCGAGCCGAACGCCGTGAACTTCACGAGGTCCGGCGGAAGCGGATCGTCCGGCCGGCGGCGGATCGGCACGACGCGGTAATGGACGTACATGGCATCCGCCTCGGGTGTCGACGATTCGTTGTACATGTCGAAAGCGGTGTTGATGTCGAAATGGACGCCGTTTTCGCGGCAATATTCCATATAGGGGACCATCGCCTCGTGCGGAATGCTGAAGCTGTGCAGCACCCTGCGTCCTTCCGATTCCACCGTCGCCGCGCCGTTGTGCGTGATGAGCGTGCCCGCAAGGCCGATTTCCTCCAGCAGCGGAATCGAGTTGATCGGTCCGCGGCCGGTCGCGAGCACGATCTCGGCGCCGCTCTCCGCCGCTTCCCGGACCGCTTCAATCACCGTCGGCGTCAGCTGGTGCCGGTCATTCAGCAGCGTTCCGTCCACATCGATCGCGATCAGGTCGAATTTTCGGTTCATGTTGCATTCTCTCCTCTCCCATCCGTCCGGCGTCAACGTTCGGACCACGCGCCCGCCGCAATCGCGGCGAGCGCCTCCATCTCTTCCTCCGTCAGTTCGCGATACATTCCGGGCGGCAGCGAAGGATCGAGCCGGAGCGGCCCCATCGCGATCCGCCGCAGCCGGACGACCCGCTTGCCGACCGCTTCGAACATCCGTTTCACCTGATGAAACTTTCCTTCCCGGATCGTGACCGAGACCTGCGACAGCGGGCCGTCCTCCGACTCCCGCACTTCCGTGACGGCGAGCAACGCCGGCATCGTCCGGTATCCGTCGTCCAGCGTCACGCCCGCTTCGAACGCCCGGACATCGGCTTCGCCGACCGCGCCCGCCACGACCGCTTCGTACACTTTGTCCACATGCTTCCGGGGCGAAAGCAGCTCATGCGCCAGTCGTCCGTCGTTCGTGAGCAGCAGCAGACCTTCCGTATCCTTGTCCAGCCGGCCGACGGGAAACGGGTTCCGCACCCGGTCTTCCGCCTGCAGCAGGTCGATGACGGTCTTCTCCCGCGCGTCCTCGGTCGCCGAGATGACGCCCGGCGGCTTGTTCAGCATGAAATAGACATATTCCCGGTACCGGACCGGCTTGCCGTCCAGGCTGACCGCGTCGCCTTCGGGATCGACGGTCATGCCCGGGTCCCGGGCCGGCGCGCCGTTCACTTCGACCCGGCCGAGCCTGACCGCGCGCTTGATCTCGCTCCGCGTGCCGCAGCCCGCATGGGCGAGCAGCTTGTCCAGCCGCATCCCGCGCGCCATTACATCCACCTCCATCCGGGCGCCCGCTCGTTGATGAGCAGGCCGTCCCTGAGCTTGCCCCAGCCGACGGGATAGCCGTCGATGCAGACGAGCGCGTAACCGGCCGCATCCGGCAATCGGCCGTCTTCGCCGGGCCGGAGCGTCAGCCGCTCCGGCTCGAGAGGCAGCGTCTCGCCCTTCAAATATTTCAGCGCTTCCGGCTCGTCCGCGCCGTATTCGACGCGCCGCGCGGCCTCTTCCGCCGCCAGCCCCATCGCCAGCGCCTGGGACGGCGCGAAACGTCCGCGCCGCGCTTCCCCCAGGAGCCAGCCGTGGCGCACGACGCTTAAGCCCGACAGTTCCGGAACGCCCGCCGGCTGCGCGTACAGCTTCTCCCCGACCGCGACCAGCCGGCCGGGCAGTCCGCCGAGTCCGGGCAGCAGTTCCTCCTGAAATGACCGCCATGCGTCCACGGGATCCGCATCGCTGACATTTGCAATGTATCCGCGCGCCTTCCCGCGCTGTCCCGGCTTGCCGCCATTTCCGCGTCTGCCGGCATATTGCCGCGTCTTCAAGCGCGGCCTGCCGGGCGTACCTGCAGACTCGTCGTCCGGGCCGCCCGGACGCGGATTCACCGCGACGCTCTCCCGGCCGGCTTCGACCTTGCGGCGCAGCACGGCCGCGTAGTGGCCTTCGCCTTCGATACGGTGCGGCCAGAGACGCACCGTACCGGCGACCGCATCGACATGGCGGCGATCGATCCCTTCGAGGCTTACCCAGTCCGGCCTGCCCGGCGCCCAGCCGTGCGCGGGCGGTACCGGCACGACCTCGAAATCCGGCCGCTCCGCGAGCAGTTCGGCGATCCGCTCCTCGTTCTCCTCCGGCGAGAACGTGCAGGTCGAGTAGACGAGCACGCCGCCCGGCGCAAGCATTTCGGCCGCATGGCGCAGAATCTCCCGCTGCATCGACGTCCAATGCGCCGCGGGATACCGCAGCCAGTCGGCGATCATCGACTCGTCCTTGCGGAACATCCCTTCGCCCGAGCAGGGCGCGTCGACTAGAATGCGGTCGAAGAACGCGCGGAAGACCGGCACGAGCCGCTCCGGCTCCTCGTTCAGGACGACGGCGTTCCGGACGCCGGCCAGTTCCAGGTTGCGGGCGAGCGCCTTCGTCCGCTCGCGGGCGTTGTCGTTCGCGACGAGCAGCCCTTGCCCCTTGAGCTTCGCGGCGATCTGGGTCGACTTGCCGCCCGGCGCCGCGCACAGGTCGAGCACCCGGTGCCCCGGCCGCACGTCGAGCAGCTCGGCGGGCGCCATCGCGCTCGGCTCCTGGATATAATAAAGCCCGGCATGATAGTGCGGATGCTTGCCGGGCCGATCTTCTTCCGAATAGTAATAGCCGGCCTCCGCCCACGGCACCGGCTTCAGGCCGGCGGAAAGCGGCGATCGCATCCGGTACGATTCGCCGTCCGTCTTCAGTGTGTTGACGCGCAGGCCGTACCGGCGCGGCGCCCCGTACGACGCCAGCCAATCGTCAAATTCATCGCCGAGCAGCACTCGCATGCGGGCGACGAACGGCTCCGGCAGCCGGATGGACATCCTTGCCCCTCACTTTCCTCAATATTGTAACATCAATTTTGTTAGTATAGATGGTATTATGTATAATAAGATCAGCCATCATGCCACCCATTATCGGATTATTGGAGGTTCAGCGTCAACCCATGCGGAAGAAAAGAAGCAAGATGCCTTTCATTTACGCGGCCGTCGTCATCGTCCTGTTCGGTGCCCTGTTTGCCCTGAAGTACATGAATCGCAGCGATCTGTACGACAAGCCGGTGTCGGATCTCAACCCGGCGACGCGGGAACTGCTCAAGGATCCGAACTACCAGAACATCATCCTGCCCGGCAAGCTCGAGGAACGGATCGCCAGCGGCGAGCCGACGTTCGTCTATTTCTTCGCTTCGACTTGCGGCTACTGCCGCGAAACGACGCCGATCCTGATGCCGATCGCGAAGGATCTGAACATCGACCTGCCGCAGTTCAACCTCGCCGAATTTCAGGAATACTATCGGAAATACAACATCGAGTACACCCCGACGCTGGCCTACTTCGAAGATGGCAAGGAAGTTGCCCGAATTGAAGGCGGCATCGGCGCTGCCGGACATTCGGCCGACGACTACAAGGCGTTCTTGCAGAACCCGAAAGGAGAAGCGTCATGAGGTTGACGAGACGCGACTGGCTTCTCGGCGGCGTCATCCTGTTCTTGGCGGCCTTTCTGATCATGGCCGGATGCGGAGGCGGCAAGGATTCAGCCGGCGGATCGGCCGGCAGCGGGCATGATCACGGCATGACAACCGAAGGCGATCTGCTCGAGACGACGTCCGGGCCCGATGAATTGCCCTCGTTTCTGCTGAATTATACGAACCACACGGCCGATCTGTACGCCGCCGCCTATCAATACCGGGAAATCCTGCGCCATATCAACTGCTACTGCGGCTGCATGCAGTTGGACAACCCGCACGATTCGCTGCTTCGCTGCTACATCGCCGAAGTACGGGCCGACGGCTCCATCGTATGGAGCGACCACAGTGCGGCGTGCGGCATCTGCAAGATGGAGCTGGAAGACGTGATGGCGCTTGCCAAGCAAGGCAAGTCGACGGACGAGATCCGGGACGCCATCGACGCCAAGTACAAACCGGCAGGCCTGTAATTCCGGTCCGGAATGTGCCTGCCGGACATACCCGTCTATTCGCCGTCCGCGCGGGGCTGATCCCCGTGCGGACGCGCCGTTTCCGCGGCGACCAGCCCGGCCAGCTGCGGATCGATCACGCGGATCTCGATCGGCTCGGGCTCCGGCGGATGGCCGCCCGAGCCTTCCGCCAGCCACGCTTCGAGCGGCGCCAGCACCGCAGCCGCGTCTTCCCGCAGCCTTTTTACATCAATGCCCGCCTCCGCATCCGCGTACCCGTCCAGCTTCTCCAGCGCGGCGCGCAGCAGTTTAACGGCGCCGGTATAATTGTCGTTTTCATAATGATGAAGCCCGACGGCAACCTGCAACAGCCCCTGCCAGAACCGGCTTCGTCCTTCCTCAAGCCACAATTCCTCCATGACATCATGACATTCGTAATAGTCCCGGTCGCGGTTGAACAGGACGAGAAACCGGACGAATTTAGGATCTGTCGCCAAGCGCCGCCTCTCCTCCCTTGGCCCGCTCGATCGACGCCTGGATGTCCTCCGCCAGCAATTTCAGCCCGATGACGTCTTCCTGCTCCCACAATTCGTTGAATCGGAGCTGGTAGCGCGCCGCTTCCCGCACCTTGTGATAGAAATAGAGCTCCTGGATGCCGGCCAGCACGTTCGAGACGAGATTCGAGCTGTCCTCGAAGGTTCGCTGGGCTTCAAGAATCTCCTTGCGGATGCTCGACATCTCCTCATCCAGCCGGAACGCGGCTTCCGCCGCCTTGCGCAGCCGCTCCTTGACGTGCGCCGGAAGCTGCTGCTTGTACTTGTAGTTGAGCGAGTGCTCGATCGTCGCCCAGAAATTCATCGCGAGCGTGCGGATCTGTACTTCGGCGAGCACTTTCTTGAGCCCGAGCGCCGTCTGCACCGGGTATTCGACGATCATGTGATAGCTGCGGTAACCGCTCTCCTTGTGGTTCGTGATGTAATCTTTCTCATATACGAGCGTCAAATCTTTGCGCTCCCGGATCGAATCCGCGACAATGCGGATATCTTCGACGAACTGGCACATGATGCGGATGCCCGCGATGTCCTCGATGCCTTCTTCCAGCCGGTCCATCGGCACGTTCAGCCGCTTCGCCTTCTCGAGGATGCTCGAGATCCGCTTCACCCGGCCGGTGACGAATTCGATCGGCGCGTAGGATTGACGCGTCTTGAGCTCGCTGCGGAGCGTTCTGAATTTGACCTTGAGTTCTTCGACGGCTTGTTCGTAAGGCAGCAAAAACAAGTTCCAATCCCGTCCGTCCATGCGGAAACCTCCTCCCGCAAGAAGCTAGCGATGATCCGCTCCTACCGCGTCGCCGACCCGGCGGAAGCCGTCCCGGGCAAGCAGAGCGGACAATTCGGCGGCGATGCTGCGCACGACGCCCGGACCTTTGTAGATCAGCGACGTATAGATCTCGACAAGCGATGCGCCGGCGCGAATCTTATCGTATGCATCCCGCGCGTCGAAAATGCCGCCGGAACCAATGATCGGCAGTTTTCCTCCGGTCAGGCGGTAAATCGTCCGGATCACGTCCGTCGACCGTTCGCGAAGCGGACGGCCGCTCAGGCCGCCCTGCTGCGTGCGGTTCGGATGCGTGAGTCCGTCCCGCGACAGCGTCGTGTTCGTGGCGATGATGCCGGAGACGCCGCCGCTTGCCAGAATGTCGACCGTCTGCTCCAGTTCGGCTTCGGTCATGTCCGGCGCGAGCTTGACGACCACCGGTTTGGGCGCTCCGCCGGTCCTGGCTGCCTGCTCCGCAATCTCCCCATGCACGGCGTCAAGCAGCGCCTTCAGCTCCTCGCCGTGCTGCAGTTTCCGCAGGTCGGGCGTATTCGGCGAGCTGATGTTGACCACGAAGAAATCGCCGTAAGGGTAAAGCACCCGCAGGCAGGCGCGGTAATCATCGGGCGCCTTCTCGTTCGGCGTCGCCTTGTTCTTGCCGATGTTGACGGCGATCGGCACGCGGCGCTCCCGGAGCCTCGCGAGCCGGGCCGCCATCGCCTCCGCGCCTTCGTTGTTGAAGCCCATCCGGTTGATGAGCGCTTCGTCGTCCGGCAGCCGGAACAGGCGCGGCCGATCGTTGCCGGGCTGGCCGACCGGCGTCACCGTGCCGACTTCGAGAAACGCCAGACCCATGCCGGCAAATCCCTCCACCGCGACGGCATCCTTGTCCAGCCCGGCGGCAAGCCCGACCGGATGGCGGAACCGGATGCCGAACAGTTCCGTCTCCAGCCGCGGATCCGGCTTCACGTCCCAGAAGCTGCGCATCATCGGCAGCACCCCGGGCAGCCTGACGGCCTTGCCGAGCCCGTGGACGATCAGCCGGTGCGCCCGCTCCGGATCCATCCGGAACAGAATCGGTCTGGCAATCGTGCGATACAACATGCGTTCCACTCCGTTCTACAGTCCGTATGCTCTACTGCAACAGTTTATCTTTTCCTGAGGGAAAAAGAAAGCGTGCAAACGCCGCGGCATCTGGATCAAGGCACCGGTTGCGGGACCCGAGGGGAAACGGTTACAATGATAGGAGAAACCGTTGCAAGAGAGGGTCGATTGCCGATGAGCGCAGTTCGCAGAAGGCCGCCGGCCACGAAGAAACCGGCGCAGAATGAAATCAACAAGAAAGCGATACTGTGGGTTGCCGGCGCATTCGCCGCCGTCGTCATCGTCATGTCGGTGCTGATCATTGTGAACGGCTGAGACGATCCGGTCTCAGCCGTTTTATGTCAACCAGCGGTACACTTTGCCCGGATTCGTCTCGTCCTGCGTCGCTTCCAGCCGGAAGCGTTCGGCGGGGGCCGAGATTTCGTCCGGCAGCACCCCCGATGCGATCGTGACGCGTGTACCGAGCGGCGTCATGTCGTACAGTTCCTCCAGATCTTCCTTCGCCATCCGGATGCAGCCGAGCGAATCATCCCGCCCGATGCTGTCCGGCTCATTCGTGCCGTGAATGGCGTAGTCGGTGTCCGACAGCGTCATGCCGCGGCTGCCGAACTCGCCGTCCTCCCTGCCGTTCGGATTTTTCACTTTCTCGCTGATGACGAACACGCCTTCCGGCGTCCTGTCGCCGCCGAGACCGACCTCGTAATTGCGCAGGATGACGTTGCCGCTGACGAGCGCCAGCCGATGATTGGCCTTGTCGACGATAATTTCGAGCGGCGCCTCGGGCAGGCCGTCCGGCGTCCCCGCGTTCCAGGCCGCAAATCCGCCTTCGGCCGGCGTGCCCGCTTCCGGCGACGGCCGCAAGCTCGCCTTCCGTTCCGCTTCCGCCGCGGGAGCGAACAGCTCGCGCAGGACGGGCGAATCGCCGGCGAGCCAGTTGTCGGGGTACGGCCGCACCAGATCGTCCAGCGAAGCCGGCCACTCGCCGGTCGATTCCGCGTAGCGGCGAATGGCGCTGCGCAGCACCCACCATTGCTCCCGCCGTTCGCTCCACGCTTCGAGCAGCCCGAGCGATTCCGAGGCATCCGCCGGCCTGCAGACGCACGCCTCCGGGTCGAACATGCGGACGACCGCTTCTCCGGCGCCCGAATCGCTGCGCTCCACGGCGAGCAGCAGCCCGTCCGCCGCACTGTTCCAGAACCGCCAGCCGTCCTGCTGCGCCAGCCGGACCGCGATGCCGCGCACCGGCAGACGGGTGCCGTACAGGAGCGTCTCCAGCGCTTCGCCGACCGGCGATCCGGCGGCCGGATCGACCACGCGCACGGCGACCGGTCGGATGCCTTCCGCGGCAGGCCGGTCATCCGGCCGGACGGCGGGTCCGTCGCCGCCATCGGATCGAACCGGCTGCCCGGTCGATCCTTCCGTCGCGGCAGCAGGCGCATCCGCCGCCGTCCGTTCCGCGCCCCGATGCCCGTCCGGCGCGCCGGTCGTGACGGCGACGAGGCCGATCAGCATGACGGCCAGCAGGGCGGCGCGCTTCGCCAGCCGCCGCCGGCGCCCCCGGTTCCATTGCTCCAATGCCTCCCGGGGAGCGGCGTCCGCCAGCGGATGCCGCTTCCGTTCGTACGCTTCATAGATGTCACCGGCCTGCAGAAAACAGTAATTCGCTTTCGCTTCTTTGCCCTGCTGCATATACGCCCTGCCGAGCAGATACCATGCCATCCGGTTGTCGGGGTGAAGGCGGACGTACTGTTTCAAATACTCGATGTCCGCTTGTTCTTCCATTCGGAATCCCCCTTTCCGGCCGGCAAGCCCGTATAGGGTATATATCGGCAGTCAGGCCGCCCGGTTTAGACCGGGCGGCCTGAATCGCCGCAGGAAGATCAATATTGAAGCTCAGTCTGCTTGTCGCGGATCAGCACGGCGCGCACGCCGCTCAGCCATTGCACGTCCAGGTCCAGCTCCTCCGCGAAGAACCGCACCGGCAGATACAGCCGCCCCGCGCGATAGAACGGCGCCTGCGGCAACTCCAGGCTGCCGGAAGACGATTCGACCGTCTTGCTCCCTTCACGAATCCGGTACCAGGCGTCATCCTGTTTCAGCGTCGTGATGCCATCGGCCCCGTACTCGACGGCATATCCGAGCTCTTCACTGATCACGCGCACCGGCACGAATGTCGTGCCGTCCACGGCGACCGGCTCCGCATCCGACTCCAGCACCTTCCGGTTATGGACGATCTCGATCGCGCTTCCTTCCAGTCCGGCCGGCGCTTCGTACGGACGCACGATCCGGATGCGGTTGTTGCCGCCGTCCGCGATGAGGAAGGCGCCGTCTTCGATGGATTGGACATCCGTCGGCACGCTCAGATAGGCGTACCGCGATACGCCGTCCCACTTGCCCGACTCGTACGGCACGCCGGCGACCGTGGTCACGACGCCGTCTTTCAGATAACGGATGACGTGGTTCAGGGAATCCGCGATCAGCAGCCCGCCGTCCGGCGTGACGTCAATGCCGCGCGGCGCGTTGAACCGGGCGTCCCCGGCCTTGCCGTCGGCGTAACCGCCTTCCACGTACATCGCATCCTTGGGCAGCTCGCCGCCGCCGGCAACGGTCGTGACGGTTCCCGCTTTCAGATCGATATAGCGGATCCGCTGGTTGCCGGTATCCGCGACATACAGATTGCCCTGCGCGTCAAGCGCCAGGCCGCTCGGCTCGTTGAACAGCGCTTCCGACAGCGCGCCGTCCCGGAAATCTCCGGTCGGTTCGACGACGCCCGGGAAGATCTCGGCCGCCCGCTCGGACATGGCGTTCAGCGTCGTGACGCGGCCGTTCTCGATCTTGCGGATGACATGGTTGAGCGTGTCGGCCACATAGATGACGCCGGACGGCGAAACCGCGACATCCATCGGATAATAGAAGTTCGCTTGCGACGCGGAGCCGTCCGTGAGTCCGAGGATGCCGGTGCCGGCGATGGTCGTCACTTTGCCGTCCGGCGATATCGCGCGGATGGCATGGTTGCCGGCGTCGGCGACGATGATCCGGCCGCGCCGGTCGACCGCGACGCCCGAAGGCGCGTCGAACGCCGCTTCATCGGCCGGACCGTCGGCGTAGCCGGCGGACGGATATCCGTAGTCGTTGAAGCCGATCAGCATGCCGGCGGCTGTCCGGACTTCGCCGTCCGCAATCGTCCGGATCATCTGGTTCCCGGTGTCCGCGACGACGATCCGGCCTTCGGCATCGACGGCAACGCTTGCCGGCAGCCGGAACTCCGCGGTCCTCCGGGTGCCGTCCGACTCGCCGAGCTCGCCCGAGCCGGCGAATGTCCGAAGCTCATGGAGCGGCGCATTGTCGAGCACGGCGTCCCGCTGTTCCGCCGCCGAGGCGGCGGCGGGAAGGACAAGCAGGGCTGCCAGCAGGATGATCGCCGCATTTCTTATATAACCGTTCATGGCAGGGCTCCTTTTATTCAGGAATGATGGTTCAGGCAGGCTGGGCAGGTCCCGCGTTGACGACGACTTGAACCGTGACGGGCTTAAGGCCGGAGATGGCGTTGCCGTTCCCGTCCACCGCCGTCAGCGTGATGGTGAACACCGCCGTCTGGTTAGTGTCCGGGATTGAAGCATATTGGAACGGCAGCCGGACGACCGTCTGTCCGTTGACTTCTTCCGCCCCGCCTTCGAATTTCAGCACGGCGTACCGGACGATGTAATTTTCGGTGTCGTGCTCGACATGGTCGACGGCGTTCACGTTATACCCGTCGGGCGCAGTCCAGCCTTCGGCCAATTCCACCTTGAACGGGCTGTCCGCCAGGTTCCGGAACGGGTTCAACCCGTTCGTGTCCATGAACACCGATTCGGCGAAGCCGAAATATTGCGGGTCATACTTGACATCCGCCTGATAGCCGAACACGGCTCTGCTGCCCGTAAAACCGGAGAACCTGATGTCGATCGTTTTGACCCAGTCGCTGTAATCCGAAACGGCCGCCGCAACGGACGGACCCGACGTTCCGGCTCCGGGACCGGGCGAAGGTCCGCCGGCGCCCGGGTCGGCGTTGCCGCCGCCCTGCTGCTGCTCCTGCTTCTCCCGTTCCCTTTCCCGCTGACGCTGCTCCAGTTGCGTGCGCTCTTCTTCGGACAGCGATTGCTTGTATTTGTCGACGGCTTCCTTTTCCCTCTCGCTCTTGGCCTCCTGGTTTTTCTGCTCCAGCTCGCTCTTTTTCTCGGCGATTTGCTCCGCTTTCTCGCGGTTCTTCTCCAGCTGTTCCTGACGGCGCTGCTCTTTCTCCCGCTGCTTCTCTTCCTGCTCCTTGCGCGCCCGTTCCCTTTCCTCCGCAAGCGCCGGATCGGTGCCGATATCCTTGCGGTATTCCGGCAAATTCTCCAGGCTGTAGCGCTTTTCCGGTTTCTCAACAATATCGTTGATCTGGTCGATGATGCTGCGTGCCGTTTCCTCCGTCAAGATGCCCCTATTGACCGCTTCCGCGAGGGTGACGACGAGCAGCGCGTTGATGTTTTCGGCATAGGCGGCCACATCCTCGCCGTTCAAGAGCAGCAGGTTCGCATTCGGATCCGGAGCCGTGATTCCCTGCTCCACGCTGCCTGCCAACTGCTGCGCCAATTGCTCGTTCTCCCGCATGATCTCCGCCATGTTGGTCACCATGGCGTCGACGATGTCCGCCGGCAGGGTCAAGACCAGCGTCGACGGATCGGCGAGATCGATCAAAATGCGCGTGTCGTCCGTCGGGGCATCCGGATACAGCTCCAGCTGCTGCGACGGATAAATATGAACCGGGTCGTTCGGACCGAAGCCGGTTCCGGAGCCGTTCGTCTTGGAGGAGGCCACGACGCCCGACGCGACAACGATTATCACCTGACCCGTGTACGGATCCACCTTCATGATGAAATGCGTGCCGCGGACACCCATGATCGCCGTCGGCGTTTCGACTTCGAACGTGTCATCGGCGTTCGAGATCGATTTCACTTTCACCCACAGCGAACCGGCCCAGACGCTCATCTTCGCTTTCGCGCCGGTGTCTTCTTTCAATTTCGTGAATTGAACCTGCGAGTTTTCGCCGATCGTGATCGAGTCCTGGTCCGCCTTGCTGCTGGCCAGTTCCAGGACGACGCTGGAATTTTTGCCCGTCGTGATCAGATCGCCCTCGTTCAGGCTCATGTTCTTGAACGCGCTGAAGAACTTCGCTCCGCCCGACTTCTTCACTTGCACGTCGCCCTTCAGGCTCGTGACGACAGCCACGCGCGTCGCTCCGGCAGCCGCCGCTTCGCGCAAGCCCGCGAGCAGCCCGGTCGCGCCCAGCAGCACCGTCAGGCAGACCGCCGCGCAGACGGTCCGAAACCACAGATTTCTCATGCTCCTTCTCTCCTTCCGGCTTCGACGGCCTGTCCCCCGTCTTCCGCGGCTCCAAGCACCGCGAAAACGCGGACCGGCTTCTCCTTGCCTTTCACTTTGATCTCGCCGATGTCCTCGAGCCGGAACAGGTGGCCGGCCCGTTTGTACACTTCTTCGCTGATCAGAATCTGCCCCGGCTTCGCGTTCGACTCCAGCCGGGCCGCCAGATTGACGGTGTCCCCGATGGCGGTGTAGTCGAGCCGGAGCATCTCCGAGCCGATGTTGCCGACGACGGCGGGGCCGCAGTTGATGCCGACGCCGAACTTGACGCCGATGCCCCATTTCTTGATGCATTCCTGCTCGAGCCGGTCGGCGTGCTTGCGCATCTCGAGCGCCGCGCGGATCGCCAGCTCCGGATGATTGTCGTAATGGATCGGCGCGCCGAACAGCGCCATGACGCCGTCGCCGATGAACTTGTCCAGCGTGCCGTGCCACTGGAACACCGCTTTCGTGCAAATGTCCAGATATTCGTTCAGCACGCCGATGACTTCTTCCGGCTGAAGCCGCTCCGACATCGGCGTAAAACCGCGGATGTCGACGAAGACGACGCTGATGTCCCGGCGCTGGCCGCCGACCTTGATCTCCTCTCCGGAAGCGAGCAGCTCGTCGACAACCGTCTTCGGCACGAACCGCCCGAAGATGTTCGTCACCCTGCCGCGCTCCCGCCGCTCGTTCAGGTAGTGGCTGACGACGGTCCAGACCAGCGCGGTGAACAAAGCCAGGAAAGGATAGGTAAACGGAATGAATACCGAACTGAAGGTGTAGGCCGACAGAAAAGCGAGGACGTAAGCGACCGCAAGCCCGACGTAGACCAGGACCGACTTCAGGCCCGGGAACCGTTCATACAGCAGCAGCGACAGCAGCGTCAGCAGCGCGATCAACAGCGCGCCCGTCCATTGCGGCGCTTCCGTGTAGAACTTTCCGCTGATGAGCGACTGGGTCATGTTCGCGTGAATCTCAACACCGTACATCTTCAGGTTTGAGTTCGGAATCGCGTACTCGTCGCCGAACCCCGTCGCATACGGCCCGATCAGCACGACGCTGCCGCGGAAAAATTCCGGGTCGACCTCGCCGGTGAGCACCTGATAGAACGAAATCGCATCGTAACCGGTGTCGGCCGTAATCTCCTGCTGCGGCTTTGTAAAGAAATCTGTCGTCACCTGGTACCGGGCGTTGACGGGAATGCGCTTGTCCCCCCGATACCAGCCCTTGCGCTCTTCGTCCCAGCGGATCTGCTCTTCCTCAGGCAGCACGGCGTTCGCAAGCCGCACACTCATCGCCGGGATCATGCGGCCTTCTTCATCCGGCAGGCCGATCGTCAGCTTCCGGACGACCCGGTCCTTGTCCCACATGACGTTGATATGGCCGACCTGATCCGTCGGGGCGCCGATCGTTGCGGACGGATATTCGATCGCGGCGATCTCAAGGGAATTCGCGTCTTCCTGCTGCGCCTTGAAAACAAATACAACCGGCAGGTAAACGTTGTCATACCGGCTGATGACATCGGCCATGTACGCATCGCTCTCGGGGTACGGTCCCGGATCAGCCAGATGGACGTCGAGGAATACCGCGTTGGCCCCCGCTTCCGCGAGCATCTCGATCAACTGCGCATAATAGGCGCGATCCCACGGGAACGCGCCGAGCACATCCAGAGATGCCTGGTCCATCTTGATGATCTTGATCTCTCCCGCCGGATTTCGCTCCTCGACCGATTTCCGCGTCGCCAGGTCGCGGAATGTCGATTCGACGAAGTTGAGCGTGCCGCCCGTGCCGAGATTCGCCAGAAGCGTCCAGAACGCGGCAATGACGAGCCAGGCGGCGGCCGTTCGCAGCCATTTCCGTATGGCCATGGATTCCTCCGATCCCCTCAATAGGACTTGCGGTCCATACCCGGGTTATTTTATCTCTCATTCTAGTGTTACATCCGGGAAATGGCAACAAAAATTGTCGAAATAAACAGAATTCCCCCGCTTCCGCCCGGCAGGGCGAAAACAGGGGAAATGAGACTGTTCGATGCGGATGTTCTTATTTATTAAACGGCTGATCCGATACTTTGATCGAATCGGTCGGGCAGCCGTCGAGAGCGTCCTGGAGATCGTCGTAGAGCTCTTCCGGGATTTCGGTCGTGCCGGTGTTGCCGTCGCCGCCGTAGATGACTTCCGCAAGCCCTTCATCGTCATAGTCGTAGATGTCGGGCGCCGATGCTCCGCATGCGCCGCACGCGATGCAGGTTTCTTTATCCACCCAGGTATACTTCGCCATGAGATGTTACCCTCCTTGTATCTATCACCATACGTTGCTGCAACCTTCAATCATCACTATATAATAATTCTTCATCCGATTGCAAGGATGTACCGCGAATTCTTCGATTCCGAATCAGGGCGGACGGGCCGCCGAGCAGCATGCCGGCGGTCAACACCGCCTCCTCGCCGAATTTGTCCCGAAGTTCGTCCATCGTCCGGATGAGCGCTTCGCGCTTCGGCTGCTTCTCGAAATCGAACAGGTCAAGCTGGACGGCGGTCTCCTGTTTCGGCGACAGATTGGCCAGCGTGATGCCGAGCAGCCGCACCGGATCTCCCGGGCGGTGATGGCGGTCGAACAGCCGGCATGCGATGCGGTGAATTTCCACCGGATCGTCGGTGGGAGATTCCAGTGTCTCCGCCCGCGTATAGGTCCGCATGTCAGGCGTCCGGATCGTAATCTGCACCGTGCCGGCGATGAGCCGCTGCCGCCTGAGCCGCCGCGCCGTCTGGTCAGCCAGATTGAGGAAAATGCGGCTTGCTTCTTCGTGGTCGGTCACGTCATGCGGGAGCGTCGTCGTATGGCCGATCGATTTGTTCGGTCCGCGCTCCGGATTGACTTCGGCCGTGTCGATGCCGTTCGCGGCCGCCTTCATCCAGGCTCCGTACACCCCGAACTGCCGGATCAGCAGCTGCTCGTCGCATGCGGCAAGCTCGCCGATCGTGCGGATGTTCATCCGCGCGAGCTTCGCGGCCGTCTTCCGGCCGACGCCGTGCAGCGCGTCGCACGGCCGGTGCCACAGCACCGCCGGCACATCGCGGATGCGGAGCACGGTGATGCCGTTCGGTTTCTTCATGTCCGACGCCATCTTCGCCAGCAGCTTGTTCGGCCCGATGCCGATCGAGCAAGGCAGCGACCATTCGGTGCGGATGCGGCGCCGGATCTCCTCCGCGATCTCCAGCGGCGTGCCGAACCTGCCCGACCCCGTCACATCCAGATAACATTCGTCGATCGAGACGACTTCGACGAGCGGCGTGTATTGCCGGGCGATGCCGAGGAAACCGCGGGAGTACTTGCGGTACAGGTTGAAGTCCGGCCGGATGATGATCAGCTCCGGACACACCTTGAGCCCCTGCCGGACCGTCATGCCGGTGCGCACGCCCTTCTCCCGCGCCGCGTAGGAAGACGTGACGATGACGCCCCGCCGCTCCTCGACGCTGCCGGCGACGGCGATCGGCTTGCCGGCGTAGCGCTCCGGTTCCTCCGCTTCGTGAACCGAACAATAGAACGCGTTCATGTCCAGATGCAGGATGACCCTGCCTTTTGCCCCGCTGCCCTCATGGCGGCTTTCGGTCGGCGGCATATCCAATCCCTCCGGAGGCCTTCCTGTATCCAGCATATCCCCGGCCGGCGGTGCGGTCAACCCGAGGCCGTTGGTTGCCGGACGGCCGCGCGCGCCGGCTGCCGGCCGCAGCACCGCAACACCGCGGCGGCCAGGGTTTCCCGTCCGGACGTTCGATGATATAATAGGAAATTATGATCGAAGTCGAGTGGGATCACAGGGAGGCGCTTCCGCAATGAAAGTCGATATCTCCGTATTTGACACAACACTGCGTGACGGCACCCAGGGCGAAGGGATCAGCCTGTCGGCGGAAGACAAGGTGAAGATCGCCCTGAAGCTGGACCAATTGGGCGTTCATTATATCGAAGGCGGCAATCCGGGCAGCAACAGCAAGGACATCGAATTTTTCCGCAGGATGCGGGACATGAAGCTGAACGCGAAGATTACCGCATTCGGCAGCACGCGCCGGAAGAACAGCCAGGCGGATCAGGACACGAGCCTCGTGCGCATCGTCGAATCCGGCGTGCGGGCGGCGACCCTGGTCGGCAAGTCGTGGGACTTCCATGTGACGACCGCCCTGCAGACGACGCTGGAAGAGAATCTCGCCATGATTTACGATTCATTCGCCTTCCTCAAGCGCCGGGGACTGGAAGCCATCTACGACGCCGAACATTTCTTCGACGGCTACAAACATAATCCCGAGTATGCGCTCGCTTGCCTGCGGAAGGCGGCCGAAGCCGGCGCGGACTGGATCGTGCTGTGCGATACGAACGGCGGCACGCTGCCGAACGAAATCTACGAGATCGTCTCCCGCGTCGCGAAAGAGGTCGACAAGCCGATCGGCATCCATACGCACAACGACTGCGAGCTCGCCGTCGCCAACACGCTGGCGGCTGTTCAGGCGGGCGCCCGCCAGGTGCAGGGAACAATCAACGGCTACGGTGAACGGTGCGGCAACGCCAATCTGTGCTCGATCATTCCGAATCTGCAGCTCAAGATGGGGCTGCGCTGCATCTCCGACGAGCAGCTTGCCCAGCTCACGAGCGTCGCCCGCTATGTCAGCGAGATCGCCAACGCGGTCATGCCGGTCGGCCAGCCGTATGTCGGCAACGCCGCCTTCGCGCACAAGGGCGGCATCCACGTCTCCGCCATCCTGAAAGATCCGAAGACCTATGAGCACATCCAGCCCGAACTCGTCGGCAACCAGCGGCGGATTCTCGTTTCCGAGCTGGCGGGACAGAGCAACATCATCCACAAGGCGCAGGAGATGGGACTCGACATCAGCTCCGGCAACGAACGGGCGCGGGCGGTCATCGAGAAAATCAAGATACTCGAGCACGAAGGCTATTCGTTCGAAGGCGCCGACGCCTCGCTCGAACTGCTGCTGCGCGACGCGTTCGGCGAACAGACGCAAATCTTCAAGCTTGAGTCGTTCAAGATGCTCGTCGAGAAATCGGACGGCCGGATGGTGTCCGAAGCGATCGTCAAGATCAACGTGGGCGGGGACATCGTCTACACCGCCGCGGAAGGCAACGGGCCGGTCAACGCGCTCGACAACGCGCTCCGGAAAGCCCTTGTCCAATATTACCCCGAGATCATGAACATCGCGCTGACCGACTACAAGGTCCGCGTCCTGGACGAGAAGGACGCCACCGCCGCGAAAGTGCGCGTGCTGATCGAAACGACCGATTTCAAGAACACCTGGAGCACCGTCGGCGTGTCCGACAACGTCATCGAAGCGAGCTGGGAAGCGCTCGTCGACAGCTTCCGCTACGCGCTGATGAACTGCAAGAAAACGCCGGCCGCGCAGGAAGACAAACGCGAACAGCTCGGAATCGTCAATCATTGAGTCCGTCAAAAATGGGAAGCGCTGATCAGCTCCATTTGTCGATCAGCGCTTCCCAATGTGTTTTCGACAGTACGCCGACCACCCGCTCACGGATGACCCCGTCCTTGTCGACAAGCAGCGTCGTCGGAAACTGCGACACTTTGTACAGCTCGGTCACGTTGCCTTTCCTGTCCATCAGGATCGGGAAGGTGAGTTCATGTTCTTCGACGAACCGCCGGGCATCGCGCTCCCGGTCGTATTTCGTGCTGTTCACGCCGATGAGCAGCAGCCGGTCCGCATGCCGCTCATGCAACTCCTGCAAATCCGGCGCTTCCAGGTCGCACGGACCGCACCAGGAAGCCCAGAAATTGATCATTGTCAGCTTGTCCGACGCTCCCCCCGCCCGCACCGTGCGGTCGCTCAAGTCCGGCAGTTCGAAGGACGGCGCCAGATAGCCGATTTTCGGTTTCACTTCGGCAGCGGCGGACGACCGCATCGTCAACGTTTGGTTCTGATAAACGGCCAGAATGGTCAGGATCACGATCACAACGGCCATGGACCATGCGCGTTTCATTCTCCACTTCAACTCCCGCTGAATTGTCCTCATCTTATCATGCCCAAATTTGCCGTTCAAGCCATCCGGGAATAGCTTCAGGAAGACGCGGGCACATTAGTCTCGCCAAAGGAACGATTTTCAGTTGGAGGCAAAAGCGATGGAGAAGGCGAAACCCGGGTGGCTGACCGCGGGCGGCGGAAGCGCGGCTGCGGCGCGGAACCGGTCCTTTCTGTCCGGCAACCGCTCAGGCTCGCGCGGCCGCACCGGAACCGGAAACGGCGGCGCGAAGAAATGGGCCGAGTACACCGCGCTCGCATCCGTTCCTCTCGTCATGGTGCTCGGCAATTCGATGATCGTGCCGATCCTGCCCGATCTGGAGCGGCAATTGAACATTACCGGCATCCAGTCCAGCCTCGTCATCACGCTGTTCTCGCTGGCGGCGGGCCTGTTCATCCCGATCGCCGGCTATCTCTCCGACCGCTTCACGCGAAAAGCGGTCATTCTGCCTTCCCTCGCCGTCTTCGGAGCGGCGGGCCTTCTGGCGGGCTTCGCCGTCATATGGAAAAATTATCCCTTGCTGATCGCCGCGCGTGCCTTGCAGGGCATCGGAGCGGCGGGTACGTCGCCGATCGCCATGGCGCTCATCGGCGACATGTACCGCGACGGCGCCGAGAGCGAGGCGCTCGGGCTCATTGAAGCGTCGAACGGGACGGGGAAGGTGCTGAGTCCGATCCTCGGCACCCTGTTCGCGCTCATCGCCTGGCAGGCGCCCTTCTTCGCTTTCCCCGCCTTCTGCGCGCTTTCGCTTGCGGCCATGGCGTTCATGATCCGTGAACCCGATTCCGGAAGCCATTCCCGCCCGGCGGGTTACGTCCGCCGAATCATCGGCGTCTTCCGCAAGCAGGGACGCTGGCTCATTCCCGCCTTTCTCGCCGGTGCCACCGGATTGTTCAACCTGTTCGGCGTGCTGTTCTTCCTCTCCGATGCGCTGGAGAAACCGCC
Organism: Thermobacillus xylanilyticus; assembly: GCF_907165215.1. Taxonomy (GTDB): domain Bacteria; phylum Bacillota; class Bacilli; order Paenibacillales; family Paenibacillaceae; genus Thermobacillus; species Thermobacillus xylanilyticus. The sequence goes on along the minus strand of NZ_CAJRAY010000056.1, from coordinate 46,921 downwards.
TTACGCCATTACGGGCGTGGCGAAGGGCGGCGTGCTCGCCATACCGCTGTTCGGTCTGGTCGCCACGTCCTACGCCACCGGACGCTATATCAAGAACAACGGGCGGCTGATGCGCGTCCTGATGAACATCGGGCTCGCGGTGCAGGCCGCCGCGTTCGCGTCGGCCGTCTGGCTGAACGGCAACATGCCGCTGCTGATCGCCTTGCTCACCTTGAGCAGTGTGGGCACGGGGCTTCTCCTCCCCTGCCTGAACACGATGATCACCGGCGCCGTCGATCGCAGCCACCGCGGCATGATCACGTCGCTGTACAGCAGCCTGCGCTTCCTTGGCGTCGCGTTCGGGCCGCCGGCGTTCGGTTGGCTCGCCGGCATCTCGCGCGGCGTGCTGTTCGGCGCCGTGACGGGTCTGGCCGCGGCCGCCCTCGCCCTCGTCTTCTTCCTGGTCAAGCCGCCGAAGCGCGCGGGCGATGCCGGATGACGCGCACCCGCGCGTGCGCTATACTGAGGGTGACATTCGACGGCCGGGAGGAAGCCATGATCGTCATAGCCAGCGAAGCCTACGAGCAGCTCATGGAAGCCTGCCGAACGGCATACCCCGCAGAAGCCTGCGGACTTCTGATCGCCGCCGGCGGACCCGGCGGCCCGATCGACCGGATCCGTCCCGTGCGCAATGCGCATCCGCGGCCGGAATCGGGCTACCGCTTCGATCCCGCCGACTGGGTGCGCGCCTGGACGGAAACGCGGCAAAGCCGGCGACGGATCGCCGGCTTCTATCATTCCCACCCGCACGGAGCTCCGGTGCTTTCCGCCGCCGACCTGGCGGGCTGGCGGCAGTTCGGAAGCCCGGATTTCACCTATTGGATCATCTCGCTGCGCGACTTCGAGCAGCCGGAAACGGCCGCATACCGGATGCAGGGCAGCGTGCCGGATGCGCCGTTAATGCCGGCTGAGATACGCATACAGATCGCCGAGCGTCACGATGTTGCGCGCCGCGATTCTGTGTAAATATCGCTGCCACAACTTCGCCGTCATGATCGCGTCTTCCAGCGCATGATGGCGCCTTGTGACCGGCACCCCGTTCGACTCCAGCAGTTCGTCAAGCCCGTAGCTGTCCCTGTTCGGTTCGAGCCATTTCGCCACCATCATCGTATCCAGCACGCGGTGGGTCAGCCGCACCTTCGATGTCCGCCACAACGCGGCGTTGAGGAACTGTTTGTCGTGCCCGGAAGCGTGCGCGATCAGCACCCGCTTGCCGATGAACGCCATGAAGTCGCTGAGCGCCTGCACGAGATCCTCGCCATGCGCCGCCATCTCATTCGTGATCCCGGTCAGTTCGACGATATGGCGGGGAACGCGCCGCCGCGGGTTGACGAGACGGTAGAACTGCTGCGCTTCCATCAGTTCCGGTCCGCGCATCAGCACGCCGCCGATGGACAGAATCTCGTCTCCGTTCTCCGGATAGAATCCGGTCGTCTCCAGATCGAAGACGACCGTCTCCAGTTCCATCAGCGGCAGGTCAAGCGCCGACTGCTTGCGCTGCTCCTTCGCCGCCTGGCGGATGAACGCCATCTGCTGCGCGCCGGGGGCGCCGAACATGGATGCGATGGCCGGTGTGAGCCCTCCCATCTTGTAGAGATTCCAGGCCCGACCTACGCCGCGATCCCCTTCCTTCACGTCTGATCACCACCGTCATGTATCAGCCGGAACTTGCCTGCAATCTGCCGCTGCAGGCTGTGCCGCAGCCGCTGCACCGTGCCCAGATGGTGGCGCAAATCCCGCCTCATCGGCTTCGTGAGCAGCGTCACCGCCACCTTGCCGTTGTTCGCATACAGCCCGCCCTTGTTGCGCGACGCGGCCAGCAGCCGCAGCTTCAGGAAGAAGCCGAACGCGGCTTCGCAAGCTTCCGCGTCCGAAGCGAAAAGTCTCCCCGTATCCCGCAGCCGCCGGATTCTCGACAAGGTCGACGTCTCCCGGATGCCGCCGGTGACCGCCATCAGCCGGACCGCGCTGACGAATGGAATATAGGCGCCATACTTGATATCGACGCTGCCGGCGTCTTCGCCGTACCGTTCGGGCAGCAGCTGGCCGAACAGGCCGACAAGCGGCTTGTAGCGCATCGTATTCTGCAGCATCCGCTCCGCAATGCCCGGATGTCCCTTCGCATTGCGGAAGTAGTGATCCTTCAGCCTCGCGGCAAGCCGCTCGTCGCCGCTTACGGCGCGGCCGTCGGACATAATGAGCAGGTAGCGCACATGCTCCCAGTGCGGATCGTCGAACCATCGGTCCAGCTTCGCCGTCCATCCCGAGAACGCATCGCACCATGCCTCGTTCGCGCTGATCACATTGCCGTCGCAAGGCGGGTATCCCGCACGTTCCAGCGTCTTTACGATCAAGCCGCCCAGTTCGCGGAACCAGGCGCGCACTTTCTCTGGATCGAGGCCGGGGCCGGGATCTTCGTACAGCAGTCCGCTGTCCTGGTCGCTGGAGAGCGTCTGCTCGCTTCGCCCGCCGCTGCCGAACAACAAATAGGCGTAAGGCACGGGGGGAGCGCCTTTCCCCGCCCGTGCCATCGCTTCTTCGGACAGGACGACGGCCCGCCGGATCAGCGCGTCGTGCATCCCGTTCAATATGGCGTTGAACTGTTCGACCGATTCGCCGTCGCCGCCGGGGAGCAGCGCCTCCATCCGGAGATGGAGCCGGTCCCGGAGATCGCGCAATGCATCCGCGTTCCCGGTCGAGCCGATTTCCTCCATCAGCCTGACAAGCGTCGGATCGTTCATGTGCGCATCTCCCCCCGGCCAGCGTAGCCATCGTTTTATGCTGATTCCATTTTATTACGGATCAGGCGTTCAGCGCATCTTGCGCTTTTTTCATTTGTTCCGGATAACCGTAGACGCCGTGTTCGCTCAGGTCCAGGCCGATGATTTCTTGTTCTTCCGTGACGCGGAAGCCGATCAGGGCTTTCATGATGCCCAGGACGATGAACGAAGCGACGAGGACGAAGGCGCCGCAGACGACAACCGATTCGAATTGCACCCACAGCTGGTACCAGCTGCCCGTGTAGAACAGGCCGCCTTGACCGACGCCGACTTGCGCGGCCAGTTCTTCCGTCGCGAAAAGACCATTGGCCAGCGTGCCCCAGATGCCCGCCACGCCGTGCACCGAGAGCGCGTAGATCGGATCGTCGATGCGCAGCTTGTCGAACATCTTCTGGCTGAAGTAGACGACGATGCCTGCGATCAGACCGATGACGACGGCCGCCCACGGCTCGACGAATGCACAGGAGGCCGTGATGGCGACGAGACCGGCCAGCGCGCCGTTCAGCATCGTCGTGATGTCAGCCTTGCCCGCCGCGATCCAGGTGATCAGGAGGGCCGCAACCGCGCCGGCCGCTGCGCCGAGCTGCGTGTTGAACGCGACATAGCCGAAGAAGCCGTCGCCTACCGCGACCGTGGAGCCCGCGTTGAAGCCGAACCAGCCGACCCAGAGCAGCAGAACCGCCAGTGCCGTGTACACCTGGTTGTGGCCGAGAATTTGGTTGGCCGAGCCGTCCTTGTTGTATTTGCCGATCCGCGGCTTGAGCAGCACGGTTGCCGCGAAGGCGCCGAGCGCGCCGGTCAGGTGGACGACGGTCGAACCGGCGAAGTCTTGCGCGCCGTCTTCCGCCAGCCAGCCGCCGCCCCAGATCCAGTGCGCAACGACCGGATAGATGACGCTCGCGAAGAACAGCGTGAATATTAAATAAGAAGAAAGTTTCGCGCGTTCCGCGAATCCGCCCCATGCGATGGACAGCGAGATCGTGACGAACGCGGTTTGGAAAACCCAGAACGCGGCGTTCGCGTATCCGTCACCTTCCGCGCCGACCAGCGGCGGATAGTAGAAGAAGTCGCTCAGGCCGATGAACAGGTTGCCTTCGCCGAACGCGATGCCGTAGCCGACCGCCCAGTAGACGAGCGATGCAAGGCCGACCGTGAAGATCGTCTTGCCTGCGACGTGGCCGGCGTTCTTCATCCGCGTCGAACCGGTTTCCAGCAGGATGAAGCCGCCTTGCATGAGGAGGACGAGGACGCCGGCGAGCAGGACCCAGAGCGTGTTGAGCCCCATGTCCAGCAGCGCGGTCGACGGTGCTGCAAGCGCCATGGCCGGGAACAGGCATAGCAGCACGCCTGCAGCGAGTGTCAGTTTTTTCACCATGTTGACCACTCCCATGTTATTTAATCTTACATTGCGGGAAAGACTTAATGTCATTATAGTCAGAACGTCTCACTTTGACAATAATCATTTTTCGGTTTTTGGGTGAAAAGTGCAAAAAAATCTAACGTTCGTCTATATATCCGCCGTCAACGTTAAGTTTTTTTACGTATTCATCATCGATTTACCGGCTGTCTTCCTCCGAATCTTCGCTTTTGCGGATCGGCTTATGCCGGTCATCTCCATCGCCTCTTGAATATTATGTATGATAATCTGACATAGGATTTGCCATTCCGAACGGCAAACCATCACGTTTGACTGTATGGCCGTGGATTGGTTATCATAACTATTTAGAGAGCGTTCGACGTCGGAAGGGTGGTGAGAGCTTTGGACCAGAACTTGTTCCGCATCGGAGAGCTCGCGGCGAAGGCCAACGTCAGCCCGCGCACCATCGATTTCTATACGACGATCGGCCTGATCCGCCCCGCGAAACGGACCGCCGGCAACTATCGGCTGTATGGTCCTGAAACGATCGAACGGCTGAAACGTATTGAACAGTTGAAGAAAGAAAAATATACGCTTGAAGAGATCAAGGAGATGCTCGACGGTTGGAAGCGCATTTCCTCCGAGGAGCAGATCAGCCGCAAGCTTACGGACCTGCAGCTGTCGCTGAACAAGCTGCAGCGCGAGGTGAAGGAACTGGAACCGGTACTCAGCCGGCTGAAGCCGCACCAGGCCCGGAGCGTCTACAAGCGGCTCATGCCGCAGACCGCCGCCTGCGTCGAAGCGTTGCTGCTGCTCATTGACAAAGCAACCCTGTAGCGTTAAGACAAGCATTTATTCGCTTCTCGCTTTATAGCCTATTAACAGGCTTATCTTTCTGCGCAAAACGGACACGCCATCCCGTATGGACGGCGTCAGCCGTTTTGCGGGCATGCTTCAAGGTTTGACTTTATGAAACGGAGGGGTTCACTTGATCGGCTTTTTTCACCCGATGGATTTCCTGATTCTGATCGCGTTCGGCATCTCGCTCTGGGCGCAGTTCCGCGTCAAGGGAACGTTCAACCGCTGGGCGGAAGTGCCCAACATGCGCGGACTGACCGGATATGAAGCGGCGCGGCGCATGCTCGATTCGCAAGGGCTCCACGATGTGCCGATCGAACCGGTACGCGGCGTGCTGACCGACCACTACGATCCGATCCAGCGCGTCGTGCGGCTGTCCGAACCGGTTTATTATGAGCGTTCGATCTCGGCCGTGTCCGTCGCCTGCCACGAGGTCGGACACGCCATCCAGCACGCACAGCACTATCCGATGCTGGTGCTCCGCCACCGCATGTTCCCGGTTGTCCGGTTCGCATCCGGCATCGCGCCGTTCCTGCTGATCGCGGGCTTCTTGTTCAACGCGCTGAACCTGATCGGTTTCGGCATCATCTTCTTCTCCGCGGCGGTCGCCTTCCAGCTCGTGACGCTGCCGGTCGAGTTCAACGCCAGCAGCCGGGCGCGGGATCTGATGATTGCGGAAGGGTTCATTACGCACGAAGAGGAGCGCGGCGTGGCGAAAGTGCTGAATGCCGCCGCGTGGACGTATGTGGCGGCGGCGCTGATCGCGCTGCTCGAGCTGCTCAAGTACATCATGATTTTCACGTCGGCCCGGGAAGAATGACGCCTCGCAAAGGCCGAGCAATTTCGAGAGGGCTGCCAGCGTCCGATGGACGCCGGCAGCCCTCTTTTATGCAGCAGCCGTATTGCTCAGGTTGCAGGACCATATTCCTTGTGAAAATAATCCAGCAGATATTTGTGAAACACGCGCGCGACGAGCGGCATCGGCTCGTCCGCACGGTGAATGATGCCGATGGTCCGCGTAACCGGCTCCTTCAGCTCGATCTTGACCGGCATGAGCGGTCCGGTCTGCTCGAGCGCCATCTCCGGCAAGAGACTTACGCCCATGCCGGCCGCCACGAGTCCCCGGATCGTATCCGTCTCTTCGCCTTCAAAGGCGATCTTCGGCGTAAAGCCGGCCTGAAGACACGCCTCCCAGACGATCGGTCGGAGCGAATATCCTTCGCGGAACAGTACAAACGGCTCATCCTTGAGCTGCGAAAGCTCGATCACCGGCTCGCCGGCCAGCCGATGGTGGCGCGGCAGGACAGCCAGCAGTTTCTCCTTCAGCACCGCATGGCCGCACAGCAGGTCATCCTTCTCCGGCAGCGGCGAAATGAACGCCAGATCGATTTCGCCCGACAGCACGTCCCGGACCAGCGAAGCATACGTGCCCTGTTGGAAATGGAACCGTACGCCGGGGTGGAGCTTGCGGAACTTCGCGATCACCGTCGGCACCAGATGCGTGCCCAGACTATGCGGGAAGCCGAATCTGACCTCCCCGTTCTCCGGATCGGTCAGTTCATGGATTTCCGCGATCGCGCGCTCCAGATCGGCGATGATCGCCTCGGCGCGCTTCAGGAACAGCTTCCCCACATGCGTCAGCTGCAGATTGCGCCCCTTCGGGATGAACAGCTTGACGCCGAGCTCCTCTTCCAGCAGATGAATCTGCCGGCTGACCGCCGACTGCGCAACGTGCAGCTCTTCCGCCGCCCGCGTCACATGCTCGCGGTTCGCCACTTTCACAAAATAATACAACTGCCTGAGTTCCATCGGATCCTGCTCCCGCCCAAGTCACATTGAGCCCCTTCACCTGCTCCGCCGTTGCACGAACATGCCCAGCATGAGAAAACCGGCAAGGCACCCTCCGACATGAGCCCAGATATCAATTCTAGGGGATATGATCGAATAAAGCAATCCGAACAGAAGAATCGAGTAGACGGTTTTGCGCGACGCCTCGTCCATCGCCCGCTTCCGGAACAGGGCGAGATACAGATAGGCGCCGAATACGCCGTACACCGCGCCGGACGCGCCGGCCGCAAAGTGCGAGTCGCCGACGTGCACCGCGGCGCTGTACACATTCCCCAGGATTCCCGCCATCAGATAGAACGCCGCGTATCTGCCGTGTCCGAGCAGGCGCTCGAGCGGCGGCGCGAACACGAGGAGCGCAAACCCGTTGAACAGCAGATGTTCCCATCCGACATGGAGGAAGACGGACGTGAGGTACCGCCACGGTTCCACCAGGCCGTAGGGGTCGTAGACCGGAATCATTCTGAAAAATCCCGCTTCGAACAACGGATCACCCGGCAGCACCAGATCCGCGATGAACACCAGCAAATTCAGGGCCAGAATGACCGATGTGACGGGATACATCCGCAAATATTCGCGAAAGCTTTCGTAGCGCAGAAAAATCATCGGTGAACCTCGCTTCCATGGATTGGACAATGGCCGCGGCGAACGATTATAATGAAGGCTGAATCTCGACTTTCGCAAGGAGGTTGTTTCGAAAATGACCCAGGAACGTACAGGCGCCGCCTTGTTCAAAGGCAATCCGATCACGCTGATCGGCCCCGAACTGAAGCCCGGCGACAAAGCGCCCGATTTCAAACTGAGCAAATCGCTGCTCGAAACCGTATCGCTCGCCGACTTCGCCGGCAAGATCAAGCTGATCAGCGTCGTCCCGTCCATCGACACCGGCGTATGCGACGCGCAGACGCGCCGTTTCAACGAAGAAGCGGCCAAGCTGGGCGACAACGTTGTCGTGCTGACCGTCAGCGTTGACCTGCCGTTCGCGCAAGCCCGCTGGTGCGGCGCCGCCGGCGTCGACCGCGTCGTCATGCTGTCGGACTACAAAGACCGGAACTTCGGACAAGCTTACGGCGTATTCATCAAGGAACTGGCCCTCGATTATCGTGCTATTTTTGTTATCGACGGAAACGACACGATTCGTTATGTCGAATACCTGCGCGAGATGACGGAGCATCCGGATTACGACAAGGCGCTTGCCGCCGTCCGCGAGCTGCTGTAATTCGCCGAGACGGAAACCGCCGGCCCCACGGGGAAGCCGGCGGTTTTCTTCTTCCGGCCCCCTGTCCGGCCTGTGCAAAACAAAAGCCGTCCGCATCTGTCGACCGGACAGCATGTCGTAACGGCTTTCAAGTTACGGCGATTCCGTCTTGTAGGCTGCCAATTTCTTGTCCAGCGTACGGTAGATGTCAAGGATAACCCGATAATTGGAGCCGAGATCGCCGAACGATCCGCGCGATGCCGAGTAAATGTCGACTGCCGAGGTGACCGGCCCCGTCGCGATGACCGATACGGTGATGTCCATCGTCCGGCCGAACGCCGTCCGCTTCTCCATCACGATCTCGCCGACCGATTCCACTTCGTGCAGCACTTTGTACCCCTGCATCTTCTTCAGGGTCGAGACGATCTCTTCCCAGGCTTTCTCTTTCGACAAGCGGTAATAATGGGATTTCAGCAACGGGTCCTTCGCCCGGTCGCCGGTCTGTTCGAAGCTCCGAATCAGCCCGATCAACGTACGCTTCAACAAATGTCTCCCCCTCCGGCGTCTCTTTCCAGCTTCCCCTATGATACCATGAAAAGACGGCTGAGAAAACCGTCCATTACGGTTGCCGGCATGCGAGAGCCTCCGGATGCATCGCGTGGAGCACCGGAGGCCCAACGTAGACGGCGCTTGAAGCCCGCTGACGAGCGTCGGAATCCCCGCCAATGCCGTCCGGCCTGTGTGTTTCTGAACCCGCACTCGCAGGTGGGTGACCGCAGGAACGTTTTTGAAGTCCCCTTTCGGGGGCATGTCAGCCGCGCTCCGATGTAGGTCTCCCTTGAAACAGCCATTGGTTCAAAACAACGATGGAGGCCGTAACGAACACCGCAGGATGTACTACGTATTATATCCCCGCCCCGGACAAAAGTAAACCGCCGGACTTCAATTCTTCGTCTCCGCTTCTTCGGCTTCCTCCAGCTGTTCCTGCTGCTGCCGTTCCTGCTGCTCCTTCAGCTTCAGATAGATCTGGTAGAAATTGAAAAAGGACAGATAAGCGATAAAGACCGCGCTGAAGAACGGCAGCAGAAACGTAAAGCGCATGCTGATCCACGCGATGCCCGCGGCCGCAATCGCGGACGACAGCGAGCGGAACGGGCGGCCGATCGTGATGAGGACGGCGTTCTTCAGCAATTGAAGCGTCTTCATATGATAGTGCACGACCATGGAGAAGAAGTTGAACATCGACACGACGAGCAGGAGCGCGATGCCCATGAAGACGTAAGAGATCAGCTCAATCCCCGGAGCACCGTTGAAGTAGAAACGGATGTCAAGAAAAATGACCAGGAAGATCAGCGAATAGAGAATGCCGCCGAACATGCTGACCTTGTAATTCTCTTTGTAACCGCGGAAAAACGTCTTGAGCAGCGGCACATCGACATCGCCCATCACCCATTTGCGCACCGTCGTGAACATGGCGGATGTCGCCGGGAACAGCACGAACGGCACCGCCACTGTGGAAACGAGCAGCCCCGAGAACACCTGGTCCCATACCGGATCCGTGTTCGACAACGGAACGATGACGCCGAAGAAGAAAAGATACCAGAACGGCAGCGACGTGAGCACCCACAGCAGATTCGTGACCGACAGCCGCATGATCCATTCCGATATTTTGTAAAAGCCGCCCATCATGCCTCGCATTTCCATCGCTGAATCCCTCCGTTATCCTGACTCCTCTGCCCTGCGGATCAGATAGAAAGAAACACCGGGGCGTCGGAAGACGGCACCGCGAACGCGCCCTCCCGGTGCCCCGGTTCCTATCCGGTCCTGGTTATTCCTCGGACCAGCCGCGCGACCGGCGAACGTCGCCATAGCTGCGTCCGCCTGCGCGCTGACGGCCACCCTCGGAGCGGCCGTAGCCTCTCCCGGAATCGCCGTATCCGCCTCTGCCGCCGCCGTATCCGTTGCCGCGGCCGCCGCTGCGGGAATTTCTTCCGCCGTAACCGCCGACGGCACCGCCAAACCGGCGCCCGCTCGAACGGATATCCGGTCTGCGCTTCTTCGCGCGGATCGGATCTTCCGGCGTCAGCTCGATTTCGACATCCTTCTTCTCACCGGTCAGCAGCTTCATCGCCGCCGCGACCAGGTGGACCGAATCGTACTGTTCCAGCAGCTGAATCGCGATGCCTTTGTATTCGGCGAAATCGTCCTGCTGGATGATCTCGATCAGCCGTTCAGCCGTCACGCGCTGCTTCCCTTCGATCGCCTCGGCAAGGCTCGGCAGCGGACGGCGCGCGATGCGCTGGCGCGTCACCCGTTCGATGAAGTGCAGATGGTCGATCTCGCGCGGCGTCACGAACGTATAGGCGACGCCTTCCTTGCCCGCGCGGCCGGTACGGCCGATCCGGTGCACATAGCTTTCCGGATCCTGCGGCAAGTCAAAGTTGATGACGTGCGTAACCCCGGAGACGTCGAGACCGCGCGCGGCAACGTCCGTCGCGACGAGGACATCGATGCTGCCGTCGCGGAACTTGCGCATGACGGTGTCGCGCTGGTTCTGCGACAGGTCGCCGTGCAGACCGTCCGCGGAATAGCCGCGCTTCTGCAGCGCTTCGCTCAATTCGTCCACGCGGCGCTTCGTGCGGCCGAACACAATCGCCAGATCGGGCGATTCCATATCGAGCAGCCGGCTGAGCGCCTCGAATTTTTCCCGTTCATGCACTTCAATGTAGATCTGCTCAATGCTCGGAGCGGTAATGTTCTTCGGAATGACCGACACATGCTCGGGGTTGCGCAGGAATTGCTGTGCAAGCTTTTGGATGTTGGGAGGCATCGTCGCGGAGAAAAGCATCGTCTGGCGCTCTTCCGGCACCAGGCTGAGAATCGTCGTAATATCCTCCATGAAGCCCATATCCAACATTTCGTCGGCTTCGTCCAGCACGACCGTTCGGACATCGTCCAGCCGGATCGTCTTCCGGTTGATGTGGTCGAGCAGCCGTCCCGGCGTGCCGATGATGATCTGCGGCTTCTTCTTCAGCGCGCGGATCTGTCTGCCGATGTCCTGTCCGCCGTAGATCGGCAGCGTGCGGATGCCTTTGTACCGGGCGAGTTTGCCCAATTCGTCAGCCACCTGAATCGCGAGTTCGCGGGTCGGGGTCATGACGAGGGCGACGATCCGCTCTTCCTCCGGCGGAATCTTGCTGATGAGCGGGATGCCGAAGGCGGCCGTCTTCCCGGTACCCGTCTGCGCTTGTCCGATCAGGTCGGCTCCGCTCATCGCAATCGGAATGGCTTTCGCCTGAATCGGCGTCGATTCCTCGAAACCCATTTCGGTAACGGCCTGCAGCACTTTCGGCTCCAGGCCGAATTCAGCGAATGTTTTCAAACTTTCTCAAACTCCTTTGTCCACTGTGCCTTCTTTAAAAAAATATCCCACTCATTATAGCACAGGTCAGCTCGCGAATACCAGCGAACGGAAATCGGCGATACTAGGCGGTGTTGACGTCCGTTTCCATACCGGGAAAGGAGCGATGACCTTGAACGCCGCGCGCCGCGTTTGGACGGCGCTCGTCATGACTTGCGCCGCGGCCCTGATCGCTTTCGGCTTCAATTTTCTCCTCATCCCGCATCGGCTGCTCTCCGGCGGCGTATCCGGCGTGTCGATGCTGCTCAGCTACGCGACGGGACTCGATACCGGCATCCTTTATTTTGCACTGAACCTCCCGATCTTAATTTGGGGCTGGTTCGCGCTCGGCCATGCCTTCATCGCCTGGAGCATTTATGCCGTCGCCGTCACCTCTTTCCTGATCCGGATTGCGCCGGTCCATTCCCTGGCAGCCGACCCGATCCTGGCGGCCGTGTTCGGCGGTGTCGCGTTCGGCATCGGCGCCGGACTTGCCCTGCGTTACGGCGGCTCGTCGGGCGGCATCGACATCATCGCGACGATTGTTACGCGGCATCGCGAAGTGCCGATCGGCATGCTGCTGTTCCTGATGAACATGTCCATCGTCATCCTCCAGGCGCTCCTGTCGGAAGACTGGGAAGGCGCGATGTATTCGCTGCTCTCCATCTACGTAAGCGGCAGGGCGATCGACATGATTCATATCCGGCAGCTCAAGGTGACGGCGTTCATCATCAGCTGCGACCCGTACCGGCTGCTCGACAAGCTCCGCCGCCTGCCGCGCGGTGTCTCGATCGTGCCGATCAAGGGTGGCTATACCGGGGAAGACAAAGTGATGCTCATGACCGTCACGACCCGGTACGAACTGTCCGCCCTGCGCACCATGATCCGCAGGCATGATCCGAAGGCGTTTGTCAACATCGTCGAGACCGTCAGCGTCATGGGCGATTTTCGCAAAGTGTGAAAGCCGCCTTTCATTTCCGGCTGTTCACTGCCGGTACCGAATGTTATAATGAAAGTACACCCGGGCTTTCCGTCCTGCGTCCGGCCCTGTAATTGGTTTGAATCCGTTCGGGGAAGGTGATGCAAGTGGAAACGGCAACGGTGACAACGTTGTGGCAAATTGTCGAAAGACATGCGCCCGAGCTTCTCCCGTTTCTGACGCGGAGAGAACTGGACATGAACATCGTGCTCCGCGAAGGATTCGACAGGCTCGAGCCTGAAGACGCGCTGGAGATCGTGCAGCACAGCATTTGCGAACAGCAGAAAAGAAAACTTCTGCATTGACCTTGAAAGACGGGAACGGCCAGTCCGTTCCCGTCTCGTTTTTTCAATCGACGCCGAACGGCAAGATTCTGCAAAATCCCGCAAAAATCCTCTGTCTGCAGGCTGCTGCCTGTAATATAATAATGATGAAGATGAGAGAGCTTGCGGGGAGCGGAGAAACCATGGATATCCTGTTCACGATCTTTTTGCTGCTTCACGGCCTGATGTCCGGCAACGGCGGCCTCGACGGTCTCGCGGGCGCGCTGCCGCAGACGGGCGGAGAGATCATCGCGGAAACTCCCGGAACGGACGGAGCGGCCGAACCGCCCGGCGGAAAGACCGATCCCCAACCCGACGCGCCGAAGATCAAAGGCATCTACGTCACGGCCCACAGCGCCGGAGGCTCTCGCATGGAGCAGCTGCTGGAGCTCGTCCGCAGCACCGACCTGAACGCGATGGTCATTGACGTGAAGGATGACTACGGGTACATCACCTGGCCGACGGACAATCCGGATCTCACCGAACTCGGCACGACCAAGAAGATCATCAAAGACATGGAAGCGCTGATGGCCAGGCTCCAGGCGGACGAGGTCTACCCGATCGCGCGCATCGTCGTGTTCAAGGACTCCGTCCTCGCCGAGAAGCGTCCCGACCTGTCGTTCCGGAAGTCCGACGGCAGCGTATGGAAGAACGGCCGGGGCGAAAGCTTCGTCAATCCGTACCGCCGCGAAGTATGGGATTACAACGTTGCGGTCGCCAAGGAAGCGGCAAAGCTCGGATTCAAGGAAATCCAGTTCGACTATGTCCGCTTTCCGGAAGGCTTCGAGAAGCGGGCTGACGAGCTGGCCTACGACAAGACCGATGAGAGCCGCGTCGATGTCGTGAGCGGTTTTGTGGAGTATGCGAAGAAGGAGCTCGAACCGCTCGGCGTCCGCGTATCGGTCGATATTTTCGGCTACGCCGCTTCGGTTCCGGCCGCGGAGGGCATCGGGCAGGATTTCGTCCGGATATCGGAACATGTCGACGTCATCAGTCCGATGGTCTATCCGAGCCACTACAGCACCGGTTGGTTCGGGCTGAAGGATCCGGACAAGGAACCGTACGCCACCATCAAAGGCGCCATGGAAGACACGCATGAGAAGCTGGAGCCGCTCGGCGGCGCAAAGCCGATCATTCGGCCGTGGATCCAGGATTTCACGGCGAGCTGGCTCGGCAAGGGGCACTACATCCCCTATGGCAAGGCCGAGGTCGAAGCGCAGATCCGGGCGCTGGAAGACACCGGCGTCGACGAGTTCATGCTCTGGAACGCGGGCAACAAATATACGGCCGATGTCCAGTACTGAAGAACGAAGGGCTGCACCCGCATCGGGTGCAGCCCTTTCGCGTCAATCACAGGTTTATTGCGACAAGCGAAGCGCCAGATTGTACAAATCCATGTTGAACGGCTTCTTCGTGCTCACGACGGTCTCGATGTCCGTCGCGACCAGTTCGCCGCTCACGATGCCGCAGCCTTTGCTCGAGTCGCCTTCCATCAGCTTGCGGACGGCGAAATCGCCGAGCCGGCTGGCGAGAATCCGGTCGTTGTGCGTCGGCGAGCCGCCGCGCTGGATATGGCCGAGCACCGTGACCCGCGGCTCGATGCCGCTGCGCGCGGTGATCGCCTCCGCGATGTCGTTGCCGCTTGCGGCGCCTTCCGCCACGATGACGATGCTGTGCCGTTTCCCGGCCTTGAAATTGTCATGCATCCGGGCGGCAATCGCATCGATGTCGTAGGGCACTTCGGGCACGATGATCGTCTCCGCGCCGCTCGCGAGACCCGCGTAGAGCGCGATGTCGCCGCTGTGGCGGCCCATCACTTCGACGACTGACGCCCGCTCGTGCGACGTCATCGTATCGCGCAGCTTGTTGACGGCATCCACGACGATGCTGACGGCCGTATCGAAACCGATCGTGAAATCGGTGAACGGGATGTCGTTGTCGATCGTGCCCGGCAGCCCCATCGTCTTGATGCCGAGTTTGCTCAATTTGTAGGCGCCCTGGTACGATCCTTCGCCGCCGATGACGACGAGGCCGTCGATGCCGCGGCTGCGGAGCACTTCCGCTCCGCGCTGCTGCCCTTCGAGCGTCATGAACTCCTTGCATCTGGCCGTCTGCAGAATCGTCCCGCCGCGCTGGATAATGTCGCCCACGCTGCGAAGATCCATCGGGAACAGATCGTCCTTCAGAAGCCCTGCATATCCCCGCTGCACGCCGAACACTTCAAGGCCGTGGAACAGCGCGCTCCGTACAACCGCGCGGACCGCCGCGTTCATCCCCTGCGAGTCTCCGCCGCTCGTCAATACTGCAATGCGTTTTACTGCCGACATCGTATTCCCCCTGTACTGTATTCAATTGGTGTGATAGCCATGCAATGGGCGGCCGCCTCAGCGCGGCGGCTTCGCGCGGCGCCGTATCCACAGCGCGTTCAGCCGGAAGAACAGCCGCGCCATCGGGCTGTTCCGCATCAATTCGCGCGCGACGAAGCGGACGACCGGCTGCTCCGCGGCCTTCGGGTCGGACAGATAGACCGCAAGCAGCCCTTCAATTACCATTTTATGGAATTTACTGGACGGCAACCGGCCTGCCGCCTTGCGCGCCTGATCCGCGATCCATCCGATCCGCTGCAGCATTTCCGCGTCGTTCGCATAATAGCTGCAGAAATTCAGATCGCCGCCAAGCCGGTCCTCCTCCTGGTCGATCAGATAGTCGAGCAGGATGTGCAGGCCGCACAGATACGGAAAGTAGGCGCCCGCCATCCGCTCCGCGTCCCGTTCCGTCACATCCGGCCGGCAAGCCTCGACGAACAGCGCGAACATGCCGAGCGTCGAACCGGTCGCGGCCGCGAACTCATTCCAATACAATTCGGGATGGTCCGTCCGATGAAGCGCCCACCACCGGTGAAGGCTTTCCAGCCGCTCCTCCCGGCGGATATGCTTGTACACCTGCAGATCGCCGTAAAGCCCGGCAAACCGGGCGACATGCGGCTGCACCTTGGCATAGCCGGGCAGCCGGCGGATGTTCTCCTGGCATGCGGCAACGAGCGCCGCCAGGTAGCCGCCATCGTCCCGTTCGGCGCGGTGCGCATAGTAATCGGTCGTCTCCGCATCCGGGTCGACCGCATCGAGCATTGCGCGGTGCAGCAGACGAAAATCGTCGGGATCGAGCGACGTGCTGCGGTCGCACAGATTGTCCAGATAATCGCTGATCGTCTGCAGGGCGACGATCAGCGGGACAAGCTCTCCGCGGCGATCGTTGACCGCCGCCGCGAAGACCGCCCCGCCTTCGCAATGAAACTGCTTGCTCGACATGCTGGCCAGCGCCTGCGTGCGCAGCTCCGGATCGGGGATCGCCTCCGCCCGCGCCCGCCAGCGCGCCAGTTCATCGTACACCGCGGGCAGCACGTGCCGGTACATCCGATACATCAGCCTCAAGGGTCCGGCCGGCATGCCGCTCCCATGTTTCCGTGTCGCGTTCAACGGCGGCGCCTCCGTCCTTCAGGTGTGGCGCCGCGAATCAATCGTCTGATTGATGCGGTACCAGATGTTCAGATCGTTGATTCGGCTCGCCTGCTCCGCGATATCCGCGTTGAGCCTGCAGGATGTCTCGAAATCCTCTTCCTCGTCGAGCTGCCGCTGCAGCTCGCGGATCCTGCGCTCCAACGCCAATATCCGGTCCGGGATGCGGCCGCGGATCGTTTCCCACCGTTCGAGAATCGCGCTTCTCACTTCCAGGGGGTACGTCTCCCACTCATGTTCAAGATACGGCACCTCAATCCCCAGCCGTTCATCGTAGACGAACCATGAATCACCCATTGTGAACCTCCACCCAATAATGTACCATGACATCCGGCATAATTCCAGCACGACCAATCGTCCCGTTGGCGAACAGGACCGAATCGCCTATAATGAGAACGAAAGGATGGATCAGCACAATGGACTACATGACATTCAAACAGATTTTGCTTGACCGGCGCAGCGTGCGCAAGTTCCAGGACCGGCCCGTGGAGGCCGAGCAAATCCGAGAACTGATCGACTGCGCCCGCTACGCGCCGAGCGACACCAACTCGCAAACCTGGGAATTCATCGTCGTTACGGACCGCGAGAAGATCCGCGCAATTGAAGACATGACCTGGCAGCAGCTGCACGCGCGGGCGAAGGAAGCCGAGGAGCGGGGGCTCGCGAGGGAAGCGCGGCTGCTCGTGAAATCGTTCGGCCCGTACGCGACCGCCTTCTCGGACGCGCCGGCGCTCGTCGTCTGCCTCGCCACCCCGTACCAGTCGAAGTTCCGCGAGCGCATATTCGATCCCATCGGCCTCGTGCCGGATGAAGTCTGGCGCGAAGAAGGGATCAAGAGCAGCTGCCTCGCGGCGATGAATCTGATGCTTGCCGCCCACGCGATGGGGCTCGCCACCTGTCCGATGACGGGGCCGGTGCTGCTGGCTGAAGAGCAGCTGAAAGCGTTCCTGAGCATCGACGATTCGCGTCAGATCAACATGGTCATCGCCCTCGGCCATCCGGCCGAAACGCCGGGCAGACTCCCGCGTAAGGAGATCGACGAAATTCTGACGATCATTTCCTGATCGCACACAATCGGACAGGCTGTCTCCGTGGATCCACCACAGGGACAGCCTGTTTCGCCATGCGGCCCGTCATCCGCCGAGCTTGGCCAGTTCTTCGTCGTCGATCTCGTAGTTGGCGAACACGTCCTGCACATCGTCGTTGTCGTCGAAGGCGTCCATCATTTTCAGCAGCTTCTCGGCGTTCTCGCCCTCCACCTTGACCGTCGTCCGCGGCAGCCAGCGAATGCCGGCGCTCTCGAACGTCAGGCCGTTTCCTTCGAGGGATTGCTTCACTTTGATGAAATCGGCGGGAGCCGTCAAGATCTCGTACGAGTCCTCGTTCACGATAACGTCCTCCGCTCCGGCATCAATCGCCGCCATCAGCATCGAATCTTCGTCGATGTCATGCGCTTCGCGGCTGACGACGAGCAGCCCCTTCTCATCGAACAGATACGAAACGCAGCCCGACTCGCCCATGTTGCCGCCGCGCTTGTTGAAAATGGCGCGCACGTCGGCCGCCGTCCGGTTCCGGTTGTCGGTCAGACATTTCACCATGATGGCGACGCCGCCCGGGCCGTACCCTTCGTAGATGATTTCTTCGTAATCTTCGCCCCCGGCGGTCGCCGTCGCGCGCTTGATCGCGCGTTCGATGTTCTCGATCGGCATCTGCTCCGCGCGGGCGTTCGCGATCGCGTTCTTCAGCGCAAGATTCGCTTCGGGGTTCGGACCGCCCCGGCGGGCGTGCATGTAGATTTCCCTCGCAAGTTTGACGAACTTGTTGTTCCGCGCCTGGTCGGCCTTGCCCTTGCGGTCTTTGAACAGTTTGAACTTCGGCATATTCATGATCCTCCCGGGCTTGATTCCATACAGCAGTTTACCACCGTCGGCGCGTTCCGGTCAAAAGAAGCAACAAGAAAGACCCCGGATAATCCGGGGCCTTGCTCGTGTCGTGCATCTTCTATTATAAGAAGTTGTTCATTCTTATAACTTGATGACGTTGGCCGCTTGCGGTCCGCGATTGCCCTGGGTGATCTCGAATTCAACGAGCTGGCCTTCGTCCAGCGTCTTGAATCCTTCACCCTGAATGGCCGAGAAGTGGACGAACACGTCGTCGCCGCCTTCGACTTGAATGAAGCCGTAACCCTTCTCAGCGTTAAACCATTTTACCGTACCTTTCAAATGAACAACCTCCTAATATTCGCGCCGATCGTCCGGCGCTTACACACAGTATATGCGCTGGCCGGTCAAAAAGCAAATCAAACTTGCCGGAGGCTGCACATTTTCTTTCTGCTGACGCGGCGTTCCAACGGAATCGTGTTCCTTATACAGGCGATGCGGGCCGATCATGCGCGACCGATTCAGCTTTTCAACGGCTTTCGGATGACGAGCAGCCGGTGCGAACCCGGAATGAACGGCAGCTTCGACTCCTGGAACCGGACCGAGCAGCCGGCGCGCCGAACCGCTTCAAGCAGCCGGTCCAGATGAGGATACTCCCGGAAATGGAGCGTCACGAGCGGATAAATGCGCACCTCGCCGCCGGGACGGCACACCCGGATCAGCTCGAACACGGCCCTTTGGTGGAACTCCGCGTCGAAATGTTCCCCGTACAGGAACAGGAAGTGGCTGCACAGCACAAGCGCGAACCGGTCGTCCGCGAACGGCAGATGCGGCAGCTCGCCGGCGACATAGCGGCCGCTTCCGTCCCTGCCGTCCGCCGCGAAGTCGTCCATGAACCGCTTAAGCGACGCCTCGCGTCCGGCGCGGTGATTGTCCAGATTGCCGTAATACGAAAAGTCGAACAGATCTTGCAAACCTTCCAGCTTGGCCGTTGAGACGTCAATCTCGGTCCGCGCTTCCCTGAACAGCCCCTCCTGCGGCAGCCTGTAGCGCGGATCGACCGCGACGGCCCGGAAACCGCGCCGCGCGGCATCGGCCGTGAACGACGACGCTCCCGCCGCCGCATCCAGCACTTCGCCCCGCGGATCAAACGGCTCGTCGAGCGCGAACATGCGCACATACTCCGCGAAGCTCCGGCACGTGAACGCCGTGCCGACCTGTTCATACTTCCGATCCATGCTCATCTCTCCTCTTCTCGTCTCATCCGTTCTCGTCTTGTCTCAAAGGAATCCGGGTCTCCCCGGCCCTTTCCTTCATCATACAGGGGCTGCGGTTGATTTCCAACCCCCCGTTTCGTTATGATGGGAACAAAACGCCAACGCGGAGAGATGGCCGTGATCAAAAAAGTTCAGATTTACAAACGCGACAAATACAATATGCTGACGGTGGAAATTCAGGGCAAATCGCTCGTCGTCCGCGAGATCTCCGATGCGTGGGGCGAAGAGTGCCACACGTTTCTGAGCCGTCCGGAGATGCTGGCCTGGGCGGAATCCCGTTTTCAGGCGGACCGGCTGGAAGGCGGCGAAGCGGAGCGGGAAGCGATTCTCGAGAAGTTCCGTTCAATCTGACCCGTCCCCGATCTGCCGGAGCCGGGAAGGAAAAACATGCCGGACGGCGAATTGCTTGGGGAACGCCGAAAACTGGAGGAACCGATGGATACCACAGCACTCGTCATTTTCATCATCGCCGCCTTTTCGTTCGGCGCCGTCCTCATCATGAAACGGGATACGATCGCCCCGCCGATGCGACGGTTTCTCGCACTGGCCGCCATCGTGATGATCGTATCCGCGTTTATCATGCTGGTGTACGCTTTTCTGACCATGGGCAGCTGATCCCGGCGCGGATACGGCCGGTCAGAGCCGGCTCTGACCCGGCTTATGAAGCGGCGCGCCGCGGCGCATACTAGAGGGCAAAAAAGGAAGTGCCGTCATGAACTGGCTATCCGCCCTGCTTGCGCTCGGTCTGATCGGCGCCGCCGCGGCGCCCGCCCCGATCGACCGCGCGGACGATCATGCCGTGCGGGTCGAGATCATGTCCCCAAGGAGGAACCCTGACATGAAGCAAGTGCCGAAACGATCCGAGACGAATCCGAAGTACCGGTGGAGGCTGGAAGACTTGTTCGCCTCCCAGGCCGATTGGGACCGGGAATACGAACAGGCCAAGGCGCTGATCGCCAAGGCGGCCGAATTCCAGGGCAAGCTTGCCGATCCTGCCCGGCTCAAGGCCTGCTTCGAGCTGGAGGACGAACTGTCGCTCCACGTCGAGCGGCTCTACGTGTACGCGAACATGCGCCATCACGAGGACACGGCCGAGCCGAACAACATGGCGCTCGCGGACAAGTCGAAGAAACTGAGTGTCGAAGCGAACGAAGCGCTGTCGTTCATCACGCCGGAAGTGCTCAGCCTGCCGGACGAGACGCTCGAGAAGATGATCGCCGATCCGAATCTGGCGCCCTACAGATTCACGCTCGAAGAGATGCGGCGCCAGAAAGCGCACGTCCTCGGCAAGAGCGAAGAAGCGCTGCTCGCCCAGGCGGGCAACATCAGCCAGGCGCCGAACACGATCTTCGGCATGCTGAACAACGCCGACCTGAAATTCCCGACCATCAAGAATGAAAACGGCGAGGATGTCGAGCTGACCCACGGCACGTACATCCAGTTCCTCGAAAGCCGCGACCGGTCGGTGCGCGAAGCCGCGTTCAAGGCGATGTACGATACATACGGCAAGCTGAAGAACACGCTCGCCTCGACGCTCGCCGCCAACGTGAACAAGAACCTGTTCTACGCCCGGGCGCGCAAATACCCGTCCGCCCTGGAAATGTCGCTGTTCGCCGACAACATTCCGAAGGACGTGTACACGAACCTGATCGACACGATCCACAAACATCTGCCGCTCATGTACCGCTACATGGAGCTGCGGCGGAAGCTGCTCGGCGTCGAAGAGCTGCACATGTACGACCTGTTCGCGCCGCTGGTGGAAGAGTTCAAGATGGAAATTCCTTATGAAGAGGCGAAGCAGACGGTGCTTGAAGGCCTGGCGCCGCTCGGCCCGGATTATCAGAAGGTGCTGAAGGAAGGGTTCGAGGGCGGCTGGATCGACGTCTACGAGAACCAGGGCAAGCGGAGCGGGGCCTACAGCTGGGGCGCCTACGGCACCCACCCCTACGTGCTGCTCAACCACAAGGACAACCTGAACAGCATGTTCACGCTGGCGCATGAAATGGGCCACGCCCTTCACTCGTACTATTCAGACCGGCATCAGTCGTACCGCGACGCGCAGTACACCATTTTCCTCGCCGAGGTCGCGTCGACGCTGAACGAGGCGCTGCTGATGGACTACCTGCTGAAGCGGACGAACGACCCGAAGGAAAAAATGTATCTGCTGACGTACTACGCCGACCAGTTCCGCACGACGGTGTTCCGCCAGACGATGTTCGCCGAGTTCGAGAAAATCATCCACGAGAAGGCGGAAGCCGGCGAATCGCTGACACCGCAGCTGCTGTCCGGCGTCTACTACGACCTGAACAAGCTATACTACGGCGACGGCATGGTCGTCGACCGGGACATCGAGATGGAATGGGCGCGAATCCCTCATTTCTACTCGAGCTTCTACGTGTACAAGTACGCGACCGGCTTCTCGGCTGCGACGAGCTTCGCGAAACAGATTCTCGACGAGGGCGAGCCGGCCGTCGAGCGGTACCTCGGCTTCCTGAAGAGCGGAGGCAGCGACTACTCGATCAACATACTGAAAAAAGCCGGTGTCGACATGTCGACGCCGGAGCCGATCGAGCAGGCGATGAGCGTATTCGAAGATTTGATCCGGCAGATGGAAGAACTGACGAAAGCATGATGAATACGGCCGTGCCCAAGATGGGCACGGCCGTTTGTCTGCGGGAAGGCTGTCGTCTGATTGCACCTGCGCCGCGTCGGGAGTCCCTTATTTCGCTTCCGTTTTCTCCGCATCCGGCGGGTACAGGACGATGCGTCCGTTCTCCATCTCCACGCGCACCCGCCGCGCGTTCCGGAATCCGTCCGCGTTCATGAGCCCCGCGGGAATCTGCAGCCGTCCCGCCTTGTCGACGACGGCATACTCCACATGGCTCTCTTCCGCCTCCCGTTCGAGATTCTCGTAGTCTTCGCGATACGAACGGCGGATGATCTCCGATGACGTCTTCCCGTCGCGGATCGCGACGACGCGATCGACCTTGCGCGCCAGCTGCGGGTCGTGCGTGACGATGACGATCGTCAACCCCATCGTCCGGTTCAGCTCGCGGAACAGGTCGAGCACCTGGTTCGACGTCTTCGTGTCGAGCGCGCCGGTCGGCTCGTCGGCGAGCAGCAGCTTGGGCTGGTTGGCAAGGGCGATCGCGATCGCGACGCGCTGCTGCTCGCCGCCCGACAGCTCGCTGAGCCGGTTCTTCATCCGGTGCCCGAGCCCGACCGCCTCGAGCAGTTCGACCGCCCGCGCCCGACGCCGCCTTCCGCGCAGCAGAATCGGGAGCTCCACATTCTCGAGCGCGGTCAGATACGGGATCAGGTTCCGCGCCTTGTTCTGCCAGACGAAGCCGACGGTTTCCCTTTTGTACTTCACGAGATCGCGCTCCGAGAACGCGAGCAGATCTTTCCCGTCGACCATCAGCTTTCCGGCGGAAGGACGGTCGAGGCCGCCCAGCATATTGAGCAGCGTCGATTTGCCGCTCCCGCTGTTGCCGATGATCGCCATCAGCTCGCCGGTCTCGACCCGAAGGTCGAGTCCCTGAAGCGCCACAACTTCAAGATCTTTCGTCTTGTAGATCTTCACGAGCCCGTCGCAGACAATCATGCCGTCACTCCTCCCCGAGCTTGAGCGCCTGGGCGATCTTCACGCGCGCGAGCCGCCAGCCGAGCACGATGAGCCCCAGGGTCAGCATAACCGTCACCACGCCATAGAGCTGCGCGTAATCGCCGGAATGGCGGACGATCTCGAACGGCGGCACCTGTTCGGACGGATTGAACGCCATCTCGAACAGCGGGACGAATTGTTCGCTCACGACATTGCCGACGACGACGCCGATGCCAACGGCGGCAGCAGTCGTCAGCAGCTGCTCGCTGGCCAGCATGCCGATGAGCTGCCCGAACGGGATGCCCATCGCCCGCAGCACGCCGAACTGAAGCGTCCGCCCGGACAGCGACAGCAGCCAGAACACGAGGAAGCCGAAGAAGCTGATCAGCATCGAGATGACGAAGCCGAGCGTCATAACGCCGTTGATCGCCAGCCGGAACGGATCGTTCTT
The DNA here is from genome assembly GCF_907165215.1 of Thermobacillus xylanilyticus. Lineage (GTDB taxonomy): Bacteria > Bacillota > Bacilli > Paenibacillales > Paenibacillaceae > Thermobacillus > Thermobacillus xylanilyticus. Next base: position 23,415 of record NZ_CAJRAY010000056.1, on the reverse strand, counting down.
CGACCGGATCAGCTCCTGACCCGCATCCTGCAGCGAAGTGAGCGGGTAGCCCGCTTCCGCGATTGCTTCGTACAAGGCCGCGCTGGAAGCGCCCTCCTCCAGGTTCAGCCACACCTCGTACGGTTCGAGCGCCAGCCGGTTGTGGATCGTGGACAGCCGGGCGACGACGAGCCGCGGCTTCTCCTGCTTGCCGGGAGACGGCAGCGGGTTCCAGCCCGGCCAGTAGTCGACGACGCCGAAGACGGTCAGCAGCGTCGAGTCCAGTCCTTCCCAGCCGATGTAGATCGGGTCGCCCGGTCCGATGCCGAACTCCTCGGCCACCGAACGGGAGATGAGCACGCCGCGCGGATCGGAAGCGAGCAGATTCAGATACGCGTTCATGTGGTAATCGAGCAGACCGTTCTTCATCCACGCCGTCCGGCCGAACTCGTAGGTTTCGATGCCGTACAGCGTTGCGGCGCCCCCGCCGCCCGCGGCGTTCAGGCGGGCGTCCTCCTTCACGAAGACGCGCGCCGCCGCTTCGACGCCGGGCATTTCGGTGAACGGCAGGAACGGCGGTTCGGTATATTGCACCCGCTTCGGCGGCGCCGCGTCCGCCTCCGTCTGCTGCGGCATCGGCCCGCCGGCCATCGGCGGCGGCGCGTCGTTCTCCCACCGGGTCGTGAGCACGATGTCCGCCCCGATCGCGTAGCGGATCTTGTTCTCCATGTTGTCGCCGATCGTCCGGGCGGCGTTCGCGCTGAACAGGCCGGTCGCCACGGTCATGATGAGGAACACTTTGATGCCCAGATACTGGCCGGACGAGCGGCTGATCGTCACGAGCGTTGAATAGAGCGCCGGCGGCCACCATCTCCGGCCGAGAAAATAGATCAGCCGGATGAACCACGGGTAAAGCCGGAGGATGAACAGCCCGCCGCCCAGCGCGAGCAATGCCGGCATGACGAACAGCAGCGGGTCGACCTGGAGCGAGCCGGCTTCCAGCGCCAGTTCGCGCATATCGGCCGACTGGCGCCGGAAATCGATCAGCAGCCAGACCGCCGCCGCGATCAGGATGAGGTCAATGCCCGTCTTGTGCCAGAACGGCGTCTTCTCCAGGCGGGCCGACTCGCGCTTGCGGTCGACGATCGACGTCCGCGCCGCCCGCGCGGCCGGAACAAGCGTCAGCAGCGCCGATCCGAACGCCGCGCATGCCGCGACCGTCCAGACGCCGCCGGTCAGCTCGACGTCAAGGGCCGCGCGGTCGACGAACGTCAGGAAACCGCTGGAGGCGCCGAGCATCTTCGTGAACAGGACGCCGAGCCAGGGGCCGACAACCCACGCCGCGGCGCCGAGAATCAGCCCTTCCGCCGCGTAGGCCAACAGCACCTGCAGCCTGCTCGCCCCGCGGCTGCGCAGTACCGCGATCTCCGTCTTCTGCCGTTCGACAATCAGACCGGCCGTCATATAGAGATAGAAGGCGAGCATCATCATGACCGGCGTATACAGCGACAGCAGCACGACGCCGAGCCTCTCCCGCTTCTTCTCGTACGACTCGATCTTCTCGAGCATCGCGATCGTCAGATCGGCGTTGTACGAGAAGCGGTTCGCAAGATACCGGTCCATGTACTCCGACTGCTCGAGGAACTTCCCGATGCCGGTTGTTTTCAGCTGCGTGTAGTCGAGCGCCATCACGTACTGGAAACCGCCCAATTGCAGCCGGCCGCCGTACACGAAATCGCGCATGAACACATCATGCGGGATGTAGAACGACGATTCGTAGTTCTCAAGCGGATACGGCGCGTAGGCGTCAATCGCGTCCGGCGCGGCGGATTCGATGACGCCGACCGGCAGAATGCGGAACGTCTCGCCGGTTTCGCGGTTCAGCCCCGTAATCTCTTCGCCGAGATCCCGCTTGAGCTTGATGAGGTAAGACTGGGTGACGAGCGCTTCGTACACGCCGTCGCTGCGCCCGGCATCCGGCATCCGGCCGTCGATCAGCCGGATCTGCCGCTCCAGGTTGCTGACGGCGCGGAAGCTTCCGACGACGTTCGTGTTCCTGATCTCCTGTTCCGTCGCGTCCGCACCGTAGACGCGGAGCATGATCGTGGACCGGGCGGCATACCCCGAATGCATGTCGAGCCCGACGCGATCCGGAAAACCGAAAACATACCGGTCCAGATCGTCCACGACCTGCGCCGCCCTGGCGCGGTCATCGATCGTGCCGGGCAGCGCGTTCACGCGCATGTAGCCGGGAAAAACCCGGCGTTCGGTCTGCATCAATTGCAGCTCTTTCTGCAGCGTCCGCTCCAGAATCGCGTTCGCATAGAGCGGCATCGAGCTGAACAGCGCCACGCACACGGTCAGCCCGAACCACAGATTGAGCTGCAGCCATTTGGTGCTGGCCATCTTGCGCAAGATCATGACCCACAAGGCCAAGGCGCTCCACTCCCCCGCGCCGCGCGGCGCACTAGTTGTTCAAGATTACCCGGGCGCCTTCTTCCAGTCCGCGGATAATCTCGACCTCGGTCGACGTCTTCAGCCCGACCTCGACATCGACTTCCTTGCGGCGCTCGCCGTCGGCGATCTGCACATACTCGCGTCCGAGGTACGTGCGCAGGCCGGCGCGCGGGATGACGATGGCGTTCTCGCGCCGCTGCAGCGGAATCTCGAAGTCGGCGCCGGCGCCGATCCCGGCGTCTTGCGGCGGGTTGTCCAGTTCGAGCACGATGGTGCGCGAATTGCGCTCCTGCTCCGTCTTGTCGGTTGTGAGCGGCGCGTTCGACGGCGCCTGCACGACCTCTGCCCGGTACGTCTCGCCGCCATAGACGACCGCCGCCTCCATGCCGGGATGGACGCCGAGCAGATCGGTCGCCGACGTCGCCACATAGGTCAGCCGGACCTGCTTCGGATCGGATACGGTGACGAGCGGCCGATAGGCGGTGACCGAATCGCCGGGCGCGATTTCCGCGACATACGTCACCTCGCCGTCAAACGGCGCAACGAGCCGCGACTTCTCAAGCTGCTCCTCGAGCGCCTCGAGGCTGATTCGCTCCCGCTCAAGATCGATCTCGCGCAGCCGCAGGTCGCGGCCGGTCAATCCGTCGATCCGCGCCTGCTCGTATTGGATCTGCGCCCGCTCGACGTTCAGCCGCTGCAGCCGGATGCGCAGCTCGAGATCGCCGACATCGAGCTCCAGAACCGTCTGGCCGGCCTTGACCTCATCGCCCTGCTTCACATGCACCGCCAGCACCCGTCCCCCGGATTCGCGGAAGTAGAGCGGCTCGCTGCGGCTCGACGTGAACGTCGCCGAGCCGCGCAGCACCGTCTGGATCGTGCCGCGCTTCGCCTCGACGACATCGAACACTTCTTCCTTCGGCTGCACCAGCGGTGGTGCAAGCGCTTCCTCTTCCTGCGGCAGCAAGGAACAGCCGGCCGCGATCATCAGTGCCGCCAGCGCGGCCGCCGCACGGTCAAGACCGCGTCGCAGCCGGCATCTCCGCATGTTTGACAATTCTCCCATCCTCCAATGCGATCACTTGATCGACCAACTCCATAATGCCGGGATCGTGCGTCGTCAGCACGACCGTCGTGCCCAAGCGTTTCACCAGATCGCGGAACACGCGGATGATTTGCAGCCCCATCCGGCTATCGAGTTCGGCCGTCGGCTCGTCGGCGATGAGCAGCCGCGGCTCGTGTGCGATCGCCCGGGCAATCGCGACCCGCTGCTGTTCGCCGCCCGACAGTTCCGGCGGGCGATGCTTCATCCGCTCTTTCATGCCGACCCACTCGAGGGCGCGCTCCACCCGCTCGCGTCCCGCCTTGACGCCTGCGACGCGCAGGCCGAATTCGACGTTCTCGTAAGCCGACATCAGCGGCATCAGACCGAACGACTGGAAGACGAGCCCGATCTCCCGGCGCCGCAGGGCGTTCTTCTGCTTCTCCGGCATGGCCGTCAGATCCCGGCCGTCCCACCAGACGCGTCCCGCCGTCGGCTCATCCAGGGCGCACAGGATGTTCAGGAGCGTGGTCTTGCCCGACCCCGAACGGCCGACCAACGCGGTAATCGTGCCTTGCCGGATCGTCAGGTCGATCCCGTCGAGCGCCGTGACGGCGCCGCTGCCGCTGCCGAACACCCGCCGGATGCCTTCCGTGCGCAGCATGACGCGTGAATTGCAACCGTTTTCAATCGACATGATCGTTGTCCCTCCCGCACGTCGGACCATAAATGCCGGAAAACCATTTAAGAGCATAATAGGCATCTCGGGAACGAGGTGTCAATTTAAATCTTCGGCAGATTTCAGATTTTTGACAATAGCGCGGCCAGCGCCGCGAGCGCCCCCGCAACCAGCGACGAGAGCAAATTGACGAGATCGTTCGTCATCCAGCGCCGGCCCTGGGCGTGCAGCGCCGGCTCGCCGCAGTGGACCTCGCGTTCCGTGAGGGCGCCGCACGTCAGGCAGCGGTACATCGCCTGCAGCCAGGCGCCGAGCAGCGAATCGGCCATCGCGCCGGCCAGACCGGCAACAGCCGCCATGACGATCAGCGCGGCCGCCGGAAGCCCCGACGCTTCCACGCCGCCCAGCAGCGCGGCAGAGACGCCGATCAGCGCGGCGCCGGAGAGCGCGGCGAAAGTGCCGAGCGGCGTCACCCCGCCGCTCGTCCCCGCCGGCACGGCGCGGCCGGTCAGCACGGAGCGCGGCTGCGTCCGGCTTAGGGCGCCGATCTCCGTCGCCCAGGTGTCGGCGTTCACGGACGCCATGACGCCGGTGAAGGCGGCGGCAAGCGCCGGCTCCGGCCAGACCGCATGCGCCGCGCAAAGCGCGAGGCCGATGCCGCCGTTCGCCCACACTTGTCCCGCGTCGCGCCGCCCGGTCTTCGCGTAATGGCGTTCCGCCTCCCTTTTCGCGCGGATATGCCGCTTCCAACGGGACCAGAAGACGGAGGTGGCGAAGAAGACAAGCAGCAAGCCGTACCAGAGCGGCCCGCCGAGGGCGAAATAGACGGCGCCCATCACCACGGCGGACCAGGCGCCCGACGCCGAGAGCGCCTGTTTGCGCCAGGCGATCCAGGCGATCAGCCCGCTGCCCGCAAACCCGGCTGCCCATCGCAGAGGCATCGAAGCGGCAAATTCGTCCAGCATGAGTTCAACTTCCTTCCGGTTGATACGCACCCGCAGGCCCGTGAGGCCGCATGACGGCTTTTCAGATCCGGGCGGCAGGAGATGCGCGATTGATGTCGAAATTTTTGGAAAATGCTCCGGCATGTCCGGAAAGCCACGAGACCGTTTGGCAAGGAGTGTCGCCCGTTGCCCGATTATCCCCGTGAATTCGAACGGGAGCCCGCGCTTCGGGAGGAATTGACGCCCGAGCAGATGCTCCGCATCATTTTCGATTATACCGCAAAAATTGCGAACGAACGAAACCTGCACAATGTGCTCGTCCTGATGGCGAATATGGGGCGGGAGATGATTTTGGCCGACCGGTGCACCGTCTGGCTGGTCGACTACAAGCGCGGCGAACTGTTCACAACGGTCGCCCACGGCGTGAGCGAGATCCGCGTGCCGCTCGGTTCGGGTCTCGTCGGCCATTCGATCGCGCTCGGCCAGCCGCTGCTGATCGAGGACGCCTATCAGGATCCCCGCCACAACGCGGAGAACGACCGGAAGACGGGGTATCGGACGAAATCCGTCATTACCGTGCCGTTCGTCGGCAACGACGGCAGCATCATCGGCGCTTATCAGGCCGTCAACAAGATGACGAAGGAAGGTGTCTTCACGCAGCGCGACCTGGAAAATTTGTCGCTGGCCGCCTCCTACGCGGGCAAGTCGCTCGAATCGGTCATGCTGCACGAAGAGATCGTCGCCACGCAGAAGGAGATTATTTTCCGGATGGGCGAAATCGGCGAGAGCCGGTCGAAGGAGACGGGCAACCACGTCAAACGGGTGGCCGAATACTCCCGCATCCTCGCCCTCGGTCTCGGCCTGCCGCAGGAGGAAGCCGAGAAGATCCGGGTGGCGTCCCCGATGCACGACATCGGCAAAGTCGCCATCCCCGACGCGGTGCTGAAGAAGCCGGGCAAGCTGACCGACGAAGAATACGAGATCATGAAAACCCACACGACGATCGGATACAATCTGCTTAGGGGATCGAACCGCGAACTGCTGCGCACGGCCGCCCATATTGCGCACGAACACCACGAGAAATGGGACGGCACCGGCTACCCGCGTGGCCTGAAAGGCGAGGAAATCCATCTGTATGGACGGATTACAGCGGTGGCCGACGTGTTCGATGCGCTCGGCAGCGACCGGGTGTACAAGAAAGCCTGGGAACTCGAGCGAATCATCAACCTGTTCCGCGAAGAGCGTGGCCGGCACTTCGACCCGAAGCTGGTCGACGTCTTCATGGAACAGCTTCCGCGCATGCTTGAAGCGCGCGACCGTTACAAAGATGAACTGCAGGAATGACGCAAACGGCCGGAAGGCGCCTGACGGCATCCTCCGGCCGTTGCTTTATCTCCCGAACCACTTGAACTTCCTCCCCGCCTTCAGCTCGCCGAAGCGATCGGGGTAGTTCGTGCAGATGATGATGTCTTCGCCCATTGCGGCGATCCGCCGCATCCCGGGCTTCCGGTCGACCGTCCAGGCCATCACCTCAAGGCCCGCCTTGCGGAACGCCGCCATCCGCTCGGCCGTCAGCCTGGTCCAGCCGATCGACAGGAACGCCGCGCCGATGCGCGCGAGCGCCTGTTCGAGCCCCGGCGGGGCGGCATCGATGATCAGTCCCGTTCGTATTGAACGCTCCGCTTCCTTCACCCGCCTGAGCGCCAGCGGATCAAACGACGTAATGACGGAGTCGCGGGTCCGGCCGTGCCGGCGGAGCAGCCCGGCGACCGCCGCCTCGATGCCCGGGTAGCGGCCGCCGTACGTTTTCAGCTCGATGTTCAGCCTGCACTTGCCCGCCGTCAGGTCCAGCACCTGCTCCAGCGTCGGCACGGGCTCGCCGCGAAATTCCGGGGAAAACCAGCTTCCCGCGTCCATCGAAGCCAGTTCCGCCGCCGTGAAATCGGCCACGCGGCCTTTGCGGTCAGTCGTCCGGTTCACCGTGTCGTCGTGCATGACGACCGGCACGCCGTCCTTCGACAGCTGCACGTCCAGTTCGATCCATTCGACGAACGGGAACGTGAGCGCCTTCTTCATCGCCGCCATCGTGTTCTCGGGCGCAAGCCCGGACGCGCCCCGGTGCGCGCAGCACGGATTGGCAATTCCCACGCCTTGAGGCCTCCTTCCCCCTGTTGCCCGCTCCGGTCAAGCCGCTCCGGCCGCTCCGGCGTCTTCGGCCTCGGCAGCCGGACGAAGCGTACCGTCTTCGCCGACCGTGACGCCGAATGAAATCCGCTCCAGCTGATCAAGCATCGCCTGTCGCGCCTCGCCTTCCAGCGGCTCCGGACGCGACGGCTCGATCGCCCGCATCGGGACGAATTGCAGCTCGCATCCTCCGCCCTTCGTGCAGACCGCGTTCAGCACGCCCGTGTCGCGCGTATCCTCGTTCTTCGTCACATTGAAAATGAAATTGCCGAGACTGTACGCGATCCATCTGCCGTTGTAATGCTCGAAACCCTGCAGAACATGCGGGTGAGAGCCGACGACGAGATCGGCGCCCGCGTCGATGTAGGCGCGGGCCAGTTGCTTCTCGATGTCGCGCGGCTTGCGGCTAAGCTCCTCGCCCCAGTGGGCGTACACAATGATCAGATCATGGGACTCCCTGGCGCGTTCGATCGCTTCTACCGCCCTGCGCGGATCGTACGTTTCCGCCACGCCGGGATGGTTTTTGTCCGCTTTCCAGCTGACTTCCGGCACGACGCGGCTCAGGCTGAAAATCGCGATCGACATGCCCCTCACGTCGAAGACGGCCGGCTTGAACGCTTCTTCATCATTGCGGCCGGCTCCCGCATGTTTGAGATTCGTCTCGTTCAGATGGTCGATCGTATCCAGCAGCCCTTCGACGCCCTGGTCAAGCGTATGGTTGTTCGCAAGCGAGACGAAGTCGATGCCCGCTTCGCGCAGCGACGGGAGAAGTTCCGGACTGCCTTTAAACACGTATTTCTTGTTTTCAGCCGGCGTGCCGCGCGTTGTGATCGGATTTTCGAGGTTGCCGATCGTCAGATCCGGTTCCTGCAGGTAAGGCAGCGCCTTCGCGTACGGGTAGTCGAATCCTTCGCGGCGCATCAGCTTCTCAACGGACGAAGCCAGCAGGATGTCGCCGACGAACGCGAGCCTGACCGGCTCCTCGGCCGGTTCCGGTTCCGCCTCTTCCGACGGCGCGGGAGTAACGTCATTTCCGTCCCCGGCGTCATCCGCACCGGTCCCCGCATCCGTGGCGTTGTTCGCGCCCTTGTCTTCACCGCCTTCTGCACTTGCGGTCCCCTCGTCCTGCGGCGAACTTCCGTCCGGCTCTGAAGCCGGACCTTCATCCGCCGTCAGCGGCGGATTCGGCGTGCCGGAACTGTCTTCCCGCCCGTGAAGCCAATGGCCTGACGCAATGCCGTACACCAGCGCGGCGATGGCGAACAACATGCCTATGTTCAGCAGCGCAAGCCGGCGCAGACGCCGTCTGCGTCTGTTCCGATCCCGCGCGCGCGAGTCAACCCGCGAGAGTCCCATTTCCCACAAATCCCCCTAAACCGGTATTCACCGTCATGCCGGCGGCGTTCATCCCATCACATTATAGCAGGAAAAGCGGCTGACACGGCTTGGAAGACAAAAAAATTTCCGTGCGCAAACGCCGGTGCGGAGTAACGCGGATACCGCGTTACAGCGGTGCGCGAGACCCCGTCGGCGCGGCTGTAACGTGC
>NZ_CAJRAY010000056.1:0-14156 GCF_907165215.1 Thermobacillus xylanilyticus | reverse complement strand
CGCGAGACCCCGTCGGCGCGGCTGTAACGTGCATACCGCGTTACAGCGGCTTGCGGAGCTTTGCTGGCGCAAAATATGAAAACGGCCGGGCAGGAACAGATCCTGACCGACCGTTTCAAACCCGAATATGGATCATGAAGCGGAGCCGCACAGCTCCCGAATCGCCGCCTCCGCCGTCTCCTTCGCCTGCCGGATGCAGTCCGGCAGCCCGATGCCGTCGAACGCCGCGCCGGCGGTCCAGACGCCCGGCAGCGCCTCGGCGAGCTTCCGCTTGAAATCGCGCATCGCCTCGACATGGCCGACCGGATATTGCGGCATGGAACGATGGAGCCGCGTAACCTCCGTCATCACCGGCGCAGCCGTCACCCCGATCAGTTCCTCCAGATCGTGCCGCACAAGCCGGATGAGCTGATCGTCCGGCAGCGAAACCGCGTCCTCGTCGCCCGAGCGGCCGATATAGCAGCGCAGCAGCACCTTGTCCGGCGGGCTCGTATGGAGCCACTTCGTCGACGTCCAAGTGCACGCCGTAATCTGCCGGCCTTCCGTGCGCGGCACAAGGAAGCCGGAACCGGCGAACTCGCGGCCGAAGGACGCCTTGTCGAAGGCCAGCACGACATTGGCGACGGACGCGTACCGGACGGCGCGGAGCATGCCGCAGTCGACATGATCCCGAAGCAGCGCCTCCGCTTCATACGCCGGAGCCGTCACGACGACGGCGTCGGCTTGCAGTTCTTCCCCGTCGTCGAGCACGACCGCATAGCGGTGGTCCGGCTCGTCCGATGCCCCGGCGGCGCCTTTCCTTAGCGCCGTTGCTTTCCGTCCGCGCCGCCATTCGGCCCCGGACAGCTCCCGCTCCAGCGCTTCGACGAGCGTCGCCAGGCCGCGGCGGAAATTCAGGAACGGCGCCCCCTTGTACCGGGCAAGAATCGCATCCGCCGGCGTCTGCGCCGCCTGCCCGGCCTGCCCCGCCGCTCCGCCGGCGCCGGCAGCCGGGGCCGGGCGCCGCCGCATGGCGCGGCGCATGCCGAGGATCAGGCTGCCGTGCTTCAGCTCCGCCTCGCGGAACTGCGGGAACGTCGCCCGCAGACTGAGCTTGTCCAGCTCCCCCGCGTAGATGCCGGCCAGAAGCGGCTCGGCAATCCGCTCGACAACTTCGCGTCCGAGCCGCCGCGTCAGGAAATCGCCGATTGACTCGTCGTCATTTCCTTTCCGCGCGGGCAGGACGAAGTCGAGTCCGGCGCGCAGCTTGCCCGCCGGCGACAGGAGGCCGGTCTTCAGCATCGGCGCGATCTCGGTCGGAATGCCGAGCATGAGGCCGTCCGGCATCGGATGCAGCTTGCCGCGGAAGACGATGAACGACTTCTTGCCCGACGGATTGATCGGCACGAGCTCCTCTTCAATGCCGAGATCGACGGCCAAATCGAGGATCGCCTTCTTGCGGGCGAGGAACGAATCCGGCCCCTTCTCGATGACGAAGCCGTCCTTCCGCAGCGTCTCGATCTTTCCGCCGAGCCGCTCCGACGCCTCCGCGATCGCCACGCGGACGGGCAATCCGGCGGCTTCGGCCGACCTGCGCAAATAGTAAGCGGCGGCGAGCCCGGTGATCCCGCCGCCGACAACGACGATCGTTTTCGGCTCTGCTGCTGCCGCCATCGGGTTACCCCCGCTTTCCGACAGGCAGTCCGGCGGCAGCCTCCGCCGCCAATTCGGCGAGCGTCTCCATGTAGAGCGGATCATCGTTCAGCATGTCGATCCGCTCGAACCGGATGCCCCGCTCCGCCGCGAACTGCTTCGCTTCAATATCCAGATCGTACAGCACTTCCAGATGGTCGCTGACGAAGCCGATCGGCGCCGACAGCACCGCCTTTACGCCTTCCTTCGCCAGACGATCCAGCATGTCGAGGATGTCCGGACCGAGCCACGGCTCGTTCGTCCGGCCCGCGCTCTGCCAGGTGAATTCCCAGTCCGCCACGCCAGCCGCTTCCGCCGCGGCGCGGGACGTCGCAAGGAGCTGATCCACATACGGATCGCCCATCGAAAGAATCCGCTCCGGCAGGCTGTGCGCGCTGAACAGCACTTTCACGCGGCGCTGCTCTTCCGGACCGCCGAACCGTGCAAGGGCGCTCCGCAGCCGGACGGCGATCGCTTCGATGAGCTTCGGATGGAGATGATACGACTCGACGAACGCCATCTGAATGCCTTCGGCTTCGGCCGCCTCTCTCGCCCGCTTGATGTACGATCCGACGCTCATGACCGAATAGTGCGGAGCCAGCACGATGCCGACCGCTTCGCGGATGCCGTCCGCCGCCATCGCCTTCACGCCGTCCTCAATGAACGGCTCCGCATGCTTCAGCCCTTGATAAACCTTGTACGCGCCGGGATGTTCCCGGTCGAGCTGCGCCTGCACGCCCGCCGCCTGGCGATCCGTATTCTCCCGAAGCGGGAAGACGCCGCCGACAATCGCTTCGTAGCGGGCGGTCAGCTCGGCGAGCTGCTCCGGCGTCGGCGGATGTCCCCGCCGGATATGGGTGTAATACGCTTCGATGTGATCCATCGACTTCGGCGTGCCGTATGACATGACCAGCACGCCGACCGGACGATTCGTCATGCTCGTTCTGCCTCCTTCGCTGCCGGACCGTTCTGCAATTGCCGCGCCGAATAACGGTGAATGAATTCCGTAAGCGCCGCGATCTTGTCCAGCGAAGCCTCCGGGAACAGGCCGTGTCCGAGATTGAACACGAAGCCCGGCTGCTCAAGCCCTTGGTCGATAATGTCCGCCGCCTGCTCTTCGATGACCGCCATCGGACCGGTCAGCACGGCCGGATCGAGGTTGCCCTGCACGGCGTATCCGCCGCCCAGCCGCCTGCGCCCTTCGCGGATCGGGACGCGCCAGTCGAGGCCGATGACGTCAGCCTTGATGCCCTTGAGCGACGGCAGCAGCTCGCCGGAACTGACGCCGGGAAAATAAATCTTCGGAATGTCCAGATCGGCCAGCTCGTCGAAAATCCGCCGGATCACCGGCAGCACGCAGCGCTCGAAATCGCGCGGCGATAGCGCCCCGACCCAGCTGTCGAACAGTTGGAACGCCTTGCCGCCCGCTGCGGCATGCGCGCGGGCGTACGTGACGACCATGTCGCCGAGCTTGTCCATCAGCGATTGCCATAGCTCGGGTTCGCCGTACATGAGCGACTTCGTGCGGAGATAGCGGCGCGACGGCCGCCCTTCGATCAGATAGCTGGCGATCGTAAAAGGCGCTCCCGCGAAGGTGATGAGCGGCACATCCAGCTCCCGGTCGAGGATGCGGATCGTCTCGAGAATATGCGGGAGATCGCCTTCCACGTCGATCGGTCTGAGCCGCTCGATGTCCCGCTTCGTGCGGATCGGCTCTTCGACGACGGGACCGACGTTCGGCACAATATCGAATTTGACGCCGAGCGGCATGACGGGATTCATGATGTCCGAATACAGGATCGCCGCGTCCACCCCGAGCTTCCGCACCGGCATCATTGTCACTTCGGCGGCCAGTTCGGGATTGCGGCAAATGTCCAGCAGCGAATACTTTTCCTTGATCTTCCGGTATTCCGGATCGTAACGCCCGGCCTGCCGCATGTACCAGACGGGCACGCGGTCCGTCCGTTCGCCGCGGCAGGCCCGGATGAAACGGTCGTTGTAACTCATCGCTGTTCTCCGTTCCGTTGGCTTTTCCTCTCATTATGCCCGTTTCATCCCGGCGCAACAACCGGCCCGGCAGCGTTTTCGATGACAATTCGATGACATTTCGCCCGGGACTTCAGGCCGTCTCCGCCGCCGGCGCCGCAGGCTTCCGCTGCATCGCGCGCCACTTCAGGACGACCCAGAGCTGGGCGGCGATATAGATCGACGAATACATGCCGAACGCCATGCCGAGCGTCATCGCCAGCGAGAACAGGCGGATCGATTCACCGCCGAACAGCAAGAGAAGCAGCGACGCCACAAGCACCTGCAATCCCGTGTTGATCGAGCGGACGAGCGTCTGCGACATGCTCACGTTCACGAGCCGGCACAGATCGTCGAACGTGCGCAGTTTCGCGAACCGCATGTTCTCGCGGATCCGGTCGAAGACGACGATCGTGTCGTTGATCGAGTAACCGATAATCGTCAGGATGGCCGCGATGAACGTCAGGTTGACTTCCAGCCTGAACAGTGAAAATACGGTCACAACAAGGAACGCGTCGTGCAGCAGCGCGACGATGCCGGCCACCGCGAACCGCCATTCGAAGCGCAACATGATGAGCAGGATGATGCCGACGCTGGCGACGAGGATCGAGATAATCGCCCGGATGCCCAGCTCCTGCGCGATGACCGGGTCGACCGTGTTCTCCTCCGCCGACACCTGATCGCCGAAGCGGTCGCGAAACGCGGTCAGCACCTGGTTCGCTTCGCCCTTCTCGGCATCCAGCACCCGGTCGAACCGGATCGAGACGCGCTCGCCTCCTCCGCCGACGACGACCGACTCCGGCTTGAAACCGGCATCCTGAAGCACCGATTCCGCTTCGGCCTGCGTCACCGCCTTGCCGACGGCGATATCCATGCTCGTGCCCGCCTTGAAGTCAACGCCGTAGTTGAAGCCGAACGCAAGCAGCGACACGATGCCGGCAATCGTCAGCGCCGACGAGATGGAGAAGAAGATTTTCCGGTGCTTGACGAAGTCGAAGATGCGATAGTAATGCTCGTCATCAAACGATTTTTTCTCGGAGAGCGGACGAATGTCCTTCTCTTTGACATTGAAGAAACCGGGTTTCGAGAACACGCCGCTCCGCACGAGCAGGTTCAGCATGAAGCGCGAGAACGCGACGTTCGTCACCATGCTGAACACGTTGCTCAGGATGAGCATGAGGGCGAAGCCCTGAATGGCCCCGGTGCCGACGAAATAGAGCACGGCGCCGGCGAGCGTCGTCGTCAGGTTCGCGTCAACAATCGTCCGGAGCGAGTTGCGCGAGCCGGACTTGAGCGCCGACAGCAGCGACTTGCCGGAGCGCATTTCTTCTCGGATCCGCTCCGCCGTAATGATGTTCGCGTCGACGGCCATGCCGACGCCGAGCACGAACGCCGCGATGCCGGGCAGCGTCAGCGTCGCATGCATCCAGTAATAGATGAGCAGGATGCCCCAGTTGTACACGATGAGCGTGACGCTGGCGATGACGCCGGGCAGCCGGTAGACGACCATCATGAACAGCAGGATGAAGATCGTCGCAAGGATGCCGGCGTAGACCGTCTGCTCGAGCGATTGCTTGCCGAGCGTCGCCCCGACGGACTGCGTGTACTTCTCCGTCAGTTTGAGCGGCAGCGCGCCCAGATTGATGATCTCGGCCAGTTCCCTCGCTTCTTCAAGTGAATAGCTGCCGGAAATCGTCGCCTTGCCGTCCGTCAGCACGGCCTGGACGATCGGAGACGATATCAGCTGGTCGTCCAGGTAAATGGACAGCGGCTGGCCGAGGAGCCGTTTCGAGACGTCGGCAAGCCTGTCCTTCTGTTTCACTTCAACCAGAATGATCGGCCGGTTCAGTTCATCGTAAGCGACCTTGGCGGCGCCTTCCTTGAAGTCGCTGCCGTCCAGTTCGATCTTGCCGTCCGGACCGCGGAACGTCAGTTCGGCCGGCTTCTTCATGATCTCGCGCACAGTCGCCTCGTCGGACACGCCGGCGATGCGCGCGCGGATCCGGTTGGATCCTTCGGGCACAATTTCCGGTTCCGCCACGCCGTACTGGTCGGCCCGCTTCATCAGGCTCTTCGCCGTCTGGCGCAGCGCCTCCTTCGTCACCACGCCGCCCTCATTGAGCGGCTCCGCTTCATACAAAATTTCAAAGCCGCCTTGCAGATCAAGGCCCAGCTTGATGCCTTTGAGCACGGTCGGCGATGTGATCCCCACCACCACGAGGGAGATCAGTATGGTCAAAATCAATCCGAGAAAACGGCTCTTGTTCATCGGTCAGGTCGTTCCTCCATCTTATCGCATGGAATCTGTAAGGTTCTTTCCGATCGGGTCATGACGAGTATTGCCCGGCGGATGAACCGTCCACGTAATTCGTCGCAAATTTCAGCGGCGCGAGCAGGCCGAGCCGAAGATCGACGATCTTCGGCTCATCGGGCTTCACCGGCGACCCGGAATCGGTCTGCCGGACATGCGCTCTTCCGCCGTCCGGGCGGAGCGCCGCGGCGCCCGGTCCGTCCTGCGCCGGCGCCGGCGTCTGCCTGACGGACGGGCCCAGCTTGTCCCGCGCGGCGTCAGTCCAGACGTCCGCCCCGGACGCATCCGCTTCGCGCGCATCCGCAGGGGGCCCCGGCATGGCGCCCGCGTACAGCAGCAATCCCGCCGCAAACGAGACGACAAGCCGGACGCCCGCTGCACGCTTCGTTTCCATGCCGTTCCCTCCTCGAAATGCAAATCATCTCGTTTTACTGTACCTGATCTTCGCCGGCGAATCAATCCGCCATGAAAACGTTGAAAACGGCAAGTTTACAAAATCTTCATTTCACCATGATCTCCGCTTGACCTTGCCGTCTTACGCTTGTCTCGCAAGATCGCAAAAACCACCGTGCAAGGAGCGTGTCCACATGAACGACAAGCCCATCGACCGCAGAACGTTTCTGTCCTATCTCGGAACGGGGGCGGCAGCGCTGGCTGCGGCATCCGCCGGTCTCGGCAGCCTGGAAGGCAAAGCGTCGGCTGCGACGGGAACGGCGGACCATCTGTTCGGCTTCAAGACGAACCGCGTCACCGGGTTCTTCGAACCGATCTCGCCGTCGAAGGAAGACGAGCTGATCCTGCCGCCGGGCTACCGCTACGACGTCGTGGCCGCCATGGACGATGTCATCAACGCGGCCGGCGAGCGGTTCGGAGACGGGGCGGACTACAACGCGTTTTTCCCGATCGACGGGTCGAATGAGCACGGCCTGCTCGTCACGAACCATGAATACACCAGCATTTTCAGCATCGGACCGGTGAAGGATGGCAAAATGACGCCGGAGCAGGTGAAGAAAAACCTGCAATACCTCGGCATGTCCGTCATCGAAGTACGGCGCGGGTCGGACGGCGCATGGAGAATGGACACGACCTCCCGCTATGCGCGGCGCATCGACGGCTTCACGAGCTTCGAACTGACCGGTCCGGCCGCAGGCACTTCCGCAGTCGGCGGCGCGCGGACGGTGCAGGGGACGTTCGCGAACTGCTCCGGCGGCGTGACGCTCTGGAACACCGTCCTGTCGTGCGAGGAGAACTTCGAAGATACGGCGAAAGCGTCGAACCTGCCGCTCGAACATTACGGCTGGGTCGTCGAGATCGATCCGTTCGACGCGTCGTACCGGAAGAAACATACGGCGCTCGGCCGCTTCAATCACGAGAATACGGCGATGGGGCTGGCGAACGACGGGCGCGTCGTCGTCTACATGGGGGATGACAAGAAGGACGCCTGCGTATACAAGTTCATCAGCAAGGGCAAATACAATCCCGCGCTCGGCCGCCGCAACTCCGCCCTGCTCGAAGACGGGACGCTCTATGTCGCCAACCTGAAGTCCGGCAAATGGGTGCCGGTGACGATCGAGAACGTGCGCAAGGCGCTCGAAGGCAAGCCGGAAGAACTGAAAAAATGGAACCACCAGGGCGACGTCGTGACGAACTGCCACGAAGCGGCGCGGCTCGTCGGCGGCACGCCGACCGACCGGCCGGAAGACATCGAGATTTCTCCGTTCGACAACACCGTTTTCATCTGCCATACGAACAACGACTCACACGGGAACATTCACGGCCATATCACGCGCATTTTCGAGGCGGACAATGACCTCGGCGCGCTGGAGTTCGACTTTGAAATATTCGCGGCGGGCGGCCGGCAGTCCGGTTTCAGCTCCCCCGACAATCTCGCCTTCGATTCGAACGGCAATCTGTGGGTCGTGACGGACATTTCGAGCAGCAGCCAGAACAAAGGGGTGCACAAGACGTTCATGAACAACGGCCTGTTCGTCATCCCGACCCACGGCCCGTCGAAGGGCGTCGCGCTGCAGTTCGCTTCCGGCCCGGTGGAATGCGAGCTGACCGGACCGTTCTTCACACCGGACGAGCGGACGCTGTTCCTCTCGGTCCAGCATCCGGGCGAAGAGACGAAAGACCTTGCCAATCCGACGAGCCGCTGGCCGCACCGTCCCGGCGATGGGAAGGCGCGCGCGGGCGTCGTGGCGATCACCGGGTTCCGCTTCGGCGGATGATTCCGACATGAAGGAGTTGACGATCCATGCCCTTCGGCAACATCGGCGTCGGCGGCCTGATCCTGATTCTGATCATCGCGCTCATCATTTTCGGGCCGTCGAAGCTGCCCGAGCTCGGCCGCGCGTTCGGCCGGACACTCAGCGAGTTCAAGCGTGCGACCCGCGGACTTGTCGGCGGCGGGACGGACGAGGAGGATGCCAGGGATGCGGAAGCACCCGGCGGGAAGCCGTCTGCACCGCGGCATGCGCCGGCTGCCGCGGCCGGCATGACGGATGCGCGGGACGGGTCGGCGGCAAGTGCGGCGGCTGAGTCCTCCGGCGCATCGGATGCGAAAGCCGGCAGCGCGTCTCCCGCAGAAGCGGCGCCCGCCGTCCGCGGTGGGGCGCAATGAGCGGGCGGCAGGACCCGAACAGCATGAGCGTCATCGGCCATCTCGGCGAGCTGCGAACCCGGCTGATCCGCACGCTGCTGTCGTTCCTCGCCTCGATGGCGGCCGCCTTCCTCTATGTGCGGGACCTATATGACTGGCTCGTCCGCGGATTGGACGACAAACTCGTCGTGCTCGGCCCGTCGGACGTGCTGTGGGTTTACCTGCTGCTCTCCGGCGTCGCCGCGCTCACCGTCACCATGCCGGTGGCGGCCTGGCATGCGTGGCGGTTCGTCAGCCCGGCGCTGGGAGGCCGGGTGCGCCGCCGGACGGCCTTCTATATCCCGGCGCTGGCGCTGCTCTTCCTCGCCGGGCTCGCCTTCGGGTATTTCGTGCTCTTCCCGGTGATGCTCGACTTCATGAACCGGATGGCGGCGGAGCAGTTCGAAACGTTATACACGGCCCAGAAATATTTCACCTTCATGATCCATATGACCGTGCCGTTCGGTTTCCTGTTCGAACTGCCCGCCGCCCTACTGTTCCTTACCCGGATCGGCGTGCTGAATCCGGCGCGGCTCGCCAGGATGCGGAAATCCGCCTATTTCATCCTCGTCATCGTCGCCGTCAGCATTACGCCGCCCGACATCGTGTCGGATATCATCGTGATCGTGCCGCTGCTGCTGCTCTACGAGGTCAGCGTCGCGCTCTCGAAAGCGGCTTCCCGCCGGGCGGAGCCGGCCGGAGCCCGGTGACGGGCCGTCATCCGGCCGTCCGGCCGCGCGGTTTTTGTCGCGCCTTCCGCCGCCTGACTCCGCCGAATGTGGTATAGTTAAGGATGTGAAAGGCGGCGGAATCATGCCACAGTGGAAAATCAATCTCATCGTACTTTGGTTCGGACAATTTCTCACCCTGGCCGGCATGACGATGATCATGCCGTTCCTGTCGCTCTATCTCCAGTCCGACTTCGGTCTGCGCGACGAGCATGAGATCGCCGAATGGACCGGCATCATCTTTGCGGGCAACTTCGTCACGGCGTTCCTGTTCCAGCCGATCTGGGGCCGGCTCGCCGACCGGCACGGCCGCAAAGTGATGCTGCTGCGCTCCGGCTTCGGCATGGCGACGGTTACGGTGCTCATGGGATTCGCGACCGAGCCCTGGCATCTGCTGGCGCTGCGGCTGCTCAACGGAACGATCTCGGGGTTCAATCCGGCGGCCGTCGCGCTTGTCTCGGCGACGACGCCGAAGGAGAAAATGGGGTTCGCGATGGGGGTCATCCAGTCCGGCCTGATCGCCGGCACGGTAATGGGGCCGCTCATGGGCGGCGCGTTCGCGGATCAGTTCGGTTTCCGTCCGATCTTCTACATTACGGGCGGACTCTTGTTCTGCGCGTCGCTGCTGGCGCTCTTCCTCGTGCGCGAGAAGTTCGATCGGGAGAAAGCGGCGGCCGCGCCGCAAATCTCGGTCTTGCAGGGCTGGAAAGCGCTGCGCGGCATCCGTCCGCTCATGGTGCTGCTCAGCGTCACCTTCCTGATCCAGTTCTCGCTCATGAACACGCAGTCGCTCATTCCGCTGTTCGTGCAGGAACTGCACGGCACGGCGAACCTCGCGTTCTGGTCCGGGACGGTCGGCGCGGTGACCGGCATCTCGAACATGCTGGCAGCGCCGCTGCTCGGCAGGCTGAGCGACCGGATCGGCGCCCACCGCGTGCTCGGGTTCTCGCTTGCCGGCGCCGGTATCATGTTCATCCCGCAGGCGTTCGTCGGCGCGGTATGGCAGCTGCTGGCCGCCCGCTTCCTGCTCGGCCTGTTCCTCGGCGGGCTTGTGCCGAGCGTGAACGCCCTCATCCGGAGGCATACGCCGGAAGGGATGGAGAGCCGGGCCTACAGCTTCAACAGCAGCATGCTCAGCCTCGGCAACATGGCCGGCCCGGTGTTCGGCGGGCTGACGAGCAGCCTGCTCGGCATCAAAGGGCTGTTCCTGCTGTCGGCCGTACTCCTGATGCTCAACTCGGCGCTCGTCGCTCACACTTCCTTCACGAAAGCGACGGCAAGACCGTCGTAGCCCGGCAGCATCGTCGCGACAAGGCGCGGGTCATGGGCCAGCCGGTCATTGAACGTCCGCATGGCGGCGACGGACGGCCCCTGCGCTCCGGGATCGCCCACCCTTCCGCGGAGCAGCACATTGTCCGCCGTGATGACCGCGCCCGGCCGCGCCAGCCGGATGGCCCATTCCAGATAGTCGGGATACCGTCCCTTGTCCGCATCGATGAAAAAGAAATCGAACCGCCGGCCTTCCCCTGCCAGCTCCTCAAGCGACTGAAGCGCATCGCCGATCCGGTACTCCACGCGATCGCCCAGCCCCGCGGCTTCCACGTGGGACCGGGCGATCGCCGCGTATTCGGGCTTGATCTCGAGCGAAGTCAGCTTGCCGCCTTCCTTGAGGCCGCGGGCGATGCAAATGCCGCTCACCCCGCCGAGCGCCCCGATCTCCAGCGCATCCCGGGCGCCGGACGCTCCGGCGAGAATGGTCAGCAGCCGGCCGTACCCCGGCGCGACCGAGATTTCCGGCATGCCCGCCTCCCGGATGCCTTTCGCCGCGCGCTCCAGATCCGGATCGGCGCCGAACAGCCGGTTCACATAGTCTTCCGCATTCCACATTTGGGGTTCCTCCTTCGCATTCAAGTCCCCTGACCCTTGTCTAATCCGCATGCAATCGCCCATAATGGATTGTATCGCTGTCCGGTCCGATACGGAAGCGAAGTTTAAGCAACGAAGAGGCGAAAGAATTCACGTGTCTGCAACCATGATCAACTTGCTTCGGCTGCTGCGGGATCGGGCGCCGCGCTTGCTGCCGGCCGTCCTTCGATCCGGCCTGCCGCTGTTCGTTCCGGCGATGCTGGTGAAGCTTGTGCTGTTCAACAATTGGATCGATGTTCAGTATATGGAGATGGATGCCGCCGACGCCGTCATCGCGGCCGGCACGCTCCTGCTGCTGTCCGGCTGGACGCTGCTGCTGCCGGTTCGGGCCCGGCTCGTGTCGCTCGCCGCGCTGAACATCCTCTTGACGCTGATTTTGTATGCCGATCTGCTTTATTTTCGCTATTTCCAGGATCTGATCTCCGTGCCGGTGCTGCTCCAGGCGCGGCAGGTCGGCTCGCTCGGCGGCAGCATCGCGGCTTTGCTCGAACCGAATGACGCGCTTCTCTTCCTCGATTGGCCGGTCGCCGCCCTGCTGCCGTGGCTTAAGCTTGCGCGCAAGCGCGGCAAACGCGCGGGCACGCGCCGCGCCGTCCGCGCGGCCGTCTGCGCGGCCGTCTGCGCCGCCGGCTTCCTGATGACCGCCTTGCCGATCCACGAGGCCAGAACCGGCTGGGCCAAGGGACTGTTCGGCGCCGACTGGTGGAACGTGTCGATCTACAATGTGGTCGGGCTGTACGGGTTTCACGCCTATGACGCTTACCAGTATATGAAGCGCCAGTACGCCAGCATGCCGCTCGCCGCGGAAGCGGAAGCCGAATCGGCCGATTGGTTCGCCCAGCGCGGCAAGGCCAGGGAGGCGTTGTCCCGCGATGACCGCTACGGCGCGTACAGCGGCAAGAACGTCATCATGATCCAGGTCGAAGCGCTGCAGTCCTTCGTCATCGGCCGGGAATGGAACGGGCAGCCGGTCACGCCGCGGCTGAACGAGCTTCTCGGGGAGAGCGTCTATTTCGAACGGTTCTACCACCAGACGGCGCAAGGCCGGACCTCGGATGCCGAATTCGCGGCGCAATGTTCCCTGCATCCGCTGGCCTCGGGGTCCGTCTACATCCGCCATGCCAACCGGGCCTATGACTGTCTGCCCGGCATGCTGAAAGAAGCGGGCTATGCGACGGCCGCGTTCCACGCGTATGACGGCGGCTTCTGGAACCGGAACGTCATGTACGACCGGATCGGTTTCGACGCGTTCTACAGCAAGAAACATTTTGTGCTGGACGAGCCGCTCGGCTGGTCGCTCGGCGACCGGTCGTTCCTGCGTCAATCCGCCGAGCGGATCGAACGGCTGAAACAGCCGTTCTACGCTTTTCTCGTGACGCTCTCCAGCCATCATCCCTACGCCCTGCCCGCGTCCGCCGGCTCGTTCGACGCCGGCGAATTCGAGGGCACGATATTCGGCGATTATCTGGCCGCCGTCCATTACGCCGACGCGGCGCTCGGCGAATTTGTCGACCGGTTGAAAGCGAGCGGCCTGTGGGACGATTCGATCGTCGTCATTTACGGCGACCACGACAATTCGATTGCGGAATGGCCGCAGTACGAGCAGTTTCTCGGCCGGCCGCTCAAGCCGGCCGAACGGCTTCTGCTGATGCGCGAAGTTCCGCTCATCCTCCATCTGCCGGACGGCGCCATGGGCGGCGAAGTCCGGTCCGAGCCGGGCGGTCAGCTCGATATCGCGCCGACGATTCTCCATCTGCTCGGCATGGACACCGGCTCGCGGGTCATGGCCGGTTTGCCGCTGCTTGCCGACCGGGAACATAACGCATCCGCCGGCGAACGCCTCATCGTCTTCCGCAACGGCTCGTTCACGGACGGACAGCTCTATTACACCGCCCGTCCCCCGGAGGAAGGCGGCGGTCTCTGTTACGACGCGCAGACCGGAGATCCGCTTCCCGGATCGCGCTGCGAAGCCGCGAAATCCGCGGCGGAGGAAGAGATCATCGCTTCCGCGCGCGTCGTGGAACACGGTCTGATCGACAAATGGCGCCATGCGGAAGCCGCAAGTACAAAGGCGAAGACCGCCGATCGGTTCGGCTGATCTTCGCCTTTTCTCCTTACGGTTTGATGAATGCCTTTGCTTTCGCAACCGCTTCGTCTTCGGTCGGCGCGGTGACGTACCTTCCATTGACGTAGATGAACGCTTTCCGGGAGCAGGGGCCGCAGTAGTTTTTGCACCCGACCCTGATGTCGGCATCGGGCGCCAGCTTCTTCAGCTTCGGCAGCAGCGTCTTCACCCGGATATATCTGCACTTGTCGCAGATGCGGATATCGTTGGCCATGACTTATGCTTCCGCTTCTTCCCGTCCCTGCCGGCTAGTGATCGCCGTGGCTGCCCTTGGACGGATTCGTTATCTGGAACCCTTCCTGCGGCAGGTAGAAATAGTCGATCCTCACGCCGTCCAGGAACGGCTCGTTCTTGTCCAGAATGACGTCGATCCCCTTGTCGGTCGTCACCACGACATCCGAGTCGGTCGGCGTATCGAGCGCCAGGCCGTAATGCGCGTGATCGCCATGGCGGTGCGTCACGTAGACGCGAAGCTTCTTGCCCTCGTGCTCCGGCTTGTTCAGCTCGGCAAGCAATACCTTGGCGGCATTGCGGGAAATTTTGCATTTCATCCGTGATCCGTCCCTTCGCTGCGGTGCGGCCGTTTCCAGACGGAAGCCGCCGGGCTGTCCGGCCGCGCTTCATTCTATTGTAATGAACCGGCCCGCGAAGTTCAACCGGAAGTTCAACGGATTGTCGTTGTTCTGTGATAATGTCACGGTATAACTGTTCTGAGATAATGTCACTATG
>NZ_CAJRAY010000055.1 GCF_907165215.1 Thermobacillus xylanilyticus | reverse complement strand
ATTTAGGATAAGCCCTCGACCGATTAGTATTCGTCAGCTTCACGCGTTGCCGCGCTTCCACCTCGAACCTATCAACCTGGTCATCTTCCAGGGGTCTTACCTTTACAGTGGGAAATCTCATCTTGAGGGGGGCTTCGCGCTTAGATGCTTTCAGCGCTTATCCCTTCCGTACTTGGCTACCCAGCGGTGCTCCTGGCGGAACAACTGGTACACCAGCGGTACGTCCATCCCGGTCCTCTCGTACTAAGGACAGCTCCTCTCAAATTTCCTGCGCCCGCGACAGATAGGGACCGAACTGTCTCACGACGTTCTGAACCCAGCTCGCGTACCGCTTTAATGGGCGAACAGCCCAACCCTTGGGACCTACTTCAGCCCCAGGATGCGATGAGCCGACATCGAGGTGCCAAACCTCCCCGTCGATGTGGACTCTTGGGGGAGATAAGCCTGTTATCCCCAGGGTAGCTTTTATCCGTTGAGCGATGGCCCTTCCATTCGGTACCACCGGATCACTAAGCCCGACTTTCGTCCCTGCTCGACTTGTCAGTCTCGCAGTCAAGCTCCCTTCTGCCTTTACACGCTCCGAATGATTTCCAACCATTCTGAGGGAACCTTTGGGCGCCTCCGTTACGCTTTGGGAGGCGACCGCCCCAGTCAAACTGCCCGCCTGACACGGTCCCCGCACCGGATCACGGTGCCAGGTTAGAACTTCGATACGATCAGGGTGGTATCCCAACGGCGCCTCCACCGAAGCTGGCGCCCCGGCTTCCCAGGCTCCCACCTATCCTGTACAGACCGTACCAAAGTCCAATATCAAGCTGCAGTAAAGCTCCATGGGGTCTTTCCGTCTTGTCGCGGGTAACCTGCATCTTCACAGGTACTAAAATTTCACCGGATCTCTCGTTGAGACAGCGCCCAAGTCGTTACGCCATTCGTGCGGGTCGGAATTTACCCGACAAGGAATTTCGCTACCTTAGGACCGTTATAGTTACGGCCGCCGTTTACTGGGGCTTCGGTTCACAGCTTCGGCCTAAACCTAACCGCTCCCCTTAACCTTCCAGCACCGGGCAGGCGTCAGCCCGTATACTTCGCCTTGCGGCTTCGCACAGACCTGTGTTTTTGCTAAACAGTCGCTTGGGCCTTTTCACTGCGGCCCCCTCGGGCTATTCACCCTACCGGGGCACCCCTTCTCCCGAAGTTACGGGGTCATTTTGCCGAGTTCCTTAACGAGAGTTCTTCCGCGCGCCTCAGCATGCTCTGCTTGCCTACCTGTGTCGGTTTGCGGTACGGGCACCTTCGCCTGGCTAGAGGCTTTTCTCGGCAGCCAGAACGCATGACCTTCGGTACTACAAGTTTCCCTCCCCGTCACAGCTCAGCCTTATGATGTGCGGATTTGCCTGCACACCAGCCTCGCTGCTTGGACGGACTATTCCAGCAGTCCGCGTCACTGTCCTTCTGCGTCACCCCATCGCTCATAACGGCTTACGGTGGTACAGGAATATCAACCTGTTGTCCTTCGACTACGCCTTTCGGCCTCGCCTTAGGCCCCGACTAACCCTGAGCGGACGAACCTTCCTCAGGAAACCTTAGGCTTTCGGCGGATGGGATTCTCACCCATCTTTTCGTTACTCATACCGGCATTCTCACTCGAGTACACTCCACCAGTCCTTCCGGTCTGACTTCAACGCGTACCCGACGCTCCCCTACCCCAGCACACGAAGTGTGCGTAGCCATAGCTTCGGCGGCGTGTTTAGCCCCGTTACATTTTCGGCGCAGAGTCACTCGACCAGTGAGCTATTACGCACTCTTTGAATGATGGCTGCTTCTAAGCCAACATCCTGGTTGTCTTTGCAACTCCACATCCTTTCCCACTTAACACGCACTTGGGGGCCTTAGCTGATGATCTGGGCTGTTTCCCTCTTGACCATGGATCTTAGCACTCATGGTCTGACTCCCGGGCAGCAAGTATGCGGCATTCGGAGTTTGACAAGACTTGGTAACCCTTGGCGGGCCCCGCACCCTATCAGTGCTCTACCTCCGCTACTCTACACCCGAGGCTAGCCCTAAAGCTATTTCGGGGAGAACCAGCTATTTCCGAGTTCGATTGGAATTTCTCCGCTACCCCCACCTCATCCCCGAGCTTTTCAACGCTCGTGGGTTCGGGCCTCCAGTCCGTGTTACCGAACCTTCACCCTGGACAGGGGTAGATCACCCGGTTTCGGGTCTGCGCCTGCGTACTCATTCGCCCTCTTCAGACTCGCTTTCGCTCCGGCTTCGGCTCCCCGCCTTAACCTTGCACGCAAACGCAACTCGCCGGTTCATTCTACAAAAGGCACGCCAT
>NZ_CAJRAY010000054.1 GCF_907165215.1 Thermobacillus xylanilyticus | reverse complement strand
TGTCGTTGTTCTGTGATAATGTCACGGTATAACTGTTCTGAGATAATGTCACTATGGGACAGGAGAGAGTGACATTGACCAGAGCAGAATGGAAAAAGGTACTTGTGGTGGAGAAAATCCTCGACGGACACATGACCAACGCGGAAGGAGCGGCGGCACTCGGACTCGGCGTCCGGCAAGTGATTCGGCTGAAAAAGAAATATGTGGAAGAAGGAGGCGCCCAGGCACTGGCCCACGGTAATCGGGGAAGAAAGCCGAAACACGCGATCCCGGAGGAAGTCAAAGATCACGTCGTCGAGTTGTACACCACAACGTATCACGGCAGCAACAACTGCCACTTTGCGGAGCTTTTGGAGGAACACGAATCGATTAAGCTCAGCACACCCAGCGTAAGACGCATTTTACTGTCCAAAGGCATCAAGCAAGCCAAACCGCGTCGGCGCAAGAAGGCTCATCAACCGCGCCAGCGAAAGCCGCAAGCGGGCATGCTGTGGCAGATCGATGCGACGCCTTACGCCTGGCTGGAGGATCGGGCACCGTCCTTCACCCTCCATGCCGCCATCGACGATGCGACAGGTACCGTCGTTGGCGCCGTGTTCAGGCCCACGGAATGCCGCGAAGGCTACTCGCTGGTCATGATGCAAGGCATCCGGAACTACGGCGTGCCGCTGGGGCTTTACAGCGACAAACATACCATCTTCCGGTCACCCCATGAAACGCTGTCGCTTGAGCAGGAACTGGCAGGCGAAACCAAACCGCTATCCGACTTCGGCAAGGCAATGGCGGAGCTGCACATCGAGCATATCAAGGCCCTCTCGCCGCAAGCGAAAGGCCGCATCGAACGCCTCTGGGGGACGTTTCAGGATCGCCTGGTGATTGAGCTGCGGCTGCTCGGCGTGAAGACGATCGAGGAGGCCAACGAAGCGCTGCCCAAGCTGCTGGAGAAGCACAATCGCAAGTTTGCCGTCCAGCCCAAACAAGCGGAATCGGCATACATGGAGCCGGATCCGTCCGTCAAGTTGGAGCATGTGTTCACGGCCCGCAAGTACCGAAAACTGGGACACGGAAACACGCTCTCATACAACGGGAAGGTGTATACGTTCGCCAAGCCTTGCAAGTTCCGTTTCGACGCCAGAGCAACGGTTGAGGTGCGTGAGACGCTCACCGGTGAGGTGCTCGTATGGCATCATGGTCAGGCCATCGCGCTGAAGGAGACGGAAAAGCCGGTACGTGATCCTGCGACTCCAACAAAAAAGGCGGAACCTGCGCCACCCCGCAAGCCCGCCGCCAACCATCCATGGAGGTTGGCATGGAGTCCAAAGCAGCTTCAGCGTAACACAAATTTCGCGCCAGGCCAAGTCACCTGACCGGTGACTTGGTACATTCAAAAAGTGACATTTTCACAGACGAGTTAAGGTGACATTTTCACAGACGATTGACA
>NZ_CAJRAY010000053.1 GCF_907165215.1 Thermobacillus xylanilyticus | reverse complement strand
TTTTTCTATGTCCGCTTTTTCCAATTCCTACACCCACGAAGATTTTACACTAACCCGGTCTTAATCGTTTCATCACGCAAGAAATGAGGCCAGCCCGCATGCAGGCTGACCTGATGTTTGACGAAGAATTATTCCTTCTCCGCGAGATCCGGACGAAGCGTGCGCGCCCGGCCGAGGAAAATGTGGCGGATTTCGTCCTGCCGTTTGTCCGTGTTCACGTGCACCATGAGCCGGATGCATTTCTCCAGGCTCCCCTTGACCGACACTTCCAGCGCGCACATAAGCGGCACCAGATCCCAGCCGGGCAGCTCCCGGATGGCGCGGGCCGGAAAAGCCGCATCCAGATCCTGCGTCACCGTGATGATAATGCTGGCGATATCCTCCGGAACGATGCCGTTGGCATCCACCAATTGCTGAAAAAGTTCCGCCGTCGCTTCGAGAATGACCTGCTCCTCGTTCGCCTCGACTGTCGTCGCTCCGCGGATTCCCCGCACGCTCATTGCGCCTGTTCCTCCTCTTTCAGCTGCTCCACGATGCGGCGCACCCGCTCCGCGGACATGTTCTTGTCGATGACGACGTCTCCGATCGCCGTCGGGACGATGAACACCATCCGGCCTTCCTTGAATTTCTTGTCATGCCGCATGGCGTCCATGATCGCGTCGGTATCGAAATGCGCCGGCAGCCGGACCGGCAGCCCGCATTTCGCCAGCACCCGCTTCGTCACCTCGTACACTTCCCGCGGCGCGCCGAGCTCCACGCCGATGCGCGCCGCGCCGACCATGCCGATCGCGATCGCTTCGCCGTGCAGCAGCTCGCCGTATCCGCCCACCGCCTCGAGCGCGTGGCCGATCGTGTGGCCGAGGTTGAGAATGGCGCGCAGATCGTTCTCCCGCTCGTCCTGCGACACGATTTCCGCTTTCACGCGGCAGCCGAAATACAGCGCGTATCCGAGCGCTTCCGGATCAAGCGCGCGCAGCTTGTCCGCATTCTCGTCGATCCAGGCGACAAACTCGGCGCTTCGGATCAGCCCGTGCTTCACCACTTCCGCAAGACCGCTGCTCACTTCGCGCGGCGGCAGCGTGCGGAGCGTCGCCAGATCGTACAGCACCATCGCCGGCTGGTGGAACGCGCCGATGATGTTTTTCGCGAGCGGATGATTGACCGCGACCTTGCCGCCGACGCTGCTGTCATGGGCGAGGATCGTCGTCGGCATCTGAATGAACCGGATGCCGCGCATGTAAGCGGCCGCCGCATAGCCGGCCAGATCGCCGACGACGCCGCCGCCAAGCGCGATGATCGCCGATTTGCGGTCAAGTCCGGCTTTGAGGGCAATCGTGATCAGTTCTTCGAACTGCGAAAGCGATTTCGCCTGTTCGCCCGCGGGAACGACGGCGCTGACGGTTCGATAGCCCGCAGCCCGAAGCCCCGACTCCAGCTTGTCCAGATACAGCCGACCCACCTGTTCGTCCGTCACGATGAGCAGCGGCGACTGCTTGCCGATGCCGTGCTTGTCGAAATAAAAGGCCGCCTGGTCAAGCAGTCCTTCGCCGATGTAGATCGGGTAGGACCGCTCGCCAAGCTGCACCGTCAGTTCCCGCATCAGTAAGCCCCCACCTGCTTCAGATAGTTGTCCAGGTTGGCGCGGATTTCTTCAATCGAATCGCCGCCGAATTTCTCGAGGAACGCCTTCGCCACTTCCCAGGCCACCACATGTTCCATGACAACGCTGGCGGCGGGCACCGCGCAGCTGTCGGAACGTTCGACCTGGGCGGTAAACGGTTCCTTCGTGTCGATGTCGACGCTGCGCAACGGTTTGTAGAGCGTCGGAATCGGCTTCATGACGCCGCGCACAACGATCGCCTCGCCGGTCGTCATGCCGCCTTCGATGCCGCCCGCCCGGTTCGTCGCACGGTAGAAACCGCGGCCTTCCTCATACATGATCTCGTCGTGGACCTGCGAACCGCGCAGTCTGGCCGCCTCGAAGCCGATGCCGATCTCGCAGCCCTTGAAGGCGTTGATCGACACAACCGCCTGCGCGATCCGGCCGTCCAGCTTCCGGTCCCATTGCACATGGCTGCCGAGGCCGACCGGCACGCCTTCGACGATGCACTCGACGATGCCGCCGATCGAATCGCCTTCCTGCTTGACCTGGTCGATGTGGGCCATCATTTTCGCTTCGGTCTCCTTGTCGACGACGCGTACCGGAGACTCTTCCGTCAGGCGAATGATTTCATCAAGCGGAAGATTGTGCTTCGGCGCTTCAATCTCGCCGATGCGGATGACCTGTCCGCCGACCTTGATGCCGAATTCGGCCAGCAGCTGCCGGGCCAGCGCGCCGACGGCGACGCGGGCTGCCGTCTCGCGGGCGCTCGAGCGTTCGAGCACATTGCGCAGGTCGCGCAGGTTGTACTTCAGCCCGCCGTTCAAGTCCGCGTGGCCGGGACGCGGACGGTGAACACGACGCTTCGTCTCGTCGGAACCTTCGATCGGCTCCACGTTCATGACGGTCGTCCAATGTTTCCAGTCGTTGTTTTCGATGACGATCGCGACCGGCGCGCCGGTCGTGCGGCCGTGGCGCACCCCGCCGACGATCTTCGCCGTGTCCTGCTCGATCTGCATCCGTCTGCCGCGGCCGTGGCCTTTCTGGCGGCGCTGCAGTTGAAAATTCAACTCGTCGAAATCAATTTTCAGATTGCTCGGCAGACCTTCGACAATGGCCGTCAGCTGCGGCCCGTGCGTCTCGCCTGCCGTCAAATACCTGAGACTCATCCGTTTCCCCCCAGCGGCCGTCCATGCCGCGCAATTCTTCCATCACTTCCGGTTCTACTGCTCGTTGCCTTCGCTCATTATAGTATAGCGCCCGTTCTTTTGACAAGGAATCGCCGGGACGCCTCCGTCAGCCTTGAAACATGACAAAGGGCCGGCTTGTCCGCAAGCCGGCCCGTCGAATATGCGATGGACTTCAACCGTGAGCATGGCGCGTAGGCCGCAAGGCTGTACGGCGGCTCCCGGCCTCCCGCTCGGCGCTCAGGATGCCTGCGATCTGCGCGGCGTCCAGCCCGAGGATCTGCGCGCATTCCTGGATCGTAATCCACCCGCGCTTGTAGGCGGCGATCACCACACGCTTGTCCATTCCAACCCTCCAAAAATGTCGGATATCGTCAGTATGGGAAAGATGGACAGCGGCTATACATGCTCCGGCTTGCGCCGATAGAAGAAGGTCTCCGTCGATTCCAGACCGTATTGGGCCGGCGTGAAAATCTGCTCCGTGCTGCCGACGAACAGCAGACCGCCCGGTCTGAGCGCCTTTGCGAACTTGTGGTACAATTCGTGCTTCGCTTCTTCCGTGAAATAGATCATGACGTTGCGGCAAACAATCAGATCGTAGTCGGAGCCGAACGGATCGTGCAGCAGATTGTGCTGCTTGAAGCGGACGGCGCGGATCAGCTTGTCCGACACCCGATAGCCTTCGCCCGCCGCGGTGAAATAAGCCCTCCGGTATGCGTCGGGCACTTCCTTGAGCGATCGATCGGGGTACAGCCCGTTCTTCGCCTTCTCGATCACGTTCGCGTCGATGTCGGTGGCCAGAATGTCCGCGCGCGCCAGGGCGCCGAGCCGATCAAGAATCATCGCGACCGTATAAGGCTCTTCCCCCGTCGAGCAGGCGGCGCTCCAGATGCGCAGCGTCCGGCCTTCCCTCAACATCGCCGGGATGAAACGCTCTTCCAGGACCGCCCAGCGATTCGCGTTGCGCCAGAACTCGGACACGTTGATCGTCATCCGGTCAAGAAACTCGTTCATAAGCCGTTCATCGCGCTGCAGCGCTTCCCAGTAAGATGCGAACGTGCCGTAGCCGTGCTTCAGCCGCAGCGTCGTCAGCCGCCGCTTCATCTGCGTTTCCTTGTATTGCGACAGATCGATGTTCGTCTTCTGCTTCACTTGCCGGATGAACAGCGCGAAATCCGCATCTTCCATGACGTCCCACCCTGCCGCGCCTCGGTCAAATCCAGCGCTGGATTGTCAGTTCGTAATCGACCAGCTCTTCCGGGCGGAAGAAGTTCGCGATTTCGCGCTCGGCGTTCTCCGGCGAGTCCGAACCGTGGATGAGATTGAAGTTCGTATGTACCGCATAATCCGACCGAATCGTTCCCGGCGCCGCCTCCACGGCGTTCGTCTTGCCGATCATGGCGCGGGTCAGGGCAACGGCGTTGTCGCCTTCCCATACCATTGCGAACACCGGACCCGACGTGATGAAGCGGATCAGCGGCGGGTAGAAATCTTTGCCGACGTGTTCCGCATAATGCTTTTCGGCCAATTCTTCGGATACGCGCATGAATTTCGCCGCGACGAGCTTGAGCCCTTTGCGTTCGAACCGCGACACGATCTCCCCGATCAGGCCGCGCTGCACGCCGTCCGGCTTGATCATCAGAAACGTCCGTTCCATCCTTTCCATCCCCCATCCGGCCGGGCCATATGCCCGGACTTCAATAATTTCGCTTGCCGACGAACCGCGCGATGTCATTCAGCGTGCTTCGCGCCGGAATATCCGGCAATCCCTCCAGCAAACCGACCGCTTTGTCGATGTACCGTGCGGCAAGCCGGTCCGCTTCCTCAATGCCCCGGCTGGCGCGGATCAGCTCGATGGCGCGCGTGCAGTCCGCCTGGCCGTCCGATTCGCGGATCCGTTCAATCTCGCGCAGCAATTCGTCCTTCACCGCGGTGTCCCGAAGCGCGAGCAGGACCGGCAGCGTCATGTTGCCCTGCCGGATGTCCGAACCCGGCGGTTTGCCGAGCTGCCGCTCCGTGCCGAGCAG
Source organism: Thermobacillus xylanilyticus (assembly GCF_907165215.1). Classification (GTDB taxonomy): domain Bacteria; phylum Bacillota; class Bacilli; order Paenibacillales; family Paenibacillaceae; genus Thermobacillus; species Thermobacillus xylanilyticus. Next base: position 25,954 of record NZ_CAJRAY010000053.1, on the reverse strand, counting down.
ATCAAGCAGGTCATCGCGGATCTGGAACGCCATGCCGACGTTGTAGCCGTAGCGGTACAGCCGGTTGTACACCGCCGGCGGCGTGCCGGCCGCCGCCGCGCCGAGCTGGCAGCTGATTGCGATGAGCAGCGCGGTCTTGCGGCGGATGCGCAGCAAATATTGGCGCACCGTCTGCCTGGTGTTGAAAAAGTCGCGGATCTGCTCCATTTCGCCGATGCACATCTGCACGATCGCCCGCGACAGTGCCTGGTGGAGCACCGGATCGTTCAGCTCGGCGATGATCGTGAGCGCTTTCGCATAAATATAGTCGCCGGTGTACATCGCGATCCGGTTGTCCCACTTGGACTTGACGGTCAGCTGGCCTCGCCGCGTATCCGCGTCGTCGATCACGTCGTCGTGGACGAGCGACGCCATATGGATCAATTCCAGCGGAACCGCCACTTTCTTCAGCACGTCGAGACGGTAATCGCCGAATTTGCCCGCGAGCAGGACAATGGCGGGACGGATCCGCTTGCCGCCCGCCTTGAGCAGATGAACGGCTGCTTCGCTGAGCAGCGCGTGGTCGCTCGTCACGCTGCTTTCAAGCTCTTGTTCGATTACGTTCAGATCGTTTTCCAGGCTTGCATACAGATCGGTCAGTTTCATTCATTCACCCGTGCCGCTGCGTGATCCGGCCACGTCGCCGGAGCGACCCGCCGCTCAAGCAGCCCCATCCGGAACGCGCAGTCGTAATAATAGCTCAGTCCTTCCTGTTCCTGCGGACCGAACCCGTATCGCAGCGTGCGGAAATACCGCTCCCAGTAGTCTTCCCCGCCGCCGAACCGCCCGGCCGCCTTGCGCGAGAGTCCCTCGATGTCGGCGAGCGCGCGCCGTTTGCTCTCGGCCAGCGCTTCGTAGACGCGGCGGACCGTCTCGGGCGCCTCCCGCGCGGCTTCCCTGCGAACGGCGAACACCGCGAACGTCATGCCGAGCCCGGTCCATTCTTTCCACATGCGCGCCGCATCCAGCACTTCAATGCCCGGACCGGGCCGCCAGGAAGCCCGGATCGCCGGATCGCCGATGAGCAGCGCGCCGTCCGCACGCTCCAGCATCGCCTCCAAATCCGGTTCCATGGCGATCAGCTCGGGGCAGCGGCCGTACCGGCCCTGCATCACGATGCGGAGCAGGTTGACCGAAGTCGCGGAGGCCGTCGTCACCGCGATCCGCCCGCGCAGCGCTTCCTCGAGCGGCCGCTTCAGGAACAGCAGGACGGACATCACTTCACCGTCCGCGCTGACGGACAATTCGGGCAAAAGCTCGTACTCGTCAAACCGTTGTCCGTAGGCGAACGACGAGATAGCGGCGATGTCGATCGTCCCTTCGGACAGCGCGCGGTTCAGCGTCGCCGGCACGCCTTTCGCGACGCGCACATTCCGGACGCCCGTCTCGGCCAGGCATTCTTCGAAGCGGTCGAAGATCGGCCAGATATTGGCATAATCAATCCGGCCTACCGTGATCTCGCGCTCCGCCGCCATGTCCGTCATCTCCCCATCGTCTGTACAAGTCGTGGTCGATTCCCATGTTGTCCAGCAGTTTGCCGACCATAAAATCGATCATATCACGGATCGTAGCCGGATGGTAGTAAAAAGCCGGCATCGCAGGAACGATCCGGACGCCGAGCCTCGCCAGCTTCAGCATGTTCTCAAGGTGGATCGCATGGAGCGGCGATTCGCGCGGCATGAGCAGCAGCCTGCGCCCTTCCTTCAGGGCGACATCCGCCGCGCGTTCAACCAGATTGTCCGAGGCGCCGTTCGCGATGGCCGACAACGTCCCCATCGAGCACGGCGCGATCACCATCCCTTCGGTGCGGAACGATCCGCTGGCAACGTTCGCGCCGACATCGGCGGAAGGATAGTAGCGCATGCGGCCGTCCGTCAGCGCGCCGCCGAACCGGCGGTCCAGTTCCTCCGCGCGCCGGGCCGAGTCCCATCCGGCCTCCTCGCGCAGCACTCTCCAGCCCGCATCCGAGATGACGAGATGCACTTCGAAGCCGCCGGCGAGCAGCGTCTCGATCAGCCGGATGCCGTACGCGCATCCGCTTGCTCCCGTCATGCCGACCACCCATCTGCGCGGACGTCCGCTTTCCGCTATCCCGCTCACCACTTGCGAAGCACCACCAGATCAAACAATGTGAACGCAAACAGGACGACGCTCAGCGTGCCGTTCATCGAGAAAAAGGCGATGTTGACGCGGCTCAGGTCTTCCGGCTTGACCAGCATATGCTGGTACGCCAGAATGCCGAGCGAGATCAGGGCGCCAGCCAGGTAGCCGAAGCTGAGATCCGTCATCCAGAACAGCGTGAGAAACCCGAAGGCCGGGACGATATGGAAGAGCCGCGCGATGAGCAGCGCGTTCCGGACGCCGAAACGGGCCGGAATCGAATGCAGCTTCGCCTCCCGGTCGTACTCCGCATCCTGGCAGGCGTAAACGATATCGAAACCCGCGATCCAGAAGGCGACGGACACATACAACAGATAGGCCGCCGGGCTCGCTTCTCCCGTAACCGCCAGCCAGCCTCCAAGGGGACCGAGCGCAATCGTGAACCCGAGGAACAGATGGCAGAGCCAGGTGAATCGTTTGGTATAATGATAAAATACCAGTGCGAAAACGGCGATCGGCAGCAGCTTGACGACCAGCGGATTCAGCCGGAACGCCGCGAGGAACAGCAGCGCGAACGATACGATGATGAAGACGACCACTTCGCGGATGCCGAGCAGTCCGGCGGGGATGGCGCGGCCCGCCGTACGCGGATTGCGCGCGTCGATCGCCCGGTCGATCAGCCGGTTGAGCCCCATGGCCGCGCTGCGCGCGCCGACCATCGCGATGGTGACCCAGCCGATCTCGCTCCAGGTCGGAAGCCGGTCCAGCATCATGACGGCGCCGAGGATGGCGCCGACGAACGCGAAGGGTAGCGCGAAGAGCGAATGTTCAAACTTGATCATCTCGAGGAAAATGCGTATCTTGCGAATCATGCCTTTCCGCCCCGTTTCACGCCGATATGCAGTGCGGCCACGCCGCCCGACAGCGGGTAAGCCTGCACCTCCACAAGCCCGACCTCGCGGAAAATCTCCGCCAGTTCATGCCTTCCGGGGAATTGGGACAGCGATTCGGGCAGCCATTTGTACTGCTGGTAGCGGCTGGCGAATATTTTCCCCAGGAGGGGCATCAAATGCTGAAAATAGAGATCGTACAACGCCTTGAACGGCTGCCAGGTCGGCTTCGAGGCATCCAGGCTGACGACCAGCCCGCCGGGCTTCACGACGCGGGTCATCTCCCGCAGCACCTGGCGAAGATCCGGCACGTTCCGGAGCCCGAATCCGATCGTCGCGTAATCGAACGCGTTGTCCTCGAACGGGAGCGCCATTGCGTTCCCGTGATGCAGTTCGATCCGGCCGGCCAGCCCGGACTGTTCAACCTTGCGACGGCCGATCTCCAGCATCGCTTCGCTGAAATCCAGCCCGACGACGCGGGCGGCTCCGGCCCGGGCCAGCGCGATCGTCCAATCGCACGTGCCGCAGCACAGATCGACGGCCGACGTGCCGGGCCTGACGCTCATGCGCCGCATCGCGAACGCGCGCCACGCCTTGTGGCGGCGGAAGCTGATGATGTCGTTCATCTTGTCATACTTCGGCGCGATGCTCTGGAACACTTCGTGAACGTACTGTTCCTTCATCTTGCCTTCCAAGTCCTTCACCTCGTCTCGTTCGTCACGGCGTGCTGCAAGGCAAAGGATGGATGCAGCTTTCTGCCGATCTGCGCCAGTTCCGCCGCCAGCTTGTCCGAGTCCAGAAGCCGGAGAACGGCCTGCACCTGCGCAATGGACTGGCGGAGCAATTCGGTCAGCTGGGCGCGCAGGTTGTATTTGGCGATCAACTGACGGATCAGCCCTTCTTCCCGGGGATGCTGCGCAAGCTGCCGGCGCTCGTCCTCGGTGCCGTCCTGCATGATGCGCCAGTATCCCCAGCTGCCTTCAAACTGACCGGGCGATTCCACACGTTCGAGTTCGTTCAGTACGACCTCGCAGCGGGTAAACCCGCGCAACAGATCCGGATAGAGCGCCGACAAGCGCTCGTCCAGCAGGCTGCCGAACAGTTCGAAGAGACCGGTCTTGAGCTCGGTGTGGATGCCGATGTATTCATCGGCCGTCACCTTGCGCTGCTTCATGCGCGTATAGAGGTTCATCTTCAACCGGTTGACCTCGCACACCGCGTTGCTGATCCGCCGGACCATCTCGATCTGTCCGGCCTGCGACAGCAGATGGTAAAACCGGCTGCTGAAGTAATTGCCTGCAAGCACCAGAATCTGGCGGGCGCGCATCTCACGCTCCGGACGTTTGCCGGAGTGATTGTCCACCAGGTCATGCGTGTCCAGGCCGAGCTGAACGAGCCAGACGACGAGGGCGTAAAGCTCGCTCCGCTCGGAGGGGTGCTTGCCGCTCGCAAGCAGCGTATACAACAAACGAGCCCGGGAATCCGGGAATGCGGGCAATTCGGTATGCTTGCGGATCATGTCGTACTCGACATATTTCTTCGCGATTTCGGGAATGCGGTAAGCGTTCATCCATTATGCCTCCGGGCCGCGGCCGGCGTTTCATGCCGCGCCTTGGCCGTATAAATTCGAAACCTATTATAGCACATTGTGAAGCCGAACACATCCGAAGGACACACAGCTGTCACGAATCCGGCGCCGCGCGGCCGAATCGTTCGTTCCAGCGGCTTGTCGCCGTCAGCCTGAGCCGTTTGCGCCAGACCGCGTCGCGGCCCAGATCCGCGTCTTTGAGCCCGGTCCATTGCTCCGCAATCCAGGGGTCGGATCGGCGGACGTCGGCTGCAAGCAGCAGCCTGCCCCGGCCGGCGGCTGACCCGGCTTCATTTTCTTCGAAACGGACGAGCAGGCGCTGAACGTTCGTCGTGTGACCGAACGCCTGCAGAATCAATTCCTTCAAGTCCGAGAAAACGGCTTCCGCCGCCGCGTCATCGTCCCGAACCGCAAAATCGACGGACAGTACGGATCCGGACCAATGCACCCGCTTAATCTTCTGTCCGAATTCGGCCGAAGCCAGCAGATCGACCACATTGTTGCTGTCCAGCCGGACGGATCGATCCTGGCGAAATACCGCCAAATGCCGTCCATCGGGCTGCACGGCTTCCGGTTGCAGCACCGCAAGCAGCAAGGCTACGGCGGCCGCGCAGCAGGCTGCGGCAGCCAGCGCTCTCCAGGCAGCTGATTTCATCCCGATCCCTCCGCCATTCGCTTCTTGCCGGGATGTCCCCGCCTGTATAGTGTACAAACAAAAAAAACAGGCTATGCCTGCTTTCTCCGCCGCAGCCGCGAGGGACCGCGCCGTTCAGGTTTATTGATCCGTCTCGATCGTGCCGTACTTCGTCAGAATCGTCGCCTTGCCCCGGACTTTGATCGCGGACGTATGCTCGGTGAACTGCGCAATCAGCACTTCGCCCTTGTCAAGTTTCTCGGTGTGATGAAACTTCGTGTTCTGACCCCGGGTAAGTCCGATGACAACGACGCCCTGATCCTTCGCCTTGATGACCACGTAATCCGCCATGCTCGTGTCCATTCCATCGCCTCCGGCGTCTTCGTGCGCGTCGGCCGGTGCCGTGCGCCGGCAAGCCAAGCGGCTTGCGCCGTCCTTCCGGGAGGGCGCACCGCTTGCGCTGTGAAGATATTGTCGTTGTACAAAGAAAACTGCTTCCTGCCTTGCGGAAGCAGTTCCTCTTCGAGAAGAAATGGTCGGGTGTACCGGATTTGAACTGGCGACCTCTACCACCCCAAGGTAGCGCTCTACCAAGCTGAGCTAACACCCGACAAACGCAAAGATGATTCTAATCGATCGCCGGCCCGCTGTCAATAGCCGGCGTGCACAAAAATGATATCGTCCGAATGGACGCGCCATCCGGACGATCACGGCATCAGGGGGCTGCTTACTCCCCGACCATTTCCTTCAGCGACTTGCCAGGTTTGAAGGCGGGCGTCTTGCTGGCGGCGATTTCGATCGGTTCGCCCGTCTGCGGATTGCGGCCTTTGCGTGCAGAACGTTCGCGGACTTCGAAATTGCCGAAACCGACAAGCTGCACCTTTTCTCCGTTTTGCAGAGCTTCGGCAATCGCGTCAAATACGGCATCGACCGCCTTGGCAGCGTCTTTCTTGGACAGTTCGGTAATCTCGGCTACTTTGTTGACGAGTTCGGATTTGTTCATCGCATTCACCTCCCCTGGCTGCGGCTGACCGTTTTTCTATCATACTGTTTAACCGTTCCAAGCCAATTTATACCTTTGACCGCACAATTTCTATACTAATACAGGGCATTCCGATTTTCAAGTAGAAACCGGGCGCCGGGCGCGGCGGTTCAGGCATTCCCCGGTCATTGACGTCCTGATCGCATCCTTTCGTCCGAACGTGAAAAAAGCGCGCCGTTTCAAGCGCGCTTCCCCGGTTCAGAGAATGATGGCAATCAGGCCGCCGGAACCTTCGTTGATGATGCGGCCGAGCGTCTCCTGCAGTTTGTAGCGCGCATTGTCCGGCATCATCGCGATTTTGCCCTGGATTCCTTCGCGCACAATGGAATGCAGCGACCGGCCGAAAATGTCCGATTCCCAAATCTTGATCGGATCGTTCTCGAAATCTTGCATCAGATAGCGCACCAGTTCCTCGCTCTGCTTCTCCGTGCCGATAATCGGCGCGAATTCCGACTCGACATCGACGCGGATCATATGGATCGAAGGCGCCGTGGCTTTGAGCCGGACGCCGAACCGGGAACCCTGGCGGATCAGTTCCGGCTCGTCAAGCGACATCTCGGACAATGTCGGAGCGGCAATGCCGTATCCCGTCGTCTTCACCATTTCGAGCGCTTCCGCGAACCGGTCGTATTCTTTCTTGGCGTGCGCGAATTCCTGCATCAGCTGCAGCAGATGGTCTTTCCCGCGGATCTCGACGCCGACGACTTCCGTCAGGATCTGATCGTACAGCTCATCAGGCGCATACAGATCGATCTCCGCCACGCCCTGGCCCAGGTTCATGCCGCTGAGGCCGGCGCGCGCGATGAAGTCGTACTCGAGGAATTGCTGCACGACCCGGTCGACATCGCGAAGCCGCCGGATGTCCTGCACCGTGTCGCGGACCGACTGCTCGTAGCTCGTTCTGAGCCAGTGGTTCTCGTTCAGCACCATGACCCAGCTCGGGAGATTGACATTGACTTCGTGCACCGGGAATTCGTAGAGTGCTTCACGCAGTACGGACAGGACGTCTTCTTCGCCCATCGTGGCCGCGCTGAGCGCCATGACCGGGATATCGTATTTCGCCTGCAGCTCGCTGCGAAGGGCTTGCGTTTCGATGGAATTCGGCCGCGTCGAGTTGACGATCATGACGAACGGCTTCCCGACATCCTTCAGTTCCTGCACGATCCGCTCTTCCGCTTCCAGATAGGCGCTGCGCGGAATTTCGGCGATCGTGCCGTCCGTCGTCACGACGATGCCGATCGTGGAATGTTCCTGGATCACTTTCCGCGTGCCGATTTCGGCCGCTTCCTGGAACGGGATCGGGTCATCGAACCAGGGCGTCGTAATCATGCGCGGCCCGTTCTCGTCCTCGTATCCTTTGGCCCCGTCCACCGCATACCCGACGCAATCGACGAGCCGAACGTTCACTTCCAGTCCTTCGGATACGCGGATCTGCACGGCCTGGTTCGGGACGAATTTCGGCTCGGTCGTCATGATGGTCCGCCCGGCGGCGCTCTGGGGCAGCTCGTCGATCGCGCGGATCCGGTCCGCCTCGCTGGTGATGTTCGGCAGCACGACCGTCTCCATGAACCGTTTGATAAAGGTCGATTTGCCGGTGCGGACGGCCCCGACGACGCCGAGGTAGACGTCTCCGCCCGTGCGTTCGGCGATGTCCTTGAAAATGTCGACTTTTTCCACTCGATATCCCCTCCATTCGATTTTCCGAGAACACGGAGTGCGTCCGGGCGCACCGCCGGCAGCGCGGGACCTCGGATTCGTCGGCGCCCGGCCGGACCATCGCCGTGCTCCTTGAGCCGCCCGTCGCCGCCGATCGCACCTCTCCGCGCCGCACCGGACCGGGAGCATGGCCGGCCCGGCATCGTCCGGCGTCCGCTGTTCGAACCGTATTGGACTGGTATCATCCTATTACAGACACGTCCCGAATATGACCCCGTCCGAGAATTTGTCAGCACGGCGGCCGCATGCTTTCCTCTGCTGGTATATGACGTGAAATGATCGTCTATGACTGTTAAAAATTAAGAAAGGCGGAGCCTCATGCTCCGCCTTTCGCACAGGAACAACCTTTATTCAGGGTATCGGGCCGTCGGGTCGCCGTCGATCCAATGATAGACGGGAGATTTGACCGGAACGAACAGCGTCTCCCGCGTCAGCAGCTCGCGCAGGTCCGCATCCGGGTCCGGCGCGGTGCCGCTGCTTTCGACCAGCCGCCGCACGTCGATGCCGTAATCGGCGAAGACGGCGCCGCTGTCATGGACGAGCACCGTGATCGGATGGCCGCTGAAGACGCTGCGGATATCCGGTTTTCTGCCGCCCAGCTTGTCGAAATCGAGCGCGGCGAACGACGGATAGACCGGCTCTCCGGCCGGCAGAGCGCCGCCGTTGGACGACCTGTATTCATCCACGCGGCTCTGGAGATCGTTCAGCTGCTGCAGGACGGCGATGTTCATCAGTCTGACGATCGGTTCCGTCTCTTCGTCCAGCACGAGAAAATAATAGTTTCCGCCTTTCTCGTAGGCCGCCGCCGGCAAGTCCGACAAATAGCCGGTCCGCTTGAGCTTGGCCAGATCAACGACATATTTCTCGTATCGGGGCGTTTCCGGACCCGCGTTCTTGATCGGCAAGAGCCCCGTGTCCCTGCGGTAGTCGTCCACCGCCGCCTGCACGAGCCTAACCGCGTCGCGCGGCGGCATGCGGTTCTGGGCAAGCTGGTCTTTCGGATACAGGCAGCCGGTCAGCAATACGGAAATGATGAGCAAGGCGGCCGGGACGCGGAACCAGGCGCCCGGTCGCCGTCTGACGAACCTTGTCATGATTCGCAGCCCGCCCTTTCCTTCCGATGTCTCGCCGCTGCGGACAGCAGCGATTCCACCTCTGCAATCGCCTCGGGAGTGAAGCGGCTATCAGCCGTCAAGGCGCGGAAAGCTCGCAAATGACGGTCCGGATCCGCGGCGATGGCGTCCGCGGCCAGCTCCAGACGGTCCCTTCGCCCGCGCAGCCAGTTGAACCACAGCTCATGCGCGAGCGGGACGATGGCCGCGCCGGTGCCGCAAGGCTCCAGCGTGCGGCGCTCCGCTTCCGGCAGCAGAATGTCCCGCACGCGCACCTCGTACCGGCAGCCGCGGTCTTCGACGACGAATCCGCCGACAAGCTCCACGTGGACGTCTTCAATGCGATAATGGCTCAAAATGGACTCATAGCGCTCCGTCACACTGCGGACCGGTCGATCGACCGCCCAGACGCTCAAGGCCTCGTGCATCGCCTCCGCATCCGTCGGATCCGCGTACAGATCAAGATCGCGCGGCGGCGCCGGCAGCGGCAGCCCGCGCAGCATCAATCCGGCGCTGCCGCCGACCACCCAGGCAACGCCGGTTCCGTCCAGCCGTTCCGCGATCCGGCACAGCGCCCGTTCGATCCGGGACTCATGATCCATGGCGCTCACTCCGCGGTCAGAAATACGGGCGGTTCACGACGCGGATCTCTCCGGCCCCCGCCCGCACGACAGCCTGGCAGGCGAGCCGGTAGCCTTCGTCGAATTCTTCCGGCTCCAGCCTGTCCCATTCGGCGTCCGTAATGTCTTCCAGCCATTCCGCTCCCGCCTCGACCCTGCACCGGCAGCGGGCGCAGGTGCCGCGCGTGCAGGAGAATCCCCAGTCAACGCCGGCCTTGAGCGCGTGCTCCAACAGGGAAAGCCCTGCTTCGGCAGGGACGGAAGCTTCCTTCGTTCTTCCGCGCAAATAAATCATGATTTCATGCTCCTTATGTACATTACAGAATGGAGATCAGTCCGAGCAAAAAGCCGATCATCAGCAGAAGGAAAGCGATCAGTGAAAGAACGCCCCGCACAAATCCCTTCGTCTTGAGTCGCGCGAACGTAATCGCGACGGCCGACAGCGCCATCAACCCGATTCCGATCAGCGAGACCCACATTTTCGTCATGGCATCCATGTCCGTTATCGTCTCCAGTTTCGCATAAAGTTCCTGAACATTATACCATCGGTGCGGCGATACAAGCAAAAACGGCCGGCACCCCGCCGCGGAGGGATGCCGGCTGCCCCGGTTTTGCGCTCACCTGCGGATCATCGTGCGGATGAGCGACTCCAGCTGCTCCATATTCATGCCGCTTTTGCGGACCGCGTTCACGATATCGTTCACCGTATCCTCCGATACGGGCACGTTCGCAACCGCCGACACCTGTTTGATCAAGCGGCGCAGCTCGGCTTCGTTCTGGAACGTCTTCGCCGTCACGCTGCCGGCCAGCTTCTTCACCTGCTGCTCGCTGATCGGCTTGCCGGTCTTCTTCTTTACGACGTTCAGGACGTCTTTGGACAAGTTCTTGCCGCTCATAGCTCCCCTCCTCCGTTGTGCTGAATGCATCATATGCGGAGTCGGGACACATGGTGCGGCCTTGTTCCATTCGCGTCATCCGCGGACGAGAAACGTTCGCAGCTGAGCCTTCACTCGGCTTCCAGCCAGGCTTTCGCCACTTCTTCGCTTTCGTGCGTCCGGACGCGGCCCATCAGCGCTTCCACCGCCGCCTTCGGCGGCTTTCCTTCGAACAATACGGCATGCAGCTGCTCGGTGATCGGCATCGGCACGCCGTACCGGCGGCTGAGCGCATAGGCGGCACGCGTCGTGCCGACGCCCTCGACGGCCATGCCCATCGATGCAAGCACTTCGTCCAGGCTCATGCCGCCGGCAAGCATCGAACCGGCGCGCCAATTGCGGCTGTGCCGGCTCGTGCACGTCACGACCAGATCGCCCACGCCGGCGAGCCCGGCGAACGTCAGGAGCTGGGCGCCCATCGCCTGGCCGAGACGTCCGATCTCCGCAAGACCGCGCGTAATCAGGGCGGCCTTGGCGTTGTCCCCGTATCCGAGGCCGTCGGACAGCCCGGCGCCGAGCGCGATGATGTTCTTGATCGCGCCGGCGACTTCCACGCCGATGACATCCGGATTCGTATAAACGCGGAAATAGGCGTTCATGAAATAGTCCTGCACCGCTTCCGCCGCTTCCTTCGACATCGATGCGGCGACGACCGTCGTCGGACAGCGCCGGACGACTTCCTCCGCGTGGCTCGGTCCCGACAGCACGACGATGGAAGACTCCGGCCGCGCGAGCTCTTCGGCGAGAATGGTGCTGATCCGTTTAAGTGTATCGCGCTCGAACCCTTTGACGGCATGGACGACATAGGCATTCTGCGGGATGCAGCCGGCCGCCTTTCTCGCCACTTCCCTTACCGAGGATGAAGTCGCGGCGAACACGACGATGTCCGCGCCGATCAGCGCCTCGGCCATGTCCGTCACGGCCCGTATCCGTTCATGCAATACAACGTTCGGCAGATAGGTGCTGTTCGTATGATGCCGGTTGATCTCGTCCGCCTGTTCCGCCCGCCTTGTCCATACTGTCACGTCGCAGCCGTTGTCGGCAAGGACGGTCGCAAGAGCCGTTCCCCAGCTCCCGGCGACGAGTACGGCAGCGCGCTTATTTTTCATTCGGCACTCCTTTCCCGGCTCCGAGCTTGTGTTCCTGCCCCCGAACCAGTTTCACGATATTCGTGCGATGCCGGATGAATGCATAGACGCAGATCAGCAGACTGACCCAGAACAGCTCATAAGGCATGGACAAAACAAGAATGAAAACCGGCAAAAGGGCGGCAAAGATCAGCGAGCCGAGCGAAACATACCGCGTAATGGCGATTGCGGCGATCGCGATGATGCCGGCAAGGAGCGCAGGCCAGAACGCAAGCGTCGCCATGACGCCGATCGTCGTGGCAATGCCTTTGCCGCCCTTGAAGCGGAACCAGATCGGCCAGTTGTGGCCGGTGATCGCAGCCGCACCGCACAGGATCGGCACCCAGATCTCGCCCTCGCCCAGCCATTGCCCGATCAGAACCGCGGCAATTCCCTTGGCCACGTCGAGCAGGAAGACGGCTGCCGCCGGGCCTTTCCCGAGCACGCGCAGCGTGTTCGTCGCGCCCGCGTTTCCGCTGCCGTGCTGCCGGATGTCAATGCCCTTGACCCAGCGCGCGATCAGGATGCTGAAGGATACCGAGCCAAGCAAGTAACTCGCCGCGACTGCAATAATCGATGCCAACAACCAGACTTCCCCCTAATCCTCGTCAGACTTCTTGCGCACAATGATGCGGAGCGGCGTGCCTTCGAACGCGAACGCCTCCCGGATCTTGTTCTCCAGATAACGCGAGTAGGAGAAATGCATCAGTTCGGGATCGTTGACGAAAAGCACAATCGTCGGCGGCTTGACCGCAACCTGGGTCGCATAGTTGATGCGAAGCCGTTTGCCTTTGTCCGTCGGCGGCGGATTGACCGCGACGGCGTCGGCGACAATATCGTTCAAGAGATGCGTCTGCACCCGCATCGCATGCTGTTCGGCCACATGTTCGACGACGGGCAGCAGCCTGTGCAGCCGTTGCTTCGTCTTGGCCGACAGGAACACGATCGGCGCGTAGGACATGAATTGGAACTGGTCGCGGATGCGCAGTTCGAACTGCCGCATCGTCTTGTCGTCCTTCTCCACGGCATCCCATTTGTTCACAACGAGCACCGAGGCCTTGCCCGCTTCGTGGGCATAGCCGGCAATATGTTTGTCCTGCTCGATGATGCCTTCTTCCGCGTTGATCAGCACCAGCACGACGTCGGATCGCTCGATCGCTTTAAGCGACCGAAGCACGCTGTATTTCTCCGTCGTCTCGTAAATTTTGCCCCGCTTGCGCATGCCGGCGGTGTCGATCAACACGAACTTCCGCCCGTCTTTCTCGAACGGCGTGTCGATCGCATCGCGCGTCGTGCCCGCCACGTCGCTGACGATGACGCGTTCTTCGCCCAGGATGGCGTTTACCAGCGATGACTTGCCGACATTCGGGCGTCCGATGAGCGCCACCCGGATCACATCATCGTCGTACTCCTCTTCCGAAGGTTCAGGCAGCGCTTCGACAACCCGGTCGAGCAGATCGCTGATGCCGGTGCCGTGCGATCCGGAAATCGCGATCGGATCCCCGAAACCAAGGCTGTAAAATTCGTAAATGGAGTCGATTCTCCCGGGGTTGTCGACCTTGTTCACCGCGACGACGACCGGTTTGCCCGAGCGGAACAGCAAGCGCGCAACCTCTTCGTCGGCATGGGTAAGCCCCGCTTTGCCGTCGACCATGAACACGATCGTATCGGCTTCGTCGATGGCCAGTTCGGCCTGCGCCCGCACCGAGCGCATGATCTCGTCTCCGGCGTCGATCTCGATGCCGCCGGTGTCCACAATGCTGAACGTCTTTCCGTTCCATTCGCTTGTACCATATATGCGGTCGCGGGTTACGCCGGGCTTGTCTTCCACGATGGCAAGCCGATCACCGATGATGCGGTTGAAAATGGTGGACTTGCCGACATTGGGCCGCCCGACGATCGCGACAACGGGTCTTGCCATCCTTGCCCACTCCTTGATCATCATTCGACCAGCATTCAGCGATCGGAAAAACTGCACTTAACTTATACAATATACCATAGAAACGCCTTCATCCGGAAATGGATCATTCGGCACCGCGGTTCGCGTGCGGCCGCAGACGGCCGGCCAGCGCCGCGGCGCCGCGCGCAAGCACCGTAACCGCCCGCGCCGCCGAGAGCGATGCGAGAAATCCGTCCAGCCATGCCCATCCGCCGTCCGCGGCGGGAACAGCCCATTCGGCCGCGATCGCCGCGGCAGCGACGGCCGCGAATTGCGCCCGGAAATGTCCCGCCGAGGCAGCGGCGAGTAAGCCGGCCGCCAACGGCCCGTCCAGCTGAGCGTCCCAGAGAATGAAGACCGGATCGGCCGCATACAGCTTCCTCAGCCATATCCAGGCGATGCTTCCGAGCACGGCGCCGGCGAGCGCCTGAAGGCGCTTGCCTGGCTCGGCCTTCCGCAGCAAGGCGCAGGCGCCGAAGACCGCCAGCCATTGCGGCAGCGCCGACCCGGCCAACCCGGTCCATACGCCGGCAAACCCGCATGCGGCCAGCAGCGCAGCGGCCAGCACGGCTGCGCGAAGGGGCGGGACATCATCGAGGAGCTGCTTCTTCCATCCGGTCGCGAGCAATATGCCGGCCGTTACCATCACCCAGGCCGCCGTCCAACCAGCATTCACCGGCTATCCCTCCTCGCCCTATTATGCGCCGGAAGGCCGCATACGTTGCGGGCGACGGAAGAGCCGCAAAGAGGGCCGCCCCCGCACGGATCGGCGATCCGGTGAAGACGGCCCCACTGTCGACGTCGGGTTTATTTAAGTTTGCTGAGTTTGTCGCCGAAACGTTCGCCGAGCGTGAAGCTCAGGTTCTCTTTCGGGATGGATTCAACCTGATCGCGGCCGCCTCTGTTCCGCTCCGAACGGGACGGCTGCTCCGGCGCTTCCTCGGTCTCCTTGATGCTGAGCGAGATCCGCTTCTCGGCCGGGTTGAAGTCGAGCACCTTCGCTTTCACTTCCTGGCCTTCCTTCAGCACTTCATGCGGCGTCGCGATATGGCGATGCGCGATCTGCGAGATGTGAACGAGGCCTTCCACACCGGGCGCCACTTCGACGAACGCGCCGAAGCTGACGATGCGCTTCACGGTGCCGGTGACGATGTCGCCGTTGTGGAACTTGTCAGCCGCAAGCTCCCACGGACCGGGCTGCGCCGCTTTGATGCTCAGGCTGATCTTGCCTGCTTCGGGATCGACCTTCAGCACTTTCACTTTCACTTGCTGTCCTTCGGAGACGACGTCGCGCGGATGGGCGACATGTTCCCAGGCCAGCTCCGAAACGTGCACCAGACCGTCGATGCCGCCGATGTCGACGAACGCTCCGAACGGCGTCAGGCGCTGCACGGTGCCTTCAATGATCTGACCCGGCTCAAGCGATTCCATGATGCGACGCTTGTTCGCTTCGTACTCTTCTTCGAGCACTTCCTTGGCCGACAGGATGACCTTGTTCGTCTCCCGGTCAAGCTCCTTGATTTTGACGCGCAGCGTGCGGCCTTTGTAGCTGCTGAAATCTTCGACGTAATGGCGCTCGACCATCGATGCCGGAATGAAGCCGCGGACGCCCACGTCGGCGACGAGACCGCCTTTGACAACATCGGCAACCGTCACTTCGAGCACTTCGCCTTTCTCGAATTGCTCCTGCAGCCGATCCCATGCCTTCTCGGCATCGACCTGGCGTTTCGAGAGGACGAGGCGCTCCTTGTCATCGTCGATGCTGATGACCTTGAGCTCGAGTTCCTGGCCGACCTGCACGGCATCCGCCGCGTTGTCAAGTTGAACTGCCGACAGCTCCCGAAGCGGAATGACACCGTCATATTTATATCCAAGGCTTACATAAGCCTGGTTGTCCTCGATCTTGATGACCGTGCCTTTCACAATATCGCCTTTCTTCAGGGTGACCATCTGATCCAGATTTTGCTCCGTAATGGTCTCCGCCGCGGTTTCGGCTTGAGTTTCCGCTGCCGCGGTTTCCAGGTTTTTCGTTTCTTCTGACATGGACACTAACCTCCTCGATTCTGCCCCAACTTTATTTAAACCCGCCGGCCGCCGTTGAAACGGCCGGCGCATTTAAAACGAATGAATGATTCATCTGCCTATCCGACTTGCAACTCGCGGATGCGTTGCATGATGAGCTCGGTCGCCTGATCCAGCGCTTCGCCGTCCGTACTGTCGGCATACGGCGAAAGGTCGATCGGCGGCCCGTAGATGACGTGCGTCCTTCGGAACAGCCGGTAGCCGCCGATGATTCGGCACGGCACGACCGTCGCTCCGCTCCGGATCGCGAGCAACGCGGCTCCGCGTTTGGCGGAGGAAGCGTCCGAATTGCGTGTTCCTTCAGGAAACATGAGGATCGCATGACCATCCCGCAGCAGCTGCAGAGACGTCTTGATCGCCTCTTTGCTGACGCCGCCCCGCTTGACGGGAAATGCCCCGAGCGCCGTAATGAGCGCGGCAAACGGTTTGAATTTGAACAACTCCGACTTGGCCATGTAGTGGAGGCGCCGCGGCACGTAGATGCCGAGCGTCGGCGGGTCCAGCACGCTGATATGGTTCGAGCATATCAGCACGCCGCCTTCCCGGGGCACGTTCTCCACGCCGTGGGCTTTCAGCCGGAACAGCACTGTGTAGAGGGTCCGCAGCACCACACGGGCGATCTCATAGAAATTCATGGTCTGCCCGCCTCCGCGATCGAGCGTCCGGCGAGCGCGGCGATGCGTTCCGCCGCTTCTTCGGCCGTAAGCGTCGTCGTATCCAGAACGATCGCGTCATCGGCTTTGACGAGCGGGGAGATTTCCCGGCTTGCGTCCTGCCGGTCCCGTTCGGCAATCTCCGCTTCAAGCATCTCCAGCGTCATCCCCTGCGCCCGCCCGCTTTCCTCGTACCGTCTTCGCGCACGCTCCTGCACGCTTGCCGTAAGAAAGATTTTGAGTTCCGCGTCGGGCAGCACGTGGGTGCCGATATCACGGCCGTCCATGACAACGCCGCCTTCCCGGGCCATGGCGCGCTGCAGTTCCACCAGTCTGGCCCGCACGGCGGGCACTGCCGCATAGGCCGGAACAGCCGAAGTCACTTCGCGGGACCGGATCTCGTCCGTCACGTCCTCGCCGTTCAGACGGACGCGCTGCGCGGCAGCGCCCGGTTCCAGCCGGATGTCCAGCTCCGACACCAGTTTTTCAAGCTCGCCCGTCATCCCGGGCTCGACGCCCGCGCGAAGCGCGGCCAGCGCAACCGCCCGATACATCGCGCCCGTGTCGATGTAAACATAACCGAATCTGCCGGCTACCAGACGGGCAACCGTGCTCTTGCCGGCTCCCGCCGGACCGTCAATGGCAATCGCGATGCGCCGCGGACTGCTGTCCTGCGCAATGTTCGTCAGCGTAGACCCCTCCAGCGACCATCATGAAAAAAGCAGGCACGGCCTGCCAAACGCGAAAATTATACCACATACCGCAGCAGGATGCAAAATTATCTGTCCCCGCGCGGCACGCCTTCGAGGCGTTCCGTCTTTGACAGAAACGGCCGTATGCCGTCGATATGCAACGCCGTCTGCGCCGCGGCAACGAGCGCGAGCAGCACGGCGATGATGACGGCCAGCCGCATGCAAATCCTGTCCGCAGCGGCCGTCCACACCCTGCGGCCGCTCCGACCCGCCTTCCGCCTATCCATCCGCCGCACCTCCTTCCCGGCTAAGGATTCCCGGATATTGGGAATCCGATGCGCGGCGGACGGACGCACGTCAACGTTTGCGGAATTCGAGCTGGCGCTCGAAACAGTATCGGATAATTTTCTGTCGTTCGCTGTCCGTGATCTCGATGAACTTGGCCATGACCCGGTTCCGGCCGGACTCGAGCTTCTTCACCCGCACGACTTCCGGCTTGAAGAAAGCGTGCTCGATCGTCCCGTTCTTGTAGGGCAGCAGCAGCCAGCACTCCATGACGTCGCCGGCGTTGAGCTCCCGTTCGGGGTCCGTGACAAATGAGATGCCTCCCCCGCCGATGTCGTCCGTGTAGGCCAGAAATCGGACCTGGTTCGCCAGCTTGACGGCCAGCTCCAGCGCCGCCGGGACGCGGAGAAAGCTTCTCCGCTGCATTTTCCGGATCGATTGGGGATCCGGTCTGCGAACGGCGACAAGCTGGATGACATCGCCGCGGAAACCGAGCACGTGCGTGTTGAAATAATGCTTCACGCCGCCTTCCGTCAGGTAGTAAGCCGATAGTTCGTCCCCGGGAAACAGCCGTTTGAACCGGCCTGTCTGTTCCTCGAGCGGCACCTCGATGTACAGAGTATCGTCCTGAACGTCAGCGATGCGCGATTTATACACGGCCTTCGCTTCTTCTTCATCCGAAGATGCCACCTGCAAATACAGGAACGTATTGACTTTCGGCTCCAATTCGGTCTTCCCCCCCATTACAAGAAATTATATCATGGGAAGAAAGACACAACCAGCAGGAATTGCGGCTTGAAATGCGTTTTATCCGGCCTGCGCCGCCTCACGCCCCGCTCCGGCGTCTTCTGCCGTCTGATATCGTTCGATTTTCTCCTCCACCCCGTTTTCCGCGTTGATGTAGATTTTGTACCGCCCGCCGTTGATCCGCCCGGCGAATTCGTGGCAGAGCACTTCTTCGTCCAGATCGTTCTTGATGACGGCGAGCTGCGACCGTTCCACCCGGAATTCCGGATTCAGCTTTGTCCGCGCCGCCGCCTCGTCAACCGCCGGCTTCGGCAATTTCCGCTCTTTGTGCTCGTAGACATAATCCGCCGCCTGAAGCCCGATCACTTCGCCGCGGTCGAGCGCCACCTTGACCGTCAGCTTCTCGGGATAGATGACCGCACCGTCCTGAACCGGCGCATAGGTCAGGTTCACCGCGTTGTCATAAGGATCGACCGCGATCGCCTTCATTTCCGGATAGCCCCGTTCCTTCAGAAATTCGCGCGCCGCCCGCTCGGCATCGTCCAGGCTGACGGCCCGCTGATTCCCGATCTCACGCGGGTTCATGTACCAGATCAGCTCTCCGCCCCGCGTCGTGAAGTCCATCTGAATCACGCCGTCCCCCGTGTTTACGGTGGCGGAATAGACGGCATATTCCGTGCCCCGCGCATTTTCCGTCACCTGAACGGCCGACGGGTCGTCAAGGCCGAGCAGCTTGGCGGCTTTTTTCCGCACGTCGTCGGCGGACACGGGCTTGCCCGACAGGATATCGACCGTCCGTTTGCGATACATGGCGGCCACCGGACGTCCCCAATCCAGCTCGGCGTATTTGGCGATCTTGTTGTCCACCGTCTTGAAGCCGTCGATGATCGCATTGTCCCGCGGCGAATCTTCGGAAGCGAGCGCCAGCTCGACATCCATCCAGCGCAGGTTGTCGGCCAGCACCTTCTGCTGCACCGCGTGCAAATCTTTGGCGATATCTTCAGCCGACTGATACAACGATTTCAGCGTTGCGAGCTCCTGTTCGGTCAGCGGCTGCTTCGTCAGATCGCGAATCGCCGTCTTGTACGAAAAATTGGCGATCCGCGACAGAAATTCCTCGGTCCGGTTGAACGGCAGCAACGTAAGCGGCAGCTGGTTGACTTCGCTCTGCGCCTGGCTCGTGATGCGCCAGATGTTGATCAAGCCCTTGCGCTGGTAGGAATGCGAAGACGCATTTACCGCAAGCGTATTGCCCAGCTGCTCGTGCAGCTGGTCGATATGCGCGTTGAGGTCGTGGAAAGCGCGTTGATACTGGTTCTCCGCCTTGATGAGCAGACTGTTCTTCTCCTGGTGCTCCCTGTATCCCCAGAAGGCCGTGCCCGCAAGCAGAACGGCGAAGACAGGGAACAGCACCGCGCTGAGACGCGTATACATAAGACAAAGCTCCTTTCGCTGGCAAACTTGGCGTTAGTTTGCTTGGGCGGAAGGAGCTTTATGCACCGCTGACGATCACTCCCAGTGCTCGTCGATCTCGAAATCCTCGGTATTGTCGCACAGGCACTGGCGGAAGCCGGTGTCGATCCGGCCTTTGTCCCGCCTGCCGCGAAGGATGAATTTCTCGCCGCACCGCCTGCAGCGGATGCGCACTTTCACCCGGTTCGATGCCGCCGTCGTCACTTGCGCTACCCGTCCTTTCTTGTCTTCTTAACCCATTATGGACGGATCCGCTGCATTTTAATCTCGTCTTCGCGCGGAATGGAGCGGAAAGGCGACCGGTCGTTGGCGCGCCTGATTTTCAGTCCGCCCCGGAACCACAGATAGGCCATGAGCGGCACCATCAGCAGCATCCAATATTGCTTGAACACGAGCAGAATATAATCGAACGCGCCATGCCAGAATAACGGTATCAGGAATGATGCGGCGAGATACCTGCCCGATCTCGCGCTTGCGAACTTCGCCTTGCCGATATAATAGCCCATCAGCACCCCGAACAGCGCATGGCCGGACACGGGCAGCAGCGCCCGCAGGAGAAGCGATCCGAACGAAGCGGGCAGAAGCAGCGCGTAAAGCACGTTTTCAAGTGTGGCAAACCCGAGCGAGACGGCGGCGGCGTAGACGATGCCGTCGTAGGGCTCGTCGAATTCGGTGTGGTTGTAGATCATATGGTAGAGCACGAACCATTTCATCGCTTCCTCGATGCCCGCGGAGACGAGGAAGGCCTGCACGAACGGAGACTCGCCGAGTTCGAGCGTAAGGCCGCGCTGGATGACGGCAATGGGAAGCACGATGAGCGCGCCGATGATGAACATCCGCGCGACCATGTGAATCGGTTCGGCATCATACCGGTCTTTCAGATAGAAATAGGCGAGCAGCGCGATGCCCGGGGCGACGGCCGCCGTGAGCATCGACAACAACCACATGCGGCCATCCCTCCCTTCTCCGGGGCGCTGCCGCCCCGCACAGCCCGCATGAATGACAGAAGCGCGCCCGAAAGCGGACCTTGCGCCTCGGATGCGCTTCAATATCGGACAGCCGGTCGACAAGATCAGAACCGCTCGTTGATCTCTTTCACGGCATCGGATGCGAAGATGACTTTGCCGTATTCTTCAAGCACGGCTTCCGTCACGGACGCCGCCTCGCCGTATTCGGCGAGAACCGCGGTGATCGCCTGATAACGGGACTGCTCGACTCCGGACGAATCGAAAGCCAGCAGGTACAGACCCTTGTAGGCATAGAGCTTGCCGCCGATTTCCGGACCGGCTGCGGCAAGCCTGCGCGCCGCGGCGACGACGTCTTCGAAATCCCGGAACGCATAGAGGATCGTATCGCTGATCTCCAGCGTCAGTTCCATCTCGTATAATTCGTCGTCGTGTTCCCGCTCGTCATCATCTGCATATCCGTGATGATCGACGTCTCCGCTGCCTCGGGTGACGATGACAACCATCCCTTGCGCCGGAAGGCCGATCACTTCGACCGCCAGGGGACCGTTCGCTTCAAATCCCAGTTCACTGTAAGCCTGGTCCATCATTTCGCTGAACAGTTCGTGCACCTTGGGAATTTCGCGCCACAAGTCCTCCTTCTGGATCCCCCGTTCAAGGAGGTCGTCCAACGTCAGGAAGATGCGGATCTTGTCCTGACTGAGCCGCTCAATCTTCATGATGGCTCTCCCCCTCTGCAGCATCGTACATTTCTGCCCTGCGACCCTGCCGGACGAACCCATGTCCACAGGCAAGATCTTGCTTCTATGTTATCATGGATGCCGGCGAAATGCACTAGGAAACGAGGAAGAAAGCAAACCCAATTCCCCGGGAAAGCAAAAAACGGGCGGCGGACCAGCGGAACAACGGAATGTATCCGTGCCGCGGCCGTTTCGGAGAATCCTGCCCGCTTTGAAATCGGTCAATTTTCGCAAGATATTCGCATATGTTCGCTGTTGTACGGGGACGCCCGCCCGTACCGCCGCCCGGCGGGGCTCGCGTGCCGCCTGTGCAACGCGGCCGGCCCCGCCCGGACGAGCTGCGCGGTCAAGCCGCAAGCCTCAATGCGGTTTGTCTTGTTCAGACGCCGCATCGCCGGCTTCGGCCAGGATCCGCTCCGCTTCGTGTTTCACGCGGGCATCCGCGTTGATCAACGAACGGATCGTGTTCCATGACGAACCGGATTCGGCTTTGCCGGCATCATGCTCGCCGCCGCGCTCCTCAGCGCCGAACCGGCGGTTCAGAACCTGCTCGATCATTTTGTGTTTCGCGCCGGTCATCAGTTGGTCCGCCCTGCGGATGAACCATTCGACCGAACCCGGTTTTTTGCGGGACAGAATGATGCCGGCCGCGATGCCGATCAGGCCGCCCGCCACAAATCCGCGCATGCGCATTCGCGGGTCCCTCCTCGTGTGTCAGATGGATTGCGTACCTAGTGTTGCCCGCGCCAATGACGACAATCCGGGTCAAAATCAGGAAGCCCGGGTCGTGGATGGACGGGCTGCCCCGTGTTAAAATGTTGGCGACACCCAAGGAGGCGATGACGATGCGAAAACCGGCGCTCGCGCTTGCGGCCGCGATGCTGCTGATGACATCCTGCGGACAGGGAGCGGATATCCGGATGGACGGCTCCGGCTCTGACGACACCGGCGCGGCGAATGAAACGTCGCGGCCGGAAGCGGTAAACACGGCGGACAGCGAAGCCGGCGAATCCGGCGAAAGCGAA
Source organism: Thermobacillus xylanilyticus (assembly GCF_907165215.1). Lineage (GTDB taxonomy): Bacteria > Bacillota > Bacilli > Paenibacillales > Paenibacillaceae > Thermobacillus > Thermobacillus xylanilyticus. The sequence continues at coordinate 3,550 of NZ_CAJRAY010000053.1, read as the reverse complement.
GATCCCGGTTCGCCCCAAGAAGAAACCGAAGCCGATGGCGATGATGAAACCGCGGCAGTTCCCGCCGCTCCGCAATACCGGATGAACGGCGCGTACCGTTTCGAACCGATCGACGAATCGGCAAATTCGAAGGTGGTGCTGCTGACGTTCGACGACGGGCCCAAGGATCGGGCGATCCTGGAACAGATGCTGGATGCGTTGGACAACCACCAGGCGAAAGCGGTCTTCTTCGTGAACGGCTACCGCGCGGTGAAGCAGCCCGAACTGCTCGAGCTGATCCATGAACGGGGCCATACGATCGGCAATCATTCCTGGGACCACATCGACCTGAAGAAAGAAAATGAAGAGACCGTGCGCGACCAGATCGGCCGCGTCCAGCAGCTGGTGGAGGAGACGATCGGCGAGACGCCGAAGATGTTCCGGCCGCCGTTCGGATCGGGCGGCGACTATGTCAGGGGCATCGCGGAGGAATTCGGACTGCTCTACACAACCTGGTCGAACGGATCGCTCGATTGGGATTCCAGCACGAAGAACAAGCCGGATGCCGTAATCGAGAACGTGCTGGACCAGCTCCATTCCGGGGCCAACATTCTGATGCACGAGCTGCCCTGGACCGCGGAAGCGCTCGATAAGCTGCTCGGAAAGATCGAGGAGGCGGGATACGGCTTCCTCGATCCGGCGCTCATCGAGATTCCGGAGCCCGCGCCGGCGGACGGCGAAGGGACCGGAGCGTGAACAGATGGGCTTCCGCCGGCGCCGACAGGCGCAGCGGAAGATGCGATGTGCCATAGCCGCAGCTGACGAACAGCCGGGGGCGCCCTGCGCCTCCGGTTGTTTTGTGCCGCGGCAGCGGCCGCCAGCCGCGCAGATAGCGAAGATGGCCGCGGGCAAGCGGCCCGATAAGCGGAAGGACGATCTGGCCGCCGTGCGTATGCCCGGCAAGGATGAGATCCGTTCGGCGCGCGTCCTCGGCCGTCATCCGCTCGACGATGAGCGGATCATGGGCCAGCAGGATGGTGAAGGCCGGCTGGCGGCCGGGGCGGGTCCGGCCGCTCAGCGCGGCGCGGACATCGTCCCGCCCCGCGCTCAGATCATCCACGCCGGCCAGACGAATCGCCTGACCGTCCCTTTCAATGATGCGCGATTCGTTCCGAAGCAGGCCGACCCGTTCTTCCCGAAGCAGTTCGGCAAGCGCTTCGGCATCCTCGTCATAATCGTGGTTGCCGAACACCATGAACACCGGCGCGATGCCGGACAGAAGCCTGACATTCGCTCGCACCCGTTCAGCCGGCACGCCGCCCTCCGTCAGATCGCCGCCGATCAGCACGAGATCCGCGCCTCCCGCTTCCGCGGCAAGGCGGATCAGCGACGGATGGACGGTCCGCCGGTGAATGTCGCTGATGAAGAAAATCCGGTAACCGTCAAATTCCGCGGGAAGCCGCGTCAGCACAACCTCTTCCCGGCGCAGCCGCACACGGAACGCTTCCCGCACCATGACGGCCCCGAGCGCTGAGCAGGCGGCAGCCGCCGCGGCGCACCATGCGATCACGCACCAGTCCTCCTTCCCCGCCGAAAGACTCCCGGCAGTCTTGCTTCATTCTCCGGACAATTCGCGCCCGTACAGGAACAGCGCCGTCATCAGCGCCAAGAACAGCACGATGAGCGCATTGTAGAACCAACGCGCCGTCTGATATTTGTTCGACGGAAATTTCACCCGGCGCGGCGGCAGCGGCGTCCCTTCCGTCTGCTCTTCGTCCGCACGGCGGCCATCCTGCGGCGATTGCACGACGGAAGATGAACGGGAGCGCCGCCTGGACAACGGAAATTCGTCTTGTTGTTCCTTCATGATTCCCTCCGAAACCGAATCATCAGACCGCCCGCGGCGTCGATCAGAAAATGCGCGGCGATCGGCGCCCATAGCGTGCCGGTCTCGATATAGATCCATCCGAGCCCGTAGCTGGTCAGGAAGACGAGGCCCGTCGGAATCCAGTGCTTCAGATAGCGGACATGGATCGCCGCGAACACGATGCTGGTCCAGTACGGACCGAGATGATGCTGCACCGCCCCGCGGAACAGCATCTCTTCGCATAACGCGGCCGTCGCCGAGATCAGCAGAATATGCCAGACCGGCCGGCCGCGGAACAGCCTGTCATTGACGCCGCCGTCATCCGCCGCTTCCTCGGGCATCCAGCGTTCCGCGGCAAGATTGACCAGGAGAGCAGCGGCCGCAAGTCCGGCGCCCCAATAAAGAAATTGCAGGCCATCCGGCCAAGCCAGAAGCGAAATCGGATTTTGCCCCTGAAAAATCAGCCAGGCCGTTCCGATAATAAGCATAAGGGCTTGCGTCGCGTACAGATTGACCAGCAGCAGACGGTCATCCAGATCCTGGACGGTGACGCGCCGCAGCTTGAAGTTTCTCAGGTTGAATTTTTTCATCGTTCGACCGCATATTTCCTTTTTCGAAGATTTCCCCTATACTGGAGAGCGTTTGACTCTATCATACATCGTATGAAGGAGACTGTCATGGAGAAGCGATTGCCACGGACGGAATTGCTGTTCAGCCTCGGATTTCTTTTCATGCTTGCTGTAGCCGTCGCCACCTTCTTGCTGGGCATGAAGATCGGGACGGAAAGGACCGAAGCGCGGTATGCGCCGAAACTTTCGGAGACGTTGCCGCCCGGCGCTGCGTCCTACCAGCAGCAGGATCTCTTGTCGTATTACTATACGGTCTACCAGCCGTTTCGTTCCTTCACCGGCGAATGGATCCGGGAGACGGCAAGCATGAAAGCCGGACAGACGCCGGATCCGGCCAAGCGGCTCAAATCGCTGGCTGCGTTCGCGAACGACCGTTACAAGGAAGCGGAGCGCGCGGACATTCCGTCGTCCTCCCCGCTGCTCGCCGATGCGCAGACGAATGTGCTGAAGAGCCTGAAACTTTTCTCGGAGACGTTCAGCCGTCATGCGAACGGCGCGGCCGCGGATGCCCAGACCGTCATCCGCCGGATCGGCGAAGACGCGGTCTACCGGCAAGCCCTCGATTATGCGCTGCTGGCGGAGAAGCAATATTATGACGCCATGGTCAAGTGGGGAGCCTCCCTCGATCCCGATCTTCCGGACCAGGCGCCGAACGGCTCCGGCATGACGCTCGAAACGTGGAACAGCCAGCCGCTCCTGATCAAGAACGCGATTGCGGCCGGACTGCTCAAGAAACGCCGGGTGCTGCCGGACTATTATCCGCAGGATCTGGCCGCACGGGTCGATCATTTCTTCGATTCCGGCCAGGCGGCGGGCTTCGGGATCTCGTCCGTGGATCGTGCCGTGGACATCCTGCTTCGTACGGAAGCCGTCCGAAGCGGCGACTTCCTGGAGAAACGGACCGTCTACGGCGGCGGGGAACTGCTCCCGCAGATTCCGATGTTCAGCGGAAACTGAGAAGTCTTCCGGCCTTACGCAGATTGTTGCTGAAATTTTCATATTTAAGCAACAATGACAATGTCAATCGTCTGTGAAAATGTCACCTTAACTCGTCTGTGAAAATGTCACTTTTTGA